>CALJRU010000077.1 GCA_937976375.1 uncultured Peptococcaceae bacterium | reverse complement strand
AAATCTATGATGAAAAATCATGGATTTATGGCTTGACTTTTATTAGCAGGTCTTTCGGTTCATTGTTCTATCTCTAATGATACACGACAAGAAGCAATAAAAAAATCCCCGTTCAGCAGCATTTGCCTTGAACGAGGATGATTAACAGGTTTACGCTTCTGCGGCTTCTTTTTTAGCCATCACGGTCTTTACCGCATCGAGGATGAACTCGCGGCCGAGGCGGGTGTCAATGCAGAGGTCGTAATGGTCGGAATAGCCCCAGGTTTGGTCGGTGTAGTAGTTGTAGTTGTCGGCGCGGCGGCGATCGGTGTGGGCGATGGCCTGCTGTGCCTGGCTTTCTTCCATATGTTCTGTTTTGATGATGCGTTCTACGCGTGATGCCATTGGTGCATGCAAAAAGAGGCTGATGCAATGGTCGTAATCGCGCAGGATGTAGTCCGAGCAGCGGCCAACAATGACGCAGTTGCCTTTGCGTGCCAGGTCTTGAATAACCTGGGTTTGTGCATTGAAGATAACGTCTTTTGGTGCATCGTCGGTGTTGGAATAGACATACATCTGATTGAACAAATCGTGGATGAGGTGGCTGCCCATGCTTTCTTCGTTTTTCTGGATATAGTCTTCTGAATAACCAGTGATGCCGGCGGTTTCAGAGATGATTTCCTTATCATAGAAGGAAAATCCGAGTTTGAGAGCGAGGTATTGACCGATGGCGTGGCCGCCGCTGCCATATTGACGACCGATGGAGATGACCCAGTTGTCGCTTTCGAGGGCTGGTTCATACATGGCAACATCGTCGCTTTCCACTTCAGCAATAAATTTGTCGAATCTGTGGATTTTGCGGCCGCAAAGGCGGGCAATATAGCCAACAAGGAAGGCCGCGATGATGGTCCCTTCACGCACCCCGTTGAGGCGGTGAGCAAAAATGAAAGAGAGCACCACGGCGATCACCGTCAAGGTCACGTCGTTGGCGATTTTTGTCATACCAAAGTCGGTGTGCCAGGTGCTGCTGATGGCACGCACGAGCGATTCCCCTGGCAGCATGGCAACATTGGCGAGGGTTTCAAGATACACCCCAAAGCCAAGGATGATGCAGCCTACAAGCAAAAAGAGCAGCTTCTCAATATACACAGAGAATGTGATGTTTTTAATCATGGCAGTGGTCAAGTCGATGCAATACCCAAAGATGACACAGAAGGGAATCTGCAGCACATGTTCCAGCTTGAAATTGCGGCGCAGAATGACCAGCTGCAGAATAACCATGATCATATTAACAGCAATGGTAAATTCACCGAGGGTGAATGAGAAATTCAAACTCAGTACGTATGGCACCGAAGAAATTGGCGAAGTCCCGAGATCGGCCTTGGTGATAACACTGACGCCGAGAGAGTTGATGAACACCCCGATGAAAAAGATAATGTAACGTTTGATTTTGTTGGTCGTCACTGTTCCAAACTCCTTTCCTGAAGATTATTGTAAATGTGGGTAAGCGTTTCCATGAAACGTGCGCGTTCTTTCTCTGGAATGCCTTCAAACGCAATCGCTTCCATCTCTGCAAAGGCAGCCTGCACTTGCTGGGAACTGGCTTTGCCTTTTTCTGTCATAAAAATATGTGTTGTCTTGCGATTGCCATTCATATTGCGGCGCTCAATGAGCCCTTTTTCGACCATACCTTTGAGCAGGGTGGTCAAAGAGCCCGGTTCGATGTGGCAGCTGCTGGCAATCTCTTTCTGAGAATCCCCGTCGTGGCTATGGAGATGATCCAGCACTTTCGGCTGACCGACGGTGAGGTCGGTGTGGCGCAAGTGTGCAAAGACACCTTTTTGGAACAGCGACTGGGTAATCATCATTAAATAATGAAATGAATGTTCCATGAAAACTCCTTTCTAAAAAACTGAAAATAAAAATAGTTTGAATCCAAACCATTTTTAGCGTCAACGTTGTATATTATATGACATCTCACTCCCATATTCAAGGGAAAAAATGACAAATTGCCAACATTGACTTTTTATTTTTTCGTTGCTATAGTGAGAGCACCGATTATGAAGGAGGCTTTTCTCATGACACACACAATGCGGCGCAAACGCCAGGCCCTTGCACCAGATGTTTGCACCGATATTCTCACCCATGCCAGTGCTGGTGTGCTGGCACTGGCCGATCAAAGCGGCCAGCCTTACGCGGTGCCGCTGAGCTATGTTTATGTCGACAGCACCCTCTACTTTCACAGCGCCAAGGCTGGCTACAAGCTCGACCTTATCCAGGAAAATCCCCGCGCATCTTTCTGCGTCATTGCCGACGATCACATTGTGCCAGAGCACTTCACAACGTACTACCGCAGCGTCATCGCCTGCGGCACGGTGCAACTTGTGAATGATGACGACGAAGCCCACCATGCCATCACGCTCCTGGGACGCAAATACGCGCCAAATGAAAGCCAGACCGCTCTTGAACAGGAAATTGACAGCGCCTGGTCTTCGCTTACCATTTTTGCCATGCATGTTGATACACTCACCGGCAAAGAAGCCCTAGAACTGGCCAAAGCAAAAGAAGAATAAACGCCAAAAGCCCGATAAGAGCGCAGCGCTCTTATCGGGCTTTTTTCATAGGTTATCGTTTCTCCACCGCTTCAGCAATCGCATCAGCGACCGCCTGGGCCCCTTCATTGGCAAGATGAATGCCGTCATCGAGGAACCATTCTGGGTGATCGAGTGTCAAGCTGTAGATGTCGACGACAGTGAGGCTTTCTTCTTCTGCGAAGGCATGGATGCTGTCGTTGACGGCAGCATAAGCAGCAGGCTGCACCCCAAAGCTCACCATGCCTGCAGTTTCTTTCAAATGCGGCGCCGGCGGGGTGCAGAGCAGCACGGTTGGCGAACTGTCGAGGGTTTGATAAGTGTGCACAAGATCGGCGTATTCGTCGGCGAAGGCTTCGCGGCCGCGCCAGCTGGAGCGATTGGTGTCGTTGGTGCCAAACATGAGCACAACAATGTCCGGCTGATCGGCCAGGCTGGCCTCATAAGCAGCCGTTTCGCTGTAAGGATCGATGCCGCTGGCCATGGCTGTGGTGCCGCTGACGCCATAATTGCTGACTGCATAATCGTCACCGAGGCGCTCTGCCAGCGCAATGGTATAACTGTCGGCGCCGTAGCCAGCGGTGTTGCTGTCGCCGACACAGGCAACGCGAACAGGCTGCGCCGCAGGCGCTGTGGTGCGATGCGTTGACGAAGCGCTCTCCTGATCCGCATGCCCACAGCCGACGAAAGCCGTCAAGCCGAGGCATAGCCCAGCGCAAAGAAGCAGTTGAAGCCGCATGAGACAGATTCTCCTTTCTTATATCGAGACGTTGTGCCAAACTGCAGCATTCGCAAACTTAATCGGCATCCAGAACGGCAGCAACTTCGTCGTCTGTAAGTTCAGAGAACGGACGCATCGGCAGCGGCTGAGCCGGATGGTCTGCAATGAGCTTTTCCATCCAAATCATGTGGTACCAATGATCGAATTTATAGCCGCAGCGCTGAAATTCACCAACGAAACGATAGCCCAGATGGGCATGAAAATCAGCACTGTTGCGCGTGAGATATGGATCACTGCCATTTTCAGGCACGCCAATGCAAGCATAGAGATTGGTGATGCGCTGAAGGCGGCTGATGCCTTCAAGAGCCTGATAGAGTGCGCGGCCAATGCCTTGGTGGCGGCAGTTTTTATCAATATAAATGGAGGTTTCTGCCGACCAGGCATAGGCTGCACGGCCAACAAAAGCACTGGTATAAGCATAGCCAAGAATCACGCCGCGAAATTCGGCAATGAGATAAGGGTATGTTTTCAGCGTGCGTACAATGCGCGCACGAAATTCTTCCACACTTGGCACCTCGTATTCAAAGCTGATGGCGGTATCGGTGACATAGGGCGCATAGAGCGCCAAAAGCGCTTCGGCGTCGTCGGGGGTGGCGACACGGATGCTGATATTATTCATAAAGGATTCCTCCGTTTCTTTTTGCTGGACTTATTATAAAACAGCGCAAAACATCATGCAATATAGCCCATTCCTATGCACAACAAAAACCGCAAGGCGCCCACTGCCTTGCGGTTTTGTTGCGGATTATACAAAGAGATAGGATTTTCCAACCGACAGCACGCAGGGGGAGATTGGAGAAAGCCCTGCGTGATTGCGATCCTGCTGCCGGTTTCGTCTAGAGGAAGGTCTGTTTTCTTCTTCACAAGTAAAACAATCAATCTTTAAAAAGTAGAGGAGTAGAGGTGTGATTGTCAATGAATCGGATTCCCGCGCTTTTCAGCGCTAAGAGGTTTTTAAAAGAAGCGACCATGCCTTGCCCAAAACATAGCGCTCCTGCAAAAGCCTGTCTGCAAGTCATTGCACAAACGACCCTGCGATGTTCGTTTGAACAATGATTGTACAATTAGAGGTGTTTGGCGCAGTCTTTTTTGGAAATGACTGCGCAATGGAGTTGTCACGCGGCGAACCGCATGCATTTACGCTCTGGCGATGGCGACGCCCAAAGCGATGGCTGCTTTTTCTTCATCGGAACCTGGTTCCGGAGAGTCGAGAATGGCCAGGCCGTCTGCAACGAGGTTGCAGCCTAAACGGACAGCGTCCTGCGCCCAAAGGTCCATGTATTCGCCGCTGTTCCAATTGTAGGAGCCGAACAGCACCACGTTTTTGCCAGAAAGTTTTCCTTCAATGCTGTCCCACATTGGCTGGAAATCTTCCGTTTCAAGCTGCTCATCGCCCATGGCTGGTGAGCCAAAGGCAAAATTGGTGTACTGATCCATCATGCTTGGGTCAAAGTCCCAAGGCATGTACACGTCGGCCTGCGCTCCGGCTTGTTCCACGCCCTGTTTGACCAGTTTCATGATGTTTTCGGTGTTACCCGTACCACTCCAATATACAATTGCGACTTTCACTTTTGTACACATCCTTTCTAACATTAAATTGCACGGGCCAGCGCTTCAAGAGGCTGCCCTTCCCGATATCGGGTGAGACATACCGACCGGCTGTCGTCATAGGCTGCAAAACACTTTCTGGCTTGTTCTTCGTTGTGGAACACACACCAGTGGCCCTGCAGCTTCGCGCATCTTGATCCGAACTGCACGAAACTCTTGACGTCTTCCAGCGGGTAAGAGAGAAAGAGCCCGATCTCGTGTGGAAAGCCATCGTGCTGCTGCAAACGCTTGGCGAGATGAGACAGCGCTGCCTGATAGCTAAAATCCGCATAGCCAAGGGGTGTTAGGAAGGCTTGCGTTTCAGGGTCTGCCAAATCACGCGCGAGGGCATCGACACGATAAACATAGACGAGCGGCATCTTTCCGTTCGTGAAAAAGAGACGCACATTGATCCCAAAGCGGCGCAAGCGTTCCCGCGCAGCCACTGCTTCCTGACAAATGGTCTGTGGATCCAGTTCACAAGTGTTAAAAAGCCCACCCGTTTTGATCCCAGTCAATACAGGGGCGCAAAAACGAACAATGCGTTCTTCTAAGGTTTCCATGGTCATCTCCCTTTCAAAATAGAGGTTGTTTGAATTAGCGAGTTTTACTTCGCTAACTCATGGTTTCATTATAGTATGCACTTGCTAACTTGTCAACAGAAAATAATTAGCAATGTGAAACTTTTTTAAGAATCTCTTTTCTTCCGCCACAGCATTGCGTCAACGTGGTCGCTATGCTACCATAAAAGCACGCCTGGCATGTTAATCGCGCGATTCCTCCCGCGTCTGCCATGCCAGAAACCACGATCGAAAGGAGCGACACCATGCTCACCTATGACCTTTCCGATGCCAGCAAAGGCGCCTTATATGAAACCCTCTACAAAGACATTCGCGACGACATCAAAAGCGGCACCTTAAAAGCCGGCGAAAAACTGCCGAGCAAACGCACCCTGGCGAAAAACCTCGGCGTCAGCACCATCACTGTGGAAAGCGCCTACGCTCAGCTCATCAGCGAGGGCTATGTATATTCGCTGCCGAAGCGCGGCTATTTTGTGGCCAAGCTCGATGCGCCGATCAAAACAGCGCCCGCAGAAAAACCTCTCGACACCATCATCCTGCCTACGCCGCGTCCACACTACGACTTTGATTTTTCCCGCACCCAAACCAATCCGGATCAATTTCCTTTTGCCACCTGGAAAAAACTCCTGCGCGAAGTCATTGCCGAAGAAAGCCAGGCCTTGATGGAAAAATCACCCTCCGGCGGTGTATGGGCGCTGCGCCGCGCCATTGCCGGTCATCTGCGCGATTTTCGCGGCATCGACGTACATCCGGATCAAATTATCGTTGGTGCCGGCACCGAATACCTCTACAGCCTGCTGATTCAGCTTTTAGGCCGCGATAAAGTCTACTGCACTGAAAATCCCGGCTACCGGAAAATACCGCAAATCTACCGTGCTCAGGGCGTGTGCTGCCGCTTTGCCGATATGGACGAACAGGGCGTCACCGTCTCCGGCCTGCGCGCTGCTGGCGCCGACATTGCCCACATTGGGCCTACGCACCAGTTTCCAACAGGCATCACCATGCCTGTGAGCCGCCGCTACGAACTGCTTGCCTGGGCCAGCGAAGCCGATGAACGCACCATCATCGAAGACGACTACGACAGCGAATTCCGCCTTCATGGACGCCCCATTCCTGCCCTGCAAAGCCTCGATGCTTCGGCCAGCGTCATCTATATGAACACCTTTGCCAAATCCCTCTCCTCCACCGTGCGCATCAGCTACATGGTGCTGCCTGTGGCGCTGGCCAACCGCTTCTACGAACGGCTCGCTTTCTACTCCTGCACCGTCTCCAACTTTGAACAGTTCACCTTGGCGCGCTTCATCGACGAAGGCTACTTCGAAAAACACATCAACCGCATGCGCCTCTTCTATGCCCGCCAGCGCCAGCTGGTGTTCGACGCCATCGCCCAAAGCCCCCTCGCGGGTCTCTGCGACATCATCGAGCAAGACAGCGGCCTGCATGTGCTTCTGCGTCTGCACACCCACCGCAGCGACGCTGCCCTCGCCGCACAGCTCAACGAACAAGGCATTCACCTCTCCGCCCTCAGCGAATACTATGAAACCAACGCACCAACCGCCAGCCATCAGTTTCTCCTCAGCTACGCCAACCTCGACCTAGATGCCCTGCCAGCGGCGCTGGAAGCTGTGGCGCGTTGTCTATAACCGCCACCCAGAAAGGATGAGACGATGAAACCTTCCAATCTGCTTTCTATTTATCAAGGCGGGCAGGCATTGGCCTCCTTGGGCAAAGCTGCCGAACGCCGCTATAAGGTGCTGAAAAGCCATGAACTGGCGACACTGCGTGCCTTTTGTGACAGTCTCAAAGCTGAAGGCTGCACGGTTTCCGAATTGGATGGCTTTTTTGCCGGCTATGCCATTGACCGCATCAGCAAAGAATTTGATTTGCTGCGCTTCGGCCATGACTGCATTGTCAACATCGAACTCAAAGCACCGCTGCGCCGGGCCAACAAAGAAGACAAAATCCTGCGGCAGATGCGCGCCAATCACCATTATCTGAGCTTTCTTGGACAACCACTGCATCTCTTTACCTATGTGGACAAAGATGGTTTCTACGCCTACGAGCCCAGCACCCGCAGCCTGCGCACCAGCTGTGCCGCGGAAATTGCCGATATTCTCCGCCGCCAGCACGTTAACCCTGATGCCGATCCGGACAAGCTCTTTGTCCCTGCCAACTATCTGATCTCGCCCTTTAACGACACCACACGTTTTCTGCAGGGAGAATATTTTCTTACTACCACCCAGCAATCGGTCAAAGACGATGTCCTTTACACGCACCAGCACCATCCCGGCACTTTTTTCCTGCTCTCTGCCGCTTCTGGCACCGGTAAAACACTGCTGCTTTACGACATTGCCAAAACCATTCGCAGCACCAGCAGTGTGGCCCTGTGTCACCCTGGGCCGCTCAACAAGAATCAGCACCGTTTCCGCAGCCTATTAGGCTGGAACATCTATGGGCTTGGCGACGTTCACCCTGCCGCCCTTTGCAGCCGCTATCGTCTGCTTCTCATCGACGACGCCCAGCACCTGCACCACAGCGATCTTGGCGCCCTCGCCAGCGCTGCGCAAGCCAGTCATACCACCCTGCTTCTGGCCTTTGAGGCGATCCCAGAACTGCACCTTGATCCCTCCAGCGACAGCCGAGCTTTTCTTACCGCTCACCATCCCACGCTGCAGCTGCGCAGCACGGCCCTTTCTGCGAAAATCCGCACCAACAGCACCCTTGCTGCCTTCATCACCAATCTTTTCCACAATGGTGCCGCCCCGCTTCATAAAACCAGCGACTGCATCAGCATCGACTATCTCTACGAAGCCGCCGATCTGCGCGCCTACGCCAGCCATCTCACCAAACAAGGCTGGTCCCTGCTCACCAGCACCGCAGTTGGCCCCGGCCTTTCTCTCACCGACTGCGGCGCCATCGACCTGCGTCATGCAGCTGGCCGCGAATACCCACGCGTCGCCATCATCCTCGACCGCCGCTTTTTCTACGATCCCACCGGCCACCTGCAAACCACCGATCAAACCAGCGCCGCCCTCCGCGCCCTCTACCACCTCCTCACCCGCACCAACGAACACCTCAAACTCATCCTCTACAACAACCCACCCCTCTACCTTGCGCTGCTGAAAATACTGGAAGAAGAATAGATAAATGCTCCTTTTTTGAAGTCATCACATGACGTCGTTCAAAAAAAGGAGCATTTTTATATATAATTTTTTATATTTAGGTCTTATTTTTATATCTGTTATGATAGAAAACGTAATGGCATTACAAAATACTTAGAAAGGAAAATTTTAAAATGAATGAAAAAATTTTAAAGTTAGCGGCTAGTATCCCTGTTATGTTTTTTGGTGCACCTGGAATTGGAAAGACAGCGCTCATTACCCAATTTGCTCAAAATATAGGTGCAGATTTGGTGGATATTCGACTATCATCTGAAACGCCAAGTAGCTTTGAAGGAAAAGATTATATCGATCCAAAAACTGGACAATTAAAAAAAGCACGCGCATGGTGGTTGCAACGTATTGACAAAAACAAAGAATTAAATATTCCTACTGTTTTATTTTTTGATGAATACACAAATGCACCAGATGCGCTTCAACAATTGGCATATTCTCCTTTTAATGAAAGAAAATTACATGGTCGTTCATTTGATTACACACTTTCAATGCCACAAAACGATAATAATAAATGTACACATTCAAAAGCAGGGCTTTATGTATTTGCTGCAGGCAATCGTGTCGAAGACGAAACAGGAGCTCGCGAAATGGTATATGCTTCGAAAACACGTGTATTTACTGTTGATTACTCTGTTTCTGCAAAAGAATGGCTCTCATGGGCAGAACGAAACAACATTAATCCCAAAATACGTGCATTTATTCAAGCGAATCCTGATGCATTACTAGAAAAACCTTCTACCGGTACTGCTTGCCCTCGTGAATGGGCAAATCTTTCTTCCGCAATATCATTGGGAATTCCTTACCAAGAAGCTGCACACGGAACAATACGTGGTGCACATGAAGCAAAATTTTGCGCATTTTACAAAGACAGTACATTATGTCCTACTATTGAAGATATTGTTAACGGCCACGCAAAAAAACCATCGAAGGTGCATTTAGCTGCGTTTACTGCCGTATTAGCAACAGCATTAAAGGATCATGAACAAGCAATACAATATTTTCCACTTGTCTATCAATGGATCGCTACGCAAAGCTCCGAATGTGAAATCATTTTTGCCAGATATTCCATTCCATTGCTTGCTGAAAAACTAACGGCCGATAAAAAATGTATGGCAATTCTTGCTTCTGCTGCAAAGAAGGCAGGACTATGCGTAAAATGAACTTTTCAAAATTAATATGGTGTGAACCATGGCTCGCACCCATTGTATTAAATATCCAAAATGTCATTGCAACCGAATCTTTGGAAACTATTGGCATAACACCTAATGGAAAGGTGTTATTTTATAACCCACAATTCTGGAAAATATTAAAGCCAAAAGAACGTTTAGGAGTACAACTTCATGAGATGCTTCATATAGCCAACCGCCATACGGAACGCCAAGAATACCGAAATCTCGCTCTTTGGAACATTGCATGCGATCATGCCATTAATTACCAAATCACTATCTCTGGTTATTCTCTGCCATCTAATGCACTTGACGGTATTAACGATTCTGCTGAGAATATTTATAATCAACTATTTGATAAATTAGACCTTAAATTTGACTGCCTCTCAAGCAAAAATAGATCCATATTTATTAACAATAAACAACTTTCTTCGCATGAAACATGTAATACTTCTGAATCTATATTGGATAATGACTTACTGGAGAAAAATACTGATGGTAGTAAAGTTTGGCAAAATCTTGATACGATGGAGGCAATTGAAAGCGCAAAAAAGCTCGCTAGTCATGGAATAAGTCCTTTAAGCAAGCACTGTCAGCCACTTCTCTCAAAAGTTAATTGGAAACAAACATTACAAAATCTTGTAAAAAGTAGCCTTGGCGATGACTTGGACTATCTCCTTTATGATTTTGACGAATTTGGTATTTGCGAAGATATTCTCTATCCAAAACCAAAGCCCAAAATATGTGCTCTTATTGACGAAAGTGCAAGCATCAATAATGTATTATTCCAACAATTTCTCGGAGAATTATCAAAAATGACACGTTTTGCAGACATATGGGCTTCAGGATTCACCGATAATACCGAATTGAATCTAACACCACTAAAAAAATATCATCGAACTATGACAGGCGGAACTGATATAACTATACCATATATACAAGCCTGTCAGAAAGATTTCGAATGCGTTATTGTTCTCACCGATGGCTATTTAACGTTTCCACTTATTGAACAAAAACCAACCATATGGGTAATGCCTAAAAGTTTTGAACGAAGTATGGAGGTAATAATTTGAGAAAACTTGGAAGTATTGAACCATTAGATGACTTCATTCTCGCCCTTGCTGGTGGTGCAAACGTCAATGGCACCTGGCGTGGTAGTCCCTTGGTTGAATTTTATTTCACAGAATCTATGCGTCACTTTGTGATTTTTCCTACAGAACAACCTAAAAGTGATAAAGACAACAACATTCTAAAATTACATGCAATCATCAGCGCAGGTGCGGATGTCTCACCATTGTTCCATTCATCTTATAACTATTACGAATTTGGAAATCTTTTACGATTACTCTGTAGACAACTAGATCTCTTAAAGGTAGTAATAGAATCCAAACAAGCTCAAACATATATATCAGAAGATGCACAACAAAAAAATCAATTAATTGAACTTCATAATCGTTTAAAATCTATCGACATTCTTCTTGAGGACAGATTTTTCGAATAATCCTGTGCTTATAATTGGAATAATGTTATTCTTATTGCAACAAAAATATTTTGGAGGAATGACCTATGGAAAAAAGAATTACTGATCGCACATTTTTTACACAACCTGCTGAAGAATTAGCAAAAGCACTAATCGGAAAAATTATATGTCACGAAGTAGGCGATGAAAATGAAAAATTTGTCATTAAAGCTCGTATCAAAGCAACTGAAGCTTATCGGCAAACAGACGATGTCACCGATGCGAATCGTGAAAAAGAAAGAACTTCTCAAATATTAGAAGGTGGTCATCTACACTTATATACTAAAAAAGGTGAAGGACGTAAACGACTCGACATCGTCGCAGGGAACAAAGGCATTGCAGAAAGTGTTTTAATCAGAGGACTAGACGCTTACACGGAAGGACCACAAATTGTTGTTTGGGCAATGGATATCGATGATAGTGCCGATGGAATGGATCTTTTAGCAGAAAATGCCACTATCTGGCTTGTCGATGATGGTACAATTGTTGAACTTCAGGAAGCAAAACCTAGAAAAGGGCTCGCAGAAACAGCAAACACTAAAGATGAACTACTGTATTTCACTGCAAAAAATTTCAAATTTTAAACTATAATTTTTAGCTACAACACAAAATATTATGGCTGCCGCTTATTATTGTGGCAGCCACTTTTCGTGCTCAACCTAACATTTCCCACAAAATCATCTCAAAAAGCCTCCTTCAATATACTATCCAACACACCTGTTTGCAGCATCGCCGCTAATTTACAAACAAGGCAATGTTTTTGAAAACAAAAAGCACGCTGCAAATGCAACGTGCTTTTTATGATGTATTATGGGCGATACTGGACTCGAACCAGCGACCCCCTGCATGTGAGGCAGATACTCTAACCAACTGAGCTAATCACCCATTTCTATTTAATACCGTACCACTAATTTTTATTTCTGTCAATGGTTCGAAAAAATTCGGTGACTGTTGTATCTGCTGATAAAGTTATGTAGCATCAACGACATTTATTGAAGGATAACAAAGAAAAAAGCACCCTGGATCAGAGTGCCCTTCGTTAAGCTCTGCTTTTTGACACACAAAAAAGCACTCCGCATAACTGCAGAGCGCCTTTCGTCCTATCCTGGCAATGACCTATCTTCCCAGCAAAAGAGTAGCAAGTATTGTCGGCGCTG
>CALJRU010000076.1 GCA_937976375.1 uncultured Peptococcaceae bacterium | reverse complement strand
TGATGAAAAATGATTTTTGTTATTTACCCTCTCTACTTGACTGGGGGCTAATCAATGTCCGCGCAGGCGGCTTTTTCGGGCATAAAAAAACTCGCCAGCCACAGCCAGCGAGATCGCAGATTTGATTACTTTCCGCCAAACAGGGATTTCAGCTTTGCGCCAAAACCTTTCTTCTGAATGCCGAGCAATTTGTTGATTTCGTCACGATAGATGCTTGGGTCCAGTGCGCCTGGGAGCGCTTCCTGGAATTCCCCGTTGTTGATGATGCAGGTCTGTGGCACCCCAACCAAGTTCCAGCTCTTAAAGAGCGCGCGTGCATCTGGATCGTGAATTTCCATATTGTAAAAGTGCATTTCTGGATGATCGGAATATTCATCCGCGATCTTTTCCATATTTGGCATCAGACGGCCGCATACAGAGCATTTCTGCTTTGTAAAAATCAGAAAACATTTTTCCTGATCGGCGACGATGTCATTGTATTGTTGAATGGTGATCATTGGAATTTCCATGGGTCAGCCTACCTCCTATAGTCATTTCTCGCTATTCTCCCTGATACTATCTTAACATTATCCATTCGCGTTGACAAGGAATACTCACCTGAAAAATACGCATCATTTTTCATGATATTTTATCATCATTATAGCTTTGCAGTAAAATTACTGCTACGCCAAGAGCATTTATGCACCTAGGGCGTTAGGCCGGCAAAAAGCCCTCGCGGCGCAGCAGCGCCTCAAGGTCATCATAGGTGTTCAACAGGCAGGCATCACGGCGCAGTGCCGCCGCATGCGGCAGGCCTTTGACATACCAGCCGATCTGCTTGCGCATTTCCTGCATGGCGATGCGTTCGCCTTTGTAGCGGCAGGCAAGCGCCGCGTGATCCAGCATCACCTGTGCCCGCTCTGCCAGGCTTGGTTCCGGCGGCAGCGGCTGCCCCTGCCAGTCGGCGAGCAATTCCGCAAAAAGCCAAGGCCGCCCCAGCGCACCGCGCCCCACCATGACACCGGCGGCACCAGTGGTTTCAAGAATGGCACGAGCGCTCTGCGCATCCACCACGTCGCCATTGGCAAGCACCGGAATATCCACCGCCCGCACCACCTCAGCAATAGCCTGCCAATCGGCCTCGCCGCTGTAGTACTGGCTGCGGGTGCGTCCATGCACCGCCAGAAAATCGCAGCCGGCCGCTTCCAGCCCGCGCGCAAAATCGGCAAGGTGCGGGTCCCGTTCCTCCCAGCCAATGCGAATCTTTGCCGACAGCGGCACATCCACCGCCGCGCGCATGGCGCGAATGATCGCAAAAGCCACTTCCGGCGTGCGCAGAAGGCCCGAGCCTTCACCGTGATTGGCCACCTTCGGCACCGGGCAGCCCATGTTCACATCGAGCATCTTGGCACCATGGGCCACCGCCAGCCGCGCCCCTTCGGCCATGATCTCCGGCTCGCTGCCAAAAAGCTGCACCGCAATAGGTTCTTCTTCGTCAACGAGGTCGAAAAGTTCGTAGCTTTTTTTGTTATTGTAATGCAGCGCCTTGGCACTGACCATCTCGGTCACTTCCAGCCCCACACCATAACGGCGGCAGATCAGGCGCATGGCCTTGTCGGTCACGCCTGCCATCGGCGCCAGCACAAAAGGATTCTCACTAAAATTGAACATGCACGCCTTCCTTTCCAAGGATTATTTTTTCTTTGAATCGGCAGCATTCTGTGGACCGGAAGAGAACCAGCCCCAAAGCGCAATGAGAATCATCACGCCAAAGAAGATGACATGCCAGAGGGTGCTTTCCGGAAAATCTGCTGGCAGCACCGCAATGCGCTCATGCGCCAATGTCACAATGACGAGCTTGATCCCGACCCAAGTTACCAGCATGAAGGCTGCTTTTTCGAGTTTAGGGCGCTTATCGAGCAGCTTCACAAAAATCGTCGCTGCAAAACGCATCAGCACCACGCCGCAGAGGCCGCCGCAAAGCACGAGGATGAATTCGCCAGCGTCCATGCCGCCGATGTGGCCCCAGCCAGTTGGCGGCAGAGAAATGGCGATGGCCACTGCTGCCAGAATCGAGTCCACCGCAAAAGCAATGTCGGTAAATTCAACCTTAACGACCGTTTTCCAGAAATCTTTTCTGCTATGCAGGTAGGTCTGCGGTTCGCCCTTCGGCATGTTTTCCATAACGTCATCGCCGTCTTTTTGCTTCTTATTGTATTCATAGAGATTGTGCAGCCCCACATAAATCAGATACGCCGCACCCAGCGCCTGCGCCTGCCACACATTCGCCAGGAAGGAAACGAAAAAGAGCGCCGTGAAACGCAGAATCACAGCCCCGATCAACCCATAAAACAGCGCTTTCTGGCGCATATTTGGCGCCAACGGGCGCACCATCACCGCCAGCACAAGGGCATTGTCTGCCGACAGCAGCCCTTCCATGGCCACAAGAACAAAGAAAATAAAAATATACTGGATCATCAGTCCGCCATCCAAGGCGCCAAACAGCAATCCTTCCATGATACGACTCCCTTTCTTGATACAATGTTTTCAAGCAACAATCTATGATGCACCGCCTGCTGGCACCAATCATAAACGCCAGCGGCCTTGCCCGGCGTCTCCCACAGCGAGAGACACCTGGCAAGGCACGCGGAATATTTTATTTGTCGTTGTCGGCATGACCGGCATCGTCTATAGCAGCTTCTTTTGGCTTGGAAGAAAACCAGCCCCAGAGTGCAATGAGAATCATCACGCCATAGAAAATGACATGCCAGAGGGTGCTTTCTGGGAAATCATGCGGCAGAATGCCAAGACCATCGTGGGCAAGCGTCACAATGACGAGCTTAATCCCAACCCAGGTCACCAAGAGAAACGCTGCCACTTCCAGCGATGGGCGCTTGTCCAGCAGCTTCACGAAAACCGTGGCTGCAAAACGCATCAGCACCACGCCGCAGAGCCCGCCGAGCAGCACCACAAGGAACTGGCCGCTGTCCATGCCGCCGATGTGGCCCAAGCCCGTCGCCGGCAGAGAAATCGCCAGCGCCACGGCAGCGAGGATCGAATCCACCGCAAAGGCGATGTCGGTGATTTCCACCTTGGCAACCGTCTTCCAGAAATCTTTCTTGCTGACCATGTAGTTGCGTTCTTCATCTTCCGGCAGTTTGTCTTTCGAACTTTCGTGGCCTTCTTTTTTGCTCTTATTGTATTTGTAAATATTGTGAATCCCGACATAGATGAGGTACGCCGCACCGATGGCCTGTGCCTGCCAGATGTTCACCAGATAGGACACGAAGAACAGCGCCACCAACCGCAGCACCACTGCCCCGACAAGGCCGTAAAACAAGGCTTTCTGACGCAGGTTTGGCGCCAATGGCCGCACCATGACCGCCAATACGAGGGCATTGTCGGCAGAGAGCAGCCCTTCCATGGCAACCAGCATCAAAAGGACAAAGAGATATTGGATCACCAAACCGGCATCCAGCGCGCCAAGGGCGCCAAACAGTGTAAGTTCCATGTGTATTCTCCTTTTCTGCTTTGATTTTTGCACAAAAAAGGCCTTTGCCTTTCTTGTACGACAACAAGGAAGGCAAAGGTCTTGCAATCAAAGGTTAATCCTTTTATGACAGAACCGGTGATGAGTCACGCGATGACGATTCTGCCTCTGGCTGGAAGGCCAGTGCTACTCCCCTTTGCTATGAGGATGATAGAAGTATAGCATTCGCCTGCGCCGCTTGTCAATAACGATTTCCTTATAGCAGACTGCGGCGTGCGCTTATTTTTCTTCGAAACGCAGCGTGGTCGTTTTAAGGTTGTGCCCGCTGTGACAGTTTGGGAAAATCTCCCGCGCCTTGGCGAGGTAATCTTTCGGATTGAGCATGGCTGGGCTGTAATGAGTGAACCACAGTTCCTTCACATCGGCATCCGCAGCCAGCTGTGCCGCTTCACAAAAGACCATGTGGCCCTTGCTGGCAGCATCCTGCTGTTTGTCGCAGTCGCCATAAAGGCCCTCTGCCACAAAAAGATCGCTCTCACGCACCAACTCTGCCAGCGCTGGCGCTGGTCGGCAGTCGGTGGCGTAACTCAGGCGCAGCCCCCGGCGCGCAGGCCCCAGCACATCTTCCGGCTGAAACGTCTGGCCATCGTGGGTCACGCTCTCGCCATTCTGCAAGTGCGACCACAGCTGCACCGGAATCCCCGCTGCCTTGGCACGTTCCACATCGAAACGTCCGCTGCGCGGCAGATAGCAGCTGTACGCCAGGCAAGGCACCCGGTGTTTCACAGGCTGTGTCGTCCATTCCAGATCGCCGGTTTTAAAATGCGACACTTCCTTAAACGGCAGCTCGTGCAGCACCAGCTCAAAAGGCAGCGGTCCGCAGATCACCGTCAGCCCGCGCACAATGCGCTCCAGCCCCTTGCCGCCCCAAAGATGCAGCGGCTCCGTGCGATGGTTGTTGGCAATGGTCATGAGCAACCCCGGCAGCCCGCCAACATGGTCGCCGTGGTAATGGGTGAACAGGATGTGGTCAATATGACGAGCGCTGAACCCCGACAAATGCAGCGCCACCTGCGTGGCTTCGCCGCAGTCGATGAGCACACAGCTGCCCTCATGACGCACCAAGAGCGCCGTCAAAAAGCGCTTTGGCAGTGGCATCATGCCGCCGCAGCCCAACAGGCAAACGTCAAGCATGGCGACGGCCTCCTTTGTTGCGCTGCGCAATGAGACGCAGCCCTTCCAAAGTCAGCATGGTGTCGATGGTGTTCACATAATGGCAGTTCGCACAGATGGTTTCACTGTGACCACCGGTGGCAACCACAAAAACCTCTTCCGGCGTGCTGCCCATCTCACGGGCAATGCGCGCGATCATGCCATCGACCAAATCGGCATAGCCGAGCACCAGCCCAGCCTGCATCGCATCCACCGTGGTGCGGCCAATGACATGGTCCGGCGCCACCAGCTCTACCTTTGGCAGCTTTGCCGCGTGGCTGAACAGCGCTTCCATCGAAACGCCAATGCCCGCATTGATGGCCCCGCCGAGGTATTCTTTGTCGGCGTTGATGGCACAAAACGTGGTCGCCGTGCCAAAGTCCACAATAATCAGCGGCGCACCATAGCGCTCAATGCCGCTGACCGCGTTAACAATGCGGTCGGCACCCAATTCTTTTGGATTTTCGTAACGAATCTTGAGGCCCGTTTTCACGCCAGCCTCAACAAGCAATGGTGAAATGTGAAAATAATTTTCACAGGTACGCACCAACGTGCGTGTGAGGTCCGGCACAACCGACGAGAGAATAATCTGGTCAATCGCCTCAAACCCCAGCCCCTTGGTGGCAAAAAAGTTTGAGCACAGCACCGCATACTCATCCGCTGTGCGGCGCGCATCGGTGGCAAAACGCCAGCTGGCGAACAGGCGGTCATCTTCATAGACCCCCATGACCACATTGGTATTCCCTATATCAAAGGCTAACAGCATTGTGCCTTCCTCCTTTTCTGAATCAGTCGTTATGATAATCTGGCAGCGCACGCTGAATGACACGCACCAGCGCCACGGTCAATACCGTTGCCAGAATAAGTTCTACAATAAACTGTGGCAGAATAGCGATCCAAATAGCCATTGGCACATAACCCAGTAAAATGGCAATGCCAATAAAGCCGATGGTGTTGGTCAGCGTGCCGCAGATGCCAGCAAATGCTGCTCCCAGCACATGATGACGGCCAAAAGCCTTATACACCAAGCCGCTGACCACGCCGATCAAAATACGTGGCAAAATAGCGACAAGTGGATCTGGTGGAATGGACGATGGGGTAATAAAGCTGTAAATCCCCATGATCAGCCCCGTAAAGGCGCCAACCACTGGTCCTTCCAGGACGGCGGCAATAATGACCGGCACATGCATGATCGTGGCATAACCACTCAAGTTTGGCACCGGGATCAGTCCCAGGCCAGTGACACCCAGCACCACGCAAATGGCGCCGAAGACCCCGCCCATGACCACTCGCCGTGTCGTCCGTCTCTGCATTGTTCGTTTGCTGCGCGTTGTGTTTCTTGCACTCATGTTGATTCCTCCTAGCTTGTTTTTGCCAGGACTGCGTTCTCCACGCAGTCCATCCCGGGCCGTCTCAGCTCCAGGTGGCTTGTTCTGAGATAGAAACGCAATAAAAAAAACAGGCTCTGTACAGCGTCTCGCGACTGCCGCCAGATACCTGTTATATTGTAGCGAATCCACCCGCCCTGCGCAAGTCGAAAAATGCCCGAAAAGGCATTTATTCACGACCGAAAGCGAAGCCACTGTTAACACATGAAACCATTTCGATAACCGATTCACCAACTGATTTTTCAATTCACCAACCAATTCACCAACTGATTTTTCAATTCACCAACCGATTCACCAACTAATTTTTCAGTTGATATATAAAACTTCTTCCTTTTCTAACCTTTTCAACCAATCCTGCCTCAATCAATCGTTTCGTCGCTTTAGATGCACCAGCAGATGTTTTTATTCTGGTAATAGAACAGATCTGGGCCGCTGTAATAAACCCATTTACCTTAATGTAATCATAGATGATTTGATCCGTTTCATTTTTTAGAACAGGCGCCTCATGAGAGATTGTGTAAATATCTATCTGTTGATTCTGCGCATCATAGTCACGATTTAAACAATAACTTGTCCAGCGTCCCTTTTTATTGACCACAAGCATCTCTTTATCAACCAACGCAGAAAGAAGATGACCAATGTCCACACTGTGCAATTCTAATATTGATTGCAGGCGGCTATTCGTTACGCCATTTTCCAAATATGCAGTCCCAAGAATAATCTGTTCTTCCCGATTTAACTGCAAGTAAGTTGAGCCAAATAAACGTTGCAGGTACTCTGAACATTCCTCAGGCATCAAAGAAATTGTCCATAATCGCAATTCAACCTGATGCAAATTTTCATTCTGACTCAAATCGGGTTTTCTCCAATTTTCTGTTGCCCACGCATTTAAAATGGCTGGAAAGCCTGAGCCAATATTATCCCCTAAACCAATCATTCGAAACATCGTTTGTATGCGAGGATTTCTAGCCAAAGAATGTCCACCTTCGTAAATGTCCCGAACTGGAAGCTTTAAATGACCAGGATTGGAAAACAAAAAACCTTTATCTGACTTTATCACCTTAAGCACGCCCGTAATCAAATAATCACTATGAATCACCATATTTATAAGAGCTTCTCTGATTGCCTTATGAACCATAGTATCATCTATACGCACCATACCGTTCAATTGAAAAGGACGCTTAATATCTCTCACCAATTTTGGCATAATCCGACGCACAAAATTATAAAGATTGTTTTCCCATTGACCGTCATACGTAAGTCGATCACTCCAACGTGCACCAGATGAAAGATTGCTTTCATCTATATAGTCCATCCGAATATTATCAAACCGTTCTCGAATAGCAATGCCTTTACCAAACATCAACAAACCTGCAGCAGTTAACCATGCTTTGCCTGTACTGCGATCAATCGCATATCCACCCATATTTTTAAGAAACTCTTGATCTTCAATACTGTTCCAAATATGCTCAGGATTTTGATGTTCAAATTCAATACGATATGCTCTTAATGAATCCCTATCGATATCTGCCATCGTGTAGCCATCTAACAAACCACCATCATTACCTGAATCACTGGCATCTCGAAACATGGCTTTAACTTCATCTTCTGTACAATGATAATCGCCCTCGTTATTGCGTTTAAAACTGCCTTTGATAGGATTGTTGTTAATATAGACTGGCCTGTATTTATAGCTCGCCCGTGGCACTTCAATCCACATAATCGTTTTCCCATCAATCTCACAAGAACCTACATTGCTGTCAACTAAAATATTAACATTCACTTTTTCACTGTTAATCGTATTCCAAAAATCGGTAATGCGCTGATTGATATGTTCAATGTGTACAAAAGAAAATCGTTTGTTAGGATCTATTTCCCTTACATGCTCTTCAACCCCAAATAAAATAATGCCGCCTTCTGTATTCGCAAAAGATGAGTAGGTCTCCCATACAGAGTTCGGTAATTTGCTTTCTTACACTCAAAATTAATTCTTTCACCATACCTTAGCAAATCAAGAATATTTTCTTTGGTGACCATTGCTGGAGGCCCTCCTTTCTTATTCACAAGCAAAAAAGCAGGGAATGGCGGGCGCGGCCCACTCATTCCCTGCCATCTGTTCACTTATTTACTGCTCGCTGCGTGCTTTCCAGCGAGAAACGATGGAGATTTTTTCGTATTCATCCTTGAGCAGCCCCAGCACCCATTGGTCCACGTACTCACCGCCGGTGAAGATGTGGCTGCGCAGCTGTCCTTCCACGCGGAAGCCAAAGTTGGTCGCCGTGCGGATGGCCAGCTGATTGTTGTCGTTGATGCGCATGTAGCAGCGATTGAAGCCAAACTGATAAAACACGATGTCGCAGAGCACGATCATCAAATCAATGCCATACCAGCCCAGGCGGCGTGATGTGTCGGCAATGCCCAGCGAAATGCGCGCGTGACCATTCTGACGGTCGATGTCGCTGATGGACGCCACGCCGATCGGAATGTTTTTGTGCTTGGTGGAAACCAAAAAGTTCAAACGCTCCGCATGAGGATCGGAGATGTCGGCACCGTTGCGAATCTCTTCCATAATCATTTCCAGCGAGTTGCCGGTGTAGCCATCGTAAAGCTGACGGAATTCTTTATTCAGATACCACTTCTGGAGCACGTCCGCATCCTGAATTTGTGGTTTGGTTAAGACGACTTTTTTTCCAGAAAACATTCTCAATCACCTCGTCATTTTCTTACTAATATAATACCGATTAACGGTGGGAGGGTCAATGCTCAAATATGAAAAAAGCACCTGTCCCACCGGACAGGTGCTAGAACTGGGGTACTAGGATTCGAACCTAGGAATGCATGGGTCAGAGCCATGTGCCTTACCGCTTGGCGATACCCCAACAACGCAAGAATTATTATAGCGTAAGATGCGCGGGGACGCAAGCCTTTTTTACGAGATTTTTAACTATTTTTCATCTTTTTTCGTGCGCGGCGTTCCAGCGCGCTCCAAAGACAGCCAACAGCGACACAGAAAGCATCGCCGATGAGCACTTCCACCGGCAGCGGCAGCCCGCTGAGCGGCGCGCTCCAATGCAGGCGGAAAAAGAGCATCTGGAACAGATAGATCGTCCAGGTGGAGCGCCCAATCGTGCGCACCACGGTGTGCAGCCTGCCCGGCAGCTGCTTGTATTCGAAGAAGTAGAAGGCGAACACCGCCACCGCAATATAATAGAAGCTGGCGTACACATTGGTGTTGAGCCAGTAAGTCGTCAGCGGCCAGTCGAGGCCGTAAAATTCCAGCGCCGTGATGTAGCCGAGGCTGAACATCGCCCCCAGCGCCATCCAGCTCAGGCGCACGCGGCTGCGCCACAGGTAGAAATACAGCCCAAAAGCCGCAATGAACAGATAGCGGATAAAGAGCAGACGGTTCAGCGCCCGCGGAATGTCCAGCGCTCCTACAGCAAATTCATAGAGCATGTCCAGCAAGAGTGCCGCCAAAAGCGTCTGCTTCGGCCAGCGGCGCAAAAGCAAGTACAAAAGCGGCGCAAAAAGCAGAAACTGCCAGTAAATACAGAAGAAATAGCCGCCGTGGCTGCCGCCATTGAGCCCGCCGCTGATGTAGGCATAGAGCAGATCCCCCAGGGAAAAGCGCTCGCCCAGCCAAAGATTGGCCACCAGCTCCACCACAAAGAGCAGCGTGTACGCCGGCAGAATGCCGCCGAAATGCTTCTTCATCTGCGCCGGTGCATAGAGCGCGCCCAGCGTGTCCAGCCCGTGGCGCTCCGCCGACATGGCAAAATTATAGCTCGAAATAAACATAAACAGCGGCATCCCCATCTGAATCACATAGATGAAGAGCGGAAAATCCTTTTCGCTGTACGAAAAAAAGTGCGTCGTCACCACCAGCACAATGGCAAACGCCTTGAGATAATCAATGATCGGAATGTAATGTTTCTGCGCCATGACAGCCTCCCCGCAACACACAACGTTTTTTCACTACGATTATACAGCAGATCGCAGTGTTTGCCAAAGTTTTCCAAACTTTTTCGCATTCCGCCTATACGCCGACGCGCCGGTCGTGCTATAATCCCTATAGACGATAAAAGTTTGAAGGAGGCATTTTTATGCAGCATACGACCAATACTCATATTATTTTTGCAGACAGCGCCGACGACGCAAAGGCGCAGTTCCTCGCCCTGGGTGTAAAACCGGATGAAGATCCAAACGCTCAGCTCGACATCTGCAAATGCACCGAAGAAGAAGACTTCGACTTCGAATCCCCATTCAACCTCATCGGTGAAGTATCTCTGAGCCCTGAATACATGGAAAAGATCAACACCGATCCACAGCGCGCTTACGTGCTCTACTACATCGAAGAAACCGACAACGCATAAGTATCATCCAGCGCCTGCCTTCGGGCAGGCTGTTTTTGTGAAAGGAGGTGCCACATGGACCCACTGGACCCACAATCACCGGACGAATACCAAAGCGTCGCCGCCTACGGCGAAGATGAATTCATCATCGAAAAATCGCGCTTCATCGGCTACGCCCTGCCGGTCGCCACAGAGGACGAAGCCCGCGGCTTCATCAAAGAGCTGCGCGAGCTGCATCCCCAGGCCACCCACGTCTGCTCGGCCTGGATCATCGGCCGCGGCGGGCTCACCATGCGCTTCTCCGATGACGGCGAGCCTTCCGGCACCGCCGGCGTGCCCATGCTGGAAGTGCTGAAAAAAGAAGGCCTCACCGACGTCGTCGTTGGCGTCGTGCGCTACTTTGGCGGTGTCAAGCTCGGTGCCGGCGGCCTCATCCGCGCCTACACCCGCGGCGCCGTGATCGGCCTCGAAGCCGCCCGCATCACCAACTGGACGCGCCACCGCGCCCTCACCCTCTCGGCCGACTACAGCTTCCAGGGCACCATCAGCCACCAGCTCGAAAAAACCGACTGGCTCCTGGAAGACACCACCTACGACGACCGCGTCCACTACCAGCTCTACATTCCCGCCGACGAAGAAGACGCCGCCAGCGCCCAGATCGCCAACTGGACCAACGGCCGCGCCGACCTCGACTGGGGCGCCCTCTGCTACAAAGGACGCAAACAAGCCTGAACCACCAACGCAGCCTTCCGGCTCACCGCCGGGGCTGCGTTTTTCATGCCCGCAAAAAAACACGCGGCACAAGGCCGCGCGTCTCGATCATTGCATCGCCTCAAAGGCTTCCAGCGCGTTCAGCGCGATGACGTGCTGCTCATCACCATTGGTGGCAATGAGATCGTTGCCGTCAATCTGCAGCTGGCAGCGCACAATCTCAAAGTTCATATGATACGTCGTGGTCGTCGGTGCATCGCCCAACGTTGTCACATACAGCGTCGTTGGATCGTTGTCCGCGCTGTTCCAGCCGCCGGCGTTCATGTTGGCCGTCGTATACAGCCGCTCGCCGTCCACCGCAAAGCTGCCTGAACCCGGCACATCGCAGAGATAGGTCAGCGTGCCGTCGTCCTCCACGCGAAACAGCGGAATCGGCTGATCAAACACGCCCTCGCAGTTGATGCGCAGATAAATCACATCGTTGCACACCACCTGCGTCACCGGCTCAATCACCATCGACATCTCAGCCACGCCCTCCAGATCGAAGCCCTTCGGCAGCGCAGCCTTGTGAATGCCGTCCTCATCGGCCCGCAGCAGCTTGTCGCCAATCACATCATAAAGCGGCGCATCGTCACAATACAGCCACACCACCCGCGTGGCACCGTCCCAGTACACACTGCCGAAAAGCTTGCCAACATCGCGCACCGGCAGATACACATGGCCGTCCCGCTCCAGCGGCGCCGTCTTAAAGCGGCCCTTCTTGTCGTTGAAGGTGTAGCTGCGGCTGCCCACCTCAAGCCAGAGATCCACGCCTTTCGTTTCATTGAAAATATGGATCTTGCCGTCGTCCTCCTTGGCCGTAAAGCCCAGCCCATCGCTCACCAGCCCCAGCGGCATCATCGTGCGCCCGCTGTCGCTGATGTACACAAAGCCCATCTCCGATGAGCCTCCGTACCCTTTATCATTGATGCGAAAGTATACCTGCTCCGATTCCGCCTGCGCCGCGCCCGGCCACAAAAATGCCGCCGCACAGACCAGCACCGCCAACATGACGCGCCACTTCATCGCACATCCCCATCCTTTCTCTGTCCCTGTGCATCCTTGCTATAAATCTATCATACCACCGCCGCCCGCAAAAAACTTGAATATTTCCTTAATATTTCACGGCGGCGCCCTGTTTATGCGTTTCAAAAGACCACCACCGTCAGCCTTTGCCACTTGACATAAAATCATTGCAATTACTACAAGAATAGAGGATAATAAGGGAAATGGAATTTCTCAAAAAAGGAGGCGACCCACGTTGCTTTTAGACTACGAACTTCCAACCCATGTCATACTCCAGAAAGATGCCCTGGCTGAACACGCCCAGCTCATCGCCGCCATGGGCCAGCACGCCATGCTGGTCATGGACGCCGGCCTTGACGATGCCCACCCGGCAAAGCAGGAAATCCTCTTCTGTCTCGATTTTAACGATATTGAACGCACCATCTACCTGCACACCCGCAAAGTGGCGCCCGGCATCGCCAACCTCGAAGCCGGCGCAGCCCTCGCCCGTGAAAGCCAGGTGGATTTTGTCATCGCCGTTGGCTGTGATGCCACCCTCGAAGCCGGCAAAGGCATCGCCCTGCTGGCCGCGCAAAGCATCGACAACGCCACGCTGCTGCAAACCGACATCGCCCGTCCGCTGCCCATCGTCTGCATTCCAACAGAGCCCGGCAGCGGCACCGAAGTCACCCCAGAGATCCACGTCGCCCAGAGCGGCCTCGATCGGCTCACCCTCGTGCGCAACCCGCTGGCCAGCCCTAAGCTGAGCCTGCTCGACCCACGCTACACCCTGCACATGCCGCGTGACATCGTCGTGTCCAACTACATCAAATCCCTCGGCCGCGCCGTCGAAGCCGTCACCTCGGAAAAAGCCAACCCGATCAGCGACGCCATCGCCATCGCCGCCCTCGGCACCGCCAGCGAACTCGCTGACAAACTCAACGACCCAGAAACCGACATCGACGAAGACATCCACGAACAGCTCATGCTCGCCGCCAACCAGGCAGGCCTAGCCATTGCCGCCAGCGGCGCCAACCTCATGGAAGCCCTCGCTTCGCCGCTGACCTACGTCAGCCCTGTGCATCTCGGCCAGGCCTACGGCCTCATCCTGCCGCCGGTGCTCTCCTACCTCATCGAACGCGCGCCGCTGGTCAGCGACGTCATCATGCAGAGCCTCTACGTCAACACCCTTGAAGACCTCGAGGACTGCCTCTGGAACCTCATCGGCGAAATCACGCCGATCACCCCTGATGACCTCGAACGCTGCGCCAACGCCGCAGCCGCCAACCCGCTCATCAAAAATGGCGTGCTCTCCCTCGAATTTAAGGAAATCGCCAGCTGCTACGCCCACCTTCTGGCCGAATAACCACAGGCGGCGCAGCCCCATCACAGCTTTATCCCACAGCGCCCATGCATCTTTTGTCTGTCTTTGCATGGGCGCTATTTTTTATGGGCACAAGCCCACACTGTAACCATTTTCTTATCATTTTTCCACTTTTTCCGGACACATCGTCATCAAACCTGTGTTACACTATTCGTATCCCAAGATCAACGTGTTTTTTCCCCTTTTTTCACGGCGATGGGACAAACCGATCCGTTTGCATTCTTTTTCTCCTTTCTTTTTTTACCATCGCAAACGGATCACAACCACAGCATAGTATGCTTACTTTCCTAAGCCAGAAACGGCAGCGCGCCCCAAACCCGCTGCCGTTTCTATTTTTTTATAGATAATCATAAACAACGCTCATCAATCAGGGACAGAATATTCATATTTTCTCAACATTCTTACGGATTTTCTATGCTATAATAGAGCCACAGTTGAGGTGCGTTTTTTCTTCCTTTTTTTCACATCTCAGCTGACCATTCGATCGTGTTTTCTCCCTTATTTTCTCGGTCGAATGTGCCTCAATTTTCCAGAGCAATATGCAACGTGGAAGACGGCGGCGGGCCTCTCTCGCCGCCGTCTTTCTGTTTTTAGCGAAACATGGGCCGCACAGTCACACTTACTTGGCAATTTCTCATAAGGTTCTTCACTTTTTCCCGACACCTAGCGCCTTGCCCTGTGCTAGAATAACAGTGTCAGTTGAGTTGAATTTTTTCTCCCTTTTTTCATCACTCAGCTGCACACACAATCCGTTTTGCATTGAAACGGTCCGCGTCAGGCGTTTTCTCCCCCCTTTTTCGCCAGCGCCGACCGTCAAGAGTCCGAAAGAAAACAGCAGCGTCTCTCCCGCTGCTGTTTTTCTTTTGCCCAAAAATCGCCAGCCGCGGAAAA
Source organism: uncultured Peptococcaceae bacterium (assembly GCA_937976375.1). Classification (GTDB taxonomy): domain Bacteria; phylum Bacillota; class Peptococcia; order Peptococcales; family Peptococcaceae; genus UMGS1590. The sequence goes on along the minus strand of CALJRU010000076.1, from coordinate 3,649 downwards.
ATGTGAAAAATATACCGGAAAATCACGAAAAAACGTGAAAAATATGCCGTAAAGTCGCGGAAAAACGTGAAAAATATACCTCAAAAACACAGAAAAACGTGGAAACCCGCTTCACATAGGCATTTTATATATGTTATGATAGAAGCAGATTTTCAACAAGGAGTGTGATCGCTGTGGAACGACATGCAACCCAGGCGCTGATTGCGTGGAAATCAAGCCGAAACCGAAAACCTCTGATTCTCAAAGGCGCGCGTCAGGTGGGAAAAACCTGGTTGATGAAAGAATTTGGCAAAACCTATTATGACAATACAGCTTATTTCAACTTCGACGAAACAGACGACCTGCGCGCCATCTTTGAGACCAGCAAAGACCCTCATCGCATTATTGAGCTGCTGTCAATGATTGCCGATGAGAAAATTTTGCCGGAAAAAACGCTCATCATCCTCGACGAAATTCAGGAATGTCCGGAAGCACTCAACACCCTCAAATATTTCACAGAAAAAGCCAACGACTACCACGTCATCGCCGCCGGCAGCCTGCTCGGCACGCTGCTCGCCCAACCAAAATCCTATCCAGTGGGCATGGTCAACCTGCTGCACCTCTATCCCCTCACGTTCGATGAATTTCTCAACGCCACCGATCCAGCGCTCTACACTTACTACTGCAGCATTGAAAAAGAACAGCCCATTCTGGAACTTTTTCACAATCGTCTGCTGGAAACCTACAACAACTATCTCATCATTGGCGGCATGCCGGAATGCGTCGCCGCCTGGATCGACAGCAAAGACCCTGCAGCCGTGGCTGCCATTCAGCGCGATCTCATTGAAATCTACGAAAACGATTTTTCCAAACACAACGGCAGCATCAACAGCGGACGCATTCTCATGGTGTTCCGCAGCATCGTCTCCCAGCTCGCCAAAGCCAATGAAAAATTCATGTACAGCGCTGTTCGAGAAAGCGCACGCGCTCGCGATTTCGAAGAAGCAATCGAATGGCTGGTCTCAGCAGGCATGCTCAACCGTGTCTTCAACGTTAGCAAACCGGAGCATCCGCTGCCTGCTTTTGACAAGCGCGACCAATTTAGGCTCTTTGTCTTTGACACCGGCCTTTTGAAACAAATGGCTGGCATCGACAACGACGCCATTCTTCTGCAGTCCGATTATCAATTCAAAGGGCCGCTGACCGAAAACTATGTCCTGCAGCAGCTCTGTGACCAGTTTGATGTTGCACCACGCTATTTTTCTGATAAAAACAGTGAAATTGATTTTCTGCTGCAGGTCGGCACAGACATCGTACCCATCGAAGTCAAAGCCGGGGAAGACCGCTCGGCACCATCTTTTAGAAAATACATCGATAAATACCATCCTACCCATGCCATTCGATTCTCCAAACGGGGCTACCGCAAAGATGGCGCTTTCACCAACCTGCCCCTCTACCTGGCAAGAAAAACCAAAGATCTGCTTTAAATGCAAAAAGCGACGGCCGCCGAGGCCGTCGCTTTTGTTTGTGTTTAGTTTGCCAAATAACGTTGAAGCACCGCGGCCACTTGTGCTCTTGTGGAGAGGCCTTGTGGCTGCAAGGTATCCACCGTCATGCCCGAGATCAGACCTTGGTCAACCGCCCATGCAACAGACTCTTTCGCCCAGTTGCTGACGCTGGCGGCGTCGCTGTAGTTGGCGAGACTGCCGGTTGCTGTGACGTCCAGCCCCTTATAGGCCGCGTAGTTGCGCAGGATGGCGGCCATTTGCTCGCGGGTGATGGCGGCGTTTGGCTGGAAGGTGCCGTCGTCAAAGCCGTTGACGACGCCCACCGATGCGGCCCAGTTCACGGCTTGGGCATACCAGTCGCCGCTCGCTACGTCGCTGAAATCACCGGCGCTGGCCGCCGGGCTGCCTTCCAGGCGATGGAGCACGGCCACGAGCATGGCGCGGCTGAGTGACGTGTTCGGCTCGAAGGTCGTCGCCGAGGTGCCGGTCATCAGGCCCTGGCTGTAGACATAGCACACAGGGTCATAGAACCAATCGTCCGCGCTCACATCGGTGAATGGCAGGGTCACGATGCCATGGTTGTGGTCATCGATGACAATGGCGTACTGGCTGGCGTGGCTGAGGGACAGGGACACGCTGCCGTCGCTGCCGATTGGCGCCGCTGTTTCAAAGGTCATGGTGCCCGCCTCTTCATTGTCCCCCAGGGGACCTTCTCTGCCGGCTTCGCCGTCATTCACCTTGTAGTGGTACAGGTTCGCCCAAAGACCGGCGTTCTCAGCGCCCAGTGGGGCGGTCATAGTCATGGTGAAGCCAAAGGCGCCATCGTGGGCCAGGGTGATCTGCACACTGCCGCGCTCGCCAGTGATGGCGTTGACCACCTCCACAGGGATGCCGTCGCTGTTCATGGTCACACCCATGTCGATGTCGGTGAAGTCGGCGTTCTCAGGAATGTCGCTGCCGTTCACCGTCCAGGACACACCGTCGCCCAGCTCAACCACCAGGGTCACGTCCCTGCCAGCGAGGGTTTCAAAGACTTCCTTGTCCAGCTTGGTGCTGCCGCTGGAAAGATCCACCGTCACCGTCTCGCCTGGATCTGCAGCCTGAATGGCATCCGATCGTTTCTTCGCTCACCGTTGGCGAGGTGACAGATGGCGTGGATGGGTAGGACTTCGCCGTCCACTTTGCCCAATATTCTTTGTCCCCCATCGCATTAGCAGGAATCACTGTTTCTGGTTCACCGGACAGCGCTTCATTGTCGTACCAGCCAGCAAAGGTGTAGCCAGTGCGGGTGATATCCTGCGCCGTCGGCAGGGTGGTCTCTGTGCCGTAGGTGTAGCTGGTGACACCTTTGCCATCAGCAATAGTGCCGCCTTTGGTGTTCAGGGTCACCGTGTAGGTGTTCGCTGTCCACTTAGCGTAGTAGGTTTTGGCGCCTGTTGCATCATCAGGAATCACTGTTTCCGGTTCACCGGACAGCGCTTCATTCTCATACCAGCCAGCAAAGGTGTAGCCAGCACGGGTGACATCCGTTGGCAGGGTGGTCTCTGTGCCGTAGGTATAGTCGGTGATATTGCCGCTGTTCACCGTGCCGCCATTAGTGTTCAGCGTCACTTCAGCTGTCCATTTGGCGTAGTAGGTCTTATCTCCAAAGTCAGTAGTGGTAATACCAGTGACGGGTGCGCCGCTAAACGCTGCATTATCGTACCAACCGCCAAAGTTAAGGCCGGTGTGGGTGATGTCCTGCTCCGTTGGCAACATGGTTGCTGTGCCATAGGTGTAGCTGGTGACCTCTTTGCCATCAGCGATGGTGCCATTGTTCGTGTTCAGGGTCACCGTGTAGGTGTTCGCTGTCCATTTAGCGTAGTAGGTTTTCTCGCCTGTCGCATTATCAGGAATCGCTTTCACGACACTACTGCTGAAATTTTCATCCTCGTACCAGCCATCAAAGGTGTAGCCGGTGCGGGTGATGTCCTGCTCCGTTGGCAACGCGGTCGCTGTGCCATAGGTGTAATTGGTGACATCTTTGCCACCAGCGATGGTGCCGCCATTGGCATTCAGGGTCACCTTATAAGTGTTCGCCGTCCACTTAGCGTAGTAGGTTTTATCGCCAAAGTCAGTAGTGGTAATACCAGTGACGGGTGCGCCGCTAAACGCTGCATTAT
>CALJRU010000075.1 GCA_937976375.1 uncultured Peptococcaceae bacterium | reverse complement strand
GGAAGAAAGTAAAGTCCCCCCAAAAATTGATCATCCCCCCACCGCGGCGACAGGGTAAATAACAAAAGCCACCCTTGCAAAATCTGCAAAGGTGGCCATAAAAAACCGGGGCCAACATCACGCGTAATGCCGCCCCGTAAAAGAGCCTGCCGCTCTTTTTCCGCCTACTGTTATTCTAGCGAAGCGCGTACCAATTGTCAATGACAACCCCCAGAAACGCAAAGCTCGTACGGATCAGGTCCTGCTCGCTATAGTAATCATCGTGCGCGTGCATCCGTGCCGAAAGCGCCTGCAGGCGCTCGGCTTCGCGCTGGTGCAGGCTGTCGCTCGTCACTATGGCGCGGTGCGCATACAGCAGCGTCACCAGCTGACGCAGGCGCTCGCAGCCCAGTTTCTGCCGTCGGAAGGTTTTCGGCAGCGCTTCGATCGCTGCCAGCGCCTGTGCCACATCAGCATTCACCCGCCGCGCACCGCCTGCTGAAAGATCGTTCAGTAGACAGCTGTTGTGCGCTGCTGCATTGCGCAGGGTTTTGCAGTCCAGCAGACAATAGAACATGTTCTTCATCGCCCGCTGGTGATACGTTTCTGCCACAAAACGATAAAACGATAGCAGCTTGCCAAATGACACTAGCTCCAAAAACACCCACACCGGCAGCCGCTGCGCGTATTTCTCGGCCAGCGCGCCACAATACACATTGCCGCGATTACGCTGCAGCTCGTCATCCAAGATGCGCCGATCGTTCTCGCTCAGTGACGCCCGATACGCCGCCACAATGTCGTATGCATCGGCGCCCTTGGCCTCCAGCAGGCGCAGGATCTGCAGCTTGGCATGATGCTCAATATCCAGCGCCATCTGCATGATCTGATAACGCCATTCCATGTCGATGGTCGCCAGGTCTACAAGATGCGCAAACTCCAGCCGCACATACTGCCCCGCCTTGGCGCCGCCAGGATGTTTCTGGTAGTTCTTGCGGTAAGCCGTCAGCTTGAAATAATTGTTGTGATACTGCAAATACTGCATCGCCGCCGCTTCATCCATCAGCGCAAAACCCACGCCTTTCGCCGCCAAATACGCCACCTGCGCCTCGACCGAAAGCAGCCCTCCTGGCTTCTGCATGCTGATTCCTCCCTTACGCTTTTCTTCATTATATTGCCATTGTAACGGAAACCGCCTGCTTACACAAGAAAACCCTCGCCTTCCGAAGGAGACGAGGGTTCGTTTGCTTTACGAGCATGTCATCAGCGATTACTTTTCGAATACCACACTTGCTGTGGTGCCGTTGTCTGCGTAGAGTGGGGTGACTTTGAAGCCAAGCCCTTCTGCTACGAAGCGTACTGGCACATAGGTGCGGTCGCCAGTGATTTCTGGTGCTACATCCATGCTCTTTTCTACGCCGTTGATGGTGTAGGTGGTATCGCCGATGGTCATGACGATTTCAGTGTCACCAAGGGTGTAGGTGACGGTGCGCGCATCGTTGTCCCATACAACTTTAGCGCCAAGAGCTTCGCCCAGTGCACGGAATGGCACATAGGTGCGATCGTTGGCAATGTATGGTGCAGCATCTGGCACGGTCACGATGTTGTTATTGATGACAAAATCGTTGGAGCCGATGGTCATGGAGACGGTGATGCTGTTATCTGGTTCAACGTAGTCTTTGTCTTCCACGAAAGAAGCGCTGACTTTCACATTGCTGCTTGGCATGGTGAAGGTGTAGGTGCCATCGCCATTATCGGTGAGTTCTACATCCTTGCCATTTGCAGTAACGGTGAGTTCATCCAGCTTGTAAGCCTTGTCAGGGGTGACGGTGAGGGTCACTTTCTCGCCTTCGGTGGCATACTTGTCAACGGAGACACTGCCGTTGTCCATATTGGCAACGTTGATGGCATAGCTGTACTTGCCAGTGTATGGAGGTACATAAGTGTTAAGATCTTCTTCATTCATAGAAGATTGCTGATAGTACTCATCGTTACCAACAATATTGTTACCTTTTAACTGATCATCACTTGGTGCGCCGCCGCCCCAGTAGTTTTCAGATACATTGAGGTTTGTAGTATCTTTGGCGTCTTCAGTGCTGACAACACTATTTCCTAATACCTTATTTTTCACAAAGGTTACATCGCCCAGATCAGCACCATAGAACCAAATCTTACCGGCATCTTGGAAGGTATTGCCAGTGATGGTATAAGTATTATCGCGATCAGCATTTTCTGCTGCACCTGCGAACGAAATCTTACTGCCGCCATTGACGGTGTTGTTTGTAAAGACGGTGCTTGGTGCATAGCTGCACATGGTCATGTCACAATTTCTGAATGTTGAACCATTCACAGAAAGATTTGATGTACCAATTCCGATTGTTACTGGCTGACTGTAAACAGCAACATTGAAATGATCGAAAGTGCAGTTATTCAGGCTCACTTTGTCGCTTGCGTTATCACTTGCGCCTACAAATACTGCATACTTACTAGATGTACCGCCAACCATTTTCACATTATCCAATGTACCGGAAACCATCGAGAATCCATTTCCGTTGGTATTAAATTTGATGGTCGTATCAGAAACTTTTAAATTCTTTGCGCCATAGAACAAATAGTTGCCGTTGCTGCCAGATTCCACTTTACCAACAGTGATGGTGTGATTGTTCCCATTGATGGTAAGACCATCAACATCCCAAATCTGATTCCAGGTTTCAATAGAGACGTCAGACAACAATTCTACAGTTTTATCAGGAGAATTCTTTGCTGCATTGATGGCTTCACTAAGAGTTGTATATTTTGTATCCCCCACTTGTGCAACGTCAATAGCGCTTTCAGAAACAGTTACTTTACTAGTATTATCTCCATTAGGATCAATTGACGTTGGTTGTTGCACCTTTACTTTTTCGGAAATTACCCCTTCTGGAGAATTTTTTGGCTTAATATCAAAAATATAGTCACCTTCGCAAATAGCATAGATAGCTTTTTTCCCTCCGCGAGTGCTAGAAGTCGTATTTTCATTAAACGCTGTGATTTCACTGCCATCTGCATTGCGAACGGTTGCGCTATCAGCATTTTCCAATTCTACCAAAACACGTTTTTTCAATAAAGCTTTGGAAGCCTTATCCAATGTTAAATCAGATTGATAAAGCCAATTAAAATGGGTAGCGTATATAACAACATTGCCATTATAGGTATTGTTTTCAATTGTTGCCTTGATAGCACTGCCATTGCGATCTTCATCTTGGTTTCCAGCCCACCTTAAATACTGAGCGTAATCCCACAACTGAATGTATGCTGCATCCCAGTCGCCGTTATCAAACGTATTGCCGGTAATTTTAATATTGGTCTGATCATCAACAGCCTTCTTGCCCCAATACCCATCAATCGGCACACGAACATTATCAAATGTATTACCAGTAAAAATCATTTTTCCTGCAGCATGGTTATCCCCACAGGTGTAATATCCACGTTCAAAATCCTTAAACGTGCAATTATTGATGGTAATGTTTGGCTTATGGATGTATAAAGCGGTGCCACTTCCATCACCAGTAAATGTGCATGTATCCAATGTTAAGTTATCGCAATTTCCAGAACTGAAAATCGTGGTACCATCGGTAGAAACAAAATTTATCCCCTTTAAGGTAACATTCTCCCCGTTTACATTACCAGTCTTGTTTTGGCTAACCTCAACGGTTGCGTTTACTTGATCGGCCGCTTCAACTTTGACATTAGCGCGAGTGATTGTAAATGGATCATAGGTGCCGGACTTAATAATTTCAACAGTTACAGAATCTGCTCCTTCCTGTTGATTGGCTACTTCAATCGCCTTTTGCAATGTAGGATAGCTTTGATTACCAATCTTTGCCACATCGCCTTCACTAGCAAAAGCCGCGAATGGGAATAGGCTGATGATCATCGCACATGCCAGCAAGGCACTTAAAAAACGTTTTTTCGTTTTTTTCATGATTTCTTTTTCCTCCTTAATAGTATCGTTTACGTGTTCTTTACATTCTGTTTTTTGTCTCTATATTACTATTAAGCATGTCAAATTTTAAAAATGTAGTGCTCCCTTTCGAGAGCACTACGAGTATCACGAACGTTTTCCAGAAGCGTGATTGAATGATAAGTGGAGATCCCTATCTTATTTCTGGAAAACTACGCTAGCGGTGGTACCGTCAGCAGCGTAGAGTGGGGTTACCTTGTAGCCCAGTGCTTCTGCTACAAAACGAACTGGTACATAGGTACGATCACCAGAACCGATTACTGGAGCAACGTCCATGGTCTGTTCTTCGCCGTTTACGGTATAGGTGGTTTCACCAATGGTCATAACGATGGTGGTGTCGCCATCTACGATGGTAACAGTCTTCGCATCGTTGTCATAGTTGACTTCTGCGCCGAAGGTTTCGGACAGTGCACGAATAGGAACCATGGTGCGGCCATCAGCTACATAAGGAGCAGCGTCACCGTTAACGATATTGTTGTCAACGATCATATCGGTAGAACCGATGGTCATAGCAACGATCTTGTCAGCGTTAACGTCTTCTTCACCGAAGGTATAAGAAAGTGTTGAAGCGTAAATTTCACCGGTAGAATCCTTTACTGCAACAACGATATCAGCAGTAGTAGCTTTATCAGAGTAAACAGTCAGCTTACCTTTACCATCATTTACAGTACCAGGAGTTACGGTAATATTTGCTTTTTCGTCACCCTTCTGATCTACATAAGCATAGATCTTGGCACCATCAACATCTTTCAAAACATTACCATCTTCATCTACAACACTTACATTTACAGTATTGTTTTCAAAAGCAGGACCATTGGTACCATCGAATTTAAGAGTACCATTGGTAATACCATCGGTAACAGTGATATCTTTAGTTGCAATCAATCCACGATTTTCATCAACAGCAGTTACCTTAATAACAGCGCCAAGATACTTTTCATCGTTCTTTGCTGTAGCAACAAATTTTGGAGACAGCGTTGTTTTAGTGGAATCAAAAGATGCGCACGCATTACCAGAATAACCAATAGCTACTGTGCTATCTGCATCTTTAGTAAGCCCATTTTCGTCAACGTACTGAACAGTACCAGTTACAGTTTTACCTACTACTACAGTATCATCAACATCGATGGTCATATCAACAACTTTACCAAATTTAGCAACGGTAAAGCTTACATCTGCGACCTTACCATTGTCAAGAGATACACGTACAGTATATTTACCTACAGCTAATTCAGAAGCATCAACAACCTGCAATGCAAAGTTATTCGGTTCATCAGTTGATGCAACAACTTTGAATACTGGATTGCAATTTTCTGGTTTAGAGAGCACAGCTACATTATTATTATTTGCATCAGAAGTACTGCCCGCATTATACGCAGAGAAACCAGCTGGACTATTTGCTGGGGTTAATACGTCACCATCAGCATTTTTTACAGTAAACTGGGCAACATCTTCAAGACTTACATAAGTTCCAGTTGTTTTTTCAAATACTGTCTTTCCTGTATCAACTACTTCAATGCTAGCAGCAGTATTGTCTGCTTCACCAATCTGTACGCTAAGACGATAGTTTACATCATCAGCCGAAAGATTAAAAGTATAGTTACCTTCTTTAATACCACTAGCAGCTTTCAGATAGAAAGTTGCAGTATTTCCATCAATACTGATTTCATTGGTTTCATCACCATCAGCGTTCAAAACAGCAATCTGAGAAGTAGGACTTTCGACAGTCAATACTTTTCCATCGCTGGATGCCACGCCATCATTAGAGCTGTATTTACTTACAACATTAGCAACAACTTTAGTCTTAATAATGCCGTTAGGGGTTCCAGCATAATTGATAGTACCACCATTAACTGTTTCATTGCTTACTGTAGGAGAAGTAACCTTAATGGAATCAACATAGGTTGAAGCAGCTTCTACAGTAATAGTATTGTATCCACTTTTTGCATTAATAGGGGACAGTTCATCAACATTTGCTGCATTCGCATTAAGATCGACACCCGCATGAACTGTATATTTACCAGTTTCAGGAATATCAAACTTTACAGTATAATTTTTAGCTGAAGCTGTAAAAATAATGCCTGAACCTATAAATGCATTTGTTGCATTACCAGTAACATCAGTACCACTAGCGGTTGCATAACGATAGTAATTCCCATTTTCATCGGTTAACCAAACTACCACATTATGCTTTGCATCAGCTTCAGATACAGACAAAGTAACTTCTGCTTCTGCTTTTGCATTATCAGTAGCAGGCATGGTTACTGTCATATTTTCTTTTGCAGTTTGTACAGAAGAACGAGTATCTGCAGCAAACGCAGCAGCAGGAACCAAGGTCAGAACAAAGGCTGCCATGGTAACCAGCGCTACAA
>CALJRU010000074.1 GCA_937976375.1 uncultured Peptococcaceae bacterium | reverse complement strand
AAAGAACCAAGTTATTTAATTTTCATAGTGTCCAACTTTTTGGGGACAGCTCAGATGAGCGCTTTTTGTGTGTATTGAGGTAGAAAGGGGGGTTACAATAATCCTCTCTCCAGAGCAACAAATTAAACTTCGTCGTCGCAGATTTGTGGTTTTTCCTGGCCTTCATAAGCACGGCGATAAATTTCGATAACCTGTTCTTTGGTTGCTTTGCGTGGGTTGGTGAGGCAGCAAACGTCTTTCATAGCGTTGTCAGCCATGATTTCGAAGTCTTCTGGTTTAACACCGAGCACACGAAGGTTGGAAGGAATACCGACCTGCTTGCTAAGGGTGCGGATGGCATCGATGCAGCGGTTGGCTGCTTCGTTGGTGGTCATGCGGCTGGTGTCAATGCCCATTGCTTCGGACAGATCGCGGAAGCGGTTCATGTTTCCGATGATGTTGAATTCTTCAACAAATGGAAGGAGAATAGCATTGCATACACCATGAGGCAGGTTGTAATAACCACCGAGCTGGTGAGCCATTGCGTGTACATAACCGAGAGAAGCGTTGTTGAATGCGATACCTGCGAGGTACTGAGCATAAGCCATCTTATCACGAGCGCGCATGTAGTCGCCGTTTGCTACTGCTTTTGGCAGGTACTTGTAGATCATTTCAACAGCCTTCAGTGCAGCAGAGTCGGTCAGAGGGTTGGCTGCAGAAGATACATATGCTTCAACAGCGTGGGTCAACGCATCCATACCGGTTGCAGCCGTCAGTGAAGGTGGCATGCCCTTCATCAGTTCAGGGTCGTTGATAGCAACTTTTGGTGTAACACGCCAGTCCACAATAGCCATTTTAACTTTGCGGCTGGTGTCGGTGATGATGCAGAAACGGGTGATTTCGGAAGCAGTACCAGCGGTAGTATTGATAGCCATCAGTGGCATCAAATCCTTGGTTGCTTTGTCAATGCCTTCGTAATCATGAATTCTGCCACCATTGGAAGCAACGAGGGCGATCCCTTTTGCACAGTCATGAGAAGAACCACCGCCAAGGGAGATGATGGCTTCGCATTGATGATGCTGGAAGAAATCCACGCCGGCTTCTACGTTTTTGTCGGTTGGGTTTGGTTCGGCGCCATCGAAGACGACTGCTTTGATATTGGATTTTGCGAGAATATCAACCACTCGATCGGCCATGCCAGAGGTGGCAAGGAATTTATCGGTAACGATCATCGCGGAGTGAGCATTGAGGGTGAGCATCAAATCGCCAACTTCATTGACAGCACCTTCACCAAAAACGTTACGGGTTGGCAGAAAATAATAAGTAGACATAAGACAATCCTCCTTAATCGTTTTAGTGAATATCCTTGTATAGGAATTCACTGTGTTGAATGTTTTGAATTGATTGAATTTTAATTCTAAAAAAGAAGAATGTCAATGCATCAGGCGCTAGCGAAAATTTATGAAAAAAATTATTGTTGTGCGAAAACGGGCAAAGTGTATATTATTTCGTTACATAGAATAGGTTTGCGTACAGTGGATGTTTGTCCACAAAAATGTGGTTTCGTTTTATTTCAGCATATTTGGCGCAGAAAATAACTCGCACTAAAATGTGAACTATACAAATGAAAATATTATAAAGACGGATAATTCTTTAATAAGTTCTATTTGCTTTGTGAATAAGAACACAGAAAATTAAAAATATATAACTTCACAATGATTGTTTGTCGTGCAGGTGAAAAAAATTTGTTGGAGAATGCCAACTGAATGTTTTTGGAAACAACGGTCAAGAATTGCATGATCCATCATTGACAGAAGAAAATCGTCGTGCTACTATCATAGTATTATTGAAGAGATGCCTATTGTTGTCATATTATAGCAAGCGACAACGAGGGTTTTTATTTTTGCATGGTCTTAGCACTCAAAAAGCTAATTGGCTAATAAAGAAGGAGTTTTGTCAGATGTTTGTATTACCATTATATGATGTTCTCATGGTGCCGGGGGTGAATATGTATGTCCGCGGCGAGGAGTTTGAAGAATTTGCACTTGCGCCGGCAGCCATCCACGAGGATGTGGTGCTGTTGGTGGCAAAAGAACAGAAGCCGCGCTATGCTTACACTGCTGATGATTTCTATGAAATTGGCGTGGGTGGTTATGTGAGTACCATTTCTCAGGATGGATTCGTGACCATTCGCACCAATGAACGTTTGCAAATCGATGCAGTCACCGTCGCCGATGATGCTACGTTAAAAGTAGAAACCACACCACTCTATGATGTGCGTGATGTTGGCGAAGAAGAACGACAAGCACGCTTGCGTGCCATTAAGGAAGCACTCAGTGATTTTGCCAAGGAGCATGACTGGGGCAAACAAGCGATGCCGATGATTGAAAACTTCCATACTATTGAAGAAGCCGGCGTTTCGTTGTCACCATGGCTGGCGGCAGATAATGAAAAACGTTATGAAGTATTGACTTATAACAGTGAACGTGGGCGCATGGAAGCTATCGAGCAGATCATTTATGCGTTTATCGAGGTGGCACGTGCCAGTGCTGAAGCCATGGAACTGCAGCGTGAAGAGTACGAACAAAATATGCGGGAGCAGGCGCTGCGCCGTCAGATTGATGTGCTGCAGCAAAAGCTGGATGAGATGCATCCGGAAGAAGCGTCAGATTTGGAACGTTTTGCCAAGGCTATTGAAGATTTGCCACTCAATGAACAAGCTCGTGCTGAAGCCAATAAGGTGCTGAACCGCTTGGCAAGAGAAAACGGCACTGGCAATGAATATGCTCTGCTCTATGACTATATGGAGTATTTGCTGTCGCTGCCATGGCAGAAGGAAGAAGCTGGTGACATTGATGTGGCTGCTGCAGAAACCATTCTCAATGAAGATCACTATGGCTTAAAGAAAGTCAAAACCCGTGTCATTGAACAAATTGCTGTTATGGCGCTGCGCAAAAAACAAGCAGGGTCGATTCTTCTTTTTGTGGGGCCTCCGGGCACTGGCAAAACGTCAGTTGGACAGAGCATTGCTCGTGCGCTTGGACGTGAGTATGTGCGTGTAAGCCTTGGCGGGGTGCGCGATGAAGCAGACATTCGTGGGCATCGCCGCACCTATATTGGCGCCATGGCTGGCCGCATTATTGATGGTATTCATAAAGCAGGTGTTTCAAATCCGGTGATGGTGCTCGATGAAGTGGACAAATTGTCTTCATCCTATAATGGCGATCCAGCCAGTGCATTGCTTGAAGTGCTCGATCCTGAGCAAAACAGCAATTTTGTCGATCATTATCTGAATGTGCCATTCGATCTTTCGGATGTGTTCTTTGTCTGCACCGCCAATACGACTGAAACCATTCCGGCACCGCTGTTAAACCGTATGGAAATCATCAATTTCAACGGTTATACCGTTAACGACAAGCTCGCCATTGCAAAGGAACATCTTCTTGCAGCTTCGTATGAACAAAATGGTGTGCCGGAAGATGCGCTGGTGATTCCTGATGACACGCTGCGTGCGCTTATCGATGACTACACCATGGAATCAGGTGTGCGTGGTTTACGCAAACGCATTGATACTCTTTGCCGTCAGGCAGCGGTAAAACTTGCCAAACAGGAAGAACCACCGTTTACCGTACAGCCAGAAGATCTGCGCAGCTGGCTCGATATGCAGCCAATCCTGCATGACCATATTTTGTCTGAGAAAAAACCTGGTGTGGTAACCGGCCTGGCCTGGACACAAGCAGGCGGTGAGATTCTCTTTATTGAAACCCTCTTTACCAAAGGCAGCGGTAAGCTCCTGCTTACTGGTAAATTGGGGGATGTCATGAAAGAATCGGCCTATCTGGCAATGAGCTTGGTAAAGGCGATGTTTCCTGCAGAATGGGAAGATGTTGAAAAATGCGATCTCCATATTCATGTGCCGGAAGGTGCCGTGCCAAAAGATGGTCCATCTGCTGGTATTACTTTGACGACGGCCATAGCTTCTCTTGTGACTGGCCGGGCTGTAGCGCCATATTATGCCATGACAGGCGAAGTTTCTCTGCGTGGCGCAGTCACTGCTATTGGCGGTCTGCCAGAAAAACTCATGGCAGCTCAGCGTGCTGGCATTACCACCGTGTTCATACCAAAAGAAAATGAACGTGACCTCGCTGACATCGATGAAGAGATCAAAGCGGGACTTACCATTATCCCAGTTGAAGAAGTGCGTGATGTATTGGAACAAGTTGGGATCATGGAAAAGGACGATGCTGTTATAGAAGTATAAATAAAAAAGCCGTGTTCTTACGAACACGGCTTTTTTATGCAAATCAATCAATCTTCGTCCCAGTGAATGCATTTCATTGGGCACATGTTCATGGCTTCTTTGACATCGGCCATGTTGGCGTCGGTTGCTTCGGCGATGGCTTCAGCGGTGCCGCGATCGTTCATAGCGAAAACGTCTGGGCAGAGTGCTTCGCAGCTGCCGCAGCCAACGCAAGCGCTTTCATCGATGACAACGTACATAAATATCACTCCTTTTCGTTGGGATCTATTCTTGGATGGATGTTTCGTCAAAATTCTCGTCGGAAAAAACGGTGACACCGGCATCCATTAAAGCTTTGGCGGTGCAGCCTGGACGTTGAACCAATGTGTGGGTAAAGGTGCCGTCGTAGGAATTTTCCGGTCCGCAGGCAGGGCTGCGGCTTTTGAGAATGGCATAACGGATGTGAAAATCGTGGCAAAGGGTGACCGCTTGTTCAGCGCCAGTTTGATAAGCGGCGCTGACGTCTTTTCCTTCTGCATTGATGACACGACCGTCGGGCTGGATTTCTGCCGGAACACGGGGCGTGGTCAGCCCGCCATAGGTTTCCGGACAGAAGGGGATAAAGGAAAACTGGCGATTGTATGAAAGTATGCGTTCGTTGGGTTTTGACTCACCGTCATAACGACAGGCCACGCCCAACAGACAAGCGCTCACCAATACCATGGTGGGATTTTTCTTAGTTTGCTTGTCGTCGTTCATGAGGCCGTCTCCTCCTTCCAGTGTAGTTTGGGCGAATGCGCAGAAGGCTTAATGTTGGCAGCCCTGCTTCGTTTTCACGAACTTCAGCAATATCCACCCAGAGCCCATTTTCAAGTGCACTGGTTGCTTTAACCAGCCAACGATTGTTATCGTCATCGCGGTCAAGACGATAGGTATTGGCTTCACTGAAAGGTGCGTTTAATGCATAATCGACCAGCATATTGGCAAGCATCGTTCGCCAAGGCTCCGCCTGTACCACAAGCTGCGTCATACAGCCGCAGGGTGAGCGTCGTGTAGCACCGAGTGCTTTGCCATGTTCACTGTAGATGATCATAATGATCCGTCCTTTGGTTTCATTGACAGGTACGCCTGCCTTTCTATAGTATACCTTGCTAATAGCCTGTTGTACAAGAAAAAGAACGATAGTGATAGGGTTTTGGCAGGTATATATAAAGTCGGTCATAGGAATCACCGATCAATATATAAAATATTATGAATAATTAGCCCTGGAAATAATTGATTATATAAATGAATGGTGCTTTGGTATAAAAAGAAAATGTTATGAAATGTTTGTTCGCATGATTATTAAAAGAATAAAAAAATCACTGGTTTGCTATTTAATTGATTAGAATATTACAGCATTTTATTGCAATGCAGTAAAAAATGAAAAAATATGCTTGAATAAAAGACTAGAAAAGTCTTGAAATTTTGATTATAATTCACCCAACTTACAGTAACAAATGGCGGTAAAATTCGCAGTAGATTTTTGACGCTGATTTGTAAGGTAAAAGGTTTCTACTGCAGAAAGGACGAAAAATTATAGAAAAAATTTAATTTTTATTAGTAAACAGTAAAGGAGAGAAAATCTATGTCTCAGCAAGATGTACAATTTGAGAAAAAATTAAGTCCTTTAGGCGTATGGGGGCTTGCTCTTGGCGCCATGATTGGTTGGGGCTGCTTCGTTATGCCAGGTAACCAGCTTCTGCCAGATGCTGGTCCTATCGGTGCCACCATCGGTCTGATTCTCGGGGCTGCGATGATCGTCATTATCAGTTTCAGTTATAGTTATCTCATCAGCAAATACCCGGTAGCCGGCGGTGAATTCGTATATGCCGACACAGCTTTTGGTAAAACTCATGCCTTCCTTTGCGGGTGGTTTATTTCCATCGCATATTGGGCGCTGATTCCTATGAACGGTACAGCCGTTGGTCTGGTTGCCCGTTATCTGATTCCTGGGCCACTGCAAAAATGGCCGCTTTATGAAGTTGCTGGCTGGACGGTGTACGCCGGTGAATTGATCGTTGCTGTTGCAGCCATCGTTATCGTTGGTATCGTCAACATGCGCGGTGTTGAAGCAGCTGGTTGGTTCCAGACTGCTGTTGCTGTTGGTCTCGTTGGTGCAATGTTGATCATCGCTGCAGCTGTTTTGATTCATGGTGTACATTGGGATAATCTGAAGCCATTTTTTGCACCTGATAAATCTGCAATTGCTTCCATCTTCGCCGTTGCTTCTTTGGCGCCATGGGCTTATGTAGGTTTTGACTGCATTCCACAGGCTTCAGAAGAATATTCATTCTCGAACAAAAAGACAAAAGCACTTTTGATTTCTTCTATCTCCGTTGCTGCACTCATGTACATGATCGCAAACATCGCTACTGCAGTTGTGGCACCATGGGAAACCTTCATTGTAGAATACAGCGATTGGCCAACTGGGGCTGCTATCGAACAGCTTATCGGTACCATTGGTTTGATTCTCTTGGCCATTGCAATGCTTTGCGGTATTATTTCTGGTTTGAATGCATTCTACCTTGCAGGTAGCCGTCTGCTTTACTCCATGGCAGTTGCAGAAGCTATTCCATCTGCATTCGGCAAACTGGACCCAGTTCACAAAGTACCACGTTTCGGTATCGTATTTATGATGGTTCTGGCTGCTATCGCACCATTCTTTGGTCGTCAGGTGCTCAGCTGGCTCGTTGATATGACCGCTGTCGGTGCAGACATGGGCTTCACTTACACAACGGCATCTGCATTTGTTCTTTCTCGCCGCGCAGGTGATAAGAAACAGTCCGTGATTTCCTTCATCGGCCTCTGCTTCGCAATCTTCTTCATTTGCCTGCTCGTTCTGCCATTCTCCCCTGGTTTCCTCAGCCTTCAGGCTTGGATCTGCCTTATCATTTGGCTCGTACTTGGCGGTATCTTCTTCCTTGTTAAGCGTAAAACTTACTATAGCTCCACCGCTTTGCAGGAAAAAGTTGCTGAAATCGCTGCAGCAAACGAAAAGAACAACGATTGATCATCTTGAAATTTACGGTTTTAATCCCGTATTTCTCCTCAAAATCCCTGCTGTTCAATGGAAGCAGCAGGGATTTTTTCTTTTAAGCGATTCCTTGAAAAAGGAATCGCTTCAGACTGTAGATAAACCCTATTTTGGCATTTTTGCCAAAATAGGGTTTTCTCA
>CALJRU010000073.1 GCA_937976375.1 uncultured Peptococcaceae bacterium | reverse complement strand
CGCGCCAACGAGAATGTATTATACGCGTACTTTCTCATTTCGTCAACCCCTTTTTCCATCTTTTTTTGCTTTTTCTTTTCTTTTTCTTGGTTTTCTTTGTTTACTGCCTATTTTTGTGGTTCCATGAGCATGGTGTATTTGTTGCTGTGATCTTTTTCTTTCATTATATAGGCAGATTTTGAAAATAAAAAAAGCAGAGGCTTATGCCTCTGCTTTTGAGTGTTTGGAATCGCGTGATTAGAAAATGCCCTGTTCCATCATTGCAGTAGCAACCTTCTGGAAGCCAGCGATGTTAGCACCAGCAACGAGGTTGTAACCAAAGCCATATTCTTCAGCTGCAGCAGCTGCATTGTCATGGATGGTCTTCATGATGCCACGGAGCTTGTTGTCTACTTCTTCTTCAGTCCAGAAGAGACGTTCGCTGTTCTGGCTCATTTCGAGTGCAGATACACCTACGCCACCAGCGTTAACGGCTTTGGAAGGAGCCATGATGATGCCCTGGCTCTGGATGTAATCCATTGCATCGTTGGTAGTAGGCATGTTAGCAACTTCGATGTAGTACTTAACGCCATTAGCAACGATCTTCTTAGCCTGTTCCATGTCAACGTCGTTCTGAGTAGCGGATGGCATAGCGATGTCAACCTTAACGCCCCATGGTTTTTCACCTGGATAGAATGGTACGCCGAACTTATCAGCATAATCCTGAACTTTGTCACGGCCGGAAGCACGCATTTCGAGCAGGTAAGCAATCTTTTCTTCGGTGTTGATACCATCTTCATCATAGATGTAACCGTCTGGACCAGACAGGGTAACAACCTTAGCGCCTGCTTCGGTCATCTTGGTGCAAACGCCCCATGCAACGTTACCGAAACCGGATACAGAAACGGTCTTGCCTTCGAGGGTGTCACCGCAATGTTTCATAACTGCATCTGCGAAGTATACAGCACCGAAACCAGTAGCTTCTGGACGGATCAGGGAACCACCGTAGCTCATGCCCTTACCAGTCAGAACGCCGTTTTCGAATGCGCCGCGGATACGACGATACTGGCCATAGAGGAAGCCGATTTCACGGCCGCCAACACCGATGTCACCAGCAGGAACGTCGACGTCTGGACCAATGTGACGATAGAGTTCGGTCATGAAAGCCTGGCAGAAACGCATGATTTCGTTATCGCTCTTGCCACGTGGGTCGAAGTCAGAACCACCCTTGCCGCCGCCGATTGGCAGACCAGTCAGAGCGTTCTTGAAGATCTGTTCGAAGCCCAGGAATTTAATAATACCGATGTATACGGATGGGTGGAAACGAAGGCCGCCTTTGTAAGGCCCGATAGCACCGTTGAACTGTACACGATAACCACGGTTTACATGAACTTCACCGTTATCGTCTACCCAGGTAACACGGAAGCTGATCTGGCGTTCAGGTTCGGTCAAGCGACCAAGAAGGTTGGTTGCTTCATATTCAGGATGTTGTTCAACAACACCTTCGATGGATTTGAAAACTTCTTCTACTGCCTGCAAAAATTCTGGTTCATTGGCATTACGTTTTTTAACGTTTTCCAATACGCGTTCCATATAAGCGTTCATTTTTTGCATTCCTCCCAAAAAATAAATTACGGAATAATTCTGAATGAACTTTTCATTCACTCTACTTCCATTATAGGTTCACAAGATGGCATTGTCAAAAGGTATCTTTATTTTCTGATAAAAAGATGCGAGGTCTAACGAGTTACAATTATTTATTGCAACAATTAGTAGTTTTTTTAATCATACTATTGGTTTTTGTAATAAAAAAACCTTCCTACGATGAAAAATCGTAGGAAGGTTTGTGCATGTGATGTCATTATTATTTATGATGTGGAACAGCAATGCCTTCGACTTCTTGTGCGATGGTCGCAACTTTTTCCTGAAGAGCGGTAGAATTGTAGTAGTCTTTCCGTTTAATGAGGAAGAAGATGATGCCAATGATCACCCATACCGCCAAGAATCCCCATGCATGCGGGGACAGGAACCCTGGTGAAAATGGCAGAATAAGCAGCAAAATAAAGACGACGGCAAAGAATACGCCAGCACCACTAATGATCATTTGCTTGACATTACCTTCGCGGCGTGCTGTTTTCAACGCTGCACTGGTGGCATAAAGGAACCCTAAATCCGCACCAATGGAACTCATATCAACAAGCCAGCCAAGCACTTCACGCCCAAAGAATGGCGCAATAACGGCAAGAATCATCATGAAGATGATGCCGAGACGTGGCACATGATGCTTATCATCCAATTTTTTGAAACCACTTGGCAACGCTTCTGCAATAGCCATGGAGTACAGCAAACGACTGCCGGAAAGATAGAAAGCATTCAGACCTGAAACGATCCCGCAAAGCATAGCAATAGCCAAAAGAATCAAGCCAACGGTACCGATCAGCGATTGAATAGCGGCACCTGTTGCCCAATTGCTGTTGTCGACGATGAATTGTTCCCATGGTGCTACAACAGCGGTGGCAATATTCATGACCATATACATGAGTGCCGATACAGAAATAGAAGAAACAAGCAAAGCAGCCGTTTTCTTATTGGAGAAGGCAAGCTCTTCTGATGCCTGCGGGATGCAGCCAAAACCCACGTAAGCCCATGGTGCCAAAGCTGCCACGGCAAAGATGGATGCCAAAGCTGTTTTGTCTGGTGCAAAATATGGCTGGAGGTTATTCCAATCTACGCCGCCCATAAGAATGGCTGCCGCAATGATAAGCATGCTGCCGCAGAGGCCAACGGTAACAGCAGTACCAAACCAGCTGGCTGCTTCTACACCACGCATGTTGATAAAACCAACAATAACAATGGCAGCAATATCAACGAGCAATTCACCACCATAAACGGTCCATCCTGCAATCTCATAAAGCGGCCATTGCTGCAGAGGGCCTGAGAAAATATAACGTGCAACCAAACCAACAGCCGTCCCATTCATTGGAATGAGTGCCCAATAAGCAAGAGCCAGAAACCAACCGCAGATGAATGCATGCGTCTTCCCAAAAACAGTGTCAGCATAAACAAATTCACCACCAGCGACTGGATATTTGCTGATGAGATAGCTGTAACTGAAGCTGATGATAATGATCATGGCAGCCCCAAGAATAAGCCCAAGAGATGCACCGATTGGGCCAGCGTCCGGCAGAAGGGTATTGCCAGGCATGACAAAACAGCCCCAGCCAATCATCGCGCCCAATGCAAGCGCCCAAACGCCGACAGCACTCAAGCCTTTCTCCAGATGTTGTGTTTCCTGTTGAGACATAATAATACTCTCCTTTACTTCTTAAACCGAGTTACTTGCCTTCTTTCTTTAGAATATAATAACATTTTGATAATCCTCCCTTAAAATACAAATGGCGCTCTATAGAAACAAGCGCCATGTTGCAATCTTTCTAAGAGAGTTGATTGCATTATATCGAATTTGCAAGTCTTATTGTAGGGGTTTCTTACATAAGCTTGTATGAAACTATTGAATGTTGCAACAGAATCCTGTAATTTTGGTCATTATCCGACATTTTTTCGTTCTAAATATGCTTTATACGCGGGTTTAGATGTTGCAAATAGATAAATTTTATTTTTATTGCGTATGACAAGCTTTTTATAGAAATGATTAAACAAATTAAGAGAAAGCATTCTAATCTACCCATGCTTTCATAAAGCACCCCCTACACCCACGATTTTAGCGCATTACAGCGGAAATGTGCTGCATCACAAAAGGGCTTGTTGTTTTCCTGTATGTTTATTCCATTGCATGCATATCTTGTGAAAGCAGTGTTCTCTTTGATCACGAACATTTTATTCGTTTCAATACATTTCATTGTTTATGCACATCAATCGCTTTCCTATCAATCTTGTCTTTATATAAAAAGCCAAGATGAAAACAAAAAAAGCGATTCCTTTTTCAAGGAATCGCTTCAGCTTGTCGAAAAAGGTCACCGCAAGGTGGCCTTTTTCTCGTCTTAAGCCTC
>CALJRU010000072.1 GCA_937976375.1 uncultured Peptococcaceae bacterium | reverse complement strand
TTTGTCTAGCGAAAGCTAGCGACGCTACATTTTGTCTAGCAAAAGCTAGCGACGCTACATTTTGTCTAGCGAATCTAGCTAAGGATAAGGCAAAGGTAAAGGTAAAGGATAAGGCAAAGGGATAAGGCAAAAGCAAAGGATAAGGTGAAGGCTAGGGATCTCTCTCTGTGTTGTTGACGCCTGGCGGCGCTTTGCGGGGGGGATGTGTGCAGCTGCCGCTGCACCACGGAGGCGGGGCTTTATCCTCTGGTGATGTCCAGCGATGCTGCAATTTTTCTAGCGAAAGCTAGCAATGCTACAATTTTCCTAGCAAAAGCTAGCAATGCTAGAAAAATATCTAGCAAATCTAGCTAAGGATAAGGATAAAGCAAAGGCTAAGGCAAAAGCAAAGGATAAGGTGAAGGCTAGGGATCTCTCTCTATTGTTGACGCTTGGCTGCGCTTTGCTGGGGCGGGTGTGTGCAGCTGCCGCTGCACCACGGAGAGGGGGCCCTATTACCTGGCGTCGTTTCAGGGCAAACTGGCAAAGCTGCGCAGGGCGGAAGGCGGCGTGGTCTGCACGGAGCGTTCGTTCATACTTGGAGAGTGTTTCCAATAGAGAAACAATAGTGGCGAAAATTAGAGAAAGAGCTGATATTGTTGATTATTCAGGGACAACGTGGTACACTTCATGTATGGGTGATTTTTAGAGAAAGGCGCGCAGATGCAGCAGCGACCGAGGTCGGCGGAGTGTGGGGCAGAGGCTGCTCTGGGCGCAAAAAAACGCCCGCAGCAGACAGGGGCGGTGTCTGTGCGGGCGTTGGCGGTTTAGTAATACTGGATGCTGGTTTTTTTGCCGGCTTCTTCGAGCTTTCGGCAGAGGGTTTTGATGGCGGTGATTTTGTTGTCGAAGGCAATGTTGGTGCCGCTGTGGGCGTCGTTGAAGGCGGTGCCGAAGAAGATGTTGATGTTGGTGCTCTCCATGAACAGGGCGCGGTAGAGCAGCTCGTCTGGCCGCTGTCCGAGGCTGAGAATGTGGTCCGGATCGGCAGCGATGCGTTCGTGCAGCGCCAGGGTGTGCTGCAGGGTGATGATGCCTTCGGTGGTGAGGTCGACGCCTTCGATGCGGCCCATGTCGGGCACGTCGGCATCGCCGGAGCCCTGGATGAGCTCGAGGGGCTTGCCAAGGTAGTTGGCGACGATCTGGCTGGTGGTGCCGCCGCAGACGATGTGTTTGCCGCGCTTGGAGAAAAAGAGGCGCAGGGCTGCTTTTTCATCGTGGCCGCGGGCAGGCGGGCCCATGACGATGTTGGCGGTAGAATGCGGGCAGAAACGCAGCACAGCGATGGTGCGGTCGTCGCCAAACTGGCCGTCGCTCATGGTGTTGCAGCGTTCATCGAGCAGGGCGGCGGTGACGGCGGCGCAGTTGCCAGCCAGGTCGGTGCCAGAGAGAAAGTCGCCGATTTCCTGGATGGACCAGCCGTCGATGGTGCTGACGCCGATGCCGGCATGGGTGACGCCGTCGCTCATCATGAGCAGCAGGTCACCGCTTTGGATGCGCAGGGTGCGTTCGTGGATTTCTTTGTCGCCGACAAAGCGCACCTGACATTGGGTAGGCAGGGCTTTGCCGCCGCGAAAGAGGATGCAGGGCGGGTTGCCGTATTCCACGAGAAAGAGCTGGTCGCCGCGGATCTGAGCGGCGGTGAAGGTGGCGTAGGCCATGCCGCGTTCTTTGCACAGGGGCAGCGAGGCGGCGATGGTGTCGACGCACTCCGCCAGGGGCAGGCCGTGTTCCAGCAGGCGCCCGAGAATGGTGGAGGTGATGGTGGACATGATGTTGGCCTTGACGCCGCTGCCCATGCCGTCGGAAAGGACGGCGACAGGATGCTCGGTGCTGCCAAATTCGCCGTAGAAGTCGCCGCAGAGGCCTTCGCCGTCGTGGTTGTGGGTGATGACGGCGCGGTCGAGAAAGATGTCTTGGGGCATTGCTTTAGTCATGGTCGTCCTCCGTGATCACAGATTCTTTGAGGTCGCTGATGGCAATTTTGGTTTCGGCCGCTGTTTCGCCAAGCAGGGAGGCGATTTCGTGGACCATGCGCAGCTGCTTTTCGACGATCTGGTCGGCGATGGCAGCGGTTTGCTGGCGTTTCTGCATGGTGCGGCGGTGGCGTGTTTTTTCTTCGGTGACGTTTTTCAAAATGCAGATGATGAGGTTGGCGTCGCGGTTGACCTGCAGGGTTTCGTCGAGATAGAGGCCGTAGTCAGGCAGGTAGATGCTGGCGGACGTTGTCGTTTCGTCACCGGCAAGCAGATCGACAAAGTTGGATTCGTCGAGGATGGTGCCGATGGGCTGGCCGATGAGGCTGGCGGCGTCGAGCCCAAAGATGGCGCAGGCAGCAGGGTTGGCCTGGGCGATGTTGAGGGACATGTCGACGCTGATGATGCCGCTTGGCATGCTGTCGATGATGTTGCCGGCGTAGTTTTCGGCGCGCTTGCGGATGTAAGGCATGCACATGTCGATTTCGGCCTTGCCAAAGAGCACAGCACGGGCTTTTTCGCGGCAGGTGGAGTAGCCGCACATGCCGCAGTTGAGTTCATCTTCCGGCGAGAATTTGTCCATTTGGCGCAGCACCGCTTCGATCTGTTCCTTGGTCGGTTCGAGGCGGAAGACGCGCTTGGTCTGGAAGGTGGTGGCAATGTCCAGGCTGGTGTCAACGTTGTAGTCCTGTGTGTAGTCATCGGTGCCAGCAGATTGGCGGGTCTTGACGGCGCCGCGCAGGGTGCCCAGGGATTTGCGCCGGAAGGATGGGCCGCCGACACAGCCGCCTTTGCAGAAGTTCATTTCGATGAAGCAGTGGGGCAGTTTGCCGTCAATGACGTCGTCGATGGTTTGCTTGACGCCATCAAAGCCGCTGATCGGCAGATAGTCGATGCCCGGCTCTTTGTGCATGGTTGCGAGGATGCCGTTTGACATTGGGAAGAGGCGGCTCAGGCGCGGTGTGTTTTTGAAATGCTCATCTTCGCGGATGATGATGTCGTTTTCAGCAAGCCACTCTTCGAGCTCTTCGAAGAGGAGCACCGCCGACACGTTGCTGCCGTTTTCAAAGGCTTCGCCCTTTTTTGACAGGCAAGGGCCGATAAAGACAAACTTGGCCTCTGGGTATTGCTCACGCAGGCGCTTGGCGATGGCTTTCATCGGGGTGAGCACCGGCAGCAGGTATTTCGCTGCTTCGGGACGATGGCGGCGGATGTAGTAGTTGACGCTGGCGCAGCAGGAGGTGATCCAGGTTTGCGAAGGATCTTCGGCGACGATGCGCTCGTATTCGTGCTTGACGAGGTAGGCACCTTCGGCGACCTCGAACACATCGGCAAAGCCAAGCTTGCGCAGGCCGCTTTTCATGTTTTCGAACGAG
Organism: uncultured Peptococcaceae bacterium; assembly: GCA_937976375.1. Lineage (GTDB taxonomy): Bacteria > Bacillota > Peptococcia > Peptococcales > Peptococcaceae > UMGS1590. The sequence continues at coordinate 46,984 of CALJRU010000072.1, read as the reverse complement.
GTGTTGAAGTAAGCGGCAAAGCTTGGCGCAACAATGGCGATGACGGTTTCATGCTGAGCGAGCAGCACCTTGATCATTGGCACATCGTTGATGTCTTCCTTGGCGTGCTGCGGGCAGACGATGGTGCAGTTGCCGCAGAGGATGCATTCACCAGGCAATATGGAGGCGGCGTGGTCCTTGACCCGGATGGATTTGACCGGGCAGTAGCGCACACATTTGTAGCAGTCTTTGCAGTTGACTTTTTTAAATTCGAGGATGCTCATGGGCGTGGGTCCTTTCGTTGCATAATCTTATTTTATTATATCATAGCGCCGGGCCCACAGGACAGCAAATAAAAAAGAGCCGCGGAAAATCCGCAGCTCATAAAGGTCGATTATTGCAATGGATTGCGGCCGTGGACGGCGTGGGCCGGCAGAAAATGCCAGGCGGCAAAGTCGTTGGTGAGGAAATCGGCCAGGAAGGCTTTGGCGTCGTCCTTGAACACAGCGCCCGAATGAATGGTGACCCCATGGGTGATGGGCGCACCGGCAACGGTGTTGTCGGCGTCCACTGCGAAGGTTGCAGTGGCGTAAACATCGGCCAGCGCTGGATTGGAGAGGTTCATCTCATCCGGCAGGTTGGCGAACTGGGCGCCGCGCGATGCCGCCGCTGAGTAGTACTCGATGGTGTACTGGTGGGCTGGTGCCGTGGCTGGCGTCAGGGCAGGGTCCATGCCGATGTGGCCGGGATGCGCCATGAGCCGGTCACCAAGGCCGGGTTCCACCGCGTTGGCCAGCATTAAGGCCATGACGCCGCGGTAGCCGCCTGGGTCGCCGTAAGGGCTCTTGTGATAGAAGGTGGCATCCGGAGCGAGGAGCTTTTCTTTCCAGTTGTCGTCGGCAATGCTCGCGCCTTTGCTGGCGCTGATGACCATTTTGTTCGAGGCAAAGGTGATGTAGCCGTCGGCATGGGCGGGCATCAGCATTTGTGCAATGGTGGTGTCGTCGGCGGTGACGAGCAGGTCGCAGCGTTCACCAGCGAGAATGCGGCGCACCAGATCGATGGAGCCGCCGGTGTGGACCTCGGCCTGCCGTTCAGGATGGGCCAGGTTCCAGCGCTGGGCCGTGGCGGTGACCACTTTCAGAGCGACGCCGGCGGTGAAAATCTGCAGGGTTTTGTCGCGTTCGCAGTACATGTCGCGGCAGTCGCGAATGAGAAAGAGCTCATGGCGCACATCGTTGACCTTCTGGGCGAGGACGCCGAGAAAATTGCGCAGCAGCTGTCCCTGTGCAGGGGCAATGGCGCTGTCGTAGAAGGTGGTCATGGCGTTTTCTGTGAACTCGAGAATGTCGGCGTCGTAAGGCAGCGGATGCGGCTTGTGGAAAGGCCGTGCGTGGCCGCTTCGACGCGGAGCGAGGGTGTCGCCCATGCGCGACAAGGTTGGGATTTCATGCATCAGCATGCCCGGTTCGCCAAATTTCGGCATGTCATACTGAAAGGCGCGCGGTGCCAGTTCCTTTGCAGGCGTGGCGCGCAGAAACATGCGGAAATGAGCAGGTGCCATTTCCGGCATGGTGTCGCCGGCTTTGACATGGATGATCGCTGGCTGCATGGCGTCCAGAAGCGCGACGATGTCCTGGTCGGCAATGCCCTGAAACAGGGTGGTGGTTTTTAATTCCGGCAGATAGTCGGTGTAAATGCTCATGGTCGTTCCTCCTTTTTACACGACGACGCAAATGTTGCGCTTGGCATCTGGATCGTAGACGGTCTTGATCGACAGCCCGTAGAGTTTCGACAAGGTTTCACCGTTGAGGGAATCGCTTGCCAGGCCCACATCGAGCACGCCCTGGCGATCAAGAATGGCGACCTTGCCATTGAGAATGATGGCGTGATCGGGGTTGTGGGTGGTCATGATCAGGGCATAGCCTTCGTCGGCCAGCTGGCTGACCATCTGCACCACGCGGAATTGGTTGCCATAGTCCAGGTGGGCGGTCGGTTCATCCAACAGGATGATCTGCGGCTGCTGGGTCAGGGCGCGGGCAATGGTGACCTGCTGGCGCTCGCCGCCGGAAATTTCCGTGTAGAGCTTGTCGCGCAGGTGATAGATGCCAAGGCGGTTGAGAGCGTCGTCGGCGATGGCGTAGTCGTCTTTGGACGGGCTGCCAAAGGCACCGATGTAAGGCGAGCGGCCCATGACGGTGAAATCACGCACCGTGAAGGCGTAGGTCGGCAGATGCACCTGGGGCACATAGCCGATGACCTTGGCAATGTCGCGCATGCTCATGTCCTGCATGGGCGTGCCGTTGAGGCAGATGCTGCCAGATTTGGGCTTGAGCAGATTGGCGATGCAGTTGAGCAGCGTCGATTTGCCGGCGCCGTTGGTGCCGAGAATGGAAAGCACCTCGCCTTTGTCGAGGGAGAAGCTCACATCATGAAAGATGGTGCGTTTTTTGTCGTATGAAAAACTGAGATTTTGTACGTCTAATATCATCGCAAATTCCTACTTTGTTTAACGAGAATGAAGATAAAGAACGGTGCGCCGATGATCCCGGTGAGAATGCCGATGCGCAGCTCTGCAGCGCTCAGGGTACGGCAGAGAATGTCGATGATGAGCATGAAGATGCCGCCCAGAAGCATGGCCACAGGCAGCATGCGGCGGTTGTCGGCACCGATGATGAGGCGCGCGCAGTGCGGAATCACTAGTCCCACCCAGCCGATGGTGCCGCAGAGGCAGACACAGCTGGCCGTGATCAGGGTGGAGCAGAGGATGAAGATGCCGCGGGTGGCGCGCAGATTCACGCCGAGTGAGCGGGCTTCATCGTCGCCGAGAGACAGCACATTGAGCCGATAGCGCATGAGCATGATGATGATGACGGGAATGAGAATGGTTGGCAGCACAGGCACCATGTCGGGCAGTGACACCGTGGCAAAGGAGCCCATGGTCCAATAGGTGATTTCGGCGAGTTCTGTGTCGGTGTCGGCGATGAATTTGATGATGTTCATGATTGAAGACATCAGGCTGCCGACAACGATCCCTGACAAGATGAGAATGGTGGTGGATTCGTTGCGCATGAGTCGTGGAATGGACACCGTCAGTACCACTGTGACGATCCCGAAGACGAAGGCAAAAATCTGGATGCCGCCGCTGCCGAGATTCATGAGGATGGCGATGGCCGCCCCTACACAGGCGCCGGATGTCACCCCGAGCAGGTCCGGCGAACACATTGGGTTCTTGAAGATGCTCTGATAGGTGGCGCCAGATAAAGCCATTGCCGCCCCGACGAGGGCGGCGGCAATGGTGCGCGGCAGGCGCAGAGAGAGGACGACGGCGCTTTCGATTTCTTCCGGTGACTGCGTGATTGGCAGCACATGCGACAGCAGAATGCGTGCCGTTTCACCAAGGGGAATGCTGTAGCGTCCGACAGCCAGCGAGAGCACGATGGTGAATAAAAGCAGCACAATGCTGATCACAAGCGTTGCAGCGTATCTTGCGCGATGTTGGGAAAACGGCGTTGGGGTGCTTGCACGATCGCTCATTACTGCTGCCCTTCACGTTCTTCCAGCAGATCACCGCCGGTAGGACTCAGACCGTCGAGCAGATAACCGGCCTGTTCTTTGGTCAGTTCAGTGCTGTTGTAGGTCTTGTAGAAATCGATGGTTTCTTCAATCAGCATGTCGCGGGTGATGTTGTTTTCTTCAGCGATTTTTGGCTGGATGCAATAGAGGGCGTAATCAAGCATCATGGCGCTTTCAGCACCGAAACGGTCCCAGCCCCAGCAGCCGAGAGGAATCGTGTACACACGGCCATTCTTGACAGCGTCAAGATCCTGCCAGCCAGGGGTGTTCTGCAGTTCTTCCACGAGCTTATGCTGGTAAACATTGCCGATCATGATGACATCTGGGTTCAATGCCAGCACGTCTTCTGCGACAACTTCTTCGGCATCTTCGCCCACTTCAAGCTGAGCGCCGGCGTAAATACCACCGTTTGCTTCAACCCAGCTTTCCTGGAAGGTGTCTTCGCCAGCCATGGTGCCGGTGAGGCTGTCGTTGATGCCAGAGATGTAGTAAACGACTGGCTTGTCTTCGTCAGAAAGGTCTGCAGTCAATTTACGGTTGTTTTCAAGCTTGTCGGAAATGGTCTTGGTGAGCTTGTCCACTTTTTTCTGGACATCGCCGCCAACGGCCTGACCGAGAACGTTCAGCGACTCGATCATGGTTTCGTAGCTGTCGAAGTTGACATTGAGTGCTGGAATGCCAAGTTCTTCCAGCTGCTTGTCGTAGCCAGCCTGCACAGAGCTTGGATGCAGAATCACGAGATCAGGGTCCAGGGCTGCAATTTCTTCCACGTTTGGCGTGGTGCCGCCGAGGGCTTGGATTTCCGCGGAACGAGGGTAGAAGAACTCGGTCCAGCTGTTCACCGTGCTGTTGGTGCCCACAGCTGATACCAAATCACCAGCACCGAGGACATAGAGGGTCGTGGTGTAAGATGGCCAGAGGTTGACGATGCTTTTCACTTCCCCTTTGATGGTGACCTCACGGCCGCCCATGTCGGTGACGGTTCTCGTGCCTGTGGCCGACTCGCTGGCGGCGCTGCTTTCAGCGCTGGACGATGATGCCTGGGAAGTGGCAGCGTTGTCGTTGCTGCCGCAGCCGGCAAACATCAGCAGACACATGCAGAGTGTCAGTGCAAGAGCAGTAATTTTTTTCATGTTAATCTCTCCTGTTCTTTGATTGGATAATCAGAATTCATTGCGACCTTTATTTTTTAATAGGGCGACAATGTATTCCTTTAATAATTTTTTACTGCTTTCTGAAAATAATGTCAAATGCATTTCGATGTATTTCGTATTATTTCGCGTATTTTAAGCGAAAAATGCATAAAAATACATGATAGAACGGTTTATTTCGTATCATTTCGTGTATATATAGTTAGGAATACTATAAAATGAACGCGTTGTCAGCATAAAAAATCAGCATCGCTTAAACCTATTAAACGATGCTGATTTTTACATTTGTGTTATGCCTGCGGCTTGATGATCTGTTCAAACAACTGGTCCACATTGCCTTGGCCAATGCCCGTGACAATGTCGTCGTCAATGGCAACGCTGACCCCTTCGGTGCAATGATTGAGGCAGAAGGCACTGCCCACAGTGACCTTGTCTTCCAGGCCGTTTTCGGCGACCAGTTCTTTTAAGCGTGTCAAAATGGCGTAGCTGCCGCGCTTGTGGCAGGAACTGCCGATACATACCTGTACTTTCATTTCTTCAACACTCCTTCAGTGAAAATATGATCGATGGTTGATCAAAATCCTTCCAATACAGAAATCGACGACTTGATGGTTTGTTCGATGGCGGTTTTGCCGTATTTGGTGACTTCGTTGGCGTCTTTCGGGCTGTGGTTGATGCAGCCAGGGCCGCCGATGCAGCCGCCGGAGCAGCACATGCCTTCGATGAAGTTGTTTTCAAGTTTGTCGGTATTATAAAGCCGCAATGCCTTGTCGCATTCTGCAAGGCCATTGCAGATGATTGGGTTGGCGGTGAATTGATCGGCTGGGATGTTATGTTCTTTCAGCGCCTGTGCGACCGCTTCAGAGAGCCCGCCGCTGCGCGCGAAGATGCGCCCGAAATAGCTGGCGTTGTCGAGCATGGTGCCTTCGAGGGTGGAAATGTCGATGTCTTTGGCGTTGAACAGTGCCTGCAGCTCTTCGAAGGTGATGACGGAATCAACAAATTCCCGAACGCGGCGCAGTTCGTTCTTTTTGGCGATGCATGGGCCAATGAACACCGTTTTGCAGCCAGGGTCCATTTGTTTCAGCACCTTGCCGAGCTGCGCCATTGGGCTGAGGTTGTGGCTGATCTTTGGCACAATCTCTGGATAATTCTTATGAATGTAGTCGACAAAACCAGGGCAGCAGGAGCTGGTCAGAAACCCTTTTTCGACGAGTTCCTGAGCTTCGAGATAGGCGACCATGTCGGCACCCCAGGCAGCTTCCAAGACCGCATGGAAGCCGAGATTGCGGATGCCGGTGACAGCCTGCTCGGTGCAGACATCCGGCACGGTGTCGTACTGGCTGGCAATGGATGGCGCGACAATGGCATAGACGTGGTAGTTTTTGTTGTTGTCGCTTTCGCGGATCAGGCGAATCACATCGGTGATATAGCTCTTGTCGACGATGGCTCCAAATGGGCACTGGTACACACACTGGCCGCAGGAAATGCATTTATCGTCGTTGATGACGGCGCGTCCGCTGACAGGGTCGCTGGACAAAGCACCGGCTTTGCAGGCTTCAATGCAGGGACGGATGCGTTTGACGATGGCGCTGTATGGGCAGCTGGCGGCGCAGCGTCCGCAGGAAATGCACTTGGTGTGGTCGATCGTGGCGCGATGGTCTGGTCCAATGCTGATGGCGTCTTTTGGGCAGTTGTTCATGCAGCGGTGGGCCAGGCAGCCGCGGCAGTTGTCGGTGACGGTCATCCCGTCCAGCGGGCATTCGTCGCAGGCGATGGGAATAACATTGACGATGGACGTTTGTTCCGGGCTGCCGCCGCAGGCCAGCTTGACGTATTCATCGGAAATGGCGCGCTCTTTGTAAATGCAGCAGCGCATGGTTGGTTTGCTGTCATCCGGAAAGAGTTCTTTGCTGATATTCATCATGCTGAAGGCGTCCAATTTTCCGTCGAAAGCCAGCTTGGCGACGGCTGTCAGTGTTTTATTTTTTTGCAATTGAACGTCGGTATCGAACATATTATTCATGGTATACACTCCAGTTTTTCCATTTCACATTGAAATGTTTACTTATGTTAAGTTTATATAAAAATATTAACATAGTTTTCTGCTATCAGCAATATTTTGAGAAAATTGAATGTGGAATGTTGAAAAAATTATGTATAATAAAAGAAAAAAATATTTTGGGAGGGAATTGATGATGTCTGAATGGACGGTTCGTTTTGCAAAACGAGAAGATGTTGGACAAATTCTGGAATTCATCCGCCGATTGGCGGCCTACGAAAAATTGGAGCATGAGGTGGTGGCGACCGAGGAAACGCTGGAAGAATGGCTGTTTGACAAAGAAAAAGCCGAGGTGTTGTTTGCGGTCGTTGATGGGAAAGAGGTCGGTTTTGCGCTCTTCTTCCACAATTTCTCGACGTTTTTGGGCCGCGCCGGCATCTATTTGGAAGATCTCTATGTGGAACCGGCGTTTCGCGGCCAGGGCATCGGCAAAGGGCTGATCAAGCAGCTGGCGCGCATTGCGGTGGAACGTGGCTGTGGGCGGTTGGAATGGTGGTGTCTGAATTGGAACCAGTCGAGCATCGATTTTTACCGTTCGCTGGGCGCCGAAGCCATGGACGAGTGGACGGTGTATCGCATTGCCGGCGAAACGCTGACCCAACTGGCCGAGTGAAGAATTTCTGCAGAATATGTTTGAGAAAGGTTGCCCTTGCTGATGCTTTTATATAAAATATAAGGAGCGTGAATCATAAGAAGGAGGCTTACTTATACATGTCAGTTAAAATACATTGCATCGAAAAACCACGTCTCGCTGGAAGTTTCTTCCGCATTTCTTCCGAAGATGGGAAAACCGCCGATCGTGTGCTGCAGGGACACTGGTGGCAGGCCATCGCTCAGGACAACAACGAACGTGATTTCTTGATCATCTGGAACACCGATAAGAGCGAAGATGAAGTGGATTGGGAACATTACGATTATGTGGTGCAGTATGGCGACTTCAGCCAGGATGTGACCCGTCATGTCGTGGTAGAACCCAACGAATTCTACAATTTTTAAGATAAATAAAAACCGTGTGTCTGATCAGCTTGTGTCAGACACACGGTTTTTTTGATGGCGTCGCCATTATTTTTCTTTGTCTTTGACGGTTAATTTTTGCGGCTTGTTGGCTTCAAAATCATAGGGCGATTTTTTCTCGCGCTTCGGCATGGCTGCCAGTTTTTTCCAGCGCTTTACAGCGTAAACAAGGAAAATAAGCCCCAAAACAAAGATGACTATGCCGTCTTTGAGATAACCGGGATCAAGCAGCATGATGATGCCGCAGATCAGGCAGAAAATGCCGACGATGCCGGTGACAATGGTACTGAATTTATTCATAAAAACCTCTTTTCTGTGTTGCATCTATGTTGCGCAGTGCGCAGAAACAACTTGCATTATCATCTATTATAAAGCTGCAAAGTTGTAGAAAACAACCTGAATTCTGGAATTTGCGCGAAAAACTGAAAGAGGGCTGCGCATGGATGCCCTCTGCTGATAAAACAAAAACCGCAAAAGTGCTTTCTGAGCCATTTTGCGGTTTTTTGATGGAGTCGAGGGGAGTCGAACCCCTGTCCGAAAGACCAGCCACCAAGCTTTCTACGTACGTAGATCATGTTTTGATTTAACAGCAGTCACGTCCATGATCAAACTTGGATGCTGCGAGAGAAATCAATTTCCCGGCGGACTATTTCCCAGTGATCAGCCGGTAGCCTGATGGTTTGGCTCCCTGACCCCGCATCTCAGGCGCAGCAGGCAGGAAGTTTACAGCTTACGCTGCAAAAGCTAATTTTTCGTTTTTAGCGTTTAAGTTTAGGTGCACAATTTTACGAGATCATGCGTAACTCGGTACGCTTACAGGGCAACCGCAATCCCCCGTCGAAACCAGTACGACCCCAGGAAAATGGTTACCAGGCTGTAAAATATCTACAGCTGTGTTATAATATTATAGCATTGCGAACAGGAATGTTCAAGAAAGGAAATCGAAAATGCTTGCAATTGAAACCATCTTGGGCGCGTTGACGGGCTATTTTACGAACGACATCGCCATTCGCCAGCTGTTTGCAAAAAATGGCATGGTGGTGCGTGAACGTGCTCAGTTTACAGATATGATCGTCAAGGTGCTGCAGGAGCAGATCATTGACGAAGAAACGGCACAGTCGCTGGGCGAACAGCCGGAAATGGCTGCCATGTTTGAGCAATTTATCAGGGACCTGCTGACCGAGGAACTGCCCTACGCCATGTCCGATTGCGCGCTGGCAGATCTTGACACAGACGGCGCAGGGTATCGCCTGCTAAGAGAAAAGCTTGCGGCTTTGGATGTGTCGGATGTTTCGCTGAACGCAGAAGCCGTTCATGCAGAAATAGCGGCCCTGCTGGAGACGGCGCCGATGCGCCAGGCGCTGCAGGACGCGCTGGCGCAGGCTGGTGCTTTGTCGCTGGAAAAACTCGGTCTTGGGCGCGCGCTGGCTGGGCGTTTGGCTGTGCTGGCGCGGTTGGATCAAGCAGGATTGAACCAGTGGCTGGAACAATGGGAAGCGCGTGTGCAGGCGGCCTGCACGGCTGCGTGGTCGTCACACGATGCGGCACTGCGCGTCAAGGATGTGCTGCCTGTGGACGGTGCCACCCTCGAGGCTTGCCTGGAGCAGTTTCTTTTGTCGCGTCAGGCGGCCAAGGAGGCGCGCTGGCTGGACGTGCTGAAGGACCCTGCTTTTCAGGACCATCTCTACGTTCTCGCAGAGCGTCTCTTGGACACGCTCTTGACAGAACATCTCTCTTCGCTTGTTGAGGCGTTCAAGCCGCTGCTTGTAGAAGACCGCGCGCGCATTGAACAGATGCTTTTGGAAAGCGTGACCGACTGCTCAGAAATGGGCGATTTTTTTCGTGAAGCGGTGCTGGCGGCGCTGCAGGCCAAGTTTGCAGAAATGACAGAGGGCAAAGACTGGCTCTCAGCTTTTCTGGACAAGGTGCTGGCCCCAGCACATTATGAAGATTATTGCCACGCGCTGGCGCAGTTTTTGTTGTCTTGGGTGGTCAGGGAGATCGACCATTGGCGTCAGGTGGGCATCGATTCGGAAGACGCCATTGCGGCGCTGCGCCAGCGTATGCTGAAAGGGCGCGCCCTGCTTGTTGAACTGCTGAACATTTTTCTCGAGCAGCCCCTTGCGCGTGTGCTGACGCCGCAGCTGATGGAGCGTATCGTTCGGGGGCTTTTTGCCTACGCCAAGGTGCATCTCACCCCAGACCAGGTGCAGACATGGTCAGCGCTGGTCAATGGATGGCTGGCACGTCCTTTTGCAGACTATGTGCTGTCGACGCAGCAGCAGGAAGCCCTTCTGGACGGCTTGAGTCGGTGGTGGCAGGTGCAGGGACGGGGTTGGCTGGCCCAGTGGCCGCTGAACGGGGCGAGCCTCAAAGATGCTGTTCAGGAATTGCTGGAATGGCTTTATCTGCAGCCGCTGTCTCGGCTTCTCTGCAGCGGCAAAACGTCGCTGCCTTATGCTGAATTGGCGGTGCTGCTGAAGGATATGGCCTTTACCGAGCTGCGCCCATTTTTAGGCAAGATTACCAAGGAACAGATCGACGCTCTGAGCCAGCAGGAAATGCGCGAGCTGGCGCTGGATATGATCGGGCGCGAAATGCGGCCGCTGGCCTATCTGGGCGGCGGCATTGGCGCCGTCGTCGGCGCAGCGACGGGGGTAGCCATGGAAGCAAGCGGCGTGACGCCGGACCCTGATCAAGTGGCGGCCTTGATGGCTGCACGCATCGGCATGTACGGCGTGGTTGGCTACGGCACCAATGTGGCCGCTGTAAAAGGGCTCTTTCGTCCGTATAAAAAAATAGGCTGCTTCCAGGGCTTGATCAGCAAAAATCAGTCGCGCTTTGCGCACAAGATGAGCGATGTGGCCGCTTCCTATATGATCAACGACGAGATTTGGGCGGTACAGGTGCGGCGCTTTTCAGATTATATTGATGACCATTTTGACACGCTGCTGGCGCGCAGCGCACGGTACTTGGGCGATGTGAGCCACGGCCGCTGGCAGCCGCTGCTGGAGAAGATGGCTGAACAGCAGGCCGGTGCATGGCTGGGCCGTGTGCTGGACCGCGACCGTGTGGGGCGCTTGCTGCATGTGTCTTGGGCGCGCTGCAACGGCGTGCGTCTTTTAGGCGAGTGGGCGGCATCGCGTGGCGTGTATCGCAAAGGGGTGCAGCGCCTGGCGATGCGCGAGGCAGCAAACGGCAGTCTTACGCGCGCGCTCACGCAGACGCTGCATGCGGTGTCTCAGGAGGCGTGGACGGACTATGGCAACGCCATGCTGCATGCCTTGGTGCTGCCGACAGAAGAGAAGGCGTATTGGAACCTTTGGCAGCGCTGTCTGCCGTATTATCGCAGTCTGCCGGCGGTTTGCTGCCAACATGCCGATGACTTTGCAGCGATGATCGATGCGGCGCTGCAGCCACGCTTATCCCTGCCGCTGCAGCTCGGCTATCACATGGCTGGCGGCAGACAGCTGGTGACGGCGGTTCTGCGCGTTTTCTTCGGCGAGAAACTCCCTGTCTATTGGCAGGAACGGGAGGACGCCGCTGCTGACGCAGCCGTTTCCTGGATGAAGCAGCAGCTGGCGGGTCGTTCGCTGGCTGACGCAGGCGTGACCTTCAGTGACAACGAAGGCGCCTGGCTGAGTGAGACGCTGGCAGCCTATTCGGAGGCACAGTTTGCGCCAGTGGTGCTGGCAGTGTTCCAGTGGCAGGATCAGCTGTCGGCGGCGCAGGAGGCACACATCGTGTCAGCGCTGACGCAGGGTCTCCTGGACGCATGGCCGGCGCTCTTTGAAGAACCTGCTGCAGCAAGCTGGCAAAAAATGTGGCAGCATGTGGCATGGGAACCAGTCACCAAGGCGATGGCTCCTGTTTTGAACGTGGCGGGGCAGCGGTTGGTGCATGTGCGTTCCTATGATGCCCTGCTCTCGCTTCCTGACGGCCGCCTGCAGCAGCTGGGCCGAGAACTGATCACCCTCGATGCGGCGCAGGCACAGGTGTGCAGCGCGCTGGCAAAGCAGGTCTGGGCGATGCTGTCACCAGCCTGTGTGTCTTATCTCACGTTAGAGGGCCGCAGCCTGCTGGCGCTGATTGATGTGCCAGGACTGGTAGAGGCACGCATCAATGCCCTGTCGCCGCAGGTGCTGGAACGTTTGATACGCGATATTGCGCAGCCTTACTTTACGCGTGTGGAGCGCATGGGCTGGCTGGGTGCCGCGGTGGCCGTGCCGGCAACGGTGATTTCAAGAGCGCTCGGCGGCTTTTGATTGAAAGGAGTTTGTATGAAATTCTTCCATTTGGCCGATTTGCACATCGGGAAAAAAGTCAATGGTTATTCCATGATCGATGATCAGCGCGTGATTCTGGATCAAATCGTCGCGCGCATGGCGTCCGACCAGGCAGACGCGCTGATTTTGGCGGGGGACATTTATGACCGCCGCAACCCGCCGGTGGAAGCGGTGACGCTGTTCGATGATTTTGTCTCCCGTGTGGTGCTGGAACAAGGGGTGCCTATTTTGGCCATCGGCGGCAACCATGACGGCGGCGAGCGCCTCGGCTTTGCCAATGCCATACAGGCCAAAGCAGGACTGCACCTTGTGGGGAATTTTACCTGGCCGATTCCCAAGGTGCGCTTTGAGGATGCAGCGGGGCCTGTGGATGTGTACCTCATGGCCTATGCCGATTTGGCGGTGCTCCACGCGCTGGTGCCGGAAACGGCAGAGCTGGCTTATCCCGAGGCCATGGATTGGATCTTGAGCCACACTGAGCTGGATCCAGCGGCGCGCCATGTGCTGGTGGCCCACGGTGTGGTCACTGGCGATGCACCGCTTGAAACCTGTGATTCGGAGCGGGAACTGTCCATCGGCGGCACAGAATTCTGGCAGAGCGATTCGCTGGCAGGGTTCGACTATGTGGCTCTGGGCCATCTTCATCAGGCGCAGCGCGCAGGCAGTGCGCACATTCGCTACGCAGGCAGCCTGATGCAGTATTCTTTCTCGGAAGAAAAGCAGCAGAAAGTCATGCTGGCCGTGACCCTCGATGCACAGGGACAGGTGGAGATTGACGCGCTGCCGCTGACGGCACCGCGTCAGCTGCGCACCATCAGCGGCGAGTTGGAGACGCTTCTGCAGGTGCCGGAGGAGATGGCCGCCTATCAGAACGATTACCTCCGCGTCGTGCTGGAAGACAGCGGCGCCCTGCTCGAGCCTATGCAGCGGCTCAAACAGTGCTATCCAAACATCATGCTGATGGAGCGCAAAATGGTACAGACGGCGGCAGCAGAGCAAATGCTGCCACAGGCTGCTGCGTCTGCGAAAAAACGCTCGCCTTTGGACATGTTTGCAGCTTTTTACGAGCAGGTGACCGAGGAGGCGGCATCACCAGAGATGTGCGCGCTGATGAAAGATATTTTTGACGATGTGCAGAAGGAGGCATTATGAGACCGATTGAGCTGACAATATCTGCTTTTGGGCCTTACGCTGGGACCACCACCCTGCGCTTTGACGCCCTGGGCACACAGCGCCTGTTTGTCATCACCGGGCCGACAGGCTCCGGCAAAACCACCCTCTTTGAAGCCATTCTTTATGCGCTTTATGGCACATTGAGCAAGCGCGGCATGGACCCCAGCAGTTTGCGCTGCGACTTTTTGAAACCAGGCGACGACACCGTGACCTATGTGGACTTTACCTTTGACATTGGCGGAAAGACCTACAAGATTCATCGCCAGCCGAAGCAGCGCGTGGCCAAAAAGCGCGGCGACGGCACCCGTGAAATCGGTCAGGAAGCGGTGCTTGAATGCGTGGGACACGATGCTTTTCTGCCTTTGAGCAAGATCAGCGAGGTGGACCGAAAAATCACCGAGCTGGTTGGCCTGGACGACGAGCAATTTCAGAAAATCGTCATGCTGCCGCAGGGGGCGTTTCAGGAATTTCTGGCATCAACCACGAAGGACAAGATGGAGCTGCTCAGACATATTTTTGACACGAGCATTTACGATTTGGCGCTGCAAAAAGTCAAGAGCCGCGTGACGGACATGACCGGCGCTTACAACGACATCAAGACATCGTACCGCTCTCAGGCTGCCATGCTGCGTTTTTCTGAGCCTTTCGACGCCGGCGATCAGCCGTCTGAGCGGACGCTGAACGACATGGAAGCGCTGCTGGCAAGTGACGCGGCGCAAAGCAAAGGCCTGGAGCAGGCTGTTGACGATGGCACGGCGCGCTATCAGGCCGCTGTGCAGCGGTTGAATCAGGAAAAACAGCACAACGCCGACGTTGAAAAATGGCAGCAGGCACAGCAGGCTCTGCAGCGCCTTCAGGCGCAGAAACCGGCCATGGATGCAGTGGCGGCGCGTGTGTCTGCGGCAGATTGCGCGCGCAGCATCCTCGATCAGGAAAAACGCGCCCAGGAGACCGACCTCGCCAAGCAGGCGCAGGTGCGTGTCCTGACGACTGCGGCCAAGCGTCAGGACGAAACGGCAGCCGCTCTGGCCCAAGCCAAGACGGCCCAGGAAAAAGCCGAGCAGGAAAAATTGGCCGCCGATCAGCAGTTTCAACAGCTGCCTGCTCTGACCGCTCAACTGGAAAAAATGAAAGATTATGTGGCTGAGCGCGCTGCACTGGCCGAAGCCCGTGAACAACACGCGCAGGCGAAGGCGGCGTGTGCGGCTCTTGAACAGTCGCTGAGCAAGACGGTTCAGGAGGTGGCCGCCCTCGAAAGCAAGGTGCAGGAAAAGACGCAGACGCAGGAAGCCCACCATCGTTTGCAGATGGACTGCGAAACAAGAAGCCATCAGCTGGAACAGGAACGCCGTCATTATAACCTGGCGGACAAATACCTCAAGGCGCAGGCGCAGCGTGCTGTGCTGAAAAGTGAGGCTCAACAGGCAGAGGCCGCGTTTGCCCAGGCCGAAGAACGGCTGCAGGCGGCGCGCGCACACAATCGACGGCAGCTTGCCGCCACGCTGGCCCAGGCGCTGAATGAGGGCGAGCCTTGCCCAGTCTGCGGCGCTGTGCACCACCCAAACCCAGCCTGTGCCACAGCAGGGCAGGATGAAGAAGAAGCCTGCCTCGCCCAGCGTGACGAAGCGCAGCAGCAAAAAGCGTCGGCGCAGGCAGCACTGAAGGCGCAGGATGCGCGCCTGGCAGAGCTTTGGGCGGATCTTCAGGCAGAAGTGCCGGCGCTGGAGCAGGCAGAAACGATCAAGGACTTTGCAGCATCGCTGCGGGCCTCTGGCATTGCTCACAATACGCAGCTCAAAGAGATGCAGACGCAGCTGCAAACCCTCACCGACAAGCTCGCACAGCTGAACGACGTGGAACAGCGGCACAACGCGCTAAAGGTGACGCTGGACAAGCAAAAAGACGAGCAAACCACCCTCATTGCCGCCCAAAGCCATTGGCAGGCTTTGTGTGAGAGCCGTCAGCGCGCCGTTGAGGAGAAAGAACAGGCCTTCGGTTTTTCTGCGTATGTGAACCCCAAGGCACTGGAAGCAGAAGTTGCCAGGATTGAGCGCACGCAGCAGTGTGCCGCTGCGCAGGCCGAACAGGCAGCCGCGCGTTATCAGCGTGCGCAGATGGCGCAGGTGCAGGCGGAAGAAGCCGCCAAACAGGCGCAGCAGCGGCTGGACGAACTGACGGCACAGCTTGCGGCTGACGCTGCCGCCTTTGCACAGGCTTGGCAAGCCGCTTTTGCGTCGCAGGACGATTATGCCGCGGCCAAGGCAGACATTGCTGGCATGGGCGTCTTGCAGCAGCAGCTGGACAGCTATGCACAAAACCTGACACGAGAAAAGACCCTGTATGAGGATCTCACCGAGCGTCTGCAGGAGGACTGCCGCCTGCATGACCTCACAGCCAGTGAGAAACATTGCCAGGACATGGCACAGCAGCTGAGTGCCGCAAAAGATGCTCTGGCTGCCCATCATTCCCGTTATGCATCCAACGCCAAGCTGATTGCAGGCATTCGCACGCTGTACGAGGATTTTCAGGCGCTGGAAGCCCGCTATGCGCTCATTGGAAAACTGCGAGACGTTCTCGACGGGAAAAACCGCTTCAACATGAAGCTGGAAACCTTTGCTCAGGCGTATTATTTTGAACAGATGCTCGCCCACGCCAATGTGCGCTTGGCGCGCATGACCCATGGCCGTTATGCCTTCCGGCGCAAAGACACGGTGCATGATGCGCGCAAGCAGGCTGGCTTGGATTTGGACGTGATGGATCAGTACACAGGACGTGCACGCGATGTCTCCACCCTTTCGGGCGGGGAAAGCTTCAAGGCTTCGCTGTCTTTGGCGCTGGGACTGGCCGATGTGGTTTCCAGTGAAAGCGGCGGTGTGGAATTGTCCACCATCTTCATCGATGAAGGCTTTGGCACCTTGGACGAAGAATCGTTGGACGATACCGTTGAAACCTTGATCAGTCTGCAGGACAGCGGGCGTTTGGTCGGCGTCATTTCTCATGTTGCCGAGCTGAAAGAACGCATTCCGGCGCATCTTGTGGTCAGCGGCGGTTCCGGCGGCAGTCAGGCCCATTTTGAGGTGCGGGAATGAAGCGGATTCATTACACAGCTCAGGCAGAGGATGCAGGACGTCTGCTGCGGGAGGTCATCGCCCGGCGCATGAAGGTGTCCAAGCGGCTCATGAAACGCTGCAAAGCCCATCCGCAGGGGATCATGGTCAATGGAGAACGGCGCACCGTGCGCTATGTGGTGCAGGCAGGTGACGATATTTCTCTGGCCATGGCGCCTTCTCAGGAAGAAAGCGACATCATTCACGAAGAGCGTCCGCTGGCGATAGTGTACGAAGACGACATGCTGCTCGTCGTCGACAAGCCGCCGGGCGTGACCATGTTCCCGCGGCGCCGTGGTGAACGCGGCTCCTTGGCTGGTGCGGTGCTGGCCCATTTGGAAAAAAACGGCGACGCGTGCAATTTTCATCCTGTCAGCCGTCTGGATATTGGCACCAGCGGGCTGGTGCTGCTGGCCAAAAACAGCTTTGCAGCTGGTCAATTAAGCCGACAGCGCGCGCAGAAATACTATCAATGCTTTGCCTTTGGGCGGATTGCGGCACCGATGCACCTGAGTGGTGACATCTGTGAAGCCTCGGAGGCGCTGCGGCATGCAGTTGGCCCTTTGTTTTATGTCGGGGAAGGCGGCAAGGCATGCAGCACTTATGTAAAACCGCTGACTTATGTGGAGCCGCTGCGGGCGACGGCCTGCTGGGTGCGCATTGACACCGGGCGCCGGCATCAAATTCGCGTGCATCTGGCGCATCAGGGGCATCCGCTCCTTGGCGATGTTTGTTATGGCGGGCCGGCCATTGCCGCTGCACGGCCCTTGCTGCATGCCGCGGCTTTAAGCTATCAGCATCCGGACGATGGACGGATGATGCATCATTTTTTACCCATGCATCGGTACGATCGAGAACCCGATGCTATTTATATAGAAGAATTTTCGAAGGATTTGTCTGAAACGAGGTGAAAACATGGACATTCAAATTCCTCAGGGTGCCAAGGCACTTATCAAACGTTTGGAAGAGCATGGTCATGAGGCCTATATTGTTGGCGGCTGTGTGAGGGATTCGCTGATGGGAAAATGCCCAAGCGACTGGGACATCTGCACGTCGGCACATGCCGAAGAAATGCTGGACATCTTTGGTGACAAACGTGTGATTCCCACGGGTATCCAGCATGGCACCTTGACCATTCTTGTTGACGATGGCGCGTACGAAGTAACAACGTTCCGCATTGATGGGGAATACGTCGATCACCGTCATCCTAAAAGTGTGGCTTTTACCAGTGAGTTGGCAGAGGATTTGAGCCGAAGAGACTTTACGATCAATGCCATGGCCTGGCATCCGGAACGTGGCCTGATCGACCTTTTTAATGGCAAGGAAGATTTGCAGAATCGTTTGGTGCGTGCAGTGGGTGATCCTTTGCAGCGTTTCAACGAAGATGGCCTGCGCATGCTGCGCATGGTGCGTTTTGCAACAGCCTTGGACTTTGACTACGACCCCGACACTTATGAGGCGGTCAACCAGCTCAATTATTTGCTGCGCTTTATTTCTAAAGAACGCATTCAAGTGGAACTGAACAAAATCCTTTTGGCGGACCATCCGGCCAGAGGGTTGGAAGATCTGTATTCTTTGGGGATGTATCCGTACATCATTCCAGTCATGTGCCACACCGTAGGCTTTGCCCAGCGCGGCGGCCATCATTTTCTGGATGTGTTTGAACATTCTCTGCTGTCTGTAGGCATCATCGAGCCAGAACTTGTTTTGCGCTTGACCATGCTTTTGCATGATATTGGAAAACCCTTTGTCTGGGACAAAGATGCCACCGTGCCCTACGATCGCTTTGACGATCACGCCGCGGAGAGCGCGAAAATTGCCAACAAGGTGCTTCGTGATCTAAAGTATGACAATAATACGCGGAAAGATGTGGTGGAGCTTATTGCGCATCACAATGACATTCTGCTGCCAGACCCTGTCAATGTGCGGCAGTCCCTGGCGAAGCTGGGTGAGGTTCAAACCCGGCGGCTGGTGCAAGTGAAGATTGCTGACTTGATTGCTCACGATCTGGGCAATAAGCGCGAAGAAATCGTTGCGCTGTTTAAACAGATTTCTGATGTGATTGATGAGGTGGTGGCGCGCGGTGACTGTGTCAGCGTGAAAAATCTTGCCGTGGGCGGAGAAGAAATGAAGCAGCTGGGGCTTCGAGGACGTGCCATTGGTCAGATGCTCAACGAGGCATTGATGCTGGTGCTGAAACAGCCAGAAATGAACGATCGCGGGCTGCTTTTGCCATGGATTGAGGAACAGCTGGCAGCGCGTCAATAAAAATACCTTTTAAAAATAATCATAAGATTTTTTCAAAATGAAATGAAATTACTATTCGTAACTAAAAATTTGGCGTATAATGTCTAAAAGGAGGAAAAAGATGACCCAAATTCGATTGCAAAAATATATGGCTGATTGTGGTGTTGCATCTCGACGCCAGAGTGAAACCATGATTTCACAAGGCCGTGTGACCGTTAATGGTGTGACGGTCCGTGAACTTGGCACGAAAGTGGACCCTGAGACTGATGTGGTTGCTGTTGATGGCAAGAATATCGCAGTGCAGGATGAGTTTATGTTCTACATGTTCAATAAACCAACCGGCTATCTGACGACCACCACCGATCCTCAGAACCGCCCAACCATTTTTGACTGCTGTCCGGAACTTCGCGGCCACGTTTTGCCAGTTGGCAGACTGGACATGGACACAGAAGGACTCTTAATCTTGACCAATCATGGTGAACTGGCTTATCGGCTGACACATCCAAAATATAATATCAAAAAGACATATATTGCAACGGTGGAAGGGGTTATTACTCCAAAAGCTTTACAAACACTTTCTGATGGAGTTGAGCTCGACACAGGAAAGACAGCACCTGCAAAAGCACGCTTTTTAAAGAAGCAAGGGAAGAATTCTGTTGTGGAATTGATCATTCACGAAGGAAAAAAACGTCAGGTTCGACGCATGTTGGATGCGGTAGGTTTTCCTTGCCTGAAATTGAGACGCGTTGCGATCGATCAAATTACATTATCACATGTGGACCTTGGCCAATATCGCCCACTGACGGATGCCGAGTTGGGACGCCTTTTCGATCGTGTTCAGCTTTCCAGAAGTGATTATCTAAATAAACGTATTTAGGAGGAAGAAAATGTTAGACAAAAAAGTAGTGGAAACACTCAAGACCATCGTTGGGGACGAATACGTTCTTACCGATGCAGGGGACTTGCTGACTTATTCTTATGATGGCACCCCAGATCAGCCTCAGGTTCTGCCAGAAGTGGTTGTTATGCCTGAAAGCGAAGAAGAAGTTGTTGCCATTGTTAAGCTTGCAAAAGAAGAAGGACTCCATATCTATACCCGTGGTTCCGGCACCAACCTTTCCGGTGGTACCATTCCTCTGCGCAAAGGGATCGTTCTTGTTACAACCCGCATGAACAAGATCGTTGAAGTGGATCCAGAAAATCTTACCGCAACCGTACAGCCTGGCGTTGTTATCAATACCCTCAACGATGCTGTAAGTCCTTACGGCCTCATGTACCCACCAGATCCAGGTACTGTTAAAACTGCCACCATGGGTGGTTCTGTCAGCGAATCTTCCGGCGGTCTCCGCGGCCTGAAATATGGCGTTACCAAAGACTATGTCATGGGTGTACGCATGGTGCTTGCAAACGGTGAAGTTGTTACCTTTGGCGGCAAGAGCGTAAAGAATGTTGCTGGCTATGATCTGACCAAGCTTGTCTGTGGTGCAGAAGGTACCCTCGGTATCATCACCGAAATCCTTGTTAAGCTGATCGCTAAGCCACAGTTCTCCAAGACCATGACTGCAACCTTTGATGCGTTGAAGGATGCTGGTTATGCCATCAGTGGCATTATTGCAAACAAGGTTGTTCCTGCAACCATGGAACTTCTTGACCAAGTGACTCTGCAGGTTGTTGAAGAATACATTCACATTGGCCTGCCTACCGATGCAAAAGTTATGCTGCTGATGCAGGTTGACGGCAACGTTGAAGCCGAAGTAGAACTGGAAGCACAGAAGGTTGTTGAACAGTGCAAGAAGAATGGCTGCCGCGAAATCAAGCTCGCAAAAGATGCTAAGGAAGCTGACGACCTGATGACTGCACGTCGTGCTGCACTGCCTGCACTCGCACGCGTAAAACCAACCACCGTTCTCGAAGACGCTACCGTGCCAAGAAGCCGTATTCCAGATATGCTCGTTCGTTTTGAAGAAATCGCTGAAAAATACAACCTTCAGATCGGTACCTTTGGTCATGCTGGCGACGGCAACCTGCATCCAACCATTTTGACCGATGCACGCGATGAAGAAGAAATGAAACGCGTTCGTCTTGCTGTTGATGAAATCTTCGCAGCAGCATTGGAAATGGGCGGCACCTTGAGCGGCGAACATGGTATCGGCATTGCCAAAGCACGTTTCATGGAAGATCAATTTGGCGAAGCCGGCATGGAAGTCATCCGTCGTGTCAAAGAAGCATTCGATCCAAATTACATGTTCAATCCTGATCATTTCTTCTTTAAGGGGGAATAAGGAATGAGTGCACCTTTTGAAACTATGGACTTCGCGCGTGAAGAAGTCGCAAAATGTATGTCCTGCGGGAACTGCCAAGAAGTCTGCCCAATTTATCTTCAGACCCATCGTGAAGGCACTGTTGCCCGCGGCAAAATCAAACTTGTTGATGCCTTGCTGAAAGGGCTTGTTGATCCAAGCACGCCAGGGCTCGAACATAACCTCCATCTTTGCCTGACCTGCAAAGCCTGCGTTGAAATCTGCCCTTGCGGCGTTGAAATTGACAAGATCGTTCTTGCAGCACGCTCTGAATTGGTTCGCAAAGAAGGTCTGCATCCACTGAAGAAAGTCATCTTCAACGTGGTTGACCATCCAAAACTCATGGACACCGGGATGCGTCTCGGCGGGAATTTCCAGGGGGCAGTCTTTAAGAAGGAAAAAGAAACCGGCGGTTACACCCCTCGTTTCCCATTCGGCTTAGATATGCGCCGTGTCATTCCTGATCTGGCCAACAAGCCATTCCGTGCAACAGTGCCGGAAGACAATAAGCCAATTGGTCCTGTTAAATACAAAGTGGCCTTCTTTACTGGCTGCGCTTCCAACTATATGTATCCAAACATTGCACGTTCCTTCATGAACGTTATGAAGCGCAACAATGTAGAAGTCATTGTGCCAAAGAAACAGCACTGCTGCGGCATGCCTGTTCTTGCACATGGTGATCAAAAGACCGCTAAGGAAATGGCTCTGGATCATGTGAAATTGTTCAAGAACTTGGATGTTGACTACATTGTTTTCGTGTGCGGTTCCTGCGCACTTTCCTTCAAGGAACATTATCCAGAACTTTTGGAAGACACCAATGCTTATGCAGACGCAAAACGTGTTGCTGCCAAGGTTATTGACTGGAGCGATTTCCTGATGAATGTGGTCAAGGCGGATGTTTCTGGCCTGCATACCATTCATCAAGTGGTTACCTACCACGATCCATGCCACTTGCGTCGTGGTATGGGCGTTTATCAGGAACCTCGTCAAATTCTCAATGCGCTGCCTGACATTGAATTCCGTGAAATGAGCAAGCCAAACCGCTGCTGCGGTTCTGCTGGGTCCTTTAGCTTAACCCATTATGATCTTTCCATGGATATTCAGCATGAAAAGTGCAAAGACATTGAAAAGACTGGCGCTGAAGTGATCGTTACCGGTTGTGGTTCCTGCATCATGCAGCTCACCGATGGGCAGAAACGTTTTGGCGGTCAGCGTAAAGTAAAACATACCGTTGAAATTCTTTCGGAAGCTTATGATGAATCAGAACGTCAAGGTCGTATTGATCGCATGAAAGCCATTACGAAAAAATAAATCATGTAAAAAGGCCTCATCATTTGCGTTGGCAGATGATGAGGCCTTTTCATGTTGTTTGCTGAGGCGCTTAGAGAAGATTCTTTATGACTTGCATACTTCTTGTTTATCGTGTGGGCTGGTGCAGAAAAAACGTTAATATTTTTAAGAAAAATGGTTGATAGAGATAACCCTTTAATGCTACTATGATGTATAGATGAGTATAAGGAGGAAGCACATTCATGGCTTTTTTGAAAGAATTGATGAATTTACAAATGACATGTTTCAGTCATGATGAATTGGAAGAAATGATGCAGTGGTACATTCTCCAGCGCGGAGATGCCAAGGAAACGGGCAATGGGATGATTACCCATTATTTCGACGAAAACCGCCATCTGCACTTCTTCCATTATTTAGAAACCAAAGATGAAAATATGGAAGATGGGATCTGGCGTGTAGATGTACACTATGATTCTGGACGTGACAGCGACAGCGTCATTGCCCTCGAAAAGGACCTGGATAATTACATTTCGTCAGAAGATGATCGTTTTGATACCGTGCTTCCTGTCACCTGGAAGTTGGGCGAAAAACTGGTGCCTGTTTTATTGGAAACCGCCAACAAGAACGATCTGCGCAATGTGTCTGCAGGTGAAACCATCGCTGCGAACATCAACATGTTCGCTTTTGATGTGAACATCATCAATACGAAAAAAGATTACAACACCAAGAAGAAAAATGCCGACCTTCCTGAGATTGGCGACTTCTTGCCAACGGGTTTGATTTATTCAGCCATGGTTGCCGAAGACAAAGAAAAACGCGACACTGAATTTGAAAAAATGCTTCAGATGCTGGTACAAGACTACCGCATCATGCCTTTCACATTCAGCCAGGGCATCTTCAAAATCAAATCCTTTGAAAAGGTTGAGACCGGTGCCATGACCAGCCTGTACGACATCGTGGTTGACTGTGAAGGTCAGGATCTGCACGTTATCGCGCCAGTGTACCTGTCAGCGCTGAAGAACCTGAAAAAGGGCCGTTATCTTGATGTCAGCGGCATGCTGATGGGCATGATTCTGCCAGAAGAAGACATTCGTCACAAACAAGACGATAAGAATAACCTTTTGCAGTTCAAACCTGCCAACTAATTTATAAAAAAACTGCAACGATTGCCAAGCAGCAATCGTTGCAGTTTTTTTATTGTTGATGCCATTTTTCAAGTTTATCGGCCAGTTTTGCCACCGAGTCGGTCCAGATTGGCTGCTCAGGCAGCGAATCCAGAAACGTGCGGCCATAGCTTTTCGTGAGCACGCGATTATCGAGAATGATGATGCAGCCTCTGTCGCTGTTCGAACGGATCAGACGGCCGCAGCCTTGGCGGAACCGCAGCACAGCCTGAGGCAGGCTGTTGGCGGAAAAAGCGTTTTTGCCCTGACTTTTTAAGAGATCATTGCGTGCGCTTTCAATGGGCATAGTAGGTGGCGTGAAAGGCAGCTTGGTAATCACGACCGTACGCAGGCTGGCGCCTTTGACGTCGACACCTTCCCAAAAGCTGTTGGCACCGAGGAGCACGGTTTTTTCACCATCTTGCAGCGCTTCAAGAAGGCTGGAGCGGCTGCCGTCCTGTCCATGCGCGAGAATGCGATAGTCGCCGAGTGATGGCTCGTCTTTCAAGGCCTGCTGCACCTTATTGAGCATGGCGTAGGAGGTGAAGAGCACCAGCATGTCACCATCAACAGCAGGGATCAATGTTTTAAGATCGGCAATGATGGTGCGCGTGTATTCAAAATCATTGGTTTTTGAATAATCTTTGTGATCGTTCGGAATGGCGATGAGGGAGTGATGTGCGTAGTCGAAAGGCGATTCATTGATGGATGACAGATATTCATCGGGCTCCAGCAAGAATTTGTTGGCGGTATAGTTGAGATCTTTATTGACTGCCAATGTTGCCGACGTGAGCACCACAGTTTTTTTGGCCTCGAACAATTTTTCATGCACAAGCGGCATGATATCAATATAAGCGGCGTTGAGCAGCAGATTGGCGTAGCTGAAGTTTTTGTACGTCTTGGCCCAGTAAACGAAACTGTCGTCAATCCCGGCGATAAAACGTTCCAGCCAATCGCGCTGTTCTGCCAGGCGATCATGGGCGTGGGTCATTTCGCGCAAAAGCGATTCAATGGTTTCATCTTCATCCAGGCTGTTCAGCAGACGCTGAATCGAGGTGACCGCTGTGGTAAGGGCGCGATGACTTTTGCGCAGGGATTCTTCAAGGTTGAGCCACCAGCCGCTGTTGCGGATTTTATCGGTGATGCGCAGGTCACCAATATTGGAAAGCTCAGGGATATTGTTGGCAAAAGTGATGGTTGCAGTGATGGCCTTGGCGGCATCAACACCGTCTGTCATGGCACGATTGGCGCGTTCCGTAATGGTGCTGCTGTTTTCGGCCAAATTCTCTGCTGTGCCAACGGCAATCGCAACACGGCCAAGAAATCCGCCGTTGCGTGTGAAATTACCAAGCAGTTTCTGCATCAATTCAAAATCAACGGTGTCAGTAAATTGATGGGTGGCTTCATCTTCAAGATGATGGGCCTCATCAATGATGACGCGGTCATACTCTGGCAGCAGGCTGCCAATTTTGAGATCCTGGAACAGCAGGGAATGGTTGGTGATGACGACGCGTGCCTGCTCACATTGACGCTTGCTGTTGAAGTAACAGCATTCATTATAGAATGGGCAGCGTCTGCCGAGGCAGGTATCCGGTGCGCTGGCAATGTTTTGCCAGTACTGGATTTCGGCCTTGTTAAGGTTGAGGTGTTCACGGTCGCCGCTGTGGTCTTGAGCGTGCCAAAGCACCAGGGAGGTGGCAAAAACGCGCTCACGCTCTGAAGCGGTGGCGGCACGCCGACAGTATTCGCTGAAACGGCGCAGGCAGAGGTAGTTGCTGCGTCCCTTGGCAATCGCCGTCGCAAAAGGATAGCCGAGCGCTTCTTTCAGAAATGGCAAGTCGGCATGATAGAGCTGCTCCTGCAAATTGATGGTCCCCGTTGCAATGACGACGCGGGCATCGTGTTCAAAACTCCAAAGCAGGGCAGGGACCAGGTAGGCGAACGATTTTCCGGTGCCGGTGCCTGCTTCAATAAGCGCATGCTTGTCGGTTTCGAATGCCTGCTTGATGCAGCCAAGCATTTCTACCTGTGGTGCACGATATTGAAAATCTGGCTTATTTTGCGCGAGAATGCCTTGCTGTGCGAAGAAAGATTCCGCATCATCAAAGCGTAAGCGAGGGCTGCTGTAAAAGTCAGGGAATGCATCATCGGTAAAAGCCAGCGGTTCTGAGGCCATGGAAGCAGTGGCTGTTTCAGCCAAACGAAACAGCAAGTCTCCTAAGCTGAATGAAGTGCTGCCAAAGAGAGATTCCTGCTGACCGTTGTACGTGACAGCCATCTCATGCAGCACAAACGGATCCAGGCGGCTGGCGTCCTCAAGCAGTTTGAGAAATACCTGGGCGCAGACGATGGCATCGTTTAAGGCACGATGATGGTTCGTATCTGGAATATGCAGGTGAGTGGCGATGGCCATGAGTTTGTAGCTGGATAATGTTGGCAGAAAAAGCTTGGCCATGTCATGGGAATCCAGCCATGCATTGTGCAGGCTATGACCAAGCTGGTATTCCAAACGTCCTTTGTCGAAAGGATAATTATGGGCGAGCAATAAATGATCATCCAGAAGGGCGAGCAATTCGTCTTCAATGTCGGCCCAGCGTGGTGCATCTGCCACCATTTCATTGGTGATGCCTGTCATAATGGCAATGTCTTTAGGGATGCGCTTTTGCGGACGAACAAGACTTTGCCAAGTGCGGGCAACAGTCCCATTTTCGACGATGGCAAGACCCACTTCAATGATTTCTGAATCGTCATTGAGCCCTGTTGTTTCCACGTCAAGGGCAATAAAATTGGTGTATTTTTTCATCATAACGCCCAGCTGTTCAGGTAATCTTCCTGCTCTGCGGTGAGCGTGTCAATTTGAACACCCATCGATGCAAGTTTAATCAGTGCCACACGCTTGTCGATGGATTCCGGCACATCATAGACATGGGCATCGAGGTCTGGATGTTCGCAAAGGTATTGCAGAGAAAGGGTTTGCAGACCGAAGGTGAGGTCCATGATTTCAGCAGGATGGCCATCACCAGCAGCAAGGTTAACGAGACGTCCTTCGCCGATG
The DNA here is from genome assembly GCA_937976375.1 of uncultured Peptococcaceae bacterium. Classification (GTDB taxonomy): domain Bacteria; phylum Bacillota; class Peptococcia; order Peptococcales; family Peptococcaceae; genus UMGS1590. Next base: position 20,581 of record CALJRU010000072.1, on the reverse strand, counting down.
AGATAAAGGGTGCGGCCATCGGCCATGTTATAAGCGAGGATGTTGTTGCGGGCAGGCTGAATGCTGACAGCGAGATCTTCCAGCGCATGTTTGTTGATTTCAACGTCGAAATGACCGGCATTGCAGAGAATGGCCTGGTCTTTCATGACACTCAGCGCGTCGCGGTCGATGACATTTTTATTGCCAGTGACGGTGATAAAAATATCGCCCTTGGTGGCGGCTTCCACGATCGGCATCACGGTGAAGCCATCCATTAGCGCTTCGGTGGCCTTGATTGGATCAATTTCAGTGATGATGACTTTGGCGCCCATCCCTTTGGCACGCATGGCGACACCTTTGCCGCACCAGCCATAACCGACAACGACAACCGTCTTGCTGGCGATGACCAGGTTGGTGTTGTGCATGACAGCGTCCATGACAGATTGACCGGTGCCGTAGCGGTTGTCAAAGAGGTGTTTCATCATGGCATTATTGACCGCAATCATTGGTGTGCGCAGATCGCCGTCTTGCTCCATGGCTTTGAGGCGAATGATGCCAGTGGTCGTTTCTTCACAGCCACCAAGCAATTTGGCAACAAGTTCCGGATAATCACGATGGAGCATGGCGGTGAAATCACCACCATCGTCGATGAAAAGATCTGGTTCAAATTCAGCCAGCTTTTGGATGTAAAGGGCATATTCTTCCTGCGTTGCGCCGTGGGTAGCAAAGGCAGTGATACCGTTTTCGACCAATGCAGCGACAATATCATCCTGGGTGGAAAGCGGGTTGGACCCAGCCACAGCTACTTCTGCGCCGCCAGCTTTGATGACCAGTGCCATGTAGGCAGTCTTTGCTTCCAAATGAAGGCAGATGACAATTTTTTTGCCGGCGAATGGCTGTGTCTTGCGGTATTCTTTTTCAATTTCGTTGAGAATTGGCATATGAGCGCGAACCCAGTCGATTTTAAGCTGACCGGAAGGCGCCAGTGAAATATCTTTAATGATGCTTTCCATGAGGCATCTCCTTTCTGATAATGGACAATAAATATAGTATAAAATGAAGAAAAAGAATGTGCAAGGCAAAGTCACGCGATAACGTTTCCCATACTGCACGTTTTATGCTAAAATGAACATGAAATTTTGTGTGATCTATTAACACACGCTTGTGTACTGAGAAATAAAGGAGGATCATTGTGGGTTTAAAACATAGAGATCTTATCAGTATCAATCAGCTCAGCGTTGAAGAGGTACAGCAAATCCTCTCTTTGGCGCGGGACATGCGCGAACAAGTGCGCAGCATGAAACAAACCGAAGCGCTGAAGGGCGTTACCGTTATCAATCTGTTTTATGAAAACAGCACACGAACACGTTCTTCTTTTGAGCTGGCTGCAAAATATCAGGGCGCGAACGTCCTTAATATTACTGCGTCTTCGAGCAGTGTGCAGAAAGGTGAAGGCCTGGTTGACACCGCTCAGACCATCAATGCTTATTATCCAGATGTGATTGTGATGCGTCATCCAAACAGCGGCGCGCATGAATTGCTGGCCAAACATGTCAATGCGCATGTCATCAATGCTGGTGATGGAACGCACGAGCATCCATCCCAGGCGCTCTTGGACTTGATGACGATTTGTGACTACAAGAAAGACCTGAAGGGCCTGAAAGTGGTCATTGTCGGCGACCTTTCACATTCCCGTGTGGTGCGCAGCAATCTTTTGCTGCTCAACAAGTTTGGCTGTGATGTGACCGTTTGCGGACCAGCAACGCTGGTGTCTGGCGGCATCACCAAAATGGGTGCGAAGCTTGAAATGGATTTTGACAAAGCCATTAAAGATGCCGATGTCGTAATGATGCTGCGCATCCAGCTGGAACGCCAGAAAGCAGGGCTGTTCCCTTCCAAAGAAGAATACACGCATTTTTATTGTCTCAATAAAGAACGCCTGGCGCTGGCAAAACCAGATTGCATCGTTCTTCATCCTGGTCCAATCAATCGTGGCATTGAGATTGATGGGGAAGTGGCCGATGGTCCACAATCAAAGATTTTGGAACAGGTGACCAACGGTTTGTGCGTGCGCATGGCGCTTTTGAAATTGCTGATGGAGGAGGAATAAGAGATGTTACTGAAAAATGGACACTTGGTCGATCCTTCTCAGGCGATCGATGGCGTGACAGACATTCGCATTGAAAATGGCGTGGTTTGTGAAGTGGGACCGGACCTGCCAGAAAAAGAAAACGAAGAAATCTTTGACCTTTCTGGCTGCTATGTAACACCAGGGCTTATCGATACGCACGTGCATTTGCGTGACCCTGGTCAAGAAGAATCGGAAGACCTTGAAAGCGGCTGCAAAGCAGCCATTGCTGGGGGCTTTACTTCTGTGGTGGCGATGCCAAACACTTTCCCGGTTGTTGATAATGTGCCAATTGTAAAATATATTCGCGATAAATCCGCTCGTCTTGGCTATGCTGATGTGCTGCAGACAGCAGCCATCACCAAGGGACAGGAAGGACAGGAAATTACTGAAATTGGTTTCTTAAAGGATGCAGGCGTTATCGCGTTTACAGAGGATGGCAGATCCGTTGCCAACAGCGGCATTCTGCGCAAAGCCATGACCTATAGCAAACCTTATGATGTGCTCTTTATGAGCCACTGCGAAGACAAGGACCTCAAAGGCGGCGGTGTGATGAATGCCGGCGCGCTTGCGACGGAAATGGGGTTGGGCGGCATTGCCAATGAAGTCGAAGACATCATTATTATGCGCGACATTATGTTGGCAAAAATGACAGGCGTGCGTCTGCACATTCAGCATTTGAGTACTGCTTCTGGCCTTGAACTGGTGCGTGAAGCACAGGCAAAAGGACTGCCGATCACTTGTGAAGTAACGCCGCATCACCTCTTCCTGACCGAGGAAGCCGTGCGCGGCTATAACACCGATGCCAAAGTGGCGCCTCCTCTGCGTACAGCTGCTGATAACGAAGCACTTATTGCTGGCTTAAAAGATGGCACCATCACCTGCATTGGCACCGACCATGCACCACATTCCTCTGATAAAAAAGAGGTTGAATTTGAACGTGCCGCCAATGGCATCTCCAGCATTGAGGTTGCATTCCCATTGATCTGGACCCATCTGGTTGAAAGCGGACGCTTTACTTTGAGCGAGATCGTTACCATTATGAGCTGCAATCCTGCAGAATTGCTGCGCATCGACCGCGGCAGTCTTTCCGTTGGCAAAGTGGCTGATGTGATGGTGTTTGATCCTGAAAAAGAAAAAGCCGTTGATCCTGCGACTTTCTACAGCAAAGGCAAAAACTGCCCTTATACTGGTGAAGTGTTGCGTGGCTGGCCGCGTATGGTTTTGCGTGCAGGCCGCGTGGTTCTCAATGATGGTGCAATCATATAGGAGGTCAGCATGGAGTTACATGAGGTAAAGATCATCCATAAAATAAAACTCAGCGACAACGAGTGGCGCTTTGATTTTGATGCACCAGCACTCTGTGCGGAGGCTGTGCCGGGCCAATTTGTCATGGTCGAATGCAGCAAAGGTGCAACTCCATTTTTGCGTCGTGCCATTAGCATCAATCAGTGCAAAGACGGCGTGCTGTCGTTGATGTTCGCAGTTGTTGGTGAAGGCACAGAAGCCCTGGCTGCCATGGAAGAAGGCGAAACCGTGAGCCTTCTTGGACCGCTCGGCCGTGGTTTTGATTTGGCCATTGAAGATGCTCATGTTGTGATGGTCGGCGGCGGAATCGGAAAGGCACCTTTTGAATATCTGACCGATGCCCTGCTTGCAAAACATAATCGCCTGACCTTTTTGGTTGGCGGCCGCAGCGCTGCACAATTGAAAGGGCTGGACAGCTATGCCGACAAAAAGGTGGAAATGTGCCTGGCAACAGAAGACGGCAGTGCTGGTGAAAAAGGCTTCGTGAGCACATATTTTGACGCCATCAAAAATTGCGACCGCATCTATGCTTGTGGACCAACGCCGATGCTGGCAGCGGTCAAACGTTTCGCTGACGAGGCAGGCATTCCATGCCAGCTCTCTCTGGAAGGAAAGATGGCATGCGGCGTAGGTGTGTGCTTGGGCTGCACCTGCAAATCTGGCAACCCTGATGCCGCTGTTTATCCAAAGGTATGTCAAGACGGCCCTGTCTTTTGGTCTGAGGAGGTGGAACTGGCATGAGCGTAAAAATGGAAACCACCTTTGCAGGGATTACATTTAAAAACCCTGTTTCAACGTGTTCCGGAACCTATGGCTTTGGCATTGAGTATGGCCGATTTGTGCCAGTTGAACGCCTGGGCTCGATCACAACCAAAGGCTTGTCTGCTTATCCGCAAAAAGGCAATGCTGGCGTTCGTATCACAGAAACGCCTGCTGGCATGTTGAATTGCATTGGCCTGGAAAACCCAGGCGCCGATGTGTTTAAGCAGGAGTATCTGCCAAAAATGCGGGAACGTCTTGGTGACTGCAAAATCATTGCCAACATCTTTGGCGGCACACTCGACACTTACGCAGCAGCATCCAAGGCTCTTAACGATGTCGACGAGATTGTCATGTATGAAGTGAACATTTCCTGCCCGAATGTGCATGCTGGCGGCATGGTTTTCGGCACCGACTGTGCAGCGGCTGCTGACGTATGCCGCGCGGTGAAGTCTGAGACAGACAAACCGGTGCTGATGAAACTGTCGCCAAATGTGACCGATATCGTGTCCATTGCCAAAGCTTGTGAAGAAGCTGGCGCAGATGGCCTGTCGCTGATCAATACGCTGATGGGCATGAGCATTGATGTGAACACGCAAAAGCCGGTGCTCGGCAATGTAACCGGCGGCCTTTCAGGCGCAGCGATTCGGCCGGTAGGGGTGCGCATGGTTTATCAAGTGGCACAGGCTGTATCCATTCCGATTCTTGGCATGGGCGGCATTACGAATTGGCGCGACGCCATTGAATACATGCTGGCAGGTGCACAGATGGTGGCTGTGGGTGCGGCGAATTTCCGTGATCCAATGGCACCGCTGAAAGTGCTTGAAGGCATGGAACAGTATTGCGAAGCACATGGCATCGCGGATATCAATGAAATCATCGGGAAGGCGTGGAAATAATGGCTACAAAAGAACAATTGATCATTGCGCTGGATTTTAACAATGGCAATGATGCCATCTCTTTGGTGGATGCCATTGGCGATGCAGCCAATTATTATAAAGTTGGATTGGAACTTTTCCTGAATTCTAAAGGAAGCGTGATTGAAGCGTTGAAAGCACGCGATAAGCACGTTTTTTTGGACTTGAAGTTTCATGACATTCCTAATACTGTCGCAGCCGCTTGCCGCTGGGCAGCTGGCTTAGGCGTTGATATGTTCAATGTCCATGCCGGCGGCGGCTTGGAAATGATGCAGCGTGCCATGGAAGCAACGGCAGAAGGCGCGCTCGCCAACGGCCTGGCTGTGCCAAAGCTGATTGGCGTCACCATTTTGACGAGCTTTGATGCAGAAGGCTTGGCGCGCGTTGGTTTTAGCGGGGCTGTGGATGACAATGTAAAACGTCTGGCAGCGCTGACTGCTGAAGCTGGTCTGGATGGCGTTGTTTGCTCGCCGCGTGAAGTGCCGCTGATTCGTGCAGCTGTTGAAAAGCAGGACTTTTTGACAGTATGCCCTGGCGTACGGCCTGAGTGGGCGCAGAAAGGCGATCAGAAACGTGTGATGACGCCAGCACAGGCGATGGAACAAGGGGTTAATCATATTGTGGTCGGCCGCCCAATTACCAAAGCGGAGGACCCAGTAGAAGCAACTCAAAAAATTCTGGCTGAAATGTCAGTGCAATAATAAAATGGAGGAATGATACAAATGGCTATGACTAATGAAGAATTGATGCAAATTTTAACAGAAACAGGCGCATACCAAAGCGGGCATTTCAAACTCAGCTCTGGTTTGCACAGCGCCAATTATATTCAGTGCTCTCAGCTGCTGAAGTTCCCACGTGTGGCAGAAAAAGTCTGCTCTGAAATCGCTGCCATGTTCAAGGATGACAACATTGAAATGGTTGTTGGGCCAGCAATCGGCGGCATCCTGGTTGCTTATGAAGTGGGTCGCGCGCTGAATGTTCCTGCCATTTTCGCCGAACGTGAAAACGGTGTCATGACGCTGCGTCGTGGTTTTCATGTAGAACCTGGCACCCGCTGCTTGGTCACCGAAGACGTGTTGACGACTGGCGGTTCTGCACAGGAAGTTGTGGAATTGCTGCAGGCTCAGGGTGCAGAAGTTGTTTCTGCAACATCGATCATTGACCGTACGCCTGGCAATACGCTGAAATTAAAGGTGCCATTTAAATCTTTGATTCAGCTGACCTTCCCAACCTATCAGCCAGATGAATGCCCAATGTGCAAAGAAGGGCAGCCTATTCAAAAACCAGGCAGCCGTCCTGGCATCTAATTGTCCGAGTCGTGAAAGGAGGCGCCGGTCATGGAAAAATTGGTTGGACAAATCGATGGCTTGAGCCGGCGCCAGTGTAATGATCTGCATGCGCTGGCAGAATTGCCGGTTGCGCGAAGCGATGTTCTCACGCTTGACATGGCGCAGGCAATGCTTGCCATCAGTCATGAAATCAAGCGTGAAGTTGCTGTGTTTATAGATCGCAGTGGACAAGTGCTTATGGTGTCGGTGGGACAGGCGGATAAGGCGCCGGTCTTTGAACTGAGAAAAAGGCGTTGGCAGTTCGGCTATGCAGGCGTGCGCTGTATTCATACGCATCCAAGCGGAACTGCGCATTTCTCAGAAGCAGATTTTAGTGCGTTAAAAAATCTGCACTATGACTGCATGGTGGCATTGGCACAGAAAGGTGAACAGATTCGTGTCGCAGCCGCTATGTTGGAGCCAGTCGATGGCACATTAACGACGTCTCAGGTTGTTGCGGCGGAAGACCTGCCATGGCAGATTTTTGAAAAACTGCCGCTGTTCACCCAGCTTCAGGCTTTTGAAAGCGCACTTACACGCCGACAAACGACGGCAACCCGTTCCGATAAAGAACGGGCCATTTTAATCCTTCAGCCCAATCAGCGCGATCAGGAAGACATTGCGCTCATTCGCGAAGAATTGGAAGAGTTGGCGGATACCGCCGGTTTGGAAGTGGCTGAGGTGGTGGTACAGACCATGCGCGGCAGTCAGCATCGCATTGGCGGTGGAAAGCTGGAAGAGATTGCCATGCTGGTGCAGAACGAGGCGGCCGATGTGGTTGTTTTTGACCAGCCGCTGACCCCTTCCTATAACCAAATGCTCAGCGATCGGCTGGGGGTCAAAGTTATTGACAAAACGGTTTTGATCCTAGATATTTTTGCACAGCGCGCGCGCAGCCGTGAAGGCAAGTACCAGGTTGAACTGGCACAGCTCAATTATTTGCTGCCGCGGCTCACGGGCATGGGCACCGCGCTGTCGCGACTTGGCGGTGGTGTTGGCACGCGCGGTCCAGGGGAAACGAAACTGGAAACCGATCGGCGCCACATTCGCCGGCGCATTCATCACATCACCAAAGAACTGGAAAATGTGAAAAGCAATCGTCAACTGCAGCGTTCTGCCCGAATGAAGACACAGGGGCTGCAAGCAGCTCTCGTTGGCTACACGAATGCTGGTAAAAGCACCTTGCTGAATCGCCTCACAGATGATGATATTTACGCTGCCGATCAGCTGTTTGCAACACTGGACCCAACAACGCGGCGCCTTGAATTGGAAGGCGGCGATGCCATCTTGGTCAGCGATACGGTAGGTTTTATTCGTGATTTGCCGTTGCAGCTGCTTGATGCCTTTAAGGCGACACTTGAAGAATTGCAATATGCAGATGTATTGCTGCATGTTGTTGACGTGGCCAAAGAAGGCATTGATGAGCGTATTGGCGTGGTGGAAGATATTCTGATGTCTCTGGGTTTGCAGGAGAAAACACATATCTTGGTCTGCAATAAAATTGATTTGTGTGCAGAACCGCCTGTTTTTTCTTCAGCGCTGGCCTATCAATACAAATGTTACATTTCCTGTGAAACAGGGGAGGGCATTGAGAAATTGTTGGACATCCTTAAAAATTTGGCCCGTTCCTCCGATGTGACACTGGAAATGATCCTGCCGTATGATGAACAACAGGGACAGCGTTTGGCGCAGGCCCATCAATATGGCAAGGTGCTGCAGGAAGATTATGATGAAAAAGGCGCGCATCTGCGGGTGCAGCTGCCAGTGGCAGAAGCCAAAAAATATTTTTGGGAGTATCTCCCGGATGAATTAGTAAATGAAACGAAGTGGTAGGAGAAAATGGCATTATTTTTTGAACGATTAAAGAAATTTGCTGGTTTGGATGATGCCGATATCACGCTTGTTAAGCGTTGCCTGGATGAACTACAGCCACAATGGGCACACTTTAGTGATATGACACAGGCCAATCAGATTAAAGTGCTGGAAGCCTTTCAGCACAATCAAGTGGCAGATTTTCATCTCAATGGATCGACCGGCTATGGCTATGGCGATACCGGGCGTGATGTTTTAGAACGTGTGTGGGCGGATCTATTTTGCGCAGAAAAAGCGTTGGTGCGATCCAACTTGGTCAGCGGAACGCATGCGATTGCAACAGTGCTTTTTGGATTATTGCGTCCTGGTGATGAAGCGGTCTCTATCAGCGGCCTGCCTTATGACACGCTGCAGACAGTCATCGGAAAAGACGATCAGGCAAGAGGGACATTACGCGAATTTGGCATTCATCATAAGAGCGTGCCATTAAAAGACAATGACTTCGATGAAGCGGCCATTCGCGCAGCTGTTACACCGAAGACAAAAATGGTCATGATTCAGCGCTCGCGCGGCTATGAATGGCGTGACAGCCTTTCGATCGCAAAAATTGCCCGTGCATGTGACATTGTAAAGAGCATTTCTCCAGATATCATTGTCTTTGTGGACAATTGTTATGGTGAATTCGTCGAAGAAAAAGAACCGCTTGAAGTGGGCGCAGATATTATTGCGGGCTCCTTGATCAAAAATCCTGGCGGCGGTTTGGCACCACGCGGCGGCTATATTGCCGGCAAGAAAGAATTGGTGGAAGCCAGTGCCGAACGCTTGACAGCGCCGGGCATCAGTGATGATGTCAGTTCGTCGCTGGACTTCAATCGTCCAGCCTTTCAGGGTCTCTTTATGGCGCCATTGATTGTCGAACAAGCCCTCAAGGGCGCCTCATTTGCGGCAGCTTATCTTGGTGCGAAAGGTTATGTTGTTTCGCCGACAGCGGATGCGCCGCGAACAGATATCATCCAATGCATTGCCTTTGGCGATCCGGATAAACTGCGCAAATTCTGCCAAGGCATTCAGGCGGCCTCTGCACTTGAAAGTTATGTTACCCCATATGATGATCAGCTGCCGGGCTATGACGATCCTGTCATCATGGCAGGCGGCACTTTTATTCAAGGTTCATCCATTGAGTTGAGCATTGATGGGCCGATGCGAGAACCTTATATTGGTTACATGCAAGGCGGCCTATCAATTACGCATATCATTGCATCTGTTTGTTTGGCGGCGAAAAAGATGGAGGGATAAGATGGACATTTATACATGGTTACTGATCGTGGTCATGGCAGCTGGCGTTATTGGCACATTCGTACCAATGGTGCCTGGCATGTGGCTGGTATTTATCAGCATGTTGGTCTATGGCATTTTCGATCACTGGGTTGCATACCCAATTTGGTTTGTAGTCATCGTTGGTGCACTGACCATTGGCAGCTCTTTCCTAGATTACTATGGCACGATGATTGGTGCCAAGAAATTCGGTGCATCCAATAATGCTTCAATTGGTTCGACCATTGGCGCTGCTGCTGGCGGCTTTTTTGGAAAAGCACGCGGCAGTATGATTGGTGCTGTGCTTGGCTCTGTTGGTGCGGAATATGTATCACATCGCTCTATGCACAATGCATTGCGTGCAAGCGCTGGCTCTCTGGTTGGAATGGCGGTTGTATCGTTCATTCAGTTTGTCGTCGCCTTGGTCATTTTCATTATTACCTTTGTATTATTGTGGGGGGCTGCGTAATGTTGGATAAAAGTTTGAAAATAGGCGTTGTTTTTGGCGGCCCTTCTGGTGAATATGATGTTTCTTGCGTATCGGCCAATACGATTATTGGCACTTTGATGGAAGCAGGCTATGAGAACGTGTTTCCAATTGGTGTTGCCAAAGATGGTCGTTGGTATGGTCCAGTAGCTGCGAAAGATGTTGCGCATTTTGACGCAAAAGCTTACGCGGATCAAGAACTTATTTTCCCTCAATATCCTGGCGGCGTGATGAGAAATGCGAAAAGTTTTGAAGAACTTGGCGCTTTGGATGTTATTTTTCCGATTATTCATGGCTCCTACGGTGAAGATGGGCATTTGCAGGCTTTTTTTGATATGTGCCGCATTCCATACGTTGGTGCTGGCATGATGGGTTCTGTCGTTGGCATGGATAAGGTTTTTATGCGTGATATTCTGAAAGCGCATGATATTCCGCAAACGGATTATGTTGCAGTACGCCGCTTTGATTTTGAACAAACGCCGGAGACGGTTTTGGATGAAGTAGAAGCAGCTTTGACCTATCCAATGTTTGTAAAACCATCCTGCCTTGGTTCCAGTGTGGGAATCAGCAAGGTGCAGGATCGTCATGCTCTTGCAGAAGCACTGGCTGTAGCTGGAAAGTATGACAGTAAACTGATCGTTGAAACGGGTGTCAATGCGCGTGAAATCGAAACAGCATTGCTCGGCAATAACGATGCAGATATGGCTGCACCTGGTGAAATTGTAACAGAAGGTGTATTTTATGATTATGAATCAAAATACATTCTTGATAACAGTGAGACAAAGACGCCTGCAGATTTGACACAGGAGCAAATTGACACCCTGGCTGCAATTGGAAAGAAAACCTATAAGATCCTGAATCTTAGCGGCATGTGCCGTGCAGATTTCTTCATTGATAAAGACAATGGGCGCATTCTGCTCAACGAAGTGAATACGCTTCCAGGCTTTACATCCATCAGTATGTATGCCAAGATGTGGCAGGCATCTGGAAAATCATTGATTGAAGTCATCGAGCGATTGATTACGCTTGCATTCGAAAAACATCAGGATGATATGAGAAATTACACTGTTTTTGGAGGCTAATACATGGCTGGAAAATCAAAAAAACAACAATCAATCCCGGGCGTTAATGAGGATAAGAATGAAGCCTTACAGCATGCACTGAAAGCCATGGAGCAACAATTTGGTCCAGGCACCATCATGCGCTTGGGTGATCAAAGCAAACTGGAAGTAGAGTCCATTCCAACAGGTTCCATCGCATTGGACCGTGCGCTTGGTATAGGTGGTTTGCCAAAGGGGCGTATCATTGAAATTTATGGGCCAGAATCTTCTGGTAAGACAACGGTAGCTCTGCATTGTGTGGCTGAAGCACAGAAACGCGGCGGTATTGCAGCGTTTATCGATGCTGAGCATGCGCTCGATCCAGTGTACGCAAAAAACATAGGTGTCGATACAGACAATCTCTTGATCAGTCAGCCAGATAATGGCGAACAAGCTTTGGAAGTTTGTGATGCATTGGTGCGCAGCGGTGCGGTAGACATGATTGTCGTTGACTCTGTGGCAGCCCTGACACCACGTGCTGAAATTGAAGGCGAAATGGGTGACACACATGTCGGTCTTCTGGCACGTCTGATGAGTCAGGCTCTGCGCAAGCTGACTGCCAATATTGGTCGTACCAATACGGTTGTCATCTTCATCAATCAGATTCGTGAAAAAATCGGTGTTATGTACGGAAATCCAGAAACGACCACTGGTGGGCGTGCTCTGAAATTCTATTCCAGTGTGCGTTTGGAAGTGCGTCGCGGCGAAGCCATTAAAAAAGGCACAGACATCATCGGAAATCGCACCAAGGTTAAAGTGGTAAAGAACAAGGTGGCACCACCATTCAAAACCTGCGAATTTGATATTTTGTATGGTGAAGGAATATCTAACGAAAGTTCTCTCGTGGATATTGCGTCTGAAATGGGTGTGCTTGAAAAAAGCGGTTCTTGGTATTCCTATAAAGGAGAACGCCTTGGTCAGGGACGCGACAATATTCGTGTGTATCTGAAAGAACATCCTGATGTCGCAAAAGAAATTGATGAGCGCGTGCGTGGGGTTGTTGCTGATGATGAACCTGATGAGAAAGAGGAAACGCTGCTGCAGGAAAATATGAACGCCTTGTTAGACGATGATTTTCTTGCAGATGTCGATGTGGATGAACTCTAATGGAAGAAAAACATAAGCAATTGGCATTGCGATACCTGACAGTGCGAATGCGTTCAGAATATGAGATGCGTCAGTATCTCCGGCGAAAACAGGTATCAGATGAGGAAGCAAATGAAATCATCGACTATCTGTATTCCTATCATTATTTGGATGACAGACAGTTTGCAGAAAGTTATATACGAGATAAACTTCGCTTTAACCCGTGTGGACGATTAAAATTGATCATGGCGCTTAAAGACAAGGGCATCGATGCGTTTATCATTGAAGATGCACTGGCTTCCGAATATCCTGAAGATGTTGAAATGGCACAACTCGAAAAAGAGTATAACAAGTGTCGTGAAAAAGGAAAAAAATATCAACAAACCATGCGATATCTATATGGAAAAGGCTACAGCGCTGGCATGCTGTCATTTCTTGAACGCTACTGAAACGGCGCTGTCAAGCCGTCTCAGCTAGGAAAAACCTTGACACTATGCGTTATTCAGCGTAAAATAATCGTAGACTATGGCGAGGTAATTGCTTTGACTATTGATAGACATGGACGTTAAATAGTTTTGTAACAAATAACAGAAATGGATCATTTTGTCATATTTTGACGATTACTTAAAGAGCAGACCAAAATAGTTGGTTTGCTTTTTTTATTGCTTTGGTCTCATAAATTACAATTGAACAAAGGAAACTTGTGGAAAGGAGGAATTTATGCTCGAGCTCATTATCGCTATCATTGTAGGTTTGGCGATAGGCGGCATCGGAGGTTACATAGCACGAAAAAAATCCTCGGAATCCTTGATTGGTTCTGCGGAAGCTGAAGCACAGCGCATTCTTGAAGCGGCGAATAGAGATATTGAAGCCATGAAAAAGGAAGCGATGGTAGAAGCAAAGGACGCAGCGATTCAAATTCGCAATCAGGCGGAAGTGGAAGCGAAAGAAATACGTTCAGAGGCGTACAACACCGAAAAGCGTTTGGTGCAGAAAGAAGATGCCCTTGATCGTAAATCTACCAACTTGGAAAAGAAAGAGAACGCTCTTCTCGAAAAAGAAAACAAACTTGAAGAAGCGCGTAGTGAACTGAATGATCTGATTGATAAGCAACAGCTTGAACTGGAACGCGTGGCAGGGCTGAGTGCCGAAGAAGCCAAGAATCAGTTGTTCAATCAGGTAGAAAGCGATGTAGATCATAGTCTTGCGGTTATGATTAAGGATAAAGAAGCAGAGGCAAAAGCTAATGCAGAAAAAACCGCACGTAATATTATCGCCGGTGCCATTCAGCGTTGCGCAGCAGATCATGTTGCAGAGTCAACAGTGTCTGTTGTTCCGCTTCCTAATGATGAGATGAAAGGACGCATCATTGGCCGTGAAGGCCGAAACATTCGCGCCTTGGAAAATCTTACGGGTGTGGACTTGATTATTGACGATACACCGGAAGCGGTTGTTCTTTCTTGTTTCGAGCCAATTCGCCGTGAAGTTGCTCGTGTGGCACTGGAAAAGCTCATTGTCGATGGGCGCATTCATCCAGCCAGAATCGAGGAAATGGTGCACAAGGCTCAAAAAGAAGTGGACACAAGCATTCGCGAAGCCGGGGAACAGGCTGTTTTCGAAACAGGCATCCATCAGTTGCATCCTGAATTGGTCAAACTGCTTGGACGCTTGAAATACCGTACCAGTTACGGACAAAATGTGCTGAAGCATTCTATTGAAGTTTCTCATCTTGCAGGGTTGATGGCTGCTGAATTAGGGGTTGACGTTACGCTTGCAAAGCGTGCTGGTTTGCTTCATGATATCGGTAAATCCATTGACCATGATACCGAAGGTTCTCATACCAGTTTGGGGGCGGATATTGCCCGTAAATATCGTGAACCGGCTGGTGTGCTTAATGCCATTCTCTCTCACCATGGGGATGTAGAGCCTAGCTCTGTCGAATCCGTTCTCGTGGCAGCAGCGGATGCCATTTCTGCAGCACGTCCGGGTGCACGTCGAGAAACACTCGAAAATTACCTCAAACGACTGACTCAGCTGGAAGGTATTGCTAATGATTTCGACGGTGTCGAAAAAACATATGCTGTACAAGCTGGGCGTGAAGTCCGTGTTATTGTTAAACCTGATAAGATTGACGATGCCCAAAGTGCAAAACTTGCTTATGATATCGTCAAACGCATTGAGGCTGAGATGGAATATCCTGGCCAGATCAAAGTGGTGGTTATTCGCGAAACTCGCAACGTGAATTACGCCAAATAAGCAAAAACATACCGCGTATCTGCTGTGGGATACGCGGTTTTTATTTTACCCTCTATAAAAAATAATACCCAGAGAAAAATAAAGCGGATTATCTTTCGTATCTTTACGTAATTTTCACCCTATCATACTTTTTTGATGAAAAAAGAGGGATAGTAAACAGCTTTCTTTTATGGTATCTTAAAAGAAATCCCAAAAAAGGAGTGAATGTTATGAAAAAACGCTTACTTTCTATTCTGCTGTGTATTTGCATGCTCAGCACGTTCTTGCCGGTTGGGGCTATGGCAGCCTCAGAAGAGGATCCGACTTATCTTGCATTAGGTGACAGCATCAGCAGCGGATATGGCCTTTCTTCTGACGAGAAGTCTTTTGTTGATTTGGTGGCAGCCGAAAAGTCCTTGAACTTGATTGATGCATCAACTTCCGGTGAAACAGCGGCCTCGCTTTTAGAGAAACTGCAAAATGGTGCTGTGGATGGCCTCGCTGACGCTGATGTCATCACCCTTACCATTGGTGGTAACGACCTCATGGCAGCCCTCTACAGCTATCTCACCGACGCTTACAATGCCAATCGTGACGAAGCCGACCAGATCACCGTTGAGCAGCTGCAGCAGGCCTTGTTGACCGGCAACCAGGATATTCTCACCTTCGCCGTGCAGAAGATCTCTGGCTTTGCAGGCTCCGAACAGGCTACTGCAGCGCTCCAGACTCTGTCGAACGATCTCACCCAGATCATTACAACCATTCGCGCTGCCAACCCAACTGTCGTTATTGTTGTTGGCAACCAGTACAACCCATATGCGCACCTTGCCGAAGCAGTGGGCGACAACCCACTCTATAGTGCAGCGGCCAACATGGTAGCCAGCGCCTTTGACAAGGGTGTCACCGCGTTGAATGGCATCATCGCCCTTGGTGAAGCGCAGGGCGCTTACACTGTGGCAGACGTCTATACCGCCTTCGAAAATGCGGCACAGAACCCATGCAATGCCGGCATGACCAGCACAGGCACCCTCAATCTGGACTTTCATCCAAATGCCTACGGTCATCAGCTCATCGCTGACGTTGTAAGCAGCCTGTTTGTTGTCACGGAACCACCGGAAACTGGCAGCCTGCCATTCAGCGATGTAAGTGACAGCGATTGGTATTACGATCCAGTGGTCTATGTCTACACCAATGGCCTTATGACTGGCACCAGTGACACCACCTTCTCCCCAAACATTGCTACTACCCGCGGCATGCTTGTCAGCATTCTGCATCGTTTGGAAGGTGGTCCAAGCGTTGAATCTGCTGGTTTCAGCGATGTCAATGCTGGTGACTGGTACGCCGATGCTGTCAATTGGGCAGCCAGTGTAGGTGTGGTGAGTGGCTTTGAGGATGGCACCTTCCAGCCAAACGCACCGCTCACTCGTGAACAGATGGCGGCAATTCTCTACAATTACACTGAATACAAAGGCATTGATGTGAGCAATCGTGCTGATCTCAGTGGCTATGCTGATGCCGATCAAGTTTCTGAATGGGCAGCCGATGTGCTTAGTTGGGCAAATGCAGAAGGGCTCGTCACTAGTGTTGGTGACAATCGCCTGGCCCCACAGGAAAGTGCTACCCGTGCTCAACTGGCAGCCATTCTTCAGCGCTGTCTCGAAGGTTGATGTGAGCTTGATAATGCATCAACTGCAAAAATCGCTAAAATAATAAACGCCTCGGCGCGTCGTGATCATTGTTTGATGATGACGATGCGTCGAGGCGCTTTTGCGTATGGAACAATTTCTGTTATAATAGAGCGGTGCTGATGCGGTCGTGAATAACAAGTTCGGCGTTACTGTCATGTGGTGTGGCATCGCGGTTGATGACCACAAGGTGTTTGCCTTTGAAATAATAGATCAGCCCAGCTGCCGGATAGACAGCTAAGGATGTGCCGGCGATGATGAGACAGTCGGCTTGCTGGATTTCTCGCAGAGCGCCTTCTAGGGTATCTTCGTTTAAGGATTCCTCATAAAGAACAACATCCGGTTTGACGATGCCGCCGTCTTCCGGGCAGCGAGGAATGCCGGTGCTGCTGCGCACAAAATCGAGATCATAGAAGCGGCCGCAAGTCATGCAGTAGTTGCGCATGACGGAGCCGTGAAGCTCGTAGACTTTTTTGCTGCCTGCCATTTGGTGAAGGCCATCAATGTTCTGCGTAATGATGGCTGAGAGTTTGCCCTCGCGTTCCATGTCGGCGAGTTTGTAATGGACAGCGCTTGGCCCATCGTTTGGGGCGATCATTTTTGCGCGATAAAACTCGAAGAATTCTTCAGTATGGGTATCGAAGAAGCTGCGGCTGAGCATGGTTTCTGGATCATACTTAAATCCTTTCTGGTGATAGAGACCGTCTTTGCTGCGAAAATCTGGAATGCCGCTTTCTGTGGAGACGCCTGCGCCGCCAAAAAAGACAATGCGTGAAGAATCGTCGATGATTGCTTTTAATTGTTCGTTCATAGTGGTTCACCTCTTGCTATTATTCTAGCGCAAGAAGTGAGCATTTGCACGTTAAATAGTGGAGAGAAGGAGAGGTTCTTTTGTTAAATATTGTTTTGTATCAGCCACGTATTCCGCAAAATACCGGGAATGTGGCACGTAGTTGTTTTGTAACAGGCTCACGCCTGCATCTTGTAGGGCCAATGGGTTTTCGCATTGACGAAGCAAAGCTGCGGCGTGCTGGATTGACGTATTGGCATCAGACGGACATTGTTTGCTACGACAGCTTTGAGGAGTTTTTGGAGAAAAATAAGGGCGGTCGCATGGTGCTGATGACGAGTCATGCCACAAAGGCCCATTCAGAGTTTGATTTTGCCGACGGCGATTATATTGTTTTTGGGCGCGAAGATGCCGGTGTGCCGGATGAAGTGCATGCATTGTTTGGGGATCATCAGTTTCGTATTCCAATGATTCCAAACGAGGAAGCGCGTTGCTTCAATCTTGCTACGAGCGTTGGCATTGTGTTAATGGAAGCAGAGCGTCAGCTGGGATATCCGGGCTTGCAATAAGGAGGGATGGCGATGCTGAGAACCAGAGAAAAGGTGTTGGCGGGTATTCCTTGCTTTGAAATTTTTGAGCCGGAAACAACGCCATATGCTGAGATTATTTTGTATCATGGCTGGGGATCACACGCGGTAAAGCAATGTTTCAGAGGTCATTTGTTGGCAAGTTTTGGTTATCGTGTGATTGTGCCAGAAATTGCCGGGCATGGTGTGCGTGGAACATTGAATTACGAGACAGCATCGAGTGTGGGGGATTTCTTGCAGGTGCTGGTGCAAAGCATTGAGGAATGCGTACAGCTGGCTAGAGAGGCACTGACGCCAGGGCAGAGCCATTTTCTTGTTGGTCATTCTCTGGGAGGGATGATCGCGTTGGGTGCTGCAGGCCAACTGCATGAATACTTGAACGGTATCGCAGCGATGAACAGCAGTGCCAATTGGGCAGATCCTCTGGCTTTGATGCAAGGCGTTTATGGTGAACAAAGTAATTTGGCGTCAATAATGGCGACAGAAAAGGTTCAAATGACACTGGAGGCCCTGAATGTGTTTAATCCTGCACATTGGCAGGATAATCAAGTACAAGTGCCCGTGCTCTTAACCAATGGTGCGTTGGACCACACCTTGCCTGCAGTGTTCAATACTGCGTTTTGCGAACGCTGTCAGAACGATCATATCAAACAGATCGTGTTTCCTGATGCAGGACATGTTGTGACCGATGGCATGCTTTCCGAAGTGGTAAACTTTATTGAAGAACATCGATAAATATTTTTCGTAGTGAATAGACGATAAAGTCTCCACAATTGGTTGACAATTGTCCACGGCTGTGATAGCTTAAAGTGTAACCAAATGATTTGTCTAAGGCAATGCAGAGGCGCGGGTACGAAGAACGGTCGGTGGAGATGAAAAAGCATTGATGATCCCGTCGGAAGGCGTGCTTGCCGAAGCTGGGCGTAACTTTTTTTGCGTTTGGCTGGATCTGAACTCAATAGGTTTAGGGCTGTCGGCGGAGAAAACCGTCGTTGTGCTGTATGCTTAGCGTTTGTCAGAGTATGCATGTCCACAGGTCTGTGTGTCCTGTGGCTTTTTTGTGGAGACTTCTTTGGTGAACAATAAAACACTCACAAGGAGGACGATATTTATGGAAAACATTCGTGTTGGTGTTGTCGGTGCTACTGGCAAGATGGGACGCGAAATTCTCAAGGCTGTGACCAACGACCCACAGACAGAAGTGATTTTTGGTGTGGGATTGGTTGATGAACCTGTGACAATAACTGTTGAAGGTCATGATATTCCAGTGACAGCAGATTTGGATGCTGCTTTGAATGAGCATGATGTTGATGTGGTCATTGATTTTACGAATGCTGACGCATTTCGTCAAAATGCCAGCGTTGCTTTGGCCCACGGCGTGCATCTGGTGAGCGGTACCACTGGCTTGAAACATGAAGAACTGGAAGAATGGGGCAAACAGGCTGCAGAACATGGAAAATGCTTTTTCTATGCGGCAAACTTTGCGATTGGTGCGGTGCTGATGATGCGCTTTGCCGAAGAAGCGGCCAAATTTATGCCGGAAGTAGAAATCATTGAACTGCATCATGATCAAAAGAAGGATGCGCCTTCCGGTACAGCCGTTGCAACCGCACAGCGCATTGCTAAGGTGCGTGAAGCACATGAACAAGGGCTTCTGGGAGAAGTGGAAACGCTCGCTGGTGCTCGTGGTGCAAATGTAGAGGGCATGCACATTCATAGTGTGCGTCTGCCAGGCTACAATGCTCATCAGGAGGTTATCTTTGGCGGTCTGGGACAGACTTTGACCATTCGTCATGATTCTATCAATCGTGAATCATTCATGCCAGGTATTGTATTTGCTGCAAAACGCGTAGATGGTCGCGTTGGGCTCGTAGAAGGGCTGGATACCATCATGTTTGAAGACTAAAGGAGCGTATAATTCAATGAAAAAACTCAACGTTGCTATTGTTGGTGCTACTGGTGCTGTTGGGCAGGAACTGCTCAAAGTAATCGATGAACACAATTTCCCATATGCTGATTTGAAACTTTTGGCCACTAAGAACAGTGCAGGCAAGGTGATCAACTTCCAGGGAAAAGATTATGTTGTTGAAGAAACCACTGCCGATTCTTTTGACGGCGTGGATCTCGCATTGTTTGCAGGCGGTCCAGCCAGTCGTGAATTTGGCCGCCTTGCTCAAAGTAAGGGCGTTGTTGTTATTGATAACAGTTCTACGTTCCGTCTTGAACCCGATGTGCCACTGATCATTCCTGAAGTCAATGGTCAGGCTGCAAAGAACCACCAAGGGCTGATTGCAAACCCTAACTGTTCCACCATCCTGATGGTAGGTGCGTTGTACCCATTATATAAGAAATCTCGTATCGACCGTATCGTTGTCAGCACCTACCAAGCTGTATCCGGTGCCGGAAAAGCTGGTCTGTCTGAATTGACCGAACAAGCGCGTCAGGTGCTTGATGGCGAACCAATTCATCCATCGGCCTTCCAGCATCAGATCGCTTTCAATCTGATTCCACACATCGATGTATGGCAGGAAGAAGACTACACCAAGGAAGAAATGAAACTCGTTCATGAAACGCACAAGATTCTTGATGACTATGACATCAAAATCACTCCAACTGCTGTGCGCGTCCCTGTTTTCCGCAGTCATGCAGAATCTATTTATATCGAAACAGAAGAACCAATTTCTGCTGACGAAGCACGTGAGCTTCTTGAAGCTGCACCACGTATCATTGTTCAGGATAAGCCTCACGAAAACATCTATCCAATGCCTGTTGATACTGCAGATACCGATGATATTTACGTTGGACGTATCCGCAACGATCTCAACATTGAAAATGGCTTGGCACTCTGGGTATGCTTTGACCAGATCCGCAAAGGTGCCGCTGCCAATGCTGTGCAGATTGCAGAATTGCTGCTTGAAAACGATTGGATCTAATTGTATTGAAAAGAAAAGACTGACACTTGTTTGAGCTGTCCCCAAAAAGTTGGACACTATGAAAATTAAATAACTTGTTTCTTTAAGGATTGGCATCTGTATTCTACAGGTGTCGATCCTTTTAATTTTTCTG
>CALJRU010000071.1 GCA_937976375.1 uncultured Peptococcaceae bacterium | reverse complement strand
TTGAGGCTTAAGACGAGAAAAAGGCCACCTTGCGGTGACCTTTTTCGACAAGCTGGTGCCTCCATGTTTTTACATGGAGGCATTTTTTATTCGCGAAAGATTTCCTGATTATCTGCAGTAGTATCATCTTTGAGAGCATTTAATAACACAGATAAGCCCGCTGCTACGATTGCCAAGAACACAGCGCTAAATGTTTTTTCTTTTACTGAAGATACCAAACTGCCTAAATATGCTTGACGCACTTCTTTTGTCTTAAACTTTTTTGCCATCTTATCGTCTCTCTCTTTCTCTCATTGCACGATTTATTTCTCTTTCTGCTGTTCGTTTCGCCTCGGTTGCTCGTTTATCATATAACTTCTTACCTCGAACAACAGCAATCTCAACTTTGACCTTTCCATTTATAAAATATAATTTCAACGGAACAATACCTAATCCTTTTTCTTGAGTTTTCTGGCGAAGTTTTATAATTTCTTTTTTGTGTAAAAGTAATTTACGTTTTCGCAAAGGATCAACGTTAAAAATATTTCCATGATCGTATGGACTAACATGCATGCCTTCTATAAATGCCTCATCATTTTGAATGAAAATATATGAATCTTTTAAATTTGCACGACCAGCTCGCATAGATTTAACCTCTGTCCCTTTTAAAGCGATTCCCGCTTCAATAGTATCAAGAATGAAGTAATCATGCTTTGCTTTTCGGTTTTCTGCTATTATTTTTTGACCCACGATGTGTCTTCCTCTTCTTTTTTATTGTATTCTTTCTGTTATTATCAATAGTCTTTTTCCGTTTGCGCTGGGCAGACGCAACCACTTGATTGGTCTTTTTCTTTGATACATCATTTTTAATCGTTATTTTATTTGATGACGCCGTATTTTTCAAGATAAAATCAATCGTGGCATCTTTCATATTTACCGCATCTAGTATAACGGTTACAATCTGACCAAGTTTAAATGTTCGGCCTGTGTGTTCGCCAATTAAACAAATTCTATCTGCATCATAATTATAATAATCATCTACTAGTGTCGAAATATGAACAAGGCCCTCAACTGAATTTTCAAGTCGAACAAAAAAGCCAAACGCTGTCACACTTACAATTTGCGCTTCATATTCACTCTTAATATATGGCAGCATATATTCAGCTTTTTTTAAATCAACACTAGCTCTTTCAGCTTCTTCAGCATTACGTTCACAGCTTGAAGCTTGTTCACTCGCTTCAGAGAACACCTTGTCATAATGATGAATGCGATGTTCATTAAGGCGATTATTATTCTGTAAAAACTCTTTGATTAACCTATGAATCGAAAGATCACTGTATCTACGAATTGGCGATGTAAAATGTGTATAATGACGACTTGCAAGACCAAAATGTGCCGATTTCTTTGTCGTATAATATGCATGATTCATCATGCGCAACATCATCATACTTACAATCTCAGCACAACCTTTATCTTCCGCTTTTGCCAAAATCCACTGCAGATCTTTTGCACAAAATGATTCATGACTATGCGGTAAGACTATGCCAAGACGTTGAATATATTGCAAAAATGCATCACGTTTTTCAGAATCCGGTTCTTCATGTACACGATAAATAAACGGCATTCTTCGTCTAAAGAAATATGCCGCAACTGTTTCATTGGCCAGAATCATAAATTCTTCAATGATTTGTTCGGCTTCACCACGCTCGCGAACAACAATATCAACTGCATGCCCTTGTTCATCAAGAACGATCTTACTCTCTGGTATATCAAATTCCAACGCACCACGATCAATTCTCTTTTGATGTAATATCCTGCTCAACGTTCGCATTTCATCGAACACTTCAACATATGAAGGATCTTCATCAAAGCGCTGCTCCTTCAAAATATCATTAACTGTATCATAGGTAAATCTTTTTTCAACGTTAATAATTGATTCGCTAATCTCCGCTGCCACAACTTGGCCTTGTGCATTAATCTCCATAACACATGATAGTGTTAAGCGATCTTCTCCTGCATTAAGACTACAGATATTATTAGAAATATCTGTTGGAAGCATCGGTAACACACGGTCAACAAAATATACGCTGGTTCCTCGTTTATAAGCCTCTTGATCAAGGATAGACCCTTCCTTGATATACTCGCCAACATCGGCAATATGAACGCCCAACATATAATTACCATTTGACAGAATCTCTAGTTGAACCGCATCATCCAAATCCTTCGAATCAGCACCATCAATCGTAATAACATGACTGTAATAACGAAAATCGCGTCGACGTCCTAATTCAGTGTCCACCGGCTCTTGAGACAACCGATGTGCTTCTTGTAATTGTGCCTCTGTAAAGCTAGGAGTAAGATCGTATCGATACACCAATGAAAGTACATCAATCCCAGGAGAACCAGATGCCCCCAAACGTGCAATAATACGTCCTTCTGGAATCTCTCCTTTTCCACCCCAATAAGTAATTTCAACAAGCACCTTGTCACCATCAACAGCATGATATTCTTGATCAAAAGGAACAATAATATCTTGACCGAACGTCTGGTTATCCGGGACTACAAACGCATAATGCTTTTTGGGTTTATAAGTTCCCACATACATTTTATTGTGGCGTTCTAGAATGCGCACGACCTCGCATTCATCTCTATTTTTGCCTGATGTACCAGACAAATCCCGATGTTTCATAATACGAACAATGACACGATCCCCATTTTGCGCAGAGTTAAGACAATCTGGCGGAATAAAAAGATCTTCCATGTCGATATTATCTGTTACTAAAAAGCCATAGCCTTTCTTGAGTTTTTTAACGCGCCCAGTAAGCAAATTCATTTGCTCAGGAATTCCATAGTGATCTGTACGCGTTTTTACAATACGTCCATCCTTCTCCAGATCATCCAATGCCTGTTTTATCTCTGATGGTGAAAACTTTTGGAGATCAAAAAGTTTTAATATATCTTCAAAACTTGTCGGCCCAGTCAATGCATCTTTTAAATGCTTAAACACAAAATCTTTGTTCACTTTTGACACCTCACTTAGTATTAGCTTATCACACAGCACCTTCACACTGCAAGAGTCATTCAATTTCTCAAACTTTCCAGCAATGTCACCAAATATATGCTCATCTCTTTGTCCTCACAACCTGCAAAACCAAAGTAAAAAAGCACTGAATAAAACATTCAGTGCTCAATAATATTAAAATTGTCTTTCTTCCACCATTTTTTCATGGGCCGTCTTTATTTCATTAAGAAATATCTCATTTTGCTGAATGGCAAATTGCACTTGCTGAGGACTTGGTGCGCCAATGGTTTGACGTTTGTGAATACATGTATCAATAGAAATTTTGTCATAAATGTCTTCGTCAATCAAGGCAGAAAACGCTTTGAACTCGTCCATTGAACAATCATCAAGTGCTTTCTCATTCATAATGCAATACGCAACAGCTTCACCAACAATTGCGTGTGCATCACGGAATGGAATACCTTTCGTAACAAGATAGTCTGCAAAGTCTGTCGCATTGGTAAAACCACCAGCTGCAGCTCGACGCATATTCGCTTCTTTGAAAGTTGCGGTTGCAAGCATGCGTTCAAAGATCAAGAGACACTTTTTCCAAGTGTCGACAGTGTCAAATACACCTTCTTTGTCTTCCTGCATATCTTTATTATATGCGAGCGGAAGGCCTTTCATCGTTGTCAGAAGTCCCAGAAGAGACCCGTAAACACGACCAGTTTTACCACGAACCAATTCCGCCACGTCTGGATTTTTCTTCTGAGGCATGATGCTGCTGCCTGTGCTATAGGCATCGTCTAAATCAATAAAAGCAAATTCCTGACTGGCCCACAAAATAATTTCTTCGCAGAAACGACTCAGGTGCATCATGCTGATAGATGCGTCACTCAAAAATTCTAACGCAAAATCTCTGTCACTGACACCATCCAGCGAATTTAAACATGGGGCATCAAAATGTAGCATTTGCGCTGTTTGATTGCGATCTAAAGGGAAAGTTGTGCCTGCCAGCGCTCCACTCCCCAGCGGCATAATGTTGTTACGTTCAAGCCATGAATCTAATCTCTGATAATCACGTTTAAACATTTCAAAATATGCCATTAAATGATGACCAAGCGTAATTGGCTGCGCACGTTGAAGATGTGTATAACCTGGCATTGCTGTTTCAAGATGTTTCTTAGCAATATCAATTAAGGTTTCAAGGAATTCGATCAATTGCGCTTGAATAGTCATGACTTCATGCCGCAGATACATGCGCATATCCACTGCAACTTGGTCATTGCGACTGCGTCCTGTATGTAGTTTTTTTCCTACATCGCCAACTTTTTGAGTAAGCAACACTTCCATATTCATATGAATATCTTCATCAGATGGATTAAAGGTTACTTTTCCTTCTTCGATTTCTTCAAGAATGTCACGCAAACCTTGTACCAATGTTTGTGCTTCTTCCTCAGTAATTACACCAACGTTTCCCAGCATGGTTGCGTGTGCAATGCTACCTTGAATATCCCAATAATATAATTTCTGGTCAAAACTAATGGAAGAATGAAAATCTTCCATTAGTTTATCACTGTCTTTGCTAAATCTTCCGCCCCACAGTTTTGCCATAGCAATGCCTCACTTACTTATTAAGATTTTGCTTCATCAGAGCATTAACCTTCAATGGAAGGCCAAATAAATTGATGAAACCTTCTGCGTCTGCCTGATTATAAACTTCATCTTCACCAAAAGTAACAAATTCTTCATTATAGAGAGAATATGGAGATGTCATACCAGCAGTTGTAACTCTTCCCTTATAAAGTTTCAAACGAACTTCTCCAGAGCAAGTTTCCTGAGTCTTATCAATAAATGCATCAAGAGCTTCTTTCAATGGCGTATACCAAAGTCCATCGTATACCAACTGAGCGTATTTTACGCCTGCAGTTGCCTTGAAGGCCATAGTATCGCGATCCAAAGTCAAAGATTCCAAACCTTGATGCGCAACATGCAGAATGGTGCCGCCAGGGGTTTCATAAACACCACGGGATTTCATGCCAACCAAACGGTTTTCAACAATATCAAGAATGCCGATACCATGTTTTGCACCAAGTTCATTCAATTTTTCCAACATAGCCAATGGAGCAAGTTCTTCACCGTTTAATTTAACAGCATTCCCTTTTTCAAAAGTAAGGGTAATATATTCCGGTTCGTTTGGTGCATCTTCTGGACGATTGCAGATGAGATAAAGATCATCTAATGGTTCATTAGCAGGGTCTTCCAAGTCAGCCCCTTCATGAGATAAGTGCAACACATTGCGATCCATGCTGTATGGACGTTTTTTGGTAACCGGAACAGGAATATTATGTGCGTTAGCGAAATCAACAGCATCTTCGCGGCTCTTGATGTCCCAAATACGCCATGGAGCAATAATCTTTGTTGCAGGGCTCAATGCCTTGATGGTCAATTCAAAACGTACCTGGTCATTCCCTTTGCCTGTTGCGCCATGAGCAATGTAATCTGCACCTTCCTTTTGCGCAACTTCAACAAGTGCTTTCGCAATCAAAGGACGTGCGCAAGAGGTGCCGAGAAGATAACCGCCTTCATACAATGCGCCAGAACGGATAACAGGGTACACGTAATCACGAACAAATTCTTCTTTAAGATCAGCAATATAAACTTTGCTTGCACCAGAAGCCAGTGCTTTGTCATGAACAACGTTAAGTTCATCGCCCTGACCAACATCCCCACATACTGCAATGACTTCGCAGTTGTCATAGTTTTCTTTTAACCAAGGGATGATAATAGACGTATCAAGACCACCAGAATAAGCTAATACTACTTTAGACATGAATACTCCTCCTAAATAATCAATTACATAATGCTAGCCATAATCGCTTTGTGAGCATGCATACGGTTTTCAGCTTCATCAAAAATAACACTACGTGGATGTTCCAAAACATCTTCTGTCACTTCATAGCCACGATATGCAGGAAGACAATGCATGAAAATTGCATCCTCTTTTGCCAAAGCAAACATTTCAGAATCAATCTGATATCCAACAAAGGCTTTTGCGCGAGCCTCTTTTTCATCTTCCTGCCCCATGCTAGCCCAAGTATCAGTATATACAATATCAGCATTTTTCACAACGGCTTTTGGATCGCTGGTTAAAACTAACTGGCAATTATTCTCGTTTGCAATGCTTTGGGCATAAGCCACAATTTCCGCATTTGGCTTATAGCCATCTGGTGTGGCGATTCCAACATTCATTCCACATTTTAACATGCCAATCATTAGAGAATGGGTCATATTATTACCATCACCAACGTAGCAAAAATCTAAACCTGCTAAATGGCCTTTTTGTTCTTTAATAGTAATCAAATCCGCAATGACCTGGGTTGGATGATAGGTATCCGTAAGCCCATTAATTACTGGGACATCCGCATATTTTGCAAAAGCTTCCACTTCTGCTTGTTCATAAGTTCTAATTAAAATACCATCTACATAACGTGCCAGTACACGTGCTGTATCCTTAACAGGCTCACCTCGACCGATCTGTAAATCTTTCGTACTTAAAAACAACGCTTGCCCACCAAGCTGATACATACCAACCTCAAAAGAAACACGTGTACGTGTAGATGACTTCTGAAAAATCATGGCAAGAGACTTTCCCTGAAGATACGGATGAGGGATGCCTTTTTTCTGTTTATCTTTTAAATCTAATCCCAAATCAACGATGGATTGAATCTCTTCACCAGTAAAATCACGTAGTGTTAAAAAATCTCTACCCTTAAGGTTCATTGAGCTTCTCCTTTCATATTACCACTATAAAACACAATATTTTTAAATCCTACGCATGCAGCAATATAATACGGCCGTAATTTAAAGTATTCAATTTGGTCAACAACCAACGAAATGTCTTCCTCATCGGTATTTAAAAAATGAATGAAACAGGTATTATCCTGGACTTCAAAATCAACATTATACAGCCAGCCGCTTTCGGGTTGATCCAAAACCTTATATTTTAGATTTACATATTTTAATTTCCCGAGCGATTCATAAATCGTTTGATGAGCAGCTCCGATCATTTCATAAGGATCTTTGCATATGATTTCTCTATCAATCATTAACGAATCTCCTTTCAGCACTACTGAACATGATCGTTGCTCCACTCTTTTCTAACTCTACCATCTTTTAATAACTTTTCAAGTTTTTCGGAATCATTGGTGTGCAACACATCACGATACTCAATA
Source organism: uncultured Peptococcaceae bacterium (assembly GCA_937976375.1). Taxonomy (GTDB): domain Bacteria; phylum Bacillota; class Peptococcia; order Peptococcales; family Peptococcaceae; genus UMGS1590. Next base: position 73,479 of record CALJRU010000071.1, on the reverse strand, counting down.
AGATGATTAATAATTTCCTCTATCTCATCTTCCAAATAATCTGCATTTCGTAAAAACAAATCTGTCCACATTTTTTCATCAAGACGAGCAACGCGTGTCAAATCACGAAAACTCCCTGCACTATACCCTTCTTCACGCAACATCGTCGGACTCTTAATATATGCACTCGAAACAATATGTGCCAATTGAGATGTATAGGCAATAATTTGATCATGTGTTTCCGGTGTTGATGATACGAGTTTTCTAAACCCTAGTGCATAAACATATTCTTCAAGCAAATTCCAATCAATATGATAATCAATATCTGGATCTTTTGTCATGACCAGGCTAGCACCCTGAAAAAGATTTACTAAAGAATGTTCATAACCAAATAATTCTCTTCCTGCCATCGGATGCATTCCAATATATTGCGGTCCATCGACAGAAAAATACTCCTTAAAGCAAGCCATTATATCTCTTTTAACACCGCAAACATCAAGAACAAGACCATTTTTATTCATAATACCATGGTTTCTTTTAACGAAGTCAATAATGTTTTTTGGTGTCATCGCCAATATAGTAACATCGGCATCTTGAAGATCAGCTTCACCACCGATGTATGCAATAGCTTCTTCATCTAATGCTAAAGCTAAAGTTTTATCATCCTTATCTATGCCAATAACTTTTGCGTCAGTATAGGTTGATAAAGCTTTTGCAAGTGAGCCACCAATGAGCCCGAGACCTACGATAAGGACCTTCATGCCAGCACCTTTTTCAAGATTTCAATAGCTTCATCAATTTCGTCTTTTGAAATAACAAGTGGTGGCACGAAACGTAGTACTTGTTTGCCTGCTGTACAAATAAGCAATCCCGACTCTGCTGCAGCAGAAACAATATCACCAGGTTTTACGCTATCATCCAACAAAAGACCCAACATTAAACCACGCCCACGTACTTCGAGGACTTTTTTCCCGTCAACACATTCTGCAAGTCGCTTTGCAAAATATTCACCTTTTTCTTGAACCTGAGCAAGAAATGTGTCATCAAGAATAATATCGGCAACAGCGCAAGCGGTATGAGCAGCCAAAGGATTACCACCAAAAGTTGACGCATGATCACCAGGATTAAAAGCTGCAGCAACATGGTCCTTAGCTAGCATAGCACCCATTGGAACACCTCCTGCAATGGCTTTAGCCATAGTTACGATATCCGGATGCAAATCAAATTTTTGATGAGCAAAAGCATATCCTGTGCGTCCCATACCTGTCTGAACTTCATCAACAATAAATAAGATATCTTTTTGTTGGCAAATACTTTCAACATGTTTGAGATATGCTTCATCAAGTGCAATAATCCCTGCTTCTCCCTGAATCACTTCAAGCATAATTGCACAAGTATCATCATCGATCATCTGATCTAACATTTCGATGTTATTTGCTTCTGTATATTTAAAACCTTCTGGAAGTGGCGCAAACCCGTTCTGATATTTTGTTTGACCAGTTGCTTTTAATGCACCAAGTGTGCGCCCATGGAAAGATTGTATCATTGAAATAATAGTACTACGCCCATTCCCATACTTTCTTGCCAATTTAATTGCGGACTCATTTGCTTCAGCACCACTGTTGCAAAAGAAAGCTTTACTAAGACCGCTTGCTTTGCAAAGCTTCTCAGCCAGCTCAATTTGAGGGATATTCCAATATAAATTTGAAATATGAATTAGCGTCTCTGCTTGTTCTTGAATCGCTTTAACAATTGCAGGATGATGATACCCCAGACTATTAACCGCAATGCCGCTAACCATATCAATATATTTTTTCCCTGTATTATCGGTCAAATAGACACCTTCACCTTTTTCAATTACGATTGGTGCTTGACTGTACGTGCCCATAATATACTGCTGACCTTTTTGAATCATATTATTCATCTTGTTTACCTCCTACAACCATGGTTCCAACACCATCGTCAGTAAATAATTCAAGTAATAAACTATGCTGCATTTGTCCATTAATGATATGTGCGCTTTGTACCCCATTTTGAATAGCGTGCTTACAGCAAGCTGCTTTCGGTATCATTCCGCCATAAATAACGCCTTCTTTTTCAAGTTGATCTAAGCGGTCTGTTGTAACTTGACTAATTCGTGCACCATTACGGTCAAGAATACCATCAGTATCTGTAAGCAAGAAAAACTTATCCGCTTTTAATGCAGCTGCAATAGCGGCAGCTGCAGTATCGCCATTTATATTGTAGCGTCCGCCATTATCATCAAGACCTATTGGCGAAATAACAGGGATATACTCTTTAGCTAGCGCATTACGAATAAGATCTGGTCTAATTTTTGTTATTTCACCAACATAGCCAAGATCAACCAAATGATTATCTTTGTCATAGTGTAACTTTTTCTTTGCTTGTATCGTACCACCATCAATCCCGCTTAATCCAACGGCATTGCCACCATGCTTTTGCAAAAGGGCTACAATTTCTTGATTAACTTTGCCAATCAACACCATTTGTGCGATCTCTAAAACTTCTCGGTCGGTTACACGCAACCCATCGACAAATTTACATTGATAGTTTTCTTTTTCAAGCCAATAATTAATATCCGGGCCGCCACCATGTACAAGTATTGGATTCATGCCAACAAAGCGCATCAAAACAATATCTGAAATGACTTTTTCACGCATTTCTTTATCAACCATGGCATGACCGCCATATTTAATGACAATTGTCGTACCATAAAACTTTTTAATATAAGGCAGAGCCTCTACAAGTACCTCTGCCGTATGATTGCCGAATTCCATTATTATTAACTCCTGTAATCTGCGTTAATGCTGACATAATCATGGGTGAGATCACAACCCCAACCAACAGCTTCACCTTTTCCCTCATGCAAATCTATCAGGACATCAATTGTATCCTTTGAAAGAAGCGCAAGCGCCTTCTCTTCATCAAATGCAAGGCCCTGACCATTTTTTGCCACCTGAAGATCACCAATATAGATATCCATTTTATATGGATCAAAGGTTGCTCCTGAATATCCTGCTGCACAAGCAATACGCCCCCAATTTGCATCGCGCCCATACATAGCAGCTTTTACAAGACTAGATGACGTTACCGCACGCGCAATTGTTTTAGCATCGGTCGTTGTCAGAGCATTTGTTACTTTCACTGAAAACAATTTTGTAGCGCCTTCTCCATCTGCAACAATTTGCTTAGCCAAGCTAATGCAAACATCCTTTAGCGCATTCGCAAATATTGTATACGAATCATTATTTTCACTAGCAATAGTCTCGTTTTCTGCAAGGCCATTTGCAAGTACAGTTACCATATCATTTGTCGATGTATCACCATCAACGGAAATCATATTGAAACTATCTCCAATTGCAGAACTCAAAGCTTTTTGCAGTACTTCCGTAGTTATTGCAGCATCGCAAAGGACAAAGCCTAACATGGTTGACATGTTTGGATGAATCATCCCAGCACCTTTACACATTCCCCAGAAATTAACAGTTTTACCATCTATTTTAACTGTAACCTGTGCTGTCTTAGGAACAGTATCTGTTGTCATAATACCACGTGAGGCAGATTCAGCACCCTCTTCAAGAGGCTTCAATACACCTTTTGCCATTTCAATGCCCGAATTAATCGTATCCACAGGCAGTGGCATTCCAATGACGCCTGTAGAAGCAACAATTGTATAATTATCTTTTATATTAAACGTTTGCGCCAATTTTTTTGCAACTGCTTCTGCATCAACGATTCCCTGTTTACCCATCGCTGCATTTGCAACGCCACTATTAATAACAATGGCTTGTGCTTTTCCCTCACTAGATAAATGTGCCTTTGTTACCTGCAAAGGTGCTGCTTGAAACAAATTGTTTGTATATACCGCTGCGACACTTGCAGCGACATCAGAATAAACAATGGTAAGATCATCTTTGGCTTTTTTTATTCCACAGTGGAGGCCACAAGCCGAATAGCCTTTTGGATAGTTGCTCATGTTTTTTTTCTCCTTTATAATTATGGACAAAGAGGGAATTGCTCCAACCCTTGTGTCTCTGGTAAATCAAATAGAATATTCATATTTTGTACAGCTTGACCGCTTGCTCCCTTTACAATGTTATCGATTGCTGCGCAAATAACAACCGTTGTGGCATCAACCATATGAAGAGATATATCACAGTAATTAGAGCCCATTACTTGTTTTGTCGCTGCATATTCTCCAGCTTTGCGTATTCTTACAAATGGTTCTTTATCGTAAAAATTGTGATAAAGCGCTCTAATCTCTTCTTCGCTGCATGCTTTGTTCAATTTGACAGTTAAAGTAGACAAAATGCCCCGATTAATTGGAGCTAAATGAGGATTAAAAACCAAGCCGACATTGTCTTCAGCTAAAGCATTCAATTCCTGTACAATTTCTGGTAAATGTCGATGCTTACCGATATTGTACGCTACAACATTTTCATTAACATTTACAAAATGAGAGCTCTCCTTTAGAGATTTTCCAGCACCAGTTAATCCAGAATCACTATCTGCAACAACAAACGCTGGATTTAACAATTTCTGCTTGCAGAGTGGCGCCAATCCTAAAATAATACTTGTAGGAAAGCAACCAGGATTTGCAACCAAGTTGCTTCTGCGAATTTCTTCGCGATGTAATTCTGGCAATCCATAGACGGTTTTTTCCATCCACTCTGGACAAGCATGATCTGCTCCATACCATTCCTCATAGATTTTCATATCATTTAAGCGAAAATCCGCACCTAAATCAATAACTTTGATATTCATTTCTATGAGTTTTTTTGCATATTCTGATGATGTTCCATGCGGAAGCGCCAAAAAAACCACATCACAATCCTTGTAATTATCAATTGTCATATCGCAAAATCTTGCGTCTGTTAAATTTAAAATGCTTTTATGTAAATCAGAGACCTCACCTGTTGTGCTGCGTGCACCAATGGCAGAAAGTTTTACCTCACCGTGTCTCCATAAGAGTCTGATTAATTCAGAGCCTGTATAACCAGTCGCCCCAATGATTCCAACATTAATCATGAATACACCTCCAACGAATGAAATTATTATACAACGCGTTGTATAATTATGCAATACTTTTTCTTTGAAAGGACTTGAATTATATGATACCAACGTCAATCGCTTTAATTTTCCCCGATGAAAAAGCAAACTTCTTCCGTTCACCATCAAAAAACACCTTTCTGGAAATTGCTCCAACAAGCATTTATTATGCTAAAACGAAAGAAGAATTTCTAAAAGTACTACAAAATTGTACGAACGATTTCTATTGTAGAACGATTATTGCCATTGGTAAAGTCTTTTATTCTTTAAAATTTGATATTCTAAAAGAAAATTCCTCATTATTTTTTGATCGCCCGATAACTCAAGGCTTGCAACCTATATCCACTTCATATTTCAGACTAAATTGTGCAACACATCTTTTCATCTTAGAGGATGATAGTATCAACCTTGCTTTAAAAATCTTAAAACAATATTACTATCTTATAGATGGGCAAGCGCTTTTAAATCATTCAAAAAAAATAGGAAATATTTTAAAGGAAAAGAATTGGACCATTTCCACCGCGGAAAGTTGTACTGGCGGATTAATTTGCAAAACACTGACAGATGTCTCTGGCGCGTCTTCCTATGTTCTTGGCGGTGCCTGCACCTACACATCAAAAGTCAAAAATGCAGTCCTTCACGTTCCGACAGATATCATTAACAAGTTTGGCGTTGTTTCACAAGAAACCGCAAAAGCAATGGCAAAAGGAACACAGAATATTTATATGGCAGATATTGGTGTATCTACAACAGGAGTTGCCGGCCCAGGCCCTGATGAAAAAAACAACCCAGAAGGTCTCGTATATATCGGAATTTATGTCAACAATACATTTTTCTCTTATAAATATTCAGCTTCATTGCATACATATTTATTAGACCGCGATGTCATTCGAAAAAGTTGTGTCCTATTTATTTTTAAAGAATTAGAAAAAATATTGGCTCCAGAACCACATGAACAATAAAAAATATGTCTATCAAAAAAACAGAGAACGTGATCACAACGTTCTCTGTTTTCGTTTATTCGGCTTTATCGACTAATGAACTCCCCTCTTCAGTAGCTGTTGCGCTACTAGACGATTCATTTGAAGCACTATCTGAATTTGCCCCATCATTCGTTGTTGCTGAATCCGTTGACTCAGCGCTTGAGCCATCTGCAGTACTGCTGTCACCTTGGTTCTGTTCCGCCATTTGCGCTTCAGCAGCTTCTACAAGCTTATCTGGATTATAATCATCAGATAAATACTCAATATTTGCATCTTGCTTCAATTGATCCATGATCTCATAGTATTTACTTTGTACTTCCTGATCAGTAAGTTGGTCGGTTAGCTCATCTTTTACCTCATCAAATGTCTGATGATGTGCTGCTTTTTTATCTTCGCACAGAATAACATGATATCCATAACTTGTTTCTACAGGTTCTTTAGTATACTGACCAACCTCAAGTGCGAAAGCTGCATCTGAGAATTCCGTAATCATTTCATCTGCTGTAAAATAGCCCAATTCTCCACCTTGCTGAGCAGTAGCTGAATCGGTACTGTATTCTTTTGCCAACTCTGAGAAATCAGCACCCTCATCTAATTGTTTGATGATATCTTCCGCAGTCTCTTTGTCATCAACAAGAATATGTTTTGCTTTCACTTGATCAGCCACATCAAACTGATCACTGTTTTCATTATAATATGCCTCTGCATCAACTGTTATTCCAGATTTAATCTGATCAATATACTTATCATAATATAATTTTTCTTCAATCATTCTATTAAGCATTTCATCGCTTACATTATACTCATCAAGATAAGCTTGAAAATTTTCTTCTGAACCATATGTTTGGTCGATCAAATTCTGTTTAAAGGATTCTTTCTCATCTTCAGTGATTTCAATACCTTTATTTTTTGCATCCTGAACCATTAATTCCGTTTCAACCAAGCCATTAATAATTTGACTCTTGTAATATCCTGCATACGCATCATCACTTTCCAATTGATTCTGCTGAAAAATTTGGTTGATTCGAGCATCAACATAATTTTTAGTTAATGCAGTATCATTAACCTTAATAACATCTTCTCCACCCATATCATCATTTGAACTACAGCCAGCAAAAAGTCCTGCAGCCATTACTGTTACTAAAAGCATCGCTAATGCTTTCTTCAAAATAATCACGCTCCTATAAAATCATTACCTCACCTATTATACTTGCTGTTTTCCCCTCTGACAATCTCTTTAATATCGTTGACAACAAGTTTTAATGAATCTAATAATTTCTCCGAATTTGTTATTTTTGACGCATCCATAACAACGAAAGTCTCTTCATTGATATTTTTTAACATCAATCTTCCAAATGTATGAGCAATATATGACACCAAACGTTGAACATCAAAATCGATTTCAGAATCAATTTTAATATAAATATTATTCTTTCTTTGTTTAATGGACAGAATCCCTGCTCTACCAGCCAACTGTTTTAATGAAACAAGCCTTAATAAATTCAAAACTGGCGTATCTGGTGTTCCAAAACGGTCAATAAGTTCATCCAACATATCATCTAAGCCCATCTGATCTAAAATATTATCGAGTCGTTGGTATAAACCAATTCTTAACCTTGTATCAGAAATATATTCTTCAGGAAAATAGGCTTGAATATTAATATCAATTTCAGTATGAATTGGAACATATTCACTCACTGGTTCTTGACCGTTCGTTTTCTTCATTTTTCGAATCGTTTCCTGAAGCATTTTCAGGTAGAGCTCAAAACCAATTTCAGCCACATGGCCACTTTGTGCTGCACCAAGCATATTCCCCGAACCACGAATTTCCAGATCTCTCATTGAAATTTTATAGCCAGATCCTAATGCAGTATATTCGCGCAGTGTATTCAAGCGTTTTCTCTGTTCCTCACTTAAAAGTTTATCCGGCTTATACATAAGATATGCATACGCAACCCGCTTGCTTCTACCCACACGCCCTTTTAACTGATAAAGCTGTGCCATTCCAAAATGATCGGCATTGTGTACAATCATTGTATTTACATTTGGCATGTCAATTCCCGTTTCAATAATTGTCGTACAAACCAAAATATCTGCCTCATGGTTTTGAAATTTTAGCATGACATCTTCTAGCTCAGCTTCTTTCATCCGCCCATGGCCCATTAAAATTCGACTATTAGGGAATAACTCACGATATTTTTTTGCAATCTCAGATAAGTGTTCAACATTATTGTAGACGACAAAAACTTGACCACCACGCAACAACTCTCTCCTAACCGCTTGCTCAATAACCATTGGCATTTCTTCAATCACATAGGTTTGAATGGGCAAGCGATTATCTGGAGGCGTTTCAATAATACTCATATCTTTCACGCCAGTTAGAGAGAAATATAAGGTTCGAGGAATTGGCGTTGCTGATAAAGTTAAAACATCAACATTTTCTTGTAATGATTTTATTTTCTCTTTATGTTTGACACCAAAACGCTGTTCTTCATCTATGATTAACAAACCTAAATCTGCAAAAGATAACTTATCATTTAAGAGTTTATGAGTACCAATCACAATATCCAAGCGATGATCACGCAAATCCTTAAAAATTTTATTTTGCTCTTTTGTAGTACAAAAACGTGTTAATTCTGCTAATTCCACGCCAAAACCTTCCATTCTATTTTTAAAGGTTTTATAATGCTGCATCGCTAAAATAGTGGTAGGAACCAATAGCGCTACTTGCTTGTGACTGCATACCGCCTTAAACGCGGCACGAATAGCGACCTCAGTTTTTCCAAAACCGACATCACCACAAACCAGTCGATCCATAGAGTGAGGCTGCTCCATATCCCTTTTAACTTCAGTGATTGCCCGAAGCTGATCATCAGTCTCAGTGTATGGAAAAGTATTTTCAAATTCCCGCTGCATATCATCATCAGGAGCAAAAGCAAAACCAGGAAGCATTTGGCGTTTAGCATGAACCTCAAGAAGTTGTTCAGCCATATCCTCAATAGATTCCTGAATTCGTTTTTTTGACTTATTCCACTCACTAGATCCCAGCTTATTAACTTTAGGTCGTTTTCCCTCTTGTCCGACATATTTTTCTACAAGATGCATCTGATCAATAGGAACATATAATCTATCTGCACCCTTATATTGAATCAAGATATAATCTTTTTCAATTCCCTCACGGTTAAGATGTTCAATGCCTAAATATAAACCAATACCATGATGTTCATGTACAATATAATCGCCAACTTGAAGATCCTCAATGACAAGTCTCGAGTGCTTTTTCGGTGCTTTCTGCTTTTTTTCATGCGAAGATTGCACATTAAATATATTCGCATTCATAAAAATACAGTGATCCTGAGAAAAGATGCATTCAAAGGAAAATTCTTGCTGTAAAAGCACTATTTTATGATATGGATTAATCTCGTCAAAAGTATTGGTTTCAAAAAACTCAATTTGATATTCGTTAAATAAATTTTTCAAAAGCAAAAGTATTTCTGTATTTTCGCTGAAAAAAACCAGACGATACTCTTCTTCTCGATAGGATTTTATCTCATCAATAAATTTATTGACAGGATACGCCTTTAATGGATTTGAATTAATCGGATAGTAGTATTTTTCCCCATTAGAAAAAATATTATGTACTCTTGCAACCTCCGAAAGGAGAATGCATCTTTGATCTTGCATTAAATCTTTAACAACATCTATTGTGAGAAATGACTCTATCTTTGAGGGAAGAATATATCCATACGAAAATAAATCTCCTAGCTGAGATAAAATTGCATCATGCTTTGTCTTTATGGCATTTTCAACCATTTCTGTCTCATCAATGCAAAAGATAGCATCCGAGCTCAAGTAGTCAAACAGTGTAGCATTAAATTCTGGAACAAGATATGAGTAGTATCCTAGCAGACCATTCTCCAATGGATTTTTTGAAACATCTTTTATTTTCTCACCTAATTGGTTCATGGCATCATTTGGTAGATCATTCTTTATTGATGCCAGCTCATCTTGAATTCCTGAAATAAGATTCCTACGTATCTCTTTAGAAAAAAACATATCTATCGCAGGAATTGCTGTAAAAGATTCTATATTACTCTCACTTTTCTGGGTTTCAGCTGAAAAAAAACGAATGGAATCTACTTCATCATCAAACCATTCTACACGAATAGGCATTGAATAATTCGGCGAAAAAAAATCAACAATTCCACCACGACGCGCAAACGTTCCACATTGGTCACACACACTAACGGATTCATATCCTCGATCAACTAGTTTCTCTAAAAAGACTTCCTGTGATATCTCTTCACCAATATTACAAGAAAAAATCCCAGACTCAAAATAAGTTGGCAGCGGAAAATATTCAAATAATACCATTGCATTTATCACTAGAACACATGAACTTTTTTGTATCAATGAATACAATGCCGCGATGCGCTCTCCGTCATCTTCTTCCTTAGCTAATACCTCTACAGGCAAATGAGAACGCTGAAAAATAGGGAAAATTGGACGTCCAATCACTTTTTTCAGTTCTACCGTCAGCGTATTTACTCGTTTATCATTTTCACAAAGAACAATAACTGTTTGTTGATTATACTTTCTTACAATTATTTCAATTAAAGCATTACGACCACTTTGATCTAGTCCATCCCACAGTAAATTGTTGCCAAAATTTTTTATATGATCCTGAAGTGACTTAAGAATAGAAAAACTCATTATTTTATTATCCTCTTTAAATCTTAACAAACAAAAAACAGGCTGCTTGCAGCAGCCTGTTTCAAACATCTGCAATCAATTATACCGATTCATTGATGCAAGAATACCTTCTCTTATCCAAAAAGAACACCATTCGTCAATATGAGACATAATATCCTCTATAATTGGTGCTTCATCTTTTTGAAACCCCGAAAGCACATGTTTTATTACATTGTTATGGTCATCATGTCCAATGCCAATTTTTAAACGATCAAATGTCTGGCTATTTAAATGAGCAATAATAGATTTTAGTCCATTATGGCCGCCAGCACTACCTTTTTGCTTAAATCGAATTTTTCCAAGAGGTAAATCCATATCATCATGAATAATAATAAAATTATCAATCGTATCATAATAATGAATCAATTGACCAACAGCAGACCCACTATCATTCATATAAGTCTGAGGTTTCACAAGCAATACTTGTTGTCCAGCAATATTTCCTTTTCCCGTCAGCGCCCGACATTCTTTTTTTGTGACCGAAATGCCATATATGCTTGCTAATCGATCAACAGCCATAAATCCAATATTATGACGTGTCTTCTCATACTCCTTGCCAGGATTTCCCAGCCCAACGATCATCTTCATGATGTATGCACTCACCTGCCATCTTAAAACATTTTACTTACTGATGCATCCTGAAAAATACGCATAATTGCCTCACCAATCAATGGCGCAACTGACAATACTTCAATCTTATCACAATTCTTTGCAGCAGTAGGAATAGAGTTTGTTGTTACAATCTCTTTAATAGGAGAGTTATTCAATCGATCAATTGCAGGACCCGAAAGCACTGGATGAGTACAAGATGCATAAACTTCCTTCGCACCACGTTCCTTTAAAGCAACAGCTGCATTTGTGATTGTACCAGCAGTATCAATAATATCATCGATCAGAATAACATTCTTGTCTTTCACATCGCCAATTATACTCATTACTTCAGAAACATTTGGTTTTGGACGACGTTTGTCAATAATCGCAAGAGGCGCATGCAATAAATCTGCAAACTTACGTGCACGTGCTACCCCACCAATATCAGGAGAAACAACAACGAAATCATCCAATCCCAAAGACTTATAATAATCAGCAATGATTGGTGCGGCAACAAGATGATCAACTGGAACATCAAAAAATCCTTGAATCTGCTGAGCATGCAAATCCATTGTCAATACTCGACGTGCACCAGCTTTTGTAATCAAGTTAGCAATCAATTTTGCAGTAATTGGTTCTCGGCCGCGGCTCTTTCGATCCTGACGAGCATAGCCATAATATGGCATTACTGCAGTAATACGACGTGCTGATGCACGGCGCACAGCATCAATCATGATCAACAATTCCATGATATTGTCATTACCTGGCTCGCAAGTAGGTTGAACGATATAAACATCTTTTCCACGTACACTTTCATCAATCTCGACATTGATTTCGCCATCACTAAACTTTGAAACAACGCTATCACCGAGAGGTATCCCCAAATAATCACAAATTTCCTTCGCGAGTTCCGGATTAGCATTACCGGTAAAAATTTTCATGTGCTCTAAAGATTTATGCATCTCAATATCCTTCATAATAATTTCCTCCCTACTTTTTCCAATTTTCCCTTACAACAAGCGATGGTCTTGTTACAGCCAACGCATTATGAACAACATCCTTCGATAAGGTAGACCCAGCGCCAATGACAGCATTGTCACCAATTTCTATTGGCGCAATCAAATTTGAATTGCTGCCTACAAATACATCATCACCAATTACAGTTCTATATTTATGTTTTCCATCATAATTACATGTAATTGTCCCACAACCAATATTGACACGTGCACCCATGTCTGTATCACCAATATAAGTATGATGAGAAATCTTACTTTCATTAGCAATTTTGCTATTTTTTATCTCAACAAAATTGCCAATTTTAACATGCTCGCCAATCGTATTTCCCGGACGCAGTTGAGCAAATGGACCAATAGTAGTATATGCACCTACGACAGAATCTTTAATCACTGATTGCTTAACTATTACATTCTCACCAATTGTTGAATCAGTAATTCGACTTCCTGATTCAATGACCGCATTTCGTTTTATATGTGTATGTCCGAAAAGATGAACATTAGCTTCTAAAAAAACATCTGGTTCTAAAACAACATCATCTTCAATATAAATTGAAGATGGATCTTGCATGCTTATCCCTTGCAACATCCATTTTTCATTAACACGTTTTCTAAATAACATTTCTGCTCGCGCTAGCTGAAGACGATTATTTACCCCTAAGCTTTCATTCGCATCGTTAAGAACAAAAGCAGCCGTTGGCTTACCAGCCTCATATGCCATCTTTAAGAGATCCGTTAAGTAAAATTCTCCTTGAGCATTATTTGTATCTAGCTCATTTATCTTAGAAATTAAAAATTCAAGTGAAAAGCAATATGTACCAACATTAATTTCCTGAATTTCTTTCTCATTTAAGCTAGCATCTTTTTCTTCAACAATTCCAAGAATGCTTTTACCATCATGTAAAATACGTCCGTACCCTGTTGGATCATCAACAATAGTTGTCATAACAGTGGCTACATTACCTTGACTGATATGCTGTGCCAACATATCCGATAAACTTTCTGCACGCAGTAATGGAGTATCTCCACACGTTATCAAAACAGTCGTATCCGCAAAAGAATCAACATCATCCTTTAGAACGTTAAGTGCTTCCCGGACAGCATGGCCAGTTCCCAGCTGCTGCTCCTGCAGGACGATCTTCACTGAATCATCTAACACTTTTTCAACCTGGTCTGCACCATGACCAACAACAACATATTTATTTGAGATTTCCGCTTGATCAATTGCTTCTAAAACACGAGTGATCATCGGCTTCCCTTGAATGGTATGCAACACTTTTGGGCACTCGGAACGCATACGTGTACCTTTGCCAGCTGCAAGAACGATTGCGTACTTTTTCATCCCAACCTCCACAATTAAAAAATTACTCTATCTTTTATTAAATCAGAACTACAGGTGGATGTCAAATATACATTAGAAAAGAGGGCTCTAATTTTTTTATAATTTTGCCACGCATCATGTTCTGTCGCATACAACGCAAATAATGTTGGCCCACTCCCCGACATAAGGACGTGCTGAACGCCGCCATCCAAAAGAATTTGCTTTCTCTTTTTTGTCCTTGGATCAACACGGAAGCTCGGCTCTTCTAACGCGTTATATAAGTGATTTTCAACAAAAACTGTATCCCCATGATGCACGGCATCACATAGTTGAGAAAAAAGTGCCTTTTGAGGATGAAGATCGGCTGGCTTGATTTCTTTATATACGGCTGCCGTCGAAACACCATAGTCTGCTCGAGCCAGCAAAACATGCATTTTGGGTAGATCAGTTAATGGACGAATTTTCTCGCCTCTTCCCTCCGCAATGGCCGTCCCACCTTTGATGCAAAATGGCACATCAGAGCCAATATTCGCAGCCAATCTCATAAGTTCCTTTTCACTCAATCCTAAGTCAAATAAAGCATTACATCCCACAAAAACGGCTGCCGCATCACTACTGCCTCCAGCCATCCCAGCCGAAACTGGAATATTTTTCTTAATCTTAATCGCCACTGAAGGCATATGAAACTGTTCTTGCAATAACAATGCAGCACGCATTGCTAAATTATTACGGTTGTTTGGTACATACATGGAATCCGTAAATACAGAGTTTGTTTCTGCTTCACTGATTTCTACAAGATCATGCAAGCGCACTGATTGCATGATCATACTCACTTCGTGATATCCATCTTCTCGTTTGCCAATACAATCCAAAAAGATATTGATCTTGCCGTAAGCTTTAACGACAACATGCATTTTCCCCGCTCCTTCTAAAACACAAAAGACAATTAAAATCCTTTTTTTGCTAAACGACGTTCTACGAAACTAAGAAGAGCAGTAATTATCGTAATAAGAAAAAGGTAAATTATTGCAGCTGTTACATACATTTCAAAAGGTTTATATAGAGACCCTGAATAAATTTGAGCGGTACGAAGTAGATCAGTTACTGTAATAGTTGATGCAAGCGCGGTATCTTTAATCAGGCTGATAAATTCGTTGCCCAAAGGCGGAATCAAGCGACGATATGTCTGTGGAATAATAATCTTCCGCATCGCCAGTCTACGATTCATCCCAAGAGATAGCGCTGCTTCCATTTGTCCAGAATCAATCGAAAGAATCCCAGAACGAATAATTTCAGCGATATATGCACCGCCACAAATACTTATACCAATGATCGCAGCTGTAAAACTATCAAGATCAATTCCCAATGCCGCAGATAGACCAAAATAGATTAAAAATAACTGAACCAACAATGGAATGCCACGAAATATCCATGTATAAAGTTGACCGATCCAATTCAAAATCTTTATGCTACTAATTTTCATTAGCGCAACAATCAAGCCAATGATCAAGCCAAAAAAGATACTGATAATTGCTAATTCGATTGTTGTCACAGACGCTTTTAATAAATATGGAAGGGTTTGTGTTACCACACTCCAATCCCAATTTACGGCACCAAACATCATACTACTCATACCTGAAATACAACCTTTCTTTAGACACACGAATACTCACCCGATTTAACGGGTGAGTATTCGTGGACTATGTATTAATAATTATTCGCATCTAAACGTGCTTGAGCATCTGCAACCAGAGATTCAGTAATGTCAATTCCAATCCATTTCATAGAAATCTCTTTCAATTCTCCACTTACCAGCAATTCATCGACTGCCTTTTGAAGTGCTAATTGCAGATCCCCATCTTCTTTACGAACAGCAATACCTATTTGGTTAGCTGCTGCACCATCACTGCTTTCAATGGTCGCTACATCATTATACTTTCCTGTCTCTAACAGTTCTACGGAACCGAAATTGTCAATGGCAAGTGCATCAATTCGCCCATTATCAAGATCAACAGTGATTTCTGGGAAAGTTTTATATAAAGTCAAATTTTCGCCTTCAACAAATCCCATCGCTTGCAAATACTTTGCTGCTGTAGAGCCCAGCTGTGTCCCAATAACTTTATCCTTGAAATATTCAAGATCACTCATTTGCTCCTGATTCTCAGCATCCGCCTTCACAAGAACTTCTTGACTAGCAACACCATATGGCACAAAGTTTACTTCTTTAACGCGTGTATCCCACATATTCATACCCGAGATAATGACGTCAAACTTTTCTGTTTGAAGAGAAGGAACAATGGCATTCCAATCAGCAGGGACGAATTCAAATTCCACGCCTAATTTTTCACCAATTGCTTTTGCCATATCAATATCGAAACCTACAATTTCATCAGTTTCAGCATCATGATAGCCCATTGGAGGATAAGAATCATCAAGACCTGCGGTTATTTTTCCAGCCTTTTGTACACGTTCCAGAGATCCATCTCCTTTTACCGTAGCCTCCCAAGGATTTTCTGCTTCGATTTGAGTTACATTTGCATCAGTTGATGCGGAAGAAGAATTATCGTCACTATTAGATCCACAACCAACAATGCCAAGTGCCAAAACCGCTATCAAAGTAGCAGAAATGATCTTATTAAACTTCATTTGGAGCCCTCCTATTTTTTCAACTCAGTAACAGTTTAACATAGTAAAGCATGCATTTCAACAAAAATCAACAACAATCTTCATAAAATCGTCACATAAAGCCTATTTTATATTTTACAAAACCCAGAAATTCAGCTATACTATTGATGTAAATTTCAGATACGCCTGTAGCTCAGTGGATAGAGCGCCGCCCTCCGGAGGCGGGTGCGTAGGTTCGATTCCTATCAGGCGTGCTAAAGCAAAAGGATCGCTTGCCGATCCTTTATTTTTTGTATTGAAAGGATTCCCATGTCTATTATTACTCAAGCAGTAAAAAGTAACAGATTCATCATCATTCTTGCCGTCTTGTGCATGTCAATCAGCCTAATTGCTGATCTCATGATTCCTTGGTTGCTTCAAATTCTCATCGATAACGGCATCACAAAACATAATGCAGAAATGATTCAACAAACTGGTATTCAAATGTTAGCAGTTACACTAATCAGTCTCATAGCCTGTACCCTTGCATACCACTTCTCCGCCAACTCAACGGCCAAAATCGGTGAACTTTTGCGCGAAAAGTTATATACTCACATACTTTCTCTTCCCTATGAAGCATTTAATTCTGTCAGCGCCTCAACACTAATCACTCGTCTAACGAATGATGTTTTACAAATTCAGAACATGTTTCTTATGGTACAACGCATTGCCATCGGACTTCCCATTTCTTTTGTAGTTGGCTTAGTTCTCTCTATTCAACTAAGCCCCAGCCTTTCCCTCACATATTTAGTCACTATTCCTTTACTTTGCTTAAATATTGTGAGCTTTGTCCGTTTTTCGGCGAAGTATTTTCCAAAAATCCAGTCCACGCTTGATGCAATCAATTTGAGCGCTCAAGAAATGTTGATTGGTGTAATGACAATCAAGGGATTAGGCGCAGCAAAAAAAATCATCAACCGATTCCGAATTATTAATGATCAATTATTGTCTCTTAATCTCACCATCCAAAAACGATTTAGCATTGTTGCGCCAACGTCCATGATTATTTTCAATGAAGCAATTGCGGTCATACTTTGTCTTGGATTCTTTGGGTTTACCTCTGATATAGGCAAACTAATTGCTTTTATTTCATATTCCATGCAAATTCTTAGCTGTGTAACACGAGCCTCTAACGTTCTCACTCAAATTACTCGTGCACAGGCCTCCATCCAGCGAATTCAAAAAGTTGTTAACATTCCTATACAATCCGAAATTAACACACCCATTCTTCCTAACGGCTGGACTATTGAAGTGAAAAATTTATGTTATCGTTTTCCTCACGCAAAACATTTTCAATTATATAATGTTTGCTGCCAAATCCCATTCAATCAGCGAGTTGGTATTGTAGGTCTTCCTGGATCTGGAAAAACACTTTTTCTTGATGCCATTTCAGGTCTACTCAATAACATCCAAGGAAATATATTATATGAAGGTATTTCACTTCACCATATTCCACGTAAATGGTTAATGAATAATATTGGATATGTCCAACAAAAGGCAACGGTTCTGGCTGGTACCATTCGTGATAATTTATTACTAGGCAACCCAAATCTGTCAATAGCAGAAATCACTAAAGCACTTGATGATGCAATGGCCTCTGAACTTTACCTATCAGATAAAAAATCCATCGAACATGCGATTCTTCAACGTGGACACGACCTATCCGGAGGACAAAAACAGCGCTTATCGATTGCACGCATTCTTGCGATTCAACCTAAAATATTAATTTTAGATGACAGCACCAGCGCACTTGACCACGAGACAGAAAAAGCCTTTTTTTCTCAGCTTGACGCAATGCGTCCTCAAACACAAATTATTGTTTCACAGCGTTTATCAACTTTACGAAAATGTGACATTATTTTTCTTTTTGATCGAGGACAAATTGTTGCTCAAGGAACCCATGCAAAACTAATTTCATCTAGTTCACTTTACGAGATGATCCTTGGTGATCAAATGATTGAGGAGGCACTTAATGAACGATAATCTCATTCAGCTTTCTACTAGACATACACTTTCTCGCCTTTGGTCTGTGCTAAAACCAAATAAATTATATTTATTTGTTTCAACTCTAATGAGCGCATCCGTATCTGCAATCATGCTCTATGCGATGCAACGCGTTGGCGTGATTGTCGACCTTATTCTTTCTGGTACCATAACCACGATTTTTTTAATGCAAATCATAATTTTATTTTTCTTATTTGCTGCAATATCAGTGGTTACCTTGATTCAGATATATACAATGGCCATCGTTGGTCAACGATTGGCAAATGATCTACGCTATATGCTCTTTTCTAAAGTTATTGTTTTGCCAATGTCATACTTCGATAAACATACTACTGGAGATTTAATGAGCCGAATGACCAACGATATTGATCAAATCAACACCTCTTTCTCCGATAATTTTACATCACTTATTGAAGCAATCGTCAATGTCATTGGAACCTTCTTAGCTATGGCATTATTATCCGTCAAGCTTACACTTTGGGCCGCCTTGGTGTTCCCATTATTTTTCATTCTAACCGCTATTGTATCTCAAATATCAAAGCGATTATTTTCACGATACCAATTTGCTCTGGGCGAAATGAATACCTATATTGAAGAAAAGCTATCCGCGCAAAACATGCTCATGTTATTTGATTATAAATCACGCAATCTGCAAAAGTTTAATGCTGTCAATGAAACCGTCAGCTCAACTTACGCCGCCGCGCAAACGTCTTCTGTTATGGCCCCGATAATGACTTTCATCAATCACCTTATATATGTCATGATTGCCATCATTGGAGGATTAAGCATTATTCATGGTGATGCTTTAACGGTAGGCACCTTGTTCACATTTTTACTATACATGCGCAGGTTTGCAACACCGCTTAATCAGCTAGCCTCTATCTATAATGCTTTTCAAGCAACAGTTTCTGCATCTGCCCGTATATTTAGTGTATTAGATGAATTTGATGAAAAAGAAGCTCTTGGACATAACAGAAATCATCCTTTTCCATCTGATAACACAATAACATTTGACCACGTTTGTTTTTCTTATAATACACTTCCTGTTCTACACGACATTTCTCTGACACTTCCCGAGAAAAAAACAATTGCAATTGTTGGGGCAACCGGTGCCGGCAAAACAACACTCACCAACCTTTTGCTCAGTTATTATTTACCCTCATCAGGTAGAATTCTCATTGGCGGTATTGATCTTTCAACAATAACTCTTGATGAAATTCACCGACATATTGGTGTAATGCCACAGCAGCCTATGATCTTTAACGCCTCAATTCTTGAAAATATCGGCCTAGGCAATCCATCGTCAAGTAAAGAAGAAATCATAAAGGCAAGTAAAATTGCCGGGTTTCATAAAATTGTCAATGAATTACCAGACAGCTATGAAACCATTCTCCATGATCAAGGAGCCACACTCTCACAAGGCCAACGCCAGCTTTTGGCAATCACACGCGCATTATTAAGTCAAAATGATATTCTCATTCTCGATGAGGCAACCTCATCATTAGACTCTCATACAGAAGCGATCGTTCAAAATGCCTTCTCTCAATTGATGAAACAAAAAACATTATTGATCATTGCGCATCGCCTATCAACGATAAAAAATGCCGATTTTATTGTTGTAATGAAGCAAGGAAATCTTGTCGAAGCTGGTACACATGCAGAATTGCTTCAACACAAAGGCTACTATCACCGACTCTACACAAGCCAGTTCTAACATAAATACTATACATTTCTTTCATTATAAATTTAGCCAATGACACATGTGTCATTGGCTAAATTTATAATATGAAACTATATGAAGACACTATAAAAATCTGATGCGATCTTTACTGGTTGGTATACCGTTTCTCTTTTTGATCCATTCTCCATTTTGAAAAAGTTCATATTCTTCAAAAGAACATAGCAAACCATTTGCTTTTGAAAGGTCTGCGCTATCCATTAGTTGAAAATGCAAGTGTGGATCCTGAATGTCCCACATTTCCAATATGTTCACCTTTTTTAAGTTTTTGTCCAACAGACACTCTTATTGAACCTGTTTGCAAATGAACCAATGCCGCATAAACATTATTCATCGATCGAATGATGATAAAATTTTCTGCAATCTCTTGAACGTTTCGACTTTGAAGATTAAAAAAATAATTATTTTTCCACGCGTAATAGAAATCTATAACAATATGTGTCTTTGAGCGTTCTAGATACCCATCTCGCGCCTCAACAACAACACCATCAAAAGGAGCATAAACAGGTTGTCCCCAACAATAATAATCCGTTAGGGGCATACCAAACAAAAGATAACGCAAGAACCCTTGTCTATATGCTGGGAGTCCTTTTTTGCTCCAATCTACTTGAATAAAATCATAAGCATATCTTGTACCAAATCTATCAGTTCCATAACTTGGGATTTTAGTGCCTGGTGTATGAGGGACATGCCATTCACCCTTTAACGGAAATGAAACAATAATTGGATGACTCAATTCTATTCACCCCTTTTTCGTTACTTAATCCACTTTCATATTACACCAAAAAACGTTCATGGTATACAGTTTCTGTATACCATGAACGTTTTCTTATAAAGCGAGTTCGTTTAAGATGTCCTTCAATGTTGAAACTTCTTCTGCACTTAAAGTAACACCTTTTCCCATTCGGCTATGATCAGGAGCCCATTCTCTAAGATCATATTTCGCTGGACGATCATTCCAACTGACAAGATTAAGTTCTTTATTCCAACCACGACTGCTGGTCGAAAGAACAGCAATGTGTTCTGTAATTTCATATTTGATGTCTGCCATTTCTATCTCCTTATTGCTTATTTTTTAAACAAGCTTCAAGCAATTTGCTTGCACCTATACGTGTTGCACCAATAGATAAATACTTCTCTGCATCCTCAATGGTACGAATTCCACCAGAAACTTTAAGCTGAATATCAGGACGTTTATATTTCATTATAATTCTTGCAGCTGTCTCCGAAGCTCCCGGATATTTAAAACCCGTGCTTGTTTTGTAAAAATTGATTGGCAAATCATTTAACACTTGAATGCTATGAACGATTTCATCCTCAGTTAACGCACCAGTTTCAAGAATCAGCTTAAAGATACCTTCTCTTGGTTTTTCACGCAAAACCATTTGAACATCATGGTAAACATGACCAAATTCACCTGCTTTAATACGACCAATCGGAACAACCATATCCACTTCTTTTGCACCATGAGAAAACGCATACGCTACAGAAGCAGCTTTTATTTCTGCTGGCTCGTACCCATTTGGAAAGCCAATCACAGTACAAATAGGAATGCCACCAGGAAAATGCTTAACTAAAGTTTCTACATAACATGGCTGCACGCAAAGCGACGCAATACCCGAGCCCTGTGCAGCTTCAGCAAAAGTCAGAATTTCTTTTTCCGTTGTAGTCGGATCGAGATTTGTATGATCAATTGCAGAAATAATGCGGTGCATGTCCATTACATTTTCTCCAAAAGATCAATAATCATCTTATTAACCACACCAGGATTTGCCTGTCCCTTTGTCGCCTTCATCACTTGACCAACAAAGAAACCCAATGCCTTCTTTTTGCCAGCTTTATAGTCAGCAACAGATTTAGGATTATTATCAATGATTTCTTGAATCATTGGAGCAAGCGAATCAGTATCAGAAATCTGCTGTAGTCCCTCTTCCTTAACAATTGCAACAGGATCTTTGTCCTCATCAAAGGCTTTCATAAATACATCTTTGGCAATCTTATTGCTAATATCTCCACTCTTGACTAATTTCAAAAGACCTGTGAGACGTTCCGGCGTAAATCCACTCTCTTTTAACGATTTGCCACTGGCATTAAGCTTCGCCATCACATCACCAATCAGCCAATTAACAATCATCTGCGGCTCATCAAATTGCATCTTAGCCGCATCGTAAAAATCAGCCAATTCCATTTCTTGTGTGATGATTGCAGCTTCTTTTTCTCCAATGCCATCTGCAATCAGTCGTTCACGACGTGCACGAGGTAGTTCAGGCAAAGAGTCCTTCATACCCTGAATCCACTCATCTGTTAAAACAATTGGAGGAAGATCTGGTTCCGGAAAATAACGATACTCATCAGCTTCTTCTTTACTGCGAAGAGAGAATGTCATTCCTTGTGCATCATCCCAAGTACGCGTTTCAAGTTTGACTTCTTCCCCATCTTCAAGCAATTCAGTCTGACGTTCAATTTCATATTCAATGGCTCGTTCAACAGCGCGGAAAGAATTCAAGTTTTTAATCTCGGCACGCGTTCCAAATTTTTCTTCTCCAACAGGACGCAAAGAAATATTAACGTCACAACGCAAAGAACCTTCTTCCATCTTTGCATCCGAAACACCCGTGTAAACGATAATCGCACGCAACTCTTCAAGGTAAGCACGGGCATCGGCCGCACTGCGCATATCTGGTTCGCTTACAATTTCAATCAATGGCACACCTGCACGGTTATAATCTGCCAAAGATGAGTTTGATGTTGTAATCGTTGCTCCTTGATGAACCAATTTGCCCGCGTCTTCTTCCATATGAATACGTGTCAAGCCAATTTTCTTATCTTCGCCATTCACAGTAATTTCAATATAGCCATGTTCAGCGATCGGCAAATCATACTGAGAAATTTGGTAAGCCTTGGTAAGATCAGGATAAAAATAGTTCTTACGGTCAAATTTACTAAATTTCGCAATGGTGCAATTTGTTGCCAAACCTGCTTTTACTGCATATTCTAATACTTTCTTATTCAATACTGGCAGAGTACCTGGAAGTCCTAAGCACACTGGGCAAACATGCGTATTTGGCGCACCGCCAAAAGCGGTAGAGCAATTGCAGAATATTTTTGTATCCGTTTTTAGTTCAACATGGACTTCAAGCCCAATGACTGGTTCATATCTCATTATTCAGCCTCCTTTGCCCCTTGTTCCACTGCATGAGCCACCTGTAACAAAAAGGCTTCATCAAATGGTTTCCCAATGAATTGAATACCAATTGGCATATCATTTTCATCTTTACCATATGGCACCGAAATAGCAGGAAGACCAGCCAGGTTAGATGTAACAGTGCAAATATCTTGTTTATAAGTTGTTACTGCATCATATTCCACACCAATCTTTGGCGCCGTAACAACCGAAGCCGGTGTAAGCAGGCAATCATATTGCTCAAATGCACGCTTAAAATCATCCTGAATGAGATGACGTACTTTTAACGCTTTAAGATAATACGCATCATAGTACCCGGCACTTAATGCATATGTACCAAGCATAATGCGACGTTTTACTTCATCGCCAAAACCTTCTTTACGGGTCTTTTTAAACATAGATATCATATCATCAGCCTGTTCACGCAAACCATAGCGTACACCGTCGTATCGTGCTAAATTTGAACTTGCTTCGGCTGGAGCGATTAAATAATATGCAGGAATTGCATAGTTCGTCGTAGGCAGCGAGCACTCTTCAACTATTGCCCCTTGTTCCTCTAGATATGAACGAACTTTCATTATTTGTGCTTTTATTGCCGAAGCGACACCATCCCCCATG
This sequence comes from uncultured Peptococcaceae bacterium, assembly GCA_937976375.1. Taxonomy (GTDB): domain Bacteria; phylum Bacillota; class Peptococcia; order Peptococcales; family Peptococcaceae; genus UMGS1590. The sequence continues at coordinate 49,562 of CALJRU010000071.1, read as the reverse complement.
TACTCAACAGGTACACCAATTTTCACACCTTTAATGTCTTTTCCAATAAAACGTGTAAAATCTTCATGTTCAACATTCGCCGATGTTGCATCACGGTGATCATAACCTGCAATAACATTCATAACAAGGCCGGCATCTTGCACGTCATTTACCAATGGTCCAATCTGATCTAAAGATGAAGCAAAAGCAATCAATCCATAACGTGACACTGCGCCATAAGTTGGTTTCAAGCCAACAATACCACAAAAAGCTGCTGGTTGACGAATCGATCCACCTGTATCACTTCCCAAAGCACACACAGCTTCACCATCAGCCACGGCAGCAGCTGAACCACCACTTGATCCGCCAGGAACACATGCAATATTCACCGGATTTTTTGTTGGACCAAAGAAAGATGTTTCCGTTGTTGAACCCATAGCAAATTCATCCATATTGGTTTTGCCTACAATGACTGCACCTGCAGCAGCCAATTTTTCTACAACTGCAGCATTATACTGAGGCACAAAATTCTCTAACATATGAGAAGCACAAGTGGTGCGCAGTCCCTCTGTACAGATGTTATCTTTAACGGCGACTGGAATCCCTTCAAGCATCCCAATGGATTCACCACGATTAATTTTTTCGTCAACAGCATCAGCCTGAGCAAGTGCTGCCTCTTTATTCAATGAAATGTATGCATTGATATCCGCATTATTCTCAATCTTAGCTAAATACGCTTCTGTAAGAGCACGTGCAGTAATTTCTCGATTAACAAGACGATCATGCCATTCGTGAATGGTCATCAAATTTTCCGACAAAGCGATTCACTCCTTTAAACGATTTTTGGAACCTGAAACATATTTTCGTTTTCACTTGGTGCATTTGAAAGTACCTTTTCAACGCCCATACTTTCATGAACAATATCCTCGCGGAAAACATTTTGCAAATCCATGACATGATTAAGCGGCGTTACATCTGTAGTGTCAATTTCACTAAGGCTGTCCATCATATCAATAATAGATCCAAGCTGTTCATATTGTTTTTCCAACTCATCTTCAGTAAATTCTAAGCGACTCAAGTGAGCAACCCGCTCAACAGCTTCTTTAGTAAGCATATTATTCTCCTTTCAATAAAGCCAACAAAGCCTCTTCTGTAATAACTGGGATATTCAAATTAATGGCTTTTTCATACTTTGATCCTGGTTTTTCACCAGCAACGACATAGCTGGTTTTTTTACTAACACTTCCTGTCACTTTCCCACCATGTTCTTCAATCATGGCCTTTGCCTCATCTCTTGAATATGTCGGTAACGTGCCTGTTAATACAAACGTTTTACCAATAACGGTTTGAGGAGACGTTCTCTCTTCAACACTGCTCGCCATATTAATTCCAAGCTCAGACAATACCTTAATCTGCTCTTTATTACGCACATTAGAAAAAAAGCCTACAATTTCTCGTGCAATCAGTGCACCAATTTGATCAATTTCCTGTAAAGCAGCAACATCAGCAGCCATAAGTGCATCAAGATTTGAAAAATGACGAGCTAAAATTTTGCTAGTCTCTAAACCAACCAGCGGTATTCCTAAGCCATACAAAAAACGATAAAATTCTGCAGATTTAGACGCCTCAATAGCATTTAATAAATTCATTGCCTTGGCATCCGCAAATCGTTCTAATGTTAGCAATGCCTTCATATTTAATCGATAAAGATCCGGCAACTCTTTTACCAATCCTGTCGAGTAAAGCTGATTTACAATCTCCGGCCCAAGCCCAACAATATCCATAGCATCCTTACTAGCAAAATGAACAATTTTTGCACGAACCTGCGACGGACATGCCAGAGCGTTCATACATCGAATTGCAGCTTCTCCTTCAACTTGCACAAGGTCACTACCGCATTCTGGACATACCATAGGGAAAACATATGGTTTTAAATCTTGAGAGCGTTTTTCCGTCACAACATGATCAATTTCTGGAATAACATCCCCAGCTTTCTGAACAACCACTATATCCCCAATACGAATGTCTTTCTCTTCAATAAAAGCACGATTATGCAAAGTTGCACGACGAATGGTTGATCCCGCAACAAAAACTGGTTCTAATTCCCCTACAGGTGTAGCAACCCCCGTGCGCCCAATTTGTAATGTGATATCATAAAGTTTTGTCGTTTTTTGCTCTGGAGGAAATTTAAAGGCAATTGCCCACCGCGGAGATTTTGCTCGCATCCCCAATTGCTTTTGCAAAGTAAGATCTGTGAGCTTGATAACCATACCATCAATTTCATAGGGTAACTCTTGCCGTTTATCCTTCCACATCATGCAGTACGCATACGCTTCCTCAATAGAAGAACAAATCATATTTTTAATTGGTGGCAAATGAAGTGACCGAATAAAATCAATGGCTGAATCTTGCGAATCCAGGCCACAAGATTCATCATTCATTACGGTATAAAAAATTCCATCCAGACTTCGCTTTGCCGTAATTTGAGGATCAAGCTGTCGTAAAGAACCGGCCGCAGCATTTCGAGGATTGGCAAACAAAGGCTCACCCAATGCATCGCGTTCAGCATTTAAATGTTCAAAAGCCTTTTTGGGCATATAAATCTCGCCACGTACAGAAACATCTCCTGCATATTCAATACTTAAAGGAATGCTCCGAATCGTTCGCACATTACTTGTTACATCTTCACCATCGTTACCATCACCTCGTGTTGCCGCTGTTTGCAACTTACCATCATGATAATACAGTGCAATTGAGAGCCCATCAATTTTAAACTCTACAGAGTAACGAATGCGACTGGCTGGAATTTCTTTTCGCAAACTTTGATCAAAAGCCTGCAAGTCCTCCAAAGAAAAAGCATTCGCCAGGCTTTGAAGAGGAATAGGATGATGATAAGAACGGAATCCGTCTTTAACTGCTCCACCAACACGCTGAGTCGGCGAATCGGCAGCTATTTCGTCTGGATGCTCTCTTTCAAAAGCCTGCAATGCCCGATAACGTTCATCGTATGCAGCATCGCTTAGTTCAGGAGCATCCAACACATAGTACAAATATTCATGATGGCGAATATCCTCCATCATCTCTTTATACCGCTTTTTTTCTTTTTCAGTCATCACTCGTCTCACCACCTTTCTGCTGTCAATGACTACAAACTATTCTTAATTATAATGTAAATGCCGGCTTTTATGCAAGATGTTTAAGCCAGAAGCATCATCTGCCTGCTCGCTAAATCTCTATATTTATATCATTGCTCCATATAAAATACCAGATAGAGTGAGTATTTCTCATTCTATCTGGCCCTTAATAAACTAGACATTCCATTTCAAAAACCTATATCAAACTAAAAATGAATTCCTTGATCTCAGCTCTGCTCCAAATAACCGGAACAGGATACACTGGATTCGCCTCTCGGTCAATCCAAACCACCATTTGATCAACATCATTCTTTTGAATCATCGTCGGATATTCTGGAATATCCATCAATTGTTTCAGACTTTCGATCCAGCAAATGAAAGCATTGGCTTTCTCAGCATTTGTCGCGGATTTTTCCGTCATCCCACACACATCACTCAGTTCAGCCAAGCGGTCATACACAGCTGGTCCAAAAGCTCTCAAAACATGCGGCAATAGAATCGCCATTGCTAAACCATGTGGAACCAGATATATCCCACCTAAAGTATGACCAATTGCATGTACGTAGCCAACACACCCTCGTGTAAATGCACGACCAGCATAAAAGGCAGCTTCCTGCATGTTTTTACGAGCCATGATATTCGAACCATCTAAATATGCTGCATATAAATTATCATATATGAGTTTAACAGATTTTCGGCACATTTCGTTTTCTAGTTCACTATTGTAAAGATGATTGGTATACGCTTCAACAGCATGACAAAGTGCATCCATCCCTGTTGTTGCAGTTGTCCGAGGTGGTAATCCGACTGTTAATTCCGGATCTAAAACTGCATATCTAGGTACTAAACTAATATCATTAATCGAAGCTTTGTGATGAGTATCATCTTCCGTAATTACTGCAGCAATGGTCGTTTCTGATCCAGTTCCAGCCGTTGTAGGCACCGCAAAAATTGTTGGAATAGGTTTTAACACATGCAACATGCCTTGTAGTTCTTTTACAGTTTTTTTAGGGCGCGCGACACGCGCACCAATTGCCTTTGCACAATCAATAGGTGCACCACCACCAAAAGCGATCATACACTCACATTGAGCTGCGACATAGAGCCCCAGCCCTTCCTCGACATTCAAATCTGTTGGGTTGGCTGAAATATCTCTATAAATTACGTAGTCTACTTTGGCAGCATCCATCTCACGCAACATATCATCTAGTAAATGCAACCGCATTAAATTTTCATCAGTAACAATTAGAACTTTTTTAAAGCCTTTCCTTCTAATCCACATTGGCAAGCGCTTAACCGCGCCACCCCCCTGCATTAATTTCGGCTGCCGCCATGGCAATAACGACATCCCTATTTTTAAACCATATTGTATGATTCTATACACGCCTTTTCTAATACTCTTACGCGTTCTCACTATGGCAGCCATCTTTCTCGTTTCTTTAATAAATTAATTATAATTCTATTCGTAAAAAATTCAAAAGGGAAGTACAAGCTCTTTCACATATCATTTCTTATTGTTTTCATTATTAACCATTCCAACTAAACCACTCTAAATCAAATAAAAAAACGGATGTGCCATTTGACACATCCGTTTTTCGATTAGCGATGGATTTCTTTGATACGAGCAGCTTTGCCGTAACGATCGCGCATATAATAAAGTTTTGCACGACGCACTTTCCCTTGGCGAACAACCTTAATGCTCGCAACGCGTGGGGAATGAATTGGGAAAATTCTTTCACTGGTAACACCATAAGCAGTACGGCGAACGGTGAAAGTTTCGGTCAGGCCTTTGCCGACGCGCTTAATAACAACGCCTTCATATGCCTGGAGACGTTCTCTGTTCCCTTCGACGACCTTTACTTCGATGCGAACAGTATCGCCAGGACGAAATTCAGGAACGTCTTGCTTCATTTGTGCTTCTTCGATTTGCTTAATGATATCCATTTGCTTTTCTCCTTTCATCTGTACAGATGTTCATAACTGCAAACGCAGACATCGGACCATCCTGATGTATTACTGCTGGCAAAAGCCATTAAAAAAGACATTGCACAAGCAATGTCTACGACGCAGATGGGTCTCGAACCCACGACCTCCAGCGTGACAGGCTGGCGCTCTAACCAACTGAGCTACTGCGCCAATGGATGATGACGGGCTCGAACCGCCGACCCTCTGCTTGTAAGGCAGACGCTCTCCCAACTGAGCTAATCATCCATGGTGACCAGTACGGGATTCGAACCCGTGAATGTCAGCGTGAAAGGCTGATGAGTTAAGCCGCTTCTCCAACTGGCCATCTTTCGTTGACTCGTCTTTTGCCGTGTCAACGAAACGTATTATACGATAAGAACTCCTCTGCTGTCAAGCATATTACAAAAAAAATTAACGTTTTTTTCATCTTTTTTATAAGTCAACTTAAAAAGGAAGTGACTCACAGCTGCAACTTAACTTATTGCTCAAGTATTGAACGCTGCAACACTTGTTTGCCCGATAGCAGCATTGCAAACATACACACAAAAATATTCAGGCATGTCATTATTAAAAAATATTTTCCTGAAATCATCGCTGTTGGGTGCAGATACAAATAAACATGCACCAAAAAATAATACAACACTTTTTGCACAAGCATAAAGGCGAAGAGCATAGCAAGGCTTGCATATATGCCATATCTTATTCCTTCTTTTGCCATCATTCGTAAAAATCCAGCATCTGTAATACCCATTGCACGCAGAATAGTAAATTCACGACGGCGTTCCACAACCAAATAATGCATGCTATTCATGATATGAAGTAAACTAATTGCTAACAATACAAAAGCAATGCCATAGAAAAAGAACATTTGCTGCGTCAGATACATATTCTGAGCTGCAATCTGTGCCGAATAATCTTGGACTAAACAACCAGATATACCTGCTGTTAACGCCCTTATGGCATCCGATACTGCTAAAGGATCTGCATCGTCTGTTAAGGAAACACTTACAGTTTGATAACCGCTGACACCAAAATATTTTTCCATTTGTTCATTGGTCATAATAATATCAACTACTGATTCACCATCATCACCAATGGTTGTCTCAACCTTGCCCAGCGGTCGGCTGACAATGGCTGCCATTGTAAAAGTTGATTCCTGATACTGATTATCGTCCGCCAAGAATCTCAGGACCTCTCCTTCTGCTTCCGGATCATTCGGTGTTTTTATGGTGAGATCATCGCCCACCAGAAAGTCAACACCATCTGTATTGCCTTGACCATCACTAAGTGTCTTCACGATAACACTATTATCTTTTCTCATTTTGTCAGGATCAATGGTCCCATCAATAAGATAATCATTAAGCGCTGCAAGCATGGCATCATCATAGCCATAGATATTCACTTTCAACCGATAATCATCTTCTCCTGTTTGAACAATAATGCCATTATAACGCTCCATAATCTCTGGATCTTGTTCAAAGCCTTCTTCGTTGGCTGTTTCCGGATAATACTTCGGCATGTGAAACATGCCATTGGGCAATGAAATTTCTCCTAACTGATAACGCACTGGCATCACTTCTGCAACGCCCTCTAACGTTCTCAGGTTCTTTACAACATCATCTGGAATTGTTTCAGAAAGAGCTCCTGTTTCTTCTATCAACTGAATATCCGAGCCCAATCCATCGTCCGCTGCAAAAGTTAATAAATTATTCGTGCGAGTGTTGTCTATCACATAAGCTGCGCTCAAGAAAATAATACCACCTATAGCAAGAGAAAGCATAACGCCTATAAAAGTGCTTTTTCGTTCAAACATGAATCGCTTTGTGAGCACACCAGTAAGACTGCCACGATGCAAACTCATTATTTTTCGATTGCGCCGTCTTTTTCCTTGATCATTAACCATCATCTGTCTCAAGGATAACTGTTTCATTTTACGAACTAACAGTGAACATATAACGATTAGAATCACGGATAACACTAATGCCGAACCAATGATTAAAGACCAATCTACTTGAAAAGCACCAACATCAGGAATATTGCTAACTGATTGTTCGGCAGCAATCTGTGAAGTGTCAATGCCAGCATGATACGTAAGATGGCGCGTTACAAAAATTCGTCCTACGTGTTTATAAAGAGCCGCTGCCATCATGTTACCTATGATACATCCTATCGAATAGGCCACAGCGAAAATAAGAAACAATTCACATAACAACAGGCGCCAAATACCACCATCTGTCAATCCCAGCGTTTGCATGATGCTGTACTGTTTCATGCGCTTTAGTACAGAAACCTGAAAAATACTGTAAATAATAAAACCTGCGAAGATGATCAACGCAACTAACACTGCCCCCTCAGTCATCGCTTGATTTTCATTTAACATGCCCCAAACATATGGAATGCCAAGACTCGGATCCTTCAGCGCTCCCAAAATTTCTTTTGGTGTCATTGATGCTGCATCTGTCCCCACATAACTCGAAAGCCCTTTGTTTAGTTCAACGGTACTGCCGTCAATATCATATTTATCAGCAAAAGCAGCCATCTGATCGGCCACGGACTTTGACTCATCAAATTTTAAATAGATAAAACGACCGTTCATGCCATAGTCCAAATTTGGCCCAACAAACACTTGCATGAAATCGCCCATCTGTTCACTCAATTTTTCTGGCATTTCTGCTACAATGCCACAGAGCGTGAATGTTTCATCATCTAACGTGACTGAACTGCCTAATTCTGCCGAAGCGCCCAAATTTCGCAATGTTTGCTTATCCATTGCAACTTCATGATTGGATTCTGGCATTTTACCTTCCAACAATGAACGTCCCATCATTTCCATATAACCTGAATCAGCGCTCACATATTGTATTGCGAACGGTTCTTCAATAGCTTTTCGCACGGTCTCCACACCATATGATTGAAGATCAAAGTCATCTCCCGTTGGGTCACTCATAAAAGCATCATACCACGGTAAGTCGCATCGTGTACTATAGTGCCAATCCCCATATTCCAATCGTGCATTTTCTTTCGCCGCATTTAAGCCACTAGAAAATAAAGAACCAATACCTGTAAGCAAAGATGCGGCCAAAAGAATACCTACAAATAATGCCAAAGTTTGTTTCTTTTCACGGCTCAGATAAGCCATTGCCAATTTTCCTGCAGTCATATCATTCACCACCCGTCATATGAACGATACGCCCGTCTTCTATATGAATAATTCGATCACATGCTTGAGCAAGTGCTTCATTATGGGTAACCATAAGCATTGTTTGCTTATAGAGCCGATTACTCTCTTTGAGCAGCCCCATCACATCTATCGTTGTGCGAGAGTCTAAGTTGCCTGTAGGTTCATCTGCTAAAATAAGCGCAGGCTTATTGGCTAGTGCACGGGCAATCGCAACACGCTGTTGCTGTCCCCCTGACAATTCATTCGGATAACGTTTGCGTTTTTCCCACAATCCTAACTGCCGCAATAATGCCTGTATATAATCATGATCCACATGCTTTCCTCGATCAAATGTCACCGGCAAGGCAACATTATCATAAACATTTAATACTGGCATCAGGCTGTAATTTTGGAAAACAAAACCAATATACCGTCGCCTAAAAATAGTCAATGCTTTTCGGCTTAATTCTGCAATGTTATGATCACGTATTGTAATAGCACCATCATCTGGCACATCCAATCCACCAATAAGATTTAGCAACGTACTCTTGCCTGAACCTGATGTGCCTACAATAGCAACAAACTCACCTTGTCTCACCGATAAACAAACATCATTGAGAGCATGAATTTTATTTTCTTTGTTACCATAAAATTTATGAACATGCTGAACTTCTAAGATATTCATGGAATAATCTCCTTTCATTTGTTTTAAGAAAATCATACCAATTGAATCTTACAAATTTAGGACAAATCCACATCATTGTTATGACAATTTTGTAAGAATACCGAAAAAGTGCTCCCCTCACCATATTTTGATTCAACAGTAATATACCCTTTTTCACGGGAAAGAATCAGCCTTGATAAGGCCAAGCCCAGCCCTGAACCTTCTATATGTTCAACATCTTTTCCGCGATAAAATCGCTGAAAAACAGCAGCTTTTTCCTCTTCTCGAATGCCACAGCCTGTATCCAGAATAGATATTTTTGTATACATTTCCAGTGTTTGCACATCAATCGTGATCTTTCCACCTTGAGGCGTATATTTAATGGCATTTTCAAGCAAATTGATAAAAACCTCTATGGTCCATCTGCGATTATGCCAAACCAGTACATCATTAAAAGGCAGGATGTTTAAAGATTGATCCTTTGCCGCTACTTTATCCATCACCGCGCCTATAGCATCAATCAAAGTTTCACGCAAAAGCAGCGGCTCCGCATCAAATACGACTGCATTTTGTTCCAACTCTACCATTTTAAACAATGCACCAAGAATCCATTCAAGTTTATCCACTTGTTTTTTCATCTTTAATGTAAACATTTTGCGCGTTTCAACATCCAAAGATTCATCAGCCAACATCTCTTGGTACATAATGATCACAGAAAGCGGCGTTTTCACTTGGTGTGATAAATTTGAAATTAATTGTTTCACAGCTTCTCGTTCCATCTCAGCTTCAGAAACACTTAACGCAACTTTTTCCTGCACCTGTTTTACCTTCGCTGCCAGAGCCGAGATTTCTCCTTCGCAGATATCTGATTCAGTAATCTTCTCATCATCTAAAACTTCATCCAGCATCATATCTATGGTGTGGTACATTTTCCGGTTCCGTCGCAAAAGACACCCTATGAACCCAAGCATCACAAAAATTGTCATGCCAAGCAGCAACATCGTCATTTACTTCCATCCTTCCAAATGTAGCCAATGCCATGAACCGTGTGAATCAATTTTGGATGTTTCGGATCCACCTCAATTTTTGCTCGAAGACGACGTATGGTTACTGCAAGCGTATTATCATCCACAAAGCTGCCTTTCAAATCCCAAACACGCTCAAGTATTTGCTCCTTTGTCAACACCTGCCCCCGATTTTCCATAAGATAAACAAGAAGACGATATTCGATCTTTGTCAAAGAAATTTTTACACCGCTCTGACTTACACTTCCGTCCATCTTATCCACTATTACACCGCCACTTGCTAAGCGATGGTCTGGCTGAGACGCAGAAAGAATCCTACGAATACGCGCCTTGAGCACAGCCAAAGAAAATGGTTTTGACATGAAATCATCTACGCCAAGCTCAAGTGCTTTCACTTCATCTATTTCCGTATTCCGCGCGGTTAACATAAACAATGGAACATCTAAATATTTTTTTATTTCTTGTACCAATTCAAACCCATCGCCATCCGGTAAATTACAATCTAAAAGAATCAATGACCACGCATTGCTGCCTGATAAGCGAATACCATCATGCTTGGTTGCAACAGCTTTAACCTTATAACCTTCCATTTCAAAAGCAAAAGTCAAACCTTCGCGCAAATCATCGTCATCCTCAATGATGAGAATTTGTGTCACTTCGTTCACTCCCCTTCTCAGGATATTTTAATAAAGCCCTTTCGCACAAGCAAGACATCACCTAATCAGAGGCCATTCATTATGATATGACCACAAATTTTTCCAAATTATTCAGGGCATGTCGAGCTATTGATTTTTCACGCTTATTCAGCAACCAATACAAAAAAACATGGCAAATTTTGCCATGTTTTAAAAATTAATATGCAAAGTAATTGTACAAACCATTATACATACCTTGTGCAAGTTTTTCCCAGTAAGCCGGATCTTTCAACAATGCCACATCATGCGGATTACTCAAAAATCCACACTCAATCAACACGCAAGGGATTTCAGTTTCACGCAAAACAGAAAAGTTACCATATTTAACATAAGCAGGTTGTCCCGTTGCACTTGCCATAGCCGCATTCATAACAGATCCAAATTCATTTCGCATATCTACCTGCGCTGAGGAAGTTAAACGTGCACTATCAGTATAAATCCAGGTGCCAATACCAGTTGCTGTTGAAGTGGCGCTATCACCATGAATTTCAATAAATGCATCCGCATTCGCTGTATTCGCAATAACAGAACGCTGATACAATGTCATATTGATTGGATTTTCATCTTCACGAATCATGATGACTGTTGCACCAGCGGCTTCAAGCTTATCGCGCAATTTCTGCGCCACATAAGTATTGAAATCAACCTCATCAAAGCTTGGATCGACCGTACTGACGGCGCCACGGTCAATAGCACCACCTGTACTATATACCCCATGACCAGCAGAAACAACGATTGTTTTCCCGCTCAGGCCCAATGTGCCATTTTTATGCTTTGCTACTGCAGTTACAGTAAATGTACTGCCATTGATGTCTAATCTGAAGTACCCTTCATTGGTCACATTGGCCGTCATACGCACAGCATTACTGCCATAGTTTTCTACCTTAAACCCATTGAATGGCGAAAGGTTTTCTGCTGGCATCCATGTGCCTGTGTCAATATGTGCCCCATCAATTTGCAAGACAACTTGATTGCCATTATTGCTGACAACAGACGCTGTTCCACTGCCAATATTAAAAGCTATACTAGATTGCCCAGTACCGGAAGTACGATTGACAACTGACAATGTACCATTGGTATCCCCAGATGATGGTTGCTCTTCCGATGTACCAGGATCCGGCGTTGGCGTTACCGGGGAACCTGCGTTGTTACCAGAGTACAGAGACGTGTACTCATTGGTAATATAGGCATCTTCGCCATTTGCAGTCTTAATTTGATACCAGCCATTGCTCGCAACACCAATAATTTCAAGATAAGTGCCACTGGTAACAGTACCAACAACCGGATAATCTGTGCTTGGGCCTTGACGCAAGTTAACAACATTGCCATCAACTTGATTCACCTGGATCAAAACCGTTCCAGAGGAAGATACGTATACCGTGTTATTTGTCCACAGCACACCTGCACCTAACGCTTCACTAATGACACGCAATGGCGCCATTGTACGATCACCGATAATGGTAATTGGAACATCTAAACTATTCGATGTACCATTCAACGTATAGCTGTATTGTCCTTCCGTCAACTTTAATGTTGTTGACCCCTTTGTAATCGTTGCAGTTCGTGTCGAATTATCCCACACTACAGTTGCATTTAAATACTCACCAATTACACGAACTGGAACCATCGTACGATCATTAATAATGGTTGGTGACACATCCGATGGTACGGTTTGTCCATCAATAATGATGGAAATATTTGCAGCTGCAGCCGGTTCCGCATCCATTACAGTTTGAATAGAAAACAAAACAGCAACGGCAATGACTAATAATGATATGCACTTTTTAATCAATAGTTTCGTCATGCTCTCTCCCTTTCATAAAATTTTTGTCATTCAACGACATTCTTATTATCCCACAAAGCATTATTAAAATCGTTACAAAGAAATAAAAATACCGGACTTACCAGCCCGGTATTCTCTCATGACATCATTAAAGCTTGACAACGTTAGCAGCTTGATCGCCGCGTTCACTTGAAACTACATCAAATTCAACAGCTTGACCTTCTTCAAGCGTCTTGAACCCATCCCCCTGAATGGCAGAGAAATGTACAAAAACATCTTCGCCATCTTCAATAGTGATAAATCCGTAGCCCTTTTCATTGTTGAACCATTTTACATTACCAGTCATTGTTGACCTCCAAGAAATAAATTAGTATCAATAATAAAAATAAACGGAGATCACATTTCACATATTGTAACGACATGTACATCAGGTTACTTGCCCTTACAATATGTGAATGAAAATCCAGTATTTGATTACTCTGATACTTGTATGTAAGTATACCAAACGCGAAGCATTTTTGACAAGAACTTTACATAAAGCCGCCTCAAATTATTATAAAAAACAAAATGTCTGCAGCAGGAGCCACAGACATTTTTATTATTTTTTATATGATTCTCTTAACAGCGGTTCCTCAATAAAAATCTCTTCAATCAGTTTTTCTTCCTCCGAAGATAACTCATATGAATTTAATAAATCAGGACGACGTTGCAGCGTTCTTCGAAGCGCTTCTTTTTTTTGCCATTTTGCAATATTCGCATGGTGTCCGCTAAGAAGGACTTCCGGAACCTCTTTACCCTCAAAAACACGAGGTTTTGTATATTGAGGATATTCTAACAATCCTTGATAAAACGAATCATCTTCAAAGGATGCTTTTTCTTTGATCACTCCAGACTGAAGCCGTGCAATTGTATCAATCATGACCATTGCTGGCAATTCGCCTCCAGTTAAGACATAATCGCCTATCGAATATTCATCAGTCACATAATCACGAATACGTTCATCAAATCCTTCATAGTGGCCACAAATAAAAGCTAATGCATCATACTGAGCCAAACGATTGGCTTCAGCTTGAGTAAATACTTTTCCCTGTGGCGAAACTAAAATAACAGGAATATTTTGATCTTGTGGAATATTATCACGCAAAGCATCTACAATTGGTTGAGGCTGCAACAACATGCCAACCCCGCCGCCATACGGCGTATCATCAACGTGTTTGAATTTATTCGTCGCATAGTCACGAAAATTTATAATATCAAACTTTAATATGCCTTTTTCTACAGCTTTTCCAATTAAACTAGACGTTAGTGGCCCTTGAAACATCTCTGGAAAAAGCGAAAAAATCTTGATATCCATCAATCAACAAGTCCTTTCGGAAGTTTTACATCCATACGCTTTGCCTCTAAATCAACTGATAAAATCACTGATTTTAATGCTGGTATATATAATTCCGGATAAATTTCACTATCTAAAACATACACATCATTAGCACCTGGCTGTAAAACATCCTTTAAAGTACCAATCTTTCTATCATCTTCATAAACATCTAATCCGATGAGATCATCAATGTAATAGGCACCATCTTCCAAAGGCATCCGATCACTTTTATTGATGGCTAAATGCTGGTTCTTTACTGATTTCGCCGCATCCATATCGTCGATTCCCGCAAGTTTCACCAAAACATTCCCTTTATGAAAACGTACCGATTCAATATCATAAAGAGTATACTTCTTTTTTCTATCTTCTACATACACTTGTTCCAGCAAATTGTATCGCTCAGGATTGTCGGTCAACGGTTCAACTTTCAATTCTCCTCGAACGCCATGAGCATTGAGAATCTTTCCTATTCTAGTTTTTTCCATAGCTTATTTCTGACGAATTTCTTTTATAATATCATCTTCGATGACCAATTCATACTTTGTATTACCAGAGAAAGAATCGCCTACCTTTACAGTAGTAATAAATTCTCCATCGCCAGCTTCAACTTCACTGCCCATCACAAGATCATCGACTGCGCCAAGTGCTTTATTAAACTGTTCCTTATAGAGAAGAATCTTCTCACGTTCCGCATTAAGCTGAGAACGAATGGCTTCTGTTTGAGGATGCGCTTTCAATGTCAATTCCGTCATCGTTTTGCTCATCTTTTTATCATAGTCCGCTAACTGTTCATCAATCTCATCAATTTGTTTTTGAATTTCTGCAGCGGTTTTTTGCTTGTAGCCATCAGTAACAATTTGCTTAAAAAAAACTTTACCAAGGATTTGCAATTCTTCCATTTTATAGCCTCTTTTCTTCGATAAATAAACATAGCAAAAAATCCAGACTCAAACGAATCTGGATTTTCTCATCATTCAACAATATCAACATAAACTTTTTTATGTTGAACGTTGCCAACGGCTTTCATGATCGTACGAATCGCATTGGCGATGCGCCCGTGTTTGCCGATAATTTTGCCCATATCATCTGGTGCAACAGAAAGTTGCACAGTCACAGATTCTGGTGTTTCATCAATTTTAACAGATACGGAATCCGGGTCATCAACCAACGACTTTGCAATGTGCAAAACCAAGTTTTCCATACTAATCATCCATTTCTTATAAAATCAATTAGCGAACACCAGCTTTTTTAAGCAAGCTGCGTACAGTATCGGAAGGCTGCGCGCCGGTAGCCAGCCATTTCTGAGCAGCTTCAACGTCAACCTTAATTTCAGCAGGATTTACATTTGGGTTGTAGTAACCGATTTCTTCGATGGTGCGGCCATCTCTTGGAGAACGGCTATCTGCAACAACAATACGATAGAAAGGTTTCTTCTTTGCACCCATTCTTCTCAATCTGATTTTAGTTGCCAATGATTTCACCTCCTCTAATTGATACTTATTTCAAGCCAAAAAATGGCAAACGGCCTTTTTTCCCGCCTTTACCACTGGCCATGGCTCCAAATTGCTTCATGAATGCTTGAGACTGTTCAAATTGTTTTATTAGTCGATTAACATCTTGAACTTTTAAACCGCAACCTGCCGCAATGCGTTTTCTGCGACTACCATTAATAATCTTTGTGTTACGGCGTTCTTCTGGAGTCATAGACAAAATAATAGCTCTTGTATGATCCATGTCCTTTGCATCAAGCTTTACATTTTTTAGCATTTTCTTGCTTACACCCGGAATCATCGAGATCATCGACTCGAGATCTCCCATTCCTTGCAGCTGATCCATTTGACTAAGATAATCTTCTAATGTGAACGTTTGTGTTTTTATCTTTTCTTGCAGCTCAGCAGCTTGTTTTTGGTCAAATTCTGCCTCAGCTTTTTCAATGAGCGTTAAAATATCGCCCATTCCAAGAATACGTGAGGCCATTCGATCTGGATGAAACGGTTCCAAAGCATCTAGCTTTTCACCCATCCCGGTAAACTTAATCGGCTTACCGGTTACACTTTTCACAGAAAGTGCAGCCCCACCTCTTGTGTCGCCATCCAACTTTGTGAGGACGACACCAGTAATGTCAAGATTATCATTAAAATGTTCTGCAACATTGACCGCATCCTGACCAGTCATTGCATCAACGACCAATAAAATTTCATGCGGTTCTACGGCTTCTTTAATCGCAACAAGTTCCTGCATCAAAACTTCATCAATATGCAATCGTCCAGCAGTATCAATGATAACCACATCATTACCATGTGCTTTGGCATGAGCCACTGCATCTTTTGCAATCTCAATTGGAGAACGTTCTGTACCTTCTTCAAAAACAGGAATATCAAGTTGTTTCCCCAATACTGATAATTGTTGAATAGCAGCAGGACGATATACATCACATGCAGCTAAAAGCGGACGTTTATGCATCTTTTCTTTTAGATAACATGCGAGCTTACCTGTTGACGTTGTTTTACCAGAACCTTGCAGCCCAACCATCATAATAATTGTTGGCGGTTTTGAGCTAATTGTAATTTTTTTTGTCTCGCCGCCCATGAGCTGAGTTAACTCATCGTGAACAATTTTCACAACTTGTTGTCCAGGTGTCAAGCTTTCCATTACATCAGCACCCATGGCACGATCTTTGATATTACCTACAAAATTTTTGACAACTTTATAGTTAACATCTGCTTCTAATAATGCCACACGCACTTCGCGAAGCACATCTTTAATGTCTTGTTCGCTGATTTTACCTTTTCCTTTGAGTTTGGCAAAGGCTTCTTGTAGTCTTTCGCTTAATCCGTCAAGTGCCACGTTTAATCAGCCTTTCTAGTATTTTTTAGTTGTATCCATATATTTTTAAATTGATCTGACGGCCATTCACCCGTATTCAAGCCGTTCTCTATGGCAGATATCGTCTTATCCAACGCATCATCCACCTCACATGAACGCTTAAAAACACCAAGTGTCTGCTCAAAATCTTCTAATGCTTCTTCACATCGTGTAATACTGTTATGCACCGCTTGGCGACTAATGCCGACCAAGTCCGAAATTTCAGCAAGAGAAAGGTCATCATCAAAATAGTATTGAAACAACGTTCTTTGTTTATCCGTTAATAATTCACCATAACAGTCAAACAAACAGATCATTCTATTTCTGTAATCCATAGAAAATGACATGTCAGCACCTCTGTCAACCTTTTCGCCTTGACACTCCGATACTATATCTTATTTTTTAGGCATTGTCAAGTGTTTTTTCATCAGTACTTCCAAAACCGCCTTTTCTACTTACATGAACCTTATCATTATCAGTAGTAAGATAAGGAAGAAAAATTCCTTGCGCGAATGCTTGACCCTTTTTAACACTCAACACGTTATTTTTGTCGGGATGATCATTAAACAAGGAAATCATAATATGCCCTTCATTATCCGCGTATTGATAATCACTATCAATTACCCCCAATGTATTCGTGAGTTGCAATTTATAGCGCATCCCTTGTCCACTGCGCGGAGCGAGGATAAGCACAACATCTTTAGGCATACATGCGCGAATACCCGTAAGAATTGTAATCTGTTCACCTGGATGAAGCGTAAATGCATACGGTGCAAAAAAGTCATACCCAGCCGCACCTGTAGTTGCCCGTTCTGGTAAACGGATGTCGCCATATACATCAACAGCTTGTTCTGAACGTTCCTCATTTCTATGCCTCCAATCTTCCAAGAATTGTGGCCAAGAAATTTTTTCAAATGCGATCATAAAATCATCCCTTTCTATACTTGAAATGCACCACCTCTAACATTATAATAAAAAGTGCGCATAAATTAAACCTAAGGAGAGATATGAATGGGTCGTATTCATAATATTGAAGGAAAGAAAAATAAGATGGACAGCCTACGCTCCACCGCATTCACCAAACATGCACGCAACATTACTGTAGCTGCACGTCAAGGTGGTGGTGACCCAGCTTATAACGCTGCTCTGAAATTAGCGATTGACAAGGCAAAAGCAGACAATATGCCAAACGACAATATCAATCGTGCCATCAAAAAAGGCATCGGTGCCACTGATGGTGAAAAATATGAACACATCACATACGAAGGCTATGGCCCTGGTGGTGTTGCACTCATTATCGAATGTCTGACTGATAACAAAAACCGTACTGCAGGCAATGTTCGTCACCACCTGGATCGCTGCGGTGGTAATCTTGGTACAGACGGTTGCGTAAGCTTCATGTTTGAACGTAAAGGTGCCATTGCCATTGACAAAGATGCTTGTTCTTTGAGTGAAGATGAACTTATGGAGCTTGTTTTAGAAGCTGGCGCTGAAGATTTTGCTATCGAAGATAGTCATTATGAAATTATTACTGCTCCAGAAGACTATGTAGCAGTTCGTGATGCTATTGATGGCGCAAACATTCCAGTGCTATCTGGCGATATCACCATGTTGCCTTCCAATTATACTGAAGTACCACCAGAAAAAGCTAAAAGCATGCAGAAACTGCTCGATGCACTTGAGGAAGATGACGACGTACAAAACGTATACAGCAACATGGCTCAATAAAAAAATGCAGCCCAATTGGGCTGCATTTTTTTTGCCATCTTTTAACGGTCAGATCGCTGTTGAGCCGGACGAATAAAAAATGTACAAATCAGAGCAATCACAAGGAAAATTGCAATATAAATATAATCTGTATTAACCGCTTCTACTGCTGCTTCTCGATATCCTAAAGTTCCCTCTTCAGGAAGGCCTACATTTCCAGCCGCCAAATAGTAACGTGTCAAATTCATACTCAGCAAAACAGTAAGAATATTAGTGGACACAGTCTGTACCAGTTGACGTCCCCAGTTAAACATTGAAGATGCATGACCGGATAAATCACGAGGAACAGCACTCAGGCCATAATTCGTTAATGGCATTTGTGCCATTGAAATACCAAAAAAGCGCAAGCCAAAGCAACACATTACAAAGACCAGATTACTTGTCAGACTTAAATTACATAATCCTAAATTTCCAACAAGAGCACAAATAATACCAATTGTAATCAAGCTTTTCATTAAACCTTTACGATGCAAATAGTTCGTAGTCGCATTACCAATCAGCATCATAATTGATGGACAAAGGAGCAACAAACCGGTTGCAGCAGGAGAAAGGCCCAATCCTGTCTGGAAGTAAAACTGTGAAAGGATCGCATTAATCCCCAATGTTAACGCAATAACGCATTGTAAAAGCATCGCAAAAGAAAACGCTTTATATTTCAACACACCAAAATTTAATAATGGATGACTGGTATGAAATTGACGCATCACAAAAATAACAATCAACATAAAACCAATGATGACACATGCCCAAAATGTAATAGAACGCCATCCCCAAGTATCTCCCATCGAGAAAGCAAGCATGACTAAGCCACTGCCCAAAGAAATCTGTCCACATCCCCAAAAGTCAATTTTATCAACTTCCATATTAATTGACTCAGAAGGAATACTTTTTCTAGCAGCCCATAATACAATCAGCACCATTGGCAAATTAATTAAAAATAATACATGCCAACTTGAAACTTGCAGCAACAGTCCCGAAATAGTTGGCCCCAATGCTGTGCCAAAAGATTGAAACAACATACTTGTGCCAAGATATTCTGCTTGTTTTTTTCTTGGCACGTATCTATAAATCATTGCCATGGATGAAGGAATAATAATTCCGCCAGCGATCCCTTTTAAAAATCTAAAAATGACCAGCATCAAAAAATTTACAGATAAAGCACAGCCTAAAGAACAAAGCCCCAAAGCCGTCATTGCCGTTAAAAAAACCTTTCGATAACTATAACGCTCGCATAAATATTCGCTCAGTGGCATAACCATACCTAATGGAAGCATATATCCAATGACTACCCACTGAACGGTATTGATATCCACACCAAACACCGACATATATGTTGGCAATGAAATAGTGACGGTGGATGTGTTAAGCATTGTAACAACACCAGATAAAAGAATCGCCAACAAAAAAATACGTGCATGATCGTCATCTATCTGCACCTTTTTTGCGATTTCTGTCATACCATCATCTTCTTTCCTAAAAATAAAAATAGCGTCTCACCAATGTGAGCGCTCACGCTTGAATTTTTCTAACTATATATTACAACATTTCTCTCAAAAAAGATATACCTGGCTTGACAATCAGTCATATTGTTTATTAATGCAGCTATATTTTATTCAATAAATAACAAATAGATTTCGATTGTTTTTTCTTAAATAGAATCTATTACCCTCTTGTTTATTATTACGATTTTATCCAATTAACAACCCCCAGGATGGTTGCATCTGAAAACAGAAAGATAATTATATAACCCTCTTGTTTTTTTAAAATATGCCCACTATAATGCAAATTGCAAAGAAGCGATGGATGGATAAATCCGCTTTCTATCAAGATCACAGCGGTTAATCATTGTATAGTCCATCTTTCACAGAAAGGGGAAATATGAAATGTTATTGAATGAAAAATCTTCGCAAAACGTTAATGGCTCGGTTCAGGTGACGGTTAATACTTTTCGTCCATCTGAAAACAAAGGTATTTTAACACATCTTTCCAAAATCTTTAAACATGATGTTGTTGGCTTTTTTAGAGAAGTACGCAGTATTTTACGCCAAACAGAAGGTTTAGAAGCCTATGCAACATGCAAGCAAAGTGCAACTTGTTCTGATGCTATCGAAGAATATCGCGTTCATATTCCTCCAATGTATGATGAAATTCTGAATGATCAACCTGTAAAACCGACACCTGGTGCTGCAACTTTAAATGCATTAACAAGTGCTGCACAAGCTGCTGGTGGTATTCTTGATGATGTTGGCAGTATGGAGGCATTTGCTAATCGTCATCAGAGCTTCCCTGGTGATCCAACAAAATTTGATCCAAACCGTCCACAATCACGTTTATTTGCGGATGTTGATGATCGTATTCGTCAACGCGTTTCCGTTGTTGAAGAATTAAAAAAAGATGCATAAGCAATCAAACCGCTAATACGTAAAGGTCCTTAGTATCGTTCACTAAGGACCTTTTTGCATATTAAACGTTTCACTCTAACAATCAATGCGCTATAATAAAGTAGTATCAATCTGGAGGAGAATCCCATGTATATTGATGAAAATTGGGCTGTATCACTGGAACGTATCCATCATTTCTTTTCTGAGCAAGAAGATGTTTCTTGTGATATTGATGGCCTCTACCATTACAAAAATTGCATTATTACGCTAGAACGAAAACTGCCAACATTAAACAAACCAATGTCAATTGCTCGTACCCGTTTAATAATTGATGGGCCTGATGAGGAAGTCACTGTTATTCATCGCCGTTTTTTCCTACGCTTTTTATCCGCCGGCGGTTAAAGGAATGATAATCTATTAGTTGAGAAAGAAGGATGATGTTTTAATGAAAAAATCTCATATTCCATCTATGGATGATTGGCTTGCAGAAGCGAAAAAACATCCCGATGCAGAAAAAATTGGTATGTACCTTTTCCATGATGGTGTTGTGCGAGAAAGTGCAAAAGCAAAAGTACGTTTAGGAATAAACAATACCTCTCCTGTTACGGCCATGCAATTCTCCTATGATGAAAAAAAGCTGAAGGAAGTCATTGACGAAGCCTATACACTGCCAGGCATTTATTATATCCGTGTTTGGCTTAATGAAGGCACACTTTCAGTTGGCGAGGACATTATGCGTGTTCTGATCGGCGGCGACATTCGCCCTCATGTCATTGATGGCTTACAACATTTGGTTGGTCGTATAAAAAACGAATGTGTCCAAGAAACAGAATGCTATTAAATAAGAGAAGCAATCTCCAATTCTATGCGGGGATTGCTTTTCTTGTTTATTGACCACAATCGGCAGAGCCTTCAGAAAACAACATATCCAATCCATGCTTGATAGGGTCAATGACGGCAAGAATATTTTCTTCTGAAGCTTTTTTACTTCCTGGCAAATTGACAATCAACGTTCGTCCACGGATTCCAGCTACAGAACGTGATAAGCAGCCTTTAGGTGTAATGCGCATTGACTCAGCACGCATCGCTTCCGGAATACCTGGCGTTTGTCGCTCAATAATATTCAATGTCGCTTCAGGGGTTACATCACGTGGTGAAAAGCCAGTGCCCCCCGTGGTCAAAACAAGTGCAAAATGATAGTAGTCACAACACTTCAAAAGCTCATCTTGAATCTTATCAATATCGTCCGGAATGATCTTTGTATAGCTAACGTCGAAGCCACGCTCTTGAAGAATATGGCAAAGATTGGGGCCACTGGTATCTTCACGTTCACCGCGCGCACCTTTATCACTTACCGTAATAACTGCAGCCTGGTACATCATAATAAATCCTCCCTTGTAAATTCACCATGAACACCGCCACTCTTTTTAAGCAATCGAATATCCGTAATCATGATGTCTTTTTGGACAGCTTTACACATATCATAAACGGTCAATGCCGCCATTGAAACGGCCGTTAGTGCCTCCATTTCAACGCCCGTTTTTCCATTACAGGATACACTGGCCGTTATTTCTACAGATTGACGCTTCTCATCAAGTGATAAATTCAAATCAATGCCATTGATTTGAATAGGATGACACATCGGAATTACATCAGGCGTACGCTTTGCCCCCATGACCCCAGCTACTTGTGCAACAGTTAAAACATCTCCTTTTTTCATTCCACCACTTTGGATCAAAGCAAATGTTTCATTATTGACAAGGACTCGCCCAGCTGCCACCGCAATACGCTGACTTTCGGGCTTTTCACCAACATTTACCATCTTTGCGCGTCCTTGATCATTAAAATGAGTAAAATCGCCCATGATCAACCTCCTATTTGATTCATATTTCGTCCAGCTTGTGAATGATGCTGCGCATCTAGATCGCCATGCCATTTTGGTTTATGCCAGATGGCTTTTTTTAATTGCGCGAACATACCATCTTTATCCAAACCTTTTAATGACAACTCCTCTGCAGAATGTAAACACGGCTTTATTTTTCCGTCTGCAGTTAGGCGTATTCGATTGCATTCACCGCAAAAATGCGCACTCACCGGACTAATAAGGCCAATATTTCCTTTACTATTCGGCAGTGAGTAAAGTTTTGCAACACCACCATCAGGATTAACGGGTGCCAACTCTGGTAAGACATCCAAAACACGAGTATATGGTATAAAAGCACGTTCATCAAAAGATGGATTATCTAGCATTGGCATCAATTCTATGAAACGCACATCAACAGGATAACGCAATGTTAGTTCTGATAGCGGACGAATTTCGTCATCATTAAAACCACCAATCAACACGACATTCAATTTAATTTTCTCATAGCCCGCCTCTAGAGCCGCTTCAAGCCCAGTATAAAAATCATCAATTTTTCCATAACGAGTAATGTATCCATATTTATCCGGATCAAGCGTATCAACACTGATATTTAATCGCTGAACCCCAGCTTCCCGCAAAAGTTTTGCATAGTTCTTCAACAGCGTTCCATTGGTTGTCATGCAAAGTTCTTCAATGCCATTAATTTCGGCTGCCCGTCGACAAATAGAAAGTATATTCTTCTTTACCAATGGCTCGCCGCCTGTAATACGCAATTTGCGAATACCCAAAGACGCTGCTGCTTCAATGGCCATGATCAGTTCATCTTCAGTCAACATATCTTCATGCCGCTTTTTGACGATCCCATTTTCCGGCATACAATAACGACAACGCAGATTACAGCGTTCCGTTACCGATACTCGCATATAAGTTATACTACGTCCATATTGATCAATCATAATCCTTCCTCCATTGATAAAGAACGTCCCTGCCAACTTTTTGTCCCTCTGCAACAACTGTTTCAACCATTGAATGGATGGTTAAACAATTCCCGCAAAGATGAACCCATGGCATCGTAAATAACTGTTCAACCAGAGTACGTTCCGGGCGCATACCCACCGCTATCAGTAAAACTTGACAAGATACATATTCGCCCGATGAGAGGCGAACCCCCTCCAAATTCGGCCAGCCAAAAACTTCATCGATTGTTCGATTACACAACAATCGAATATTTGGTTTACTCAAACATTTTTGATTTCTATGCAGCGCCTTGCTACAAACACCCTTTTCAACTATTGTTACATCTAGATTTAAACGCCCCAATTGTTCAGCCATAATTAAACCTAGATCACCGCCACCTAAGACAACAGCAGGGCCTTTAGGAATATCGCCAAAAAGATTCATCATTTCCTGCATTTGCCCTGCAGTATAAATACCATCTGGACGTGTCCCTGCAATTGTCAACGCACCAATAGGAATTTCATAACAACCCGTTGCAACAATAACTTGTTTAAAAGAAAGCATTATCGATCCAAGACTTGGACCAATCAATTGTGCAACACGTTCTTTAGATATAGAAATCACAGTAGTATCAAGAAATAAATGCACATTCTTCGGGAAATTCTCCAGTAGCATTTGAACATATTCCGGGCCACTGAGTCCATGTGAAAATCCATGGTGGAAACATTGCTGCAAAATACCGCCCATCGTTTTTTTTTCATCTACTAGCCAAATATTTGCATTTTCCTGAGCCACCATCTTTGCAGCTGAAATGCCCGCCGCACCGGAACCTATGATCAGGATATCACAATGTTCCATTTTTTTGTTCCTCCAATAATTGTTGGATACGTTTCCTGCAACGTGCTCCTTGACATCGACCCATTCCGCTTCCTACTCGATGTTTTACACCATCTACTGTACATGCCCCTCGTTTAATTGCAGATATAACTTCACCTTTTGTTACTTGTCCACACTGACAAATGATCTCATTGTCTTTCTCATGATCCGCATAACGTCTTGGCAAAAACGAACTATTCAAAGATGTCTTCATGAAGCATGCCACTTCCTCTGCAATATGCATAGATAATTCATTCGCGCAAGTTAATCCAGGAGTTTTTATCCCAATAAAACTGAAAAAATTTTCAGCTGGTCTTACTATAACAAAATCATTCAGTCTTTTTTTCTCATTCGAAATCAAAAAAGGATTTGGCCGCACCGCTGCAAACGAACGAATCACTCCCGTCATGCTCATATTCGGCAATAATTCTGCTATAAGCATTTGAAGTTTTTCTAACCCTTCCTTTGTTGTTGCCCACATTGCAGTATTTAATGTCCGCTCCGGAGATTCAATCAACATATTGCCTTCCACAGTAGGAACAAGCGTGGCACCTTTCCCGTCTTCACGTTCTTGAAAAATGATTTGTCGAGGCGACGATACTTTTCTATCAAAAACCAAATAGTCTGCTGCATCAAACGTCAAACGTACCGTTAACGGAAAAACCATCTCTTGAATATGATCTGCGTTTAGGCCAGCACAATTTACAATCACACGACATCGAATTGAATGATGTTCTGTTTCGATGAGAAAATGATCCTGATCTTTTTCTATTTTCCGAACCAACGTATTTAACATGGTCTGACACCCATTTGTACGGGCATTTTCAAACGCTGCAATCCCCAATTGCCATGGATTAACCGTTCCTGTTCCTGGGACAAACAATGCTGCAGTAATCCTACTCGAAAGCAGCGGTTCCATGCTTCGTGCTTCGCTTCCTGATAAAAGCGCAATACCTACCACGCCGTTTCTTTTTCCTTGCTCTAATTTCATTTTTAAAACAGCTTCCGCTTGCGGACCCTGAGCGACCATTAAGCTTCCGCAACGTTTGAACGGAACATCAAGCTCCTCGCACAAACTAGAAAATTGTTTGTTCGCATTGACTGTCATCCTTGCTTTTAAACTGCCAGATTTATTATCACAGCCACTATATACTATCGCAGTATTTGCACGCGTAATTCCCATACAAACATCTGCTTCTGCTTCAATAAGTGTAACATCGATGTTCCAGCGTCTCAAATTACGTGCAACAAAACAGCCAAGCACTCCACCGCCAATTACAACAACATCTGTGTGTTCCATATCAGTCCAATGGTATCAGCTCTCCAGGATTTTCGACAGTGTATCCACCCATAGAGAGCATTTTTTCTTTAAAAGCAGTACTTTTGATGGTTTCCAGCAACTGTTGTACAACAGGCGTTTCCCATGCATTCTCAGGAATGATGAGATCATATTCTTCAATACAAATAGGAAGAAATTCCAAATCATACAATTTTGCTGCTGAATATATGCCCATTCCCGCATCAGCACTTCCATTTGCAATTTGCGCCGCAACAGAAGTATGCGTCAATTCTTCACGTTCATAACCATAAATGTTGTCAGGATTAACCTGATACTGCTGGCATAAATAATCCATCAAAACACGCGTGCCCGACCCTTTTTGTCGGTTGACATATCTCACGCCTTCTTTAGTAATATCAGCAAATTCCTGAATATTTAACGGATTGTTTTTTGCCAGCATGAGCCCCTGTTGTCGCCCAACACAACGGACCAACCGAATACCTCCATTCGGGAAATATTTCTTTAAGAAAGATATATTATATTTTCCGGTTTCTGTATCTAACAAATGACATCCACCAGCATGCGCTTCACCACGGCGAATAGCCATAATTCCTCCCATTGAGCCAACATGTGTACTACTCATATAAACATCAGGATTGTCAATATGCATCATATCGGCAACCTCATCCAATAATGGATCATGGCTTCCAATAACAACTAAAGTGTTTTCCAATTTTTTCGGCTCTGTCAACAGACGAACACGAACTTTTTCTCCAGCCTCGTATCCTTCTGTTCCCTGCGGAACTTCAAGAATACCATCCGCTTTCATAAACGAAGACACAACACCAGCACCACGACTCAATGGAGATGCCGTCAATTTATTGCCAACAACCCCCATTCGCACACGAACAAATTCCTGATATTTCAATCCACTAACTACAGGACGTGTTAAAACAGCTTCCATATAGTTCTCCGACTTACCAGATACCCTTAACCAGTTCGAAATTATTGGTTTTAAAAATTGTTCAATGACAATGATCCCACTGACAGGATATCCCGGAACACCAAGGATTGGCACATTTCCGCAGCATCCCAAGATAGCTGGTTTGCCAGGCTTGATGGCAATGCCATGATGAATAACTTCTCCCAATTTTCTTATTACCGATACAGAATAGTCTTCACGTCCTGCAGAAGATCCTGCATTTAATAAGACAATATCACATTCATCAACAGCCTTTGACACCATATCATAGATAGCATCAAAATCATCTGGTACAATCGGATAAGTTTTTGCCACTGCACCCCATTGTTGAACCATTGCAGAAAAAATAGAAGAGTTAAATTCCAGTATGTCTCCTGCTTTAGGATCGGCACAAGGCGAAACAATTTCATCACCTGTTGGAATGATCCCAACAATTGGTTTTTTAACAACTTCTACCTCCATGACCCCGCCAGCGATCATAGCCCCGATGGCTGCCGGAGTAATTTCCATATATGACGCAAGGATCATTTCACCAGCACAAATATCTTCGCCAATTTGCCGAATATGTTGCCAAGGTGCGGCAGCCGCATAAATAGTAACACTCTCATCTTCGTTGCGAACAATATCTTCAACCATAATCACCGCGTCACATGTTTCTGGAACGGGATCTCCAGTATCCACAACCACATACTGTTGTGGTGTAAGTATTACAGGCGTCGTTTCTGTAGCCCCAAACGTATCTTTTGCATGAACAGCAATCCCATCCATTGCACTTGCTGCATAATGAGGTGCACAAATATGAGCGTAAACTGCATGTGCAGTAATACGTCCACACGCATCATGAACCGGAACGCATTCACTTTGTCCCATAAATCCATTTTCAGTTAGCTTATTTAAATATTCGTTTTGTGCTTGATCTAAAGATATATTTGTTAAATATTCAAATCCCATGGCTTCAGTCCCCCAAACATATATTTACTTGAATTTCAGCATTTTTTGGCAGCCCTTCGCAATCACGGTCTATACAGAAGTACCCATCACTGCCAGCCAACATGGTAATCAGCCCAGACTTTCCACGAACCGGAATTGCAACCAGGCCGTGTTCATCATATTCCAAACGGCAGGATTGATACTGCGCACGTCCATGATTTGCACCAATATTTTCACTGAGTCTTGCTGTCACAGTATAATTTTTCATAGATCTGCCCATTAAATGCCCCAACAATGGTATAACAAATAACTTCGTGATAAAATATGCCGCAACTGGATGTCCCGGCAATCCAATTAGCGGTTTATTGCCATTTTTCCCAAAAATTGTTGGTTTACCAGGCTTAATAGCGATGCCATGAAAAAGTAAATCTCCGCGTTCTTCAATGATTCGACAAGTTGCATCTTTCACGCCAACACTGCTGCCTCCGGAAAGCAACACAACGTCACATTGTTCAAGCGCTTCATCAACCTTTTCGGCCAGTCGCTCAGCATCATCAATCACAATGCCATACGATATAACATCCGCCCCAAACACTTGAAGCATAGATTGCAGCATGACACTATTAACATCTCGTACCTGTCCCGGACCAGGGATCACTTCTGGAGAAACCAATTCGTCACCTGTAGAAATAATACCAACACGTAATTTCTGCTGCACCATCACATTTACTTTGCCAATTGCCGCTAAAGCACCAATATCTTGAGATCCTAGCACGCGACCCCTATCTAATATGATTTTTCCCGGAAAAACATCATCTCCACGAAAAATCATATTTTGCCCCGGTGCGACCGGTTTAGTAATACCAATTGTGCCATCGCCATAATCATCGGTGTATTCAACCATCACAACACTATCTGCACCTTCTGGGACAGCACCACCAGTTGGCACTGCTACACAGGTTTCTGGTTGCAGCGGTAAATCTGCACCTTCACCCATAAAAATTTCTCCAGCCAAAGGCAACATGGCCGGAATAGCATCTGTACATCCAAAAGTGTCTCGCGCCCTTACTGCATAACCATCTACGGTTGAGCGATTAAAATCTGGCACATATTCTTTAGCAATCACATTTTCAGCAAGAACGCGACCAATTGCCCGATCGAGCGAAACGTTTTCCACTCGATTCGACAACACCGTAAACTCAGTATTTATTAAAGACAAGACTTCTTGCGGTGTCTTTACTTCAAGCATATCTCATACCTCCTTAATGATCTTCCCTAAATCTCTGTAATCATTACCGGAATAATGCGATATTTCTGCTCGAAAAGCAGGCATATTCAATATTTCCAGCAATCTTTGAGCAGCCACGGAGTCAAGAAAAGATTTTCGAAGCACAAGATCATATCGCTCCTTCATCAGTGGGATAAAATCAATGCCATCTATCTGATTTGAGATTCTTTCTGTTCCAAGTGCGAAATCAGCTTCTCCTTCAGCAATTGCAGCGGCAACTGTCAAATGAGATTTAATCACCGAATTATATCCAGGAATATTTTCCGGCAAAATACCCATTTTTTTCATTTGGATATCTAATAAAATGCGCGAACTAGATCCTGGACGGCGATTTAACAATTTTAAATCACTACGTCTCAAGTCTTCCCAACCATGAATGCTCTTAGGATTTCCTTTTCTAACATAAAATCCCTGAATTCTATATGATAAATTGATCAAGACCGCAGGAACACCAGGCATCAGATAACGCACGTAAGATGTGTTATAGTCATCTCCATCATATAAATGGCTCGCGCACACATGCACCTTCTCTTGATAAAGCGACAATAACCCTTCAAAACCAGAGAGATAGGTCCGTGCCGCATTAATGCCACCCTGGTGAAGATAATTTGCTAGAATGTCCAACAATACATCCTGTCCGGAGATTATTAAATCCGGCGCCTCTCCTTCCGGTGGTGTCAGCAAGGTTGAATGGGTCTGAATTTTTTGCACTGCTTTTACACTATTTTCACTGCGCGAACGTGCAATATACGCATCAACATCATCCTGCGTAAAACGAACTTTTCGACCTATTTTATAGGAGCGAATCTCCCCGCGACGTATCAAATCATAAATGGTCGACTTACTGACATGAAGAATGTCCGCAACTTCTTGCGTTGATAAAGATTTATTCTGAGCCATCATAGTCCCCCCTCTTCTGTTATATAACTGTTTCATTGTTCTCATTATACGTTTTTTTCATTTTTCTAACAAGTTTGCCATCAGACGCGATACATCCATTATCAATCTATTTCGTATTATTTCACACATTTTCAGAGATAAAACATAAAAATACTATGTATGAAACAGAACACTTTCGTGTTGTTTCGCACAAACCTTGCTTTGTTGTCTTGTTATTGCATTCTTATCTTCTATAATAATAGATAGAGTAGTCAAAATATTTCAAGAGAAAATGTTTTTTATAAAGAATTAAAGGAGGAATTCGCTATGGCTGGTGCTTATTACGAAAAAATTGCCCGTATCAATCTCAGTACCGGAGAAATCAAAATTGAACCACTAGATCTTGAACTTGCCCATAAATTTATTGGTGGCCGTGGTCTCGGTACAAAAATGCTCTATGATGAAGGTGTCGCTACTGTTGATCCACTTTCTCCAGAAAACAAATTGATTTATATCACTGGCCCAATGACGGGCGCTGCTGCACCATCTACAGGACGCTATATGGTTGTTACGAAATCTCCATTAACAGGTATGATTGCATGTTCCAACTCTGGCGGTATTTGGGGCGCAAAGCTCAAATATGCAGGCTGGGATGCCATTATTGTTGAAGGTGAAGCACCTGAGTGGACCTATATTTCTATCGATGATGACAAAATCGAACTTCATAACGCCGATGATTTGCTCGGTATGAAAAGTGAACTTATCGATGATACATTAAAAGAACGTCACGGAAACGACTTCTCTGTACTGAACATCGGTCCTGCCGGTGAAAAGAAAGTTCTGCTTGCTGCTATCATGAATGACAAAGACCGTGCCGCAGGTCGTAGTGGTGTTGGTGCTGTAATGGGCAGCAAAAAGCTGAAAGCCATCGTTGTGCGTGCGACACGTAAAAATCTTGATAACATTGCAGACATCGATGCACTGAAGGAAGCCACCAAAAATGCCATGGAAATTATCAAAGCAAACCCAGTCACCGGTTCTGGTTTGCGCCAGCTTGGTACTGCAGTATTGGTTAATATCGTGAACAATATTGGTGCTTTTCCAACTAACAACTGGCAGGGTTCCTATGCAGAGTATGGAGATGAAATTTCCGGCGAAACCTTGGCTGATACCTATCTCGTAAAAGCAGGTGCCTGCTATCGCTGCCCAATTGCATGTGCCCGCGTTATTAAAGTTGGCGACAAAGTTGTCGGTGGTCCAGAATACGAACCACTCTGGGCATACGGCGGTAACTGCGGCAACAATGATCTGAATACCATTGACATTTGCAACATGCTTTGCAATGAATATGGACTTGATGCAATATCTACGCCTTGCACCATTGCCGCAGCCATGGAATTATATCAGCGCGGATATATTAAAGAAGAAGAGTGTGACGGTGTTCCACTTGAATGGGGCTCTAAAGAAGCGCTTATTGAATGGACAAAACGTATGGGCGATCCAGAATCCGAACTTGCTTGGCTGATGAGTTCTGGTTCTGCAAGACTTTGCGAGCATTATGGGCATCCAGAAATTTCCATGAGTGTCAAAAAACAAGAAATGCCAGCTTACGATGCACGTGCAATCCAAGGTATTGGCATTACTTATGCCACTTCTAACCGTGGCGGCTGCCATGTACGCGGCTATATGATTTCTCCTGAAGTACTTGGTCTGCCAGAACAACTTGATCGTACCGTTACAACCGACAAAGCATTCTGGGCAAAAACTTTCCAAGATCTGACCGCAGTAATCGACTCCATGGGACATTGCTTGTTCACATCATTTGCAATGGGCGCACCTGAATACACGGCTCTTCTTAATGCTGCTACAGGCACCAATTGGACCGTAGAAGAAGTACTTAACATAGGTGATCGAATTTACAATATTGAACGCATGTTTAACAAAGCTGCAGGTATGAAACCTGAGGACGATCGTTTACCAAAACGACTGCTTCAAGAACCAATCACTAATGGTCCTTCCGAAGGCATGGTTTCTCAGCTTCCATTAACCTTACCTCAATATTATGAAGCACGTGGTTGGGTTAATGCATTCCCAACAGATGAAACGTTGAAGAAACTTGGACTTGACGAATGTGTCGGTAAATAATTATCATTAAATTGTGGGAGAGGATTCCGACCTCTCCCTATTTTTTATGAACGGAGGCGATATGATGATCGAAGTACGTGTATTCGCAACCCTTCGTCAAGGCCGCGATAAGATTATAATGATGGATGCCGACGATATTTCTTGTGCAGGAGATATTATTCAAAAGCTCAACATTCCTGAAGATGAAGTTTCTATTCTCCTAATCAACGGATTTCACCAGAAACCAGAATCAACTGTCAAAGATGGTGACATTGTGGCACTTTTTCCTCCTGTGGGAGGCGGTTAAAATGGATGAACGTTACATACGCAATTTCCCCGCGCTTACTGAAGAAGAGTGTGCACTGTTAGGTACAAAACGTATCGCAGTAATCGGTTGCGGCGGCATTGGCGGTCATCTTATTGATCAAGCAGCGCGTCTTGGCATTGGCACCATTCGCGTGATTGATGGCGACGTTTTTAACAAAAGTAATCTGAATCGACAATTATTATGCAGCGAAGCAGCAATCGGAAAATACAAAGTCGATATTGCTAATGAGCACATCTCCAAAATCAATTCTACATGTACCACTGAAGCCTATTGCACCATGCTGACGACCGAAAACGCGCTTCATCTTTTGACAAATTGTGACCTGGCAATAGATGCCCTCGACAATATTGAAGCACGTCACATCTTAGCGCAGGCAGCTTCAACACTCAATATTCCCGTTGTCTATGGCGCCATTCGCGGCTGGGTCGCACAAGCTGCAATTTATATGCCAGATGAACCACTTATTGACATGCTTTACCCAAATCATGTTCGCCTTACAGATAAAAGTGTACTTTCTTTTACACCAGCACTTTGTGCTGCTCTTCAAATGGCGCTTGCAGTCAAACTGCTTATTGGGCGTCCTGTTAAAAGTGGCACTTTGTATTATTTTGATCTTCTCAACCAGGAATTTGAAAATATTAATCTGCTATAAGAAAACGGATCACTGAATGTGACATTACACATTCAGCGATCCGTTTTTTATAGCAAAATTAGGCTACCTACTAAAACTTCTTATTTTATGATATTTTCTGGCTACGGAATTGGCCCTAATTCGGAAAGTTCAAACGTTTTAAATTCTAACTCTGGTGTTATTGCCCCAAAAATGCCATTTTTCATAGTGATCACACAGCAATTTACAGAATAACAAAGATCGTACACACCGATCTCTTCTCCGCCAGATACATAGAGTCGATTAGACTTTATCAGTAACGTCCAAGGTCCACTATACTGTCCCTCTGTATAATATATTGTATCCCCGTCTATAAAATAAGGCGAATCACATCCTAATGGCAAAACATATTCCAGCTCCTCGCCATTGTCACGAAAAACGGCATAAACATTGCGCAATATATCATCACCGCCCATGCCAACCTGTAAATAAGTAACACCGTCAATTCGTTTCTGAGCAATAACTTCATCAATATCATTGTTGTCGTAAGGCGCACTGAGTGTCAGCAGCGTTTCGTGATCACCGTCACTACGCACAACCCCATTTTCAGTCACATGATATGTTGTATCATAATTTTTTTCCGGTAAGATGTTGACGCAACGACTTTCATTGTCCCAAATAATGCTGCCATAAAGCATTGCAAAATCACGTGCCGGAATATATGTACGATTATTTTTCAAGACTGGCACTTCATCATAAAAACATGCTTCTCCATTAACCATCACTTCATTGCTTTCAAGCTGCATTTGTACATTCAAGTTTTCTCCGTGAATATAAATACTTCCATCTGACTGCCAATCGGTCGAAAATCCCATGTACCCATTTACCATACGTAGAGGTATCATTAAACGATTATTTTCATTGATATAAGGCTCCCCTATCTGCTCTGGATCTGTCAGCACCTTATCACCATTGATTCTTAAAGTAATTTTGTCGTTTGAAAAATAGTCTGGCGATACTGCAAGAAAACTCTCCATACCAATATTCCAAAAATCCTGCGAAGATATCACTCCTTTTTCATAAAAATCCTTCCAGGCTTTCTCTGTTCTGTTAACCATGGCTTCATACAGAGAATCGTCCGCAATGGCCGGTGTTGAACATAAACCAAATAGAAAGAAAAAAGCACCAATCGTTTTTAGAATACTGCCGACTTTTTGCTTTAACATCATGGTCATCCCCTTCAAATTAAGCCATTTACCATTTGTCTCATCTGAGCTTGATGCTGCTCGTTCATTATTTTACTTGAAGCATTTTTTCATAATTAAAGATAGGAGCACTTAAATCACCGATAATATACTCTGAATAATTGCCAAATGGACTGTAATCTTCTGTTGGACATTTCTCGAAGGTAAAAGCTTTTTTCCATACAGCAGAATCATCACTCTTTTCAAAAAACACGAAAGTATTGATCCGACCTTCTTCAGTAATTAACTTCTTATTGCTACCATAGTAATACAACAAATTGCCAAAAATAATATTTTCTATCTGCCATCCTCCATCACTTTTTTGTAATAAATAGCCTTCACGTTTACCATTTTCTAACTGCCAGCCATCGGTGCCATTATAAGGATTATGCCCTTCAACGCTAGCCTCGCGACTAATGATAACTTTTGCGTAATCATCAATTATCTTTAATTCCTCAATTTGAATGCGAAAGCGGCCTTCATTCATTCCTATACCACAATCCGGATTCATAAACAACTCGTAAAGATTTCTTGCATTGGCTTCTTCGAAAATTTGATTGTTGGTAAAATTTTCACGGGGCATTATTTTAAATCGACCTGAAAGAAGCGTAGTGTAGTAATAATTATTTACTTTTTCAACAAGCGCTTGTATTTCTCGAACATCCTCTTTGTTATCAAACAAGTTGTCCAATGTAACGCTCAGGTTCTTTCTTATATATATGTTAATCGGCATTGACGAAAATTCCTTCATATCAACGAGCTCTCCCATCACACTAAATGAACCATCATCGTCTTTATGTTCAGGTATTGTTGCAGCCATTTCAGCACAATAAGCATCTCGTGTTTGCCAGTTTGCCAACACACTACCATCAAATGCCCAGACAGGCAACGGAAGCGAAAACAGAAACATGAATAATAAAACAAAACATCGTGTTTTTTTCATATTCTCTCCTCCTGTTAGATTTCTATTTTCTCTTCTACACGTTTCTTTTGCTTACTTTTCTTCTGTGGTACGCATCAAGAGTCAAGAGTTGCATCCGTATTGTCTCTTTCATTGATTAGCTTATCATAATTAAAAGCTGGGGTTTCAATATCACCGATAATATAACTCATGAAATTTCCATATGGACAATAATCTTTACGCTGGCATTTCTCAAAACTAAAACGTTCTGTCCATATTGACGCATCTTCTGCATCTTCAAACATTCTAAATAGATTAACTGTTTGATTCTCGTCATTAAAAATTCGTTGTGTATCCCCTTCTAGATAATCAGCATTATCAAATAGAATGTTGGCAATCTTCCATTGACCCTCTGTTTTCTCTAATAAATACCCCTCTCGAACCGCTTCCTCTATGACAACACCACAGTCATTGCCTTCATTTGCCGAATTATTACCAATAGTTTTAGCTGAACGAGTGATGAATACTTTTGCAACATCATGATCAATTTTTACGGTATCCAAAGAATATGTAAAATCGCCTGTTTCACATCCCAAACCGGCATCTGGCACTTTGAACATCATGTAGATATTGCGCGCATTTGCTTCCTGATAAACACCTTCATTTGTAAAGTGTTCACTTGGATTCAACTTATAATTTCCTGAACAAACTACAAAAAAATAGTAGCGCTGACACTCTTCAATCACATTCTGAATATCTCGGTAATCTCGATAATGCAAAATACTATTTATTATATCTTGAATGAACGGTTTTTTAACAGCAATTTCAATATTGTTCCAACCGAAAGTTTTTTGTGTTTCTTCATTCCCCATCACGCAATAGGAACCATCAGGATTTTCTGATCGTGTCAAATTTCCAGCGATTATTCGGTAAAAATCATCTTTATCCTGACTCTGCATCCATGCTTTACCTTGCGCATAGCTCACTGTTGATGGCAAGAAAAGCAACAAACAAAAAACACACAACCATATCCTCTTCAATATTTTTCCTCCATAAAACATAGACGACTTTCTTTAACAGATGTCTCTGTAAAAAATATCATCCATTTGAGCTCATGACAATCAAAATACTTCTCAGCATTCTGCTTCATGCATATCAAAAAAGCTCAGCATTTTCATTTATACTATAAAACATTCAGCCACCTTCCTCGATAGCCATATATCAAAAAACGCCAAGCATAAAAAAGCTTCTTTACATCGACAATATCATGATTACACGATCAAATCAAGAGTATTCAGAATAATTTAGATCTTCTCAGACAATAATTAATCTATTATTAAGATTCTTCATTTTTTCTTCATGATCAATCAACCCAATTTTTCATCTTAGGAAAAAATTAGGATTTTCTTAGACAGATGTTTATTAACGGTAGGCCAGACTTTGCTAATATATTATAATAGTTAGAGAGAATATTAAAGGAAGGTGACATGTATGGCTGATAAAATACTTGTGGTCGATGATGAAAAAGAAATTGTTGATCTTGTATCACTTTATCTTAAAAATGAAGGCTATGAAGTAACAGCATTATATAGTGGAAGTGACGCATTAAAAAGCATTCAAAACGAATCTTTTGATTTAGCTATTTTAGATATAATGATGCCAGAAATTGACGGACTTATATTGTGCAGAAAAATACGTGAACACCATCAATACCCTATAATTATGCTCACAGCAAAAGGGGAAACCATGGATAAAGTCACGGGACTTACACTCGGAGCTGACGACTATATGACAAAGCCTTTTCTCCCATTAGAACTGGTGGCACGCGTAAAAGCGCAATTGCGACGCTATAAAACATACAATCAAACACAGTCACAGCCCAACGAAGAGATCATCGTATACGGCGGTCTCCTTTTGAATATAAGCACGCACGAGTGTTTCTTAAATGAAAAGCCCCTTTCTTTGACACCAACAGAATTTGCTATTTTACGCATTCTCTGTCAGCATAAAGGCAGTGTGGTTAGCGCAGAAAATCTCTTTCACGAAATATGGGGAGAAGAATATTATGATAAGAAAAATAATACCATTTCAGTGCACATCCGTCATTTACGTGAAAAACTTGGTGATTCATTCGAGAATCCTAAATACATAAAAACTGTTTGGGGGTGTGGATATAAAATTGAACAATAAACGCAGAGTGATCCGTCGCTTCTTTATACTGTTATTCTCAGGTTTTCTTTTTACGCTTGGCTTTTTTTTCTTTATTGACAAAGGTCTTGAAGGTGTTTTCACCAATTGGTTTGAAGACCGCCTAATGGCTGTATATGATTATTATTACACAGCAAACGGAGAACCAATCTATATTTGGCGTCCTAATTGGGCAATGGTCAAAATCTATGTTCTACTGCTTCTTATAGCATTAGTATGTATTAGCAGCATTTTGATTTTAATATTAAGCAAATTTTTATCAACAGCAGATGTGAAAGATCGCATGGAAGAGCTGGGAGAAATGATCCATCAATATATCTTTTCTGAGCGAGAAGCTTCAGACGTTTTTCCAAAAATATATAATGATATTGCGTTTCAAATGAGTGAGGTTAAAGAAAAAATGCGACAGCACGAAAGACTATTGCGTGATGAGGCCGCCCGAAAAAACGATCTCATCACTTATCTAGCACATGATCTAAAGACACCTCTCACTTCTGTGATTGGCTATCTCAGCCTACTAAGTGAAGCACCTGATATGCCATTGGCTCAGCGAGCAAAATACACAAATATCGCATTTGAAAAGGCCCAACGCCTTGAAAGCCTCATCAACGAATTTTTTGATATTACACGATTTAACCTTCAACAAGTGCGTTTAGACATTGCCCCATTGGATTTAACATTTATGCTGGTTCAAATGACCGATGAATTCTATCCCCTGGCCCAAAAACATGGCAATACAATTACGTTAGACACGCCAGATGATTTAACAATCAATGGTGATTCTAACAAACTTGCACGTGTATTTAACAATATTCTAAAAAATGCCATAGCATACAGCGATCCAAATTCAGAAATATGCGTAAAAGCAAGACAACAAGGCAACCAGGTAATTCTTACATTCTCTAACAGCGGTCCAACCATTCCACCAGAAAAATTAAATCTTCTTTTTGAAAAATTTTTTAGACTTGATGAATCACGTTCTTCACAGACCGGTGGCGCTGGTCTTGGTCTTGCAATTGCTCACGAAATTGTCACCTTACATGAAGGAACCATTTCTGCAGCAAGTAAGAATCACCAAACAACATTCACAGTCATTCTCCCTATCAACCTGTCAGTAAATATCGCCACTTTAGATGATTATTTGAATGTTTCTTCTGATTTATAAAATACAAGTCCCCTAGCTTCGTTAGTTTGAAACTAGGGGATTTTGCCTTATAAGGGCGAAATATTAAAAAAAGGACCCGCCAAAGTGTACAAGTTCATCAATCTTAAATCATTTCATAAAAATACCAGCCCTAATATTAGAGCTGGCATAACACTCACTGAAAAGTCTCATTTTCAATAAACTTCAAAAATTCTTCAGCAGCTTGCGTCTTAAATTTCTTTTTATGATATACAATACGGAAACGGCGCTTAAATTCATCCTCTTTAATCTTAACCATCGCCAGATTTCCCATTTTAAGATCATCTTTAATCGCCCAACGAGAAACGATTGTAAAACCATAACCATTACGTACTGCACTTTTAATCGCACAAGTACTGCCGAGACGCATCATAACATTAAGATTATTCGGCGAAAAACCAGCAGCTTTGAGATGCTGTTCAATCTCTGCACGCGTCCCAGAACCTTTTTCTCTAGAAATATATGGATATTGGTCCAATTCAAAAATTGAAATTGACTCCAATTTACTCCATGGATGATCTACGCTAGTAATAACAACAAGCTCGTCATCTAAGAAAGGTACACTTTCAAGATCCTTATCAACAGGCGGTCCTTCAACAAGACCAATATCAAGGCTGGTATCATGAATGGCCATTTCAATTTCATCTGAATTTGCTACTTCCAAACTTAACGTTACTTTAGGGTAATGTTTTTTAAAGTTACCTAGAATATATGGAGCAATATATTCTCCTATTGTAACACTGGCACCGATACGCAAACGGCCTAAAATGGTATTGTTTAATTCTTGCATGTCTTTCTCAAGACTTGCCTGCATATCACTCATTTCAGTAGCATATTTATATAACAATTCACCAGCTTCAGTGAGAATGATATTTCTGCTCACTCTATCAAAAAGACGTGTGCCATAATGTTCTTCGAGCATCTGAATCTGGAAGCTAACGGCCGGTTGAGTAAGAAACAGTGCTTTCGCAGCCTTAGAAAAGCTTTTCTTTTCCACGACCATTAAAAACACACGAATACTATCATTTAACATGGACCTACTCCCTCCTTAAAAATGCTCGTAAATTTCTTTTTCAGTAACTTCACCCAAGTAACGGATGAATTTATTACATGCTTCAGATTCAAAGTTACCTTGATTCAAAATGATACTAAATGGACGTTTCAAATCAAGATCTTTAATAGACACAACATGTGCAATACCAGCCTGTTCAAGATCTCGTACTGCCCATCTAGACATGACAGAAACCCCAAGGCCATTGATAATCGCACTCTTAATTGAAGTAATGCTGCCTATTTCCATAATAACATTTAAATCTTCAACATCAAACTCTGCATCAATCAAAGCCTGTTCGAATACCAAACGACTCCCTGAGCCCGCTTCTCGAATAATAAATGGCTCACCCTTGAGCTGATCAAGCGTTATTTCTTCTTCATTTACCCAACGATGGTCCTTTGGAACAACGAGAACCAATTCATCACTAAGTATATTTTGGAAAAACAATTCCTTATGACGAATATCTGATTCAACTAGACCAATATCAAGATAACGGTTCAAAACATTTTCTTCGACATGTTTTGTATTATAGATTTCCAATGTCACATCGACGTCTGGATAATCTTCTTTAAATTTGCAAATGACATAAGGCAAAACGTACTCACCAACCGTACGACTGGCACCGATCATCAACTGCCCTTTTACATGTCCTGTCAATTGCTGCATTTTTCTTTCCAGTTCAGACTGCAGGTCATTCATAGACAAGGCATATTCAAGCAGCAGTTCGCCAGTTTCTGTCAATTTAACATGGCGATTAATGCGGTCGAAGAGCTTTGTTTGGTAGTATTGCTCCAACGTTTGAATTTGGAAGCTAATTGCAGGCTGTGTCAAATTCAACGCCTTTGCCGCTTTTGAAAAGTTTTTCTTATCAGCTACTGTGATAAAAACTTTTAAACTATCACTAAGCAAGTTGATTCCTCCTCTACTTCATCATTTGTATGCGTGTTACCGCTTTTTTAAAGATCTCCGGCGGTCTGCCAACCACCTCTAATTGTTTCCCAGTTATAGGATGAACGAAACATAGACGCAAAGCATGCAATGCCTGTCCTTGAAACCCAAAGATATTTCTTGCATCACCATACAAACCATCACCTACTAATGGATGGCCTATGGAAGCCATGTGTACACGAATTTGATGGGTTCTTCCTGTTTCCAAACGAAAACGCATCAACGCATACGCATTATTTTGATAAATACTTTGATAATGCGTAATAGCATTTTGCCCACCAATTTCTGTCACCATTCGCTTTGTCCCATGTGAAAAATCATGGATAATGGCTTTGTTGACAACACCACTACGTTCTTCAAATGGACGTACTACGATGCCAATATATTCTCGCAAAATCTCATGTCTGGCTAATTGACCATACAATTTTTCATGAACGAAATTATTCTTCGCAACCAAAACCAATCCTGACGTATCCCTATCAATCCGGTGTACAATCCCAGGACGGTCGTGCCCACAAAAGTCAGACAAAGTTGTATGCGCCAAAAGTCCATTAACAAGAGTGGTTTCATTTTTGTCCTTTACTGGATAAACCAATAAATGACGTGGTTTATTCACAATCAGCAGATCCTCATCTTCATAGACGATATCCAGGGGCAGCGCTATCGGCTTGTAGCCATTATCTTCTTCCCTAATAACAAGCATACCTGATGACGGAATCTTAAACCCCGCCTTCGTAACCTTCTTACCTTCAAAAAAGACACATTCTTTTTCTACGCACTGCTTAAAGGCAGATCGAGTGATTTCTATTTGTTTGCTCACCCATTGATCGAGACGCTGTCCTACAGCGTCATTCGAAATCATGATCTGCTTATCTGCCATTCTCTTCCCCCTGATCAAAAAGAATATAAAGTATCAATAATCCAAAACCGACACAAACCGCAATATCTGCAACATTAAAGATCGGCCAAATTCGACAGTCAAACATATCTGTCACTGACGATTTAACCATACGATCAATAATATTTCCCAGTGCTCCCGCGATCACCATAGCGACACCATAATGTAAAAGCAATGAACGAGTTCGCTCTTTCCATGCAAAAAACAGCAGCCCAATGAGAACCACCAAACTAACTGCAACAAATACTTTTGTGTGACCTGAAAACATTCCGAAAGCCACACCAGTATTCTCAATATAAGTTAAATGAAAAACATCTTGGATCACTGGAATGCTCTCACCAAGGTTCATTGTTCTTCGAACAAGAATTTTACTTCCTTGATCAATCAGCAAAACGATGATTGCAAGCAAATACGGGAAAAACGATTTAATTGATTTATTCATTATATGGCAACTTCGATACGGAATAACTCTGCACCAATCCAAGCAGATCCGCTAACCATTGGCTAATCCCAGGCAGATTTGCAGAGATAATTTCCTGAGCAATATACACAAGAAGCGCAAGTACTAACGCTAAGCCTATCGTAGTACCTAAACCTCTTGCAAGTCCAATTAAGAAATTCATACCCAGAAGTCGCCATGGCTTTTCAAAATACATAGCGTACTCCGCAAGGCGAGCACGTTCCATTGCATCAATGAGAAACTGCTCCTTGGTCTTCTTGCCTTTTACATGATATTTATGACCAACTTCACGTTTCAAATGCAGGGATCTTAGATCAACCCGCGTCTTTTTTGACGCAGGCTGATTCGACCGCTTAGACGGTTGCTTCTTTTTACCCATATCTTCCCCAAATTTCTTAGTTGTTAAGCGCGTGAATTGGTGCAGGGATGCGTCCTCCACGTTGTGCAAATACTTTCGATGAGAATGGATGCACTTCCATAATAGGAGCGTATCCAAGAAGCCCACCGAATTCAACCATTTCACCTACACCTTTTCCTGGAACCGGAATAACACGAACAGCAGTGGTTTTCTTATTAATCATCCCAATAGCCGCTTCATCCGCGATCATTGCAGTAATTGTTTCTGCAGGTGTATCACCAGGAATAGCAACCATATCAATACCTACAGAGCATACGCAAGTCATTGCTTCCAATTTATCATAGCAAAGACTGCCCTCTTTTGCAGCATTGATCATGCCGGCATCTTCACTGACAGGAATAAAGGCCCCAGACAAACCGCCAACGTGACTAGAGGCCATGGCACCACCTTTTTTAAC
This sequence comes from uncultured Peptococcaceae bacterium, assembly GCA_937976375.1. Taxonomy (GTDB): domain Bacteria; phylum Bacillota; class Peptococcia; order Peptococcales; family Peptococcaceae; genus UMGS1590. The sequence continues at coordinate 6,941 of CALJRU010000071.1, read as the reverse complement.
CGCATCATTTAACATGGCAAGTGCAGCAGTCGTACCATGTGTACCACATTTCTCAAGGCCAAACGCTTCAAGAATATCAGCCACAGAATCGCCAATAGCTGCAGTTGGTGCCAGAGAAAGGTCAACAATCCCGAAAGGTACACCAAGACGTTTTGCCGCCTCAAGGCCGACCATTTCACCTGATCGAGTAATCTTGAAAGCCATACGCTTGATCAATTCTGCCAGTTCATCGAATGGTAAATGTTCTCTGCCTTTAATCGCATTTAGAACAACCCCAGGGCCACTAACCCCAACACTCAAGCAGCATTCACCTTCGCCTACACCGTAAAAAGCACCTGCCATAAATGGATTGTCTTCTACAGCGTTACAAAATGCGACAAATTTAGCGCATCCCAAAGCATCTTGATCTGCAGTAAGCTCTGCAGTTTTCTTAACCACACGGCCAAGAATTGCTGCTGCATCCATGTTGATGCCAGCTTTGCTGGAACCAATATTCACAGAAGAACATACCACATCTGTTGTCGCTAATGCTTCTGGAATTGTTTCCAAGAATTCCCGTTCAGCCTCCGTCATGCCTTTCTGAACGAGCGCACCGTAGCCGCCGATGAAATCGACACCTACCTGTTTCGCAGCGCGATCCATTGTTCTTGCAATTGCAACATAATCGCGATCTTCACATGATTCTCCAATCATAGAAATAGGCGTTACGGAAATTCTTTTATTGATGATTGGGATACCAAATTCTTTTGAAATGGCTTCTGCCGTTGGAACAAGCTGTTCCGCTTTTTTGGTAATCTTATCGTAGATTTTTCTGCAAGTGGTTTCTGTTGATTCAGAAACACAGTCTTTCAGAGAAATTCCCATGGTTGTTGTTCGAATATCCAGGTTCTCTTCAGCAATCATATGGATTGTCTGAAAAATATCTGATGAATTCATTGAAAAAGACATTGTTAATTCTCCATTTAAATCTGATGCATGAACTTAAAAATATTTTCATGTTGGCAACGAACTTCAAGACCGATTTCTTTGCCAACTCTTGTGCACTCATCAACAAGCTCCTGTAACGAAATATTACACTCACTGATGTCAACAAGCATGATCATATTAAAGAATCCATCTAAGATGGTTTGGCTAATATCTAAAACATTTACGTCGTGATCATAAAGCATTGCTGCCACACTTGCAATGATACCCTTTTTGTCATAGCCTGTGACAGTAATCACGGCTTTCTGCTGCTGATTGCTCATAATTAGTTTTGTTCTCCTTGTTTGCTTTCATGATAAGAAATAATGTAACGAATAATATTGTGACGGCTTACCATACCAACAAGTTTGCCATCATTGTCAATTACTGGCAATTTCTTGATACGTTTTTTGCCAAGTGTACGAGCTGCTTCATCTACAGTTTCATCAGGTTCAGCAGCAATAATCTTTGTTGTAGCAAGTTCCATAACATTAATCTTCAGCAAATCATCAAGTTTTTGATCGAAGCTTTCAGAATCATACCATACTGTAATAAAACTGGTCATATCAATGATTCGAGGATCTTGTTTAGCGATAAATTTCATGATGTCGCCATCACTGATAAAACCTACAACTTCCATATTTTTATTGACAATTGGTACACCACTGATCTTCTTATCAACCAAGGTTCTTAAAATTGTGGCAATATCATCTTCTTCGTGCGCATAATAAACATCAGTTTCCATGATGTTGCGGATTTGTTCACTCATGACAAATTCCTCCTTAAAATTTATAGCAACTATGGCTTAAATATGACCATCAAATGTCATCTAAAAGTCCCAGCTCTGCATTTTTCATTAGTTTTTATTATAAACGAAGTGTAGATAACATTCAATATTTCAATCTGCCCAAATTATAGTGGTTTTCAAAAATCTTAACATTTTATCCTACCAGTTTCTAGTAGTATAATACCATTTAACAAAATTTTTCATTTCAAAGAAAGACACAGTGAAAAACGATAATCATTCGTTTTTCACTGCGCCTTTCTCTCTAATAATCTTCTATAAAACAACTGCGTTAATTGCTTCTATAAGATTTACAACACTATCTCTTGCGACAAGTGCGGTTGGTGTTCCGTCCACAACAGCCAAACAATTTTCACCGTCATATCTGTAAAACACGAGCTCAATTGATGGTATCGAGCTCTTATCCAGATGTACAGTCAAAGACAATTCTTCTTCTTGAGTCGGCTCTTCTTCGGTAAAACTTGAAGCGCTGAGGTCTTCTATTGCACCTTGAATACTGGTTATTTCAATGTCACTTCCATTATAGGTATATTTTTTCTCATCCCCATAAGTTTCAATATCAATTGAATAGGTTTTTCCATCGATTTCAGCCTCTAATTGGGTAACATCCGAAAAATCTCCACTAAAAAGATTTTTATGTCTTAAATCATTATAGCTAGCTGCCATAAGTGCATCGTAACTGGTTTCAGAAATTTCATAGATGATTTTCGAATCCCCTACTCGTGCATACGCGGTCATTTTATCTTCATCGTTATTGTTTTCCTCACCATCATCCTCTGCTTTTGCTGCTGAATCACGACTTATATGCAGTACATAATTTTTCATGCTGCTTCCTTCGTCGTCAGAATCCATATATTCAATAGAAACGTTTAGTTCAGGATCATCCAATCCGTAAGTCGCCAACTCTTCATCACTAGCATTATAAGTAACATAAGTATCCTGCGACATACCGCTGACTGTTTCCAAGTATTGCTCCACATTCTCTGTGTCCAACGGCAGCAATGTATCCGCATCTTTGCGATAATAAACATCATCGCTGCATATGGTTTCAGCACTATCATCACTATAGGCTTTATAAACAACATCATAGTTTTGACTGCCACTGAAAGAAATGCTTTCAACCTGCTCAAAGGAAGGAATATCATCGTTATCTATCATATCACTTAGTTCTATCTCAAACGCTGAAAGCGGATCACTATTTACCAAATACACATTGCCATCTCCAATTGATACATAACGCTGTGCATCCATGGTGCTATAGTCTCCCAAATCGATATCATATTCTCCATCATCGGTGGTTAGATGAATACTACAGGACGGATCATCTAGGCCATATTGATCAATGTCTGTTGGGTTTTCAATCACAAAGGCTGCTTCCATATTACTGAAATACGACAATAAGCTATCAATTTTTTCAGCATCAACGGGAAAAGCGTCATCGTTATCATAAGTCCATGAACCGTCTTTATGAAACGACAACGATGTATCATCATATTGCCAGGATAGAGAGGAGACTGTATCTGACTCAATCTGCAAAATGGTTTCGTCGGTATTCTTGATATTCTCTTGCTTTTCCTGATAATGTAGCACGGCAAAGGCCATAGCGGAAACCACAACCAATATTCCTAAAAGGATTTTCATACGTTTAGCCCGCTTCATGTTGTCTTTTCCTCCTCTTTAATATTATGCCTGCACCTATTCCAAGATAAGCGAGAGGCACGATACCAATCATGACAATTTTTAACAGCGACGCTGTTGACTCTGTGATCGATAAATAGTTGTAGTTCAAAGATTTGCTGCGAATAGCCATTGCATCTCTTTCACCAATCAACGATGAGATTGCATTCATCGTTAAATCAACGTTCGCACCGGAAGACAGGGCATTGTACATATCTTCTAAAAATGCCGCTGATGAAAACCACACAATCTGACCATCATTGTCGCACGATATTGAAACTGCTAAAGCAAATGGTCCATCAATATCATCATCCTCTTTTTCATATGTCGTTAAATCATAACCACTAATCTTACTAAAAGATTCGTCGGAAGTTGTTAATAATTCACTTACCCTGCCACTGGCAGTCTCTTCATCAACAACCAAACCTTGAGCAATAGGCATATTCGGATAATAGTATTCTTCTATCAAAGAATCTGTCATATCATTGCTATTCATATCTGGTAATAATACGTAAGGCTGACCTGTATAGTGGTCGCTATCACCTTCGATAACAACACCTTCGGCCATTGTTACACCATAATCGGCCAGTAGGCTGTTTAAATTTTCTAGGCTTCCACTTTCTACGGGTCCAGAAATAACCAGCAATTTTCCGCCATTCTGTGTATAAGTGATTAACTTTTCTTTTTCATCGGTTGAAATATCTGATTGTGGCTCATAAATCAATATACAGTCGGCTTCTTCTGGCACAGAATCACTTGTTAACAACGAAAAACTCGTTGTTTCAATATTTTCTTTTCCAATCTGATCACTAAATGTTTCCGGAAGTTCTTGTTCACCATGTCCTTCAAGAATATACATTTGTGGTAAATCATCAGTTACAACGTAATCAATTGCTGAGGTAATAGCACCTTCTCCATCAAAAGAAGTTGTGTATGAATAAGAATACATATTTGTGCTTGTAACATAAATATCATCATAGCTGATATATTTGCTGCGATCGCCAGATTCAACGACCAAACTATTATTTTGTACAGTTTCATCTGTATACTGTTCAGCAAAAGTTGGATAAACATCAGGATTACGCTTTACAACATTAATATGGTCTGACAAACTATCATATTTGTCCAATAGTGCTTCAATAATGTCATCTTCTTCTCCTGACTGCACAATCCAATAGATGGTTACATCTTGATCCAAAGCATTAACCACGGACTTCGTATTGCTGGTTATAGAATATAATTTACTAGCGCTCATATCATATTGTGTTAGATTCGATGGCAGTGCAGAAACAATAATATTAACCATGATTAAAATCACCAACACAATAGCGATAGATGCTAGTGAATAAGTGCCGCCTCGAAACGCCTGATAATTATCATCCGTGGCCTGCTTTAACATTTGAGAAAGCAATCGCTTCATCAGTTATACCTCCGTTTTTCTAAAGACTGAACGGCTAAAAACAAGAAAAAGATAATCACTGACAAATAATATACGATTGCCGTCATATCAAAAACTCCGCTGACAAAAGTATTTAGCCGTTCAAACAAAGATAGTTGTTTCATTACAGCAGGGAGCAGTCCTTCAAATTTTGATTGATCAATCAGATACACAACACAAGCAAGCATTGTTAATCCTAACGATATGACAAAACCTAGCTGTGGATTTTTTGTCAAATACCTACATAAAAGGCCAAATAATAAAATAAGCAAAACCAAGGTCAATAATGAGCCCATTGCTGTAGAAGAAACATATTCAGACAAACTAACACTGAAATAATTTAATAATATGATCGCTACACCAATACCTGCTGCCAGCCCCTGATTCTCTGTCAGCGATGATATAAATACGCCTATTGCGATTAAAGTAGCACCCATAAAAAATGAAGCAAAAATCGAACCATAAACAACCGGCAAATAAACATCACCAAATAACGAAAAAATGCAAGGATACACGCACAATACAGCCATTGGAATCAAAAAAACCACCAATAGCGCCAAATATTTTCCTAACACAACCTGACTCATTGTAATCGGCAATGCATATAATAAATAATCGGTTTTCTGCCGGCGTTCTTCAGCAATAACACGCATAGTCAGCAATGGCACAATCACAACATATATAATACTGCTGAAGCTTAATACATATTCAAAATTACTGACCGCTGCCTGCAAATTATAAAGCATCGAACCAATGCCCACGATCACAAGCAAAAAGGTGACAAACACATAGGCAGTAAAACTTTGAAAATAACTTCTCAGTTCATGTTTCAAAACAGCAAACATACATTACACCACCTTTCACTTTTCAACATCATCAGACGCTATGCGCTCATTATCCGTAAGTTCTATAAAGATATCCTCAAGACTTGCCTTTGTAAGATTAATTTCCAGTAAAGGCACACCACATTCTGCAAAAGCGAAAAAGATACGCCGAGAGATATCATATAAATCTTCATTACCAACAGCCAAACATGCATTTAAAAATTGGTCATTTTCACGATCGTCAATTGTCACATTTGTTATTCCCTCAAGCGATGAAAGTATTTGTTTTACTTTGTTCGCCGTAGCATCAGTTACTAAATGAATTTCGGCAGAAGCCAATAGATTCTGCTCTAACTTTTCAGGCGTATCAAATGCCACCAATTGCCCATGCGAGATGATCATTATCTTTTCACACATAACCTGCACTTCTGAAAGTATATGCGAGCTTAATATTACAGTATGTGCTTTTCCACGTGATTGGATTAAGTCACGAATCTCAATAATTTGAATTGGATCCAACCCCACTGTCGGCTCATCAAGAATAATCACCTCTGGGGAACCTAATAAGGCCTGCGCAATCCCAACACGCTGCTTATAGCCTTTAGACAAATCAGCAATTCGTCGTTCCTTTACGTTATCAATTCGAACAACTTCCACAACGTGCTCAATTTGCTGCGACAGTTCAACACCTTTTATCCCCTTCGCCTCCCCAACAAAACGTAAATATTCTAGAGGCGTTTCATTCATATACAATGGAGGATGCTCCGGCAAGTAACCAATCAACCGCTTTGCCCGATCAGGCTCTTCAAAAATGTCATAGCCATCAATCAATACATGACCGCTCGTCGCTGAAAGACATCCCGTCATAATATTCATTGTTGTCGTTTTGCCTGCACCATTCGGCCCCAGAAATCCATAGACATGACCTTTCTCAATGTCGAAACTCAAATCCTTGACCGCCAGGAAATCACCATAATATTTCGTTAGGTGCTCCACTTTTATCACACCAACAACCTCCTTTAATTTTCGAATTAAATCTTTTTCAGTATAATGGAGTCACCTAAAGCGGCACTAAATCAAATTGCTGGAAAAAATGAAATTTATTTACGAAAAATATAAACCATCATTGAAGCAAAAAAAGGAATACCGGAATGGTACAATCCATTCCGGTATTCCTTTCAGCTTGTCGAAAAAGGTCACCGCAAGGTGGCCTTTTTCTCGTCTTAAGCCTCAA
>CALJRU010000070.1 GCA_937976375.1 uncultured Peptococcaceae bacterium | reverse complement strand
CATGAGAACAGCGATTTTTATATTTCACTGTCTCTCATAAAGGGAGCATACCACTCCACAAGGAGGCGCTTTTTATATGATTTTTTACATAAATATAATAAATGACAATTTCTGATACAGGTTGATTGTTACCTCCGGCCATAGTACAATGAACCTAATTACAATTAAAAGGAGGCATTCTCTATGTCAAAATTTGGCAAACGTTTTGTTAGCTGTCTATTGGCTGCAATGATGATCATATCATTATTTCCGTTGTCAGCGTTCGCTTCAGACAACGGCAACGTAGTAAACGGCGAACAAAGCACAGAAGCAAGAACTGTAGATACAGAAGAGGCATTGAATCAAGCAGTCACTAGCGCTGGCAGCAATGAAACCACCATTCAGTTAAACGCAAATATTGCCTTGAATGCAACGTTGACCATTCCAGCAGATGCAAATATTACCCTGGAGCTAAATGGACACACACTTAGCATTTACTCAGATATTGATGTCATTGACAACAACGGAACTTTAACTGTAAAAAATGGTACGATTGCTGCCAAAAATAATGGCAGCACTACAGCAGGTATGGCAATAGACAACCTCGCTGGAGCAACGCTAACAGTTGATCAAGATGCCAGCAAAACCACGAAACTGATTGGACGAAGTGGTATTCAAAACGCTGGCACCGTAACGGTTAATAACGGTACCATTGAAAGCTACAACAGAAATGCTTATTATGGTTATGCTGGAAGCACATTGATTGTAAACGATGGTGAATTTACCAGCCCAAGCGGCAGTTCCGGAGTGGGACGCGCAGTCTCTTCCAGCGGGAATGTCACCATTTATGGCGGTACCTTCTATGCTGGTGGCACTTCCGGGGCCGGAGACAGCTATGTCAATGCAATTGGAATGTATGATAGTTCAGAATTAGTCATTGATCCACAAAACGGAAAAACTGTCAGGGTCACTTCAAAAACAGACTATGCAGTAGCAAGCTCGGGAAAATCCGTTAAAATCTATGGAGGTACTTTTAGCTGCGAAGGAGAGCGCACAGATATTCTTGCTTTTAATTCAACACCAATTTACCTCTATGGTGGCACGTATAAACATGAGCCTTATGCAGAATACTTAGCAGAAAATAGAATTGTCACAAAACAGGATAACGGTTTGTATACTGTAGAAGAATTAGGAGAAACCACTTCAATAACTGTTAACAGTTACGACGAATTAAAAACAGCTCTTAATGGCTCTGCAACAGAACCAAAAAATATCACACTTGGACAAAATATTACAATTCCATCTAATGCTGATCTTTCATTAAAATCTCGCTATAGTATCACCATTCCAGAAAATATCACTTTAACGATTGAAGGTATTCTGAGATTAAGCGGAACTCTAACCAATAATGGCACATTGACAGTAACAGATACTGGTTTTATCGAATATCCTTTGCAGATTACAAATACGGGGACAATAACCGATTTTCCAACCGTTGAAAATGGAGTGTGCACCATCTCAACACCAATGCAACTCCAATGGCTATCATGCTTGGTTGAATGGGACAATGATAATATCCCAGCCAATATTGAATTAGCATCAGACATCACCATGCCGGATGTCAATTTCACACCAATTGGTAATTCTTCTTTCTACCATGAATCAACTTTCAATGGCAAAAATCATACTATCAATAACTTGAAAATCTCTGTTACATCCGAGTATCGTGGCGGTTTCTTTGGCAACGTTGGGGATGTAACCATTAAAAACTTGACCATCAATGGAACCTCTACAAACAGCACCAGCAGTTATATCGGTGCGCTAGCTGGTTACATGGGTGGAAGCTGCACTATTCAAAATGTAAATATCAGTAATTACACTGTTAATAGTCCTATTTCCTATGGCGTTGGCGGGTTTGTTGGTCAAATCGGGACCGATGATGCAACAGATAAAGTTGAATTTATCAATTGTACTTCTAATGCCAATGTAACAGGTTATGCAAACGTCGGTGGAATTTGGGGCACCAGTACCGGTTCGCAGGGCAGCATTGGCATTTATAACTGCACCCTTGGTGGTAGCGTAACAACCATTAACGTTAATGGGGCCATCTGTGGTGGTTATGGCAGCAGTGCGCCAGTCAAAATTATTGGTCTTGATAATAACAACGTAAAAACCAATGATAAAACCAAAACAGATTTTGTTGCATATACGGAAACAAAAGCAAACGAGCAAGCCAATGCCGGCACCGATTACAAAGCAGTAAAACAAGCAGATGGCACATGGAAAGCAAAACCTGCAGGTACTGCAACAGCCGATGTCAGCGGTGTGCCTTATGCCAGCTTTGCTGAGGCTGTTAACGCGGCCACAGCTGGCGACATTATCAACATCACTGGTACTATGACCATTAACTCATCAGTCACTATTGATAAAGACATCACCGTTACTGGTTTTGACAAACTCAAGGTTGGCGAAGGCGGTTCTCTGAGCATTTTAAAGGGGACCTATGATTCCGATCCTACCGACTATCTTGCTAAAGATCTCAAAGCAAAAAAAATCGGCAACACCTACAAGGTTATCGGTGAAAAGGTCTACACCATCACCTTCGATCAAAACGACGGCACCAGCACAACCACCGTTGCTGATACCGACGATATGGGTAAATTAACCGCTCTGCCTACCCCAACACGCGACGGCTATACCTTCGATGGCTGGTTCACTGCGAAGGATGGCGGCGATAAGGTTACAACTGAAACCCCATTCTCTGCAGACACCACTCTCTATGCACACTGGACGAAGATTTCTTCTGGCGGCGGCAGTACGGTAATCCCTACACCTACCCCAGAGCCTGAAGAACCTTCCGATAGCGAAGAAACTGTGACCAATCCAGATGGTTCTACCACTACCACCATCACCAAGGAAGACGGCTCTTCTTCCACCACCACGGTTGGCACCGATGGTAAAGTAGAATCTGAAGTCACCGTCAGCAAGGATGCTGTCGACAATGCCGATGGCAGCGCAGTGACTCTGCCTATGCCAGAAGTACCTGTGACAACCGACAAAACCACCGCACCAACCGTGACGGTCAACCTGCCTTCTAAGGATGCTACCAAGGTGGAAGTGCCTGTGAAGGATGTCACCGCTGGCACCGTTGCTGTATTGGTGGATGCCGATGGCAATGAAACCGTGATCAAAGACACGGTTCAGAGCGACAACGGCATTACGGTTGAAGTGACCGACGGCACAACCATCAAGGTTGTGGACAACAGCAAGACCTTCAACGATGTGGCCGACAATTACTGGGGCGCTGACGCCATCGATTTTGCAACGAGCCGCGAACTTTTTGCCGGCACTGCAGAAAACACCTTCTCTCCTGAAAGCGATATGACCCGTGCCATGATCTGGAGCGTGCTGGCTCGCTACGAAGGCGCCGACATCCCTGGCGGCACTGGCGACACATGGTATGCTGGTCCTCAGAAATGGGCTATGGAAAATGGTATTTCCGATGGCACCATGGCCAACAGCGCCATGACCCGTGAACAGTTCGCAGCAATGCTTTATCGCTATGTAGGTAGCCCTGCTGTAAGCGGCACTGTTGGTGACTACAGCGACGCTGACAGCATCAGCAGCTGGGCACAAGATGCCATGGTTTGGGCTGTACAGCAAGGCCTCATCGCCGGCATGGACGAAGACACCCTCAGCCCGCAAGGCACCGCAACCCGCACCCAGGTAGCTGCTATCTTCCAACGCTTCATTGAAAATAAGATGGCGTAAGAACACCTGCAGCGACGCGCACACAAAGACTAGCAAATATACGATCGCTTCATCAACCAGGAAGCAATAAAGAGGCTGTGCCTGGCATGCGCTAGTCCCGGAGGGACAATTCTCCAGCGCTTCATTGAAAACAAGATGGCGTAATTGCAGACAAAACAGCCGCAATAAGCAAGGCTCTCTGACCAATATGGTTCAGAGAGCCTTTTTAGTTGTCTTTTTGTGTCAATTATACTTATTCGAGGTTGTCATTTCGTGCAGCAGGTTGACCAAAAAGAAACTTCGCACGAGAGATAGGATTCATCTGCCGCATACAAAAACCGCTGTGCCGTCCAGCAAGACGACACAGCGGTTTATTTATTCTTTTGACTGCTTGCGTACACCCACTGTCAGGCTTTGCCAGAAGGCCGCAGGCAGCTGGCTGAGGATGATGGCGGCAAACATGAGCACGCAGCCAGCCAGTTCACGGTTGTTGAGCACCTGGCCGAGCAGCAGCCAGCCGGCGATGGCAGAGATGCAGCTTTCCAGGCTCATGATGAGCGAAGCAACGGTTGGCGACACGTGCTCCTGGGCAACGGTTTGGAAGGTGAAGCCCATGGCGCTGGAGCAGACCCCTGCATAGAGAATCGGCAGCGCAGCAGCGAGCAAATTGACCCAGGAAGGCTCTTCGAACACGACAGCCACAATGATGCCAAGTACCGCACAGACGGCCATCTGCATGAAGTTAAGCTGGATGCTGTCGATTTTCTGCACGTAGTAGTCCACGCAGGTGATTTGGATGGTGTAGAAAAAGGCGCATAGGAGCACAATGGAATCGCCCAGGCCGACGGAGAACTCACCCTGCTTGACACAGAGGAAGTAAAGCCCAGCCAGCGCCAGCAGCACAGCGATCCACATGCGCAGGCCAATGCGGCGGCCCAGAAAGATGCCGAGCAGCGGCACCAGCACCACATAGGTGGTGGTGATAAAGCCGGCCTTGCCCACGCTGGTGTAAACCAGGCCGATCTGCTGGGTGATCATGCCCAAAAAGAGCAGCACCCCGCAAAGCAGGCCGCCTGTCCAGAAGGTGCGGCGGTCACAGGCAGGTTTTTGCTTGCTGCTGTGCTTGGCACGGCGGCTGAAGATCAGCACCACTGGCACCAGCGCCACCACAGCAACCGTGCTGCGCGCCGCCACAAAGGTCAGCGGGCCGACGTGGTCCATGCCCACGCTCTGCGCCACAAACGCCACCCCCCAGATGGTTGCTGTGAGCAGCAGCAGAAAGCTGTGAAAATATGAGTTTTCTTGTTTGGTCGCACGTGCCACGCGCCTCTCCCCTTTCATAAAAACAACGGGCACCCGCAGGTCCCGTTGTTATTTTTTCTCTACAATCTATTATAAAGCTAATTCGTAAATACGCAAGCAGTCTTCTTCGTGGAGCACATAAAATTGTCCACGTGCGCGATATTTTACAACGCTCTTTGCCATGGCTGGCAGGTCGGCGTCGGCGAGGCCGGCTTCGGTCAAGGTAGTAGCCAGGCCAAGGCGGTGGCAGAAAGCTGCAAAATCATCGATGGCCATGGCGATGGCTTCGCTGTCGTCCTGTTCGTACACGTGCATCACTTCGCGCGCAAACTGCACAAAGCGCGCCGGTTTGCTTTGCGACACATAGCGCATCCAGGCTGGCACCGCAATGGCCAGGCTGGCACCGTGGGCCATGTCGTAGAAAGCGCTGAGTTCGTGGCCAATGCCATGGGCGCCCCAGTCTTCGATGCGGCCCTGGCCCAGCACGCCGTTATGCGCAATGTTGGCGGTAAGGGCGAATTCGGCCCAAGCGTCCACGTTGGATGGGTCAGCGTAGAGCTTCAAGCCCAGCTGCATGGCGGTTTCGATGGTGGCAATGCAGAGGCGGTCGGTGAGCATGACGTGAGTGCTGTCGCTAAAAAAGCGCTCGCACACATGGCTGATGACATCGACGGTAGCATTGGCGATCTGGCTCTTTGGCAGGGTGGTGAATACGTCCGGCGCGATGATGGCAAAGCGCGGGGTCACTGCATCGGCATGGAAGCTGCGCTTGTCGTGGGTGTCGGGCTTGGTGACAACGGTGACATTGGAGCATTCACTGCCGGCTGCTGGAATGGTAAGCACCACGCCCATTGGCAGCGCTTCGGTCACTGGCGCCTTGCCCAGGTAGCAGTCCCAGACGTCGCCGTCGTAGCAAACGCCGGCGGCGATGCCTTTGGCCGAGTCGATGACGCTGCCGCCGCCGACAGCCAGAATCATGTCGACGCCTTCGCGGCGGCACAATTCGATGCCTTCATGCACCAATTCCAGGCGTGGGTTTGGCTTGACGCCGCCCAGTTCAACAACACTGCAGCCTGCCGCTTCCAGCGAGGCCATGATGCGGTCGTAGAGGCCGTTTTTCTTGATGGAGCCGCCGCCATAGTGCAAAAGCACCTTCTTGCCGATGGCTGCGCAGAGGGCGCCTGCTTCGTCGTAGCGCTCTTTGCCGAAAACGATGTGTGTTGGTAAACTAAAATCAAATGCTTCCATTTATTGTTATTCTCCTTTCTTTTCTGCTGCCTCTTGATGAGCAGCAACCACACGTGCCAAAACCTCGTCCACACTCTCACCAGCCACTTCATGCTGAATCAATTCAGCGGCCGGCTGATCCTGCGGCAGTTCGCTTTCCCGTGGGCGGTAGCCGTCAAAATCCGGCACTCCTGTCAATGGATCGATGATCACTGCCACAGGCTGATTGCCGCGGGCGCTGTCCAAATCGCCGCGGCTGCCCCAGAAAAACACCACTGCAGCAGCTGCACAGGCGGCTACAACCAACCAGCCAGCGCCGAAAGCCCACAAGGCCACCGCCACTACTGCAGCACAAACGCCAAAGAACATGCTCAACTTTGCCAATGGTCTTTTCATGGTTCTCTCCTCCTTTGTGCGTGTCTTCCTAACGTTAACTCAGACAGGATCAATGTCTTTAAGAAAAGCATACCATCCCTCTCAACAAACGTCAAAACCAATCGCCCAGCCATTCATTATTTTTTTCTTGCATCCATTGGCCAACATATGATCTTTATGCTATCGATCGGCCATTTTTGCAGCATGCTCTTGCCCGCTGCCAGCACACAGCGTATACTTAGAACATACCATTTTCAACAAAGGAGGCACTGCCATGCCTGATCTCTCCAGCAAGCGTGCATACGAAAAAGACGTCGTCAGTGAAATGATCGCGATCTACTGCCGTCACAATCACCACACGCCCAAAGGCCAGCTTTGTGACGAATGCGCAGCACTGGCGCGCTACGCCTGCGATCGCGTCGATCACTGCCCCTTCATGGAAACGAAAACATTCTGCTCCAATTGCCGCGTGCATTGCTACAAACCAGAAATGCGCGAACAGATTCGCACAGTGATGCGTTATGCCGGGCCGCGCATGCTCTATGTGCATCCCATCGGCGCCATTCGCCACGTTATCACGAGCAGAGCAGAGAAGCGCCGCCTGAAGCGTGAAAAACGCGACAACCATCAATAAAAAAATGCTGCCCCGCGCACACGATGCGCGAAGCAGCATTTTTTATTTACGCTTTATAACGGAAGAAGTGGCAGCCAAACGCCAAGCCAGCAAGCGCCAGTGCAGTGCCCAAGCCTGTGTAGAAAATGGCGATAAAAGCATCCGGCATGAGATGGCAGACACGAATGGTGATCCCACCCGTCATCATCACAGCCATGATGCAGAAGGAACGGGCATCGAAGAAATGCCAGAAATACTGTCGTTCTTCGGCGTAGGCACGGATGCGCCCCGAATGCTTGCCAACCAGGCCGCGGAACATGCGCCAAAACAGAACGAACACCACCACAGAGCCTGCCGCCGCCAAGATCGACAAATGCCCCACATACGCCGACACGCCAATGCGCACAATATTGAAACCTGCCGCCAGCCAAACCAGCGCTGCCAACAGCAGCAATGTTCTCTTCTTAACCATAAGAATCCCTCGCTCTCAAAAATGAACTTTGTTCATATTCGTTCAAACAAAAGCCCGCCGCACGACGGGCACACACACTCAATAAATACAACTGCCAATCAGCGCCAGCAAAGCGGCATCTTCTCCGCTGCCGCGCCGCTGCTGCATGATGGCAAGCTGCAGCACATAATCAACAAACGCTTCTTTGGACAAGGCGCCTTCAAAGACACCATCACGCACCTGGGTGTCTGCGGCCAGTGCGGCCAGCATCTTTTCACGCAGCAATGCGAAGCAGCGCGCCATCAGGGCGCGGCCAGACTCTTTTTCACCAGCTGCAAACGACAGCGCATGCACCGAAAAGAATCCTGGATGACGTGCATTACCATCTGCCAAGGCAGCAAGCAGTGCTGCGGCACAGTCGGCGAAACTGCTGTAAGCCGGTGCCGCCGTGAAAGGCCGGAAAATTTCCGTCCAGACACTTTCAATCGTTGTGCCTACCAGGGCGCCCTTTGAAGGGAAATAATTATAAATCGATCCCACTGCAACCCCACAGGCCGCGGCCACCGAGCGCATGGTCAATGCACCAGTGCCTTTTTCCAGCAGCAGCGCCCGCGCCGCCGCGAGGATCTCTTCTTCCGATGTCACCGTCTTGTTCATACCTACCTCCGCAAAATGAACCTCGTTCATTATTTATGATACACCCTTTCCAGCCATTTGGCAAGAGCCAATCCATCCCAGGCGCTTATTTTCCCTGCCAGCCGCGTTTATTGAAAAGTCACGATTTTCTTTCCTATTTTTTATTGAAAAGTCATGATTTTTACCATAAAATGTTATTGAAAAGTTTTTGAGAGGAGTCCTGCCCATGCTTTATCGGAAGATTGCTGCTGACATCGAACACCATCTGCGCACCACGCCGGACAAAATTCTGCTCGTGGACGGTGCCCGTCAGGTTGGAAAAACCTTCATCATCCGCCACGTAGGCCAACAGCTGTTCACCCATTTTATTGAGCTGAACATGGTCGAAGACAGCATCAGCGAGCGGCTATTTGCCAACACCCACAGCGTCGATGATTTCTATCTTCAGGTCAGCATGCTTGCTGGCGACAAGATGCATGAGCGAGACAACACGCTGATCTTCATCGATGAAATTCAAGCCTATCCGCATCTTTTGACCTTGCTGAAATTTCTGCGCGAAGATGGCCGCTTCACGTTCATCGCCAGCGGCTCCTTGCTGGGCGTCACGCTGTCTCAAACGACATCCATCCCAATGGGGAGCATTCGAAAGCTGCAGATGTACCCGCTCGATTTTGAAGAATTTCTCTATGCCAACGGCATGAACGCATTTGCGATCGCCGCATTGCGGCGTAAATTTGAAGCACGGGAAGCGTTGGACGAGGCCACCCACAATAAAATGATGGATTTATTCCGCAAGTTTTTGCTCGTCGGCGGTATGCCGGATGCCGTCAACGCCTACCTGAATGAAAAAAACATCCAGCGCGTGCGCGACATCCAGCGGGAAATCCACGAGTACTACATGATTGACGCCTCTAAATACGACGATGCCCACAAATTAAAAATCCGACGCATTTATGAGATGATCCCATCCAACCTCGAAAACAAGAAAAAGCGCGTCATCGTCAAAGACATCGAAGGAAAAAAAGGCAGAACCTTCGCCCACTATCAAGACGAATTTGACTACCTCGTCAGCGCTGGCATCGCTCTGGAGGTACGCGCCATTTCCACGCCGGTGTTCCCGCTCATTGAATCCAGCGGGAAAAATCTGCTCAAGCTTTATCTCAATGATGTGGGCATTCTCTCCGGCATCCTCTACGGCAGCAACATCCGTGCCATCATGGACGACGAACGCAGCATCAACCTCGGTGCAGTATATGAAAGCGTAGTCGCCAGCGAACTCAGCGCCCATGGTTACCAGCTCTATTATTACGACAACCGCAGCAAGGGCGAAGTCGATTATCTCATTGACGACTACGACAGTCTGTCAGTGGTTCCGATCGAAGTCAAATCTGGCAAAGATTACTCCGTCCACAGCGCCCTCAACGCCTTTGTCAAGAATGAACAATATCCCATCAAGCAGGCTTTTGTGCTATCCAACACGCGCGAAATCACCAGCAAAGGAAAAATCACCTATCTGCCTATCTATTTCATCCTGTTTTTCCAAAAGGACAAGCCTTTATTCTAACGCAAACAGCCGCCGTCTGTCGTTGCATTGATTAGCCCCCAGTCAAGTAGAAAGGGTAAATAACAAAAATCATTTTTCATCAATGCCAACTGGAATCCTTTTAGGGT
>CALJRU010000069.1 GCA_937976375.1 uncultured Peptococcaceae bacterium | reverse complement strand
TTCATGAGAACAGCGATTTTTATATTTCACTGTCTCTCATAAAGGGAGCATACCAGAAGGGCTTGGGGCGTCTTTTCGATGGGTTCGCTTTCGCCGGTCAGGCTGGCCTGACTCACGAACAGATCTTTAGCGTCAAGAATGCGCACATCGGCAGGCACCATATCACCAACGGAAAGATGAACAATGTCTCCAACGACGAGATCGTCCATGGGAATCTCTAATCTGGCACGTTCCTTGCGGGTGACAGTGCAAGTTGTGGTGATCATGGCCAATAATTTTTCCGCAGCATTGCCGCTGCGCGATTCCTGCACGAAGCGGAGGGTGCCAGAGATCAACACCATGGTTACAATGATGATGACCGTTAACGGATCGATCTCCTCTGGGTGACTACCGAAGAGAGAAAAATAAGGGAAAATAATATCGGTGGCTGCAGAAATCAGCGCCAGAAAAAAGAGAATGGCGGTGAAAGGGTTGATGAAGGCACCGGCCAGTCGCTTTGGCAGCGACTTCTTTTTTTCATGGGTTACTTTATTGGTGCCGTAGCGGCTGCGGTTGGCGGCGACGTGTTCATCGTCAAGGCCGCATAGCGTGGTCTGCAGCTGTGGCAGTAGTTCTTTAATAGAGGCTGTGGCAGCAAATTGAAGGCGGCGATGTTCTTCATCGCGGATGTGTTCTCTGGTTGTCATGTGTCGGTCCTCCTTGTGGTTTAGAGAATGGCGACACCGTCATCCGAGGCAGGACCTCTGATGATGGTGGTGTGATAGAGATTGGTGGTTGTCAGGGTCCATGCCTCTCACCTCGCTTTCTTACTGTGTGTTGGATCAGCGGTTACTATAGCGGCCGCTTTTTTCGATGTAGTAGACGTCACCGCCAGCGGCGAGCATCCATGCACTCATGCTGAGAATGAACCAGTGATGGCTGTCGCCACCGGCAAGTCCATTGATCAGAAAAAGCACGCCGCAAAGCGCAATCATTGCGCCGATGTTGCGGCAAAGCGGCACGATGTTGATGGCTGCTTTGTCTGCCTCTGACAAATTTTTCCAGGCTGCCAGATGGCTGTGGCATTTGCCGCAGGCGAACAATGTGCCAAAAAGCAGAAAAAGCAGACCGAAATAGACGCTTGGGAGCATCATGGAGGCGCCTCCTTTCTAAAATGAACGTGTGTGGCGTTGGCCGACGGCGTCGTTCAACACCTTTCATAGCATAAAAAAATCGCAAGGAAAATCCCATGGGCAAACCCTTGCGATTTTCTTGCGATTTGGTAAGATTGAACGCTGCTGCGTTCGATGTTCATGATGCGTCGTTGAATTTGTAGCCGATGCCCCAGATGGTCAAAATGTATTTTGGCGCGTCCGGGCTGGGCTCGATTTTTTTCCTCAATTTGCGGATAAAAGCCATAATGTTGCTGTCATCCATGAGATAGTCGTCGTCCCAAACAGCTTGGTAGATTTGTTCTTTTGTGAATACCTCGCCACGGTTGCGTGCGAGAAAGTAGAGAATGTCAAATTCCTTTGGCGTGAGCGTAAGCTCAACCCCATCGCGCACCACTTTGCGCAGACGGGGATCAATGGTCAGTCCGTCGCAGGAAATGGTGGTGCTTGTGATGGACGGCTGGTGTTCATCAAGCTCAAGCATCAAGGCGCTGACCTGGCTGTTCAGCAAATCTTCCAGCCCTTCGCGCAGCTCGTTCGCACTTTCTGTATCTGGCGCAGAAAGCCGAAGTTTTTCCTGCAGCCATTCCGCCAGGGCGGCGTCCAGACTGATGCATCCAATATTTTTTTTCACTTTGGCGCCTCCCTTCTCAGAACAATTCGTGGTATTTCTTGATGTAACATTTTTTTACAAATGTCACCAGGAGCAAGTATACCAATACAATGACGATGAGAAACAAAAAATAGCTGGCAGGCATGGCGGTCAGCCCAATCAATGTGCCGAGCGGGGTGAATGTCAGAACCGTGAAGCAGAGAATTCCCAGCGTGGTAACGGTCATTACCGCAGCCGACGGTCTGCTCTGGAGCAGCGGCATCTTCTTGGTGCGCAGCAGCTGCAGGATCAGCACCTGGGTCCACATCGATTCGAGAAACCAGCCTGTTTGAAAAAGGGCGACAAATTGAACCTGAGCGGATGGCTCGGCAAGAGAGAAAAAGCTGCCGCCGCAAACAGCTGGACAAAAGATAAAGAAAAGAAACGCAAAGGTGCAGAGGTCGAAGAGCGAACTCACTGGCCCAAAAACGCGCATGAAGCGGCTCAGTGTGCGCCCCGACCACTCCAGTGGACGCGCGAGCACCTCCTCGTCTACACGATCCCAAGGAAGAACGAGGCAGAGTGTGTCGTAGAGCAGATTCAGCAGCAGGAGCTGAACCGATGTCATCGGAAAAAAAGGCAGGCAGACACTGGCGACGACGATGGCAAGAATGTTGCCAAGATTGGACGAAGCGGTGATGCGGATGTATTTGGACATATTGGCAAAAGCCTGGCGCCCTTCAACAATGCCTGCTTCCAGCACATTCAGGTCCTTTTTTAGGAGAAGCACGTCGGCACTTTCCTGCACAGCTTCGGCCGCATTGTCGACAGAAATCCCGACGTGGGCAGCGTTGATCGCCGGCAGATCGTTCAGGCCATCGCCTAAAAATCCGACAGTATGGCCGTTTTCCTGCAAGATTTGTACGATGCTGGCTTTTTGTTTTGGGGACAGCTCAGCAAACACGGTGGTTTGTTCCACACGAACAGCGCGTCTGTCGTCGCTCAGGCTGTCGAGCTCAGCGCCGGTCAGAACGTGCTGGGTATCAATACCAAGGCGGCGGCAGATGGACAGCGCCACGCTTTTTTGATCGCCGGTCAAGACGCGCACGGCCACATGATGCGCCTGCAGCTTTTCGATGGCTGCGGCAGCACTTTCCTTTGGCGCGTCGAAAAATGCCAGATAGCCCAGCAGCGTCAAAGCCGATTCGTTGGCGGCTGGCTGCTGACCAGGCGGAAGGCTCTTGCAGGCAACCGCCAGCACTTTCATACCATCTTCGTACATGTCATCGACGATGGCACGCACACTGGCCGTGTGGTCCCCGTTCATTTCATAGCGTTGGCCTTTGTATGCGACATAGTCGCAGCGCGCGCAAACGGCATCAATGCTGCCTTTGACGATGAGCAGATGGCTGTCGGCATCTTGCACCAGTACACTGGCGGTTTTGGTGTCGTAATCGAAAGGCCACTCATCCACCTTGGGATGTGCGGTGGTGAGCGCCGTGAAATGGGTACCGCGGCCGGGCATCTCCTGACATTTCAGAATGGCGGCATCCAAATGGTTGGCAATGCCGGTGTGATAGAGGCTGTTCAGATAGGCCATGTCCAGCACCTGGCCGCTTTCATTGCCGAGCACATCCATGTAATATTCCAGCAAAATCGTGTCACCGGTGAGGGTGCCTGTTTTATCCACACAAAGCACATCCATGCTGCCAAATCCCTGCATGGCGTTGATGTTCTTGACGATTGTCTGTTTGCGGCGCATGGATGCGCTGCCTTTCGCCAGACAGGCGTTGATGACCATTGGCAGCATTTCCGGTGTCAGTCCTACAGCCACTGAAAGGGCAAAGAGCAGTGCCGGAAGCCATTCGCCTTTGGTGAGACCGCTGGCAAGAAATACAATCGGTACCAGCACCGCCATGAAGCGGATCAGCACCCAGGCGATGGCGTTGGCACCATGATCAAAGGTGTTGGGCCGCTCGTGCCGGCTGCCTGAAAAGCCGCCGTAGACTGTGTCCCTGCCGACGGCGATGACAATGCCTTCGCCGCTGCCGCCGATGACCGTTGAGCCCATAAAGGCGATGTTGCTGTAGGCGCTGTAATGATGAGATTGCTGCGGCGGCAATGGTGAGGCATTTTTTTCCAGCACGGCGCTTTCGCCAGTGATGATGGCCTGAGAAACGAAGAAATCGCTGGTGTCGATCAAGCGCATGTCGGCAGGCACACGGTCGCCTGCGGCAAGCCGTACGGTATCACCGACGACCAGCTCCGATGCAGGCAAGTCTGTCCAGTCGCCGTTTCTGCGTACCATGATCGATGTGTGAAACAGCTGCGTGAGGTGGTCGGCAATGCGCTTGGCACGCATTTCCTGAATGAAGCGGATGACGCCGCTGATCACCAGCATGGAGAGAATCAGCAGTACGGTGGTCATGTCGCGGCTGAAATCAGATGGCAGAAGGACGTCGGTGACAAAGGAAATCGCAGCCAGAACAAACAGAATGACCGTAAAAGGATTGACAAAAGCGCGTCGCAGACGGTAAAAGATGGTGTCATGGCTGTTTTTGTGGATGGCGTTGCTTCCGTATTGTGCACGGCTGCGTGCGACTTCCTGGTCGCTGTAGCCGTGAGCGTCAATGTGAAAGGCTTGCAGCAGCGCCTCTTTTTCCAGATGGGCGTAATCGCTGAAGCGCTGTGGGTGTGCGCGAGGGCTGTTCATAATCGTACCTCCGAAATGTTTGCTTCATTATAGCATAGCCTGCGCTGTGAAAAATCTTGTTTTTTTCTTGTTTGTGGGCAGAAAAATGCCCGCCGTGATGATTGGTATCACAGCGGGCGTGTTTTTGTGCTGAATTAGGCGTCCTCATGCGGCGTTTCGACGACTTCCACTTTTTTACGGATTTTGTCGTCAACATCTTTGAAGAGCACCGACTGTGGACGGTTTGGATCGAATTTGGTTGGGTCACCAGGAAATGCTTGATGACGGTTGGCGAACGCTTCCATGCTGCCAGCATTGTCGAGAATTTCGCCGACGCTGGTTGCGGCGTCCACAATGGATTCTACCGGTGTTTTGAGTGGCTTGGAATTTGGATCTTTGATGACTTCCACTTTTTCCGGCGTTTCAATAACGGTGGTGTCTTTACGAATCTTATCGCCCACTTCCTTGAAGAGTACCGACTGTGGACGGTTTGGATCGAACTTGGTTGGGTCGCCAGGGAACGCCTGATGGCGGTTGGCGTAAGCTTCCATGCTGCCGGCACTGTCGAGAATGTCGCCAACGGCACTTGCGGCTTGGCTGATGGCATTGACGGTGGCGGCGCCCGGTGTTGGCTTCAGTGGTTCATCGGTGAGCACTTCGTCGTACATTGGCGGAATATGAACACGATATTCTTCAATGGCATCGGAGCAGGTTGGGCTCTGCTTGCAGTTGGCATAAGATTCCAGGCCTTCGGTCTGCTTGATGATGCTGCGCACTTCACTGAAGAAACCGATGACGTCATGTTTGATGATGGCGGCAGCATGCTTGAGTGCCGTTTTATTCTGCGGTTCGCGAAATCTGTTGACAGTAAGTTTTGAGCGGCGTACGCCTTCGCGGACTTTTTCTTTTGCAGCTTGCCCGTGCTGATTGTGTTCGTGGTTGGCCATAGTCATATCCCCTTTCTTTGTGAGACCACTGACGTGGTCGTTTGGCGGCTTCGCTGGAAGAGATGGAAGACGCCGAACAATATCTTTTATAGATTCTCTTATTTTGAATTATATCAGGCCTGCAAATGAGAAACAAGCTGGAATGTACAATTATTACAAAAATTCGTGCTATTTTTCAGCCGTGATTGTTGAGCGATTGTGGATGACAGGGAGCGGCTGCTGGTGGGTGACGCGCAGAAAATGGTTCACAAACACTGAATGCAGAGGCTGTGTATGCGCTGAAAAATACTGGGCGGCACACCATCGTTTCATTGACGAAAAGCCTGCTAATTGCTATACTTAAACTGGCTTGGTGGGTGTCTCCCTGAGAGATATTTCATTGCTTTCGAGGCATTTATGAGGAAATGGAGAGAGTGGAAGATGAAAGACAAGATCCGCTTGTATGGGTTCAACAACCTGACGAAATCTCTAAGTTTTAATATTTATGATGTTTGCTATGCGCGTACAGTTCGTGAACAACAAGACTATGTAGCGTATATTGATGAACAGTACAATTCGGACCGTCTTACGGAGATTCTTGTCAATGTCACCGATATGATCGGCGCCAACGTGCTGAACATCGCTCATCAAGATTACGAGCCGCAGGGCGCAAGTGTAACACTGCTGATTGCTGAAGGCTCCATGGTACCTTCGCCAAAAAGCGACACCATCGTGGGGCATTTGGACAAGAGCCATGTCACCGTGCACACGTATCCAGAATATCATCCTGAAAATGCCATCGCCACCTTCCGGGTGGATATTGATGTGGCAACCTGTGGTGAGATTTCACCGCTGCAAACCCTGGATTATTTGATTGGGAGTTTTGATTCGGACATCATCACCATGGATTATCGTGTGCGTGGCTTTACGCGCGATGTTGATGGCAAGAAGGTGTTTAATGATCACCCAATGACGTCCATTCAAGATTTTATTGATGATAAGACACTGAAGCGTTACGATGCTGTGGACATCAATATTTACCAAGCCAATATTTATCATACAAAGATGCTGATTAAAGACATTGATCTACAAAACTATCTGTTCAATACAGATGCTTACGAATTGCTGCCGCAGAAACGTCTCGAGATCACGCAGAACTTGCGTCGTGAAATGATCGAGATCTTTAGTGGCTGCAATGTTTACTGAGAAAGGAAGGATGACAAGGTGAATCAAGATCGCATGCCGATTTTGGACGCGCTGGAAGATTTTAAGAGTCAGCGTATTGTTCCCTTTGATGTACCTGGTCATAAGCGCGGCAAAGGCAATAAAGAACTCGCTGCATTCCTTGGAGAGGCCTGTGTATCCATCGATGTCAACTCGATGAAATGCCTGGACAATCTCTGCCATCCAATCAGTGTGATTCGAGAAGCAGAAATGCTTGCCGCCGACGCTTTTGAAGCCCAGGCGGCTTTTTTGATGGTTGGTGGGACCACATCTGCCGTGCAGGCGATGATTCTTTCGGTGGTGTCGCCGGGAGATCAGATCATTCTGCCGCGCAATGTGCATCGCAGTGTCATCAATGCGCTGGTGTTGGTGGATGCAGAACCGATCTACATCAATCCGCAGATGGATCAGCGCCTGGGGATTTCTCTTGGCATGAAGGTGGAGGATGTCAAAGCGACCATCGAGGCCCATCCAAACGCCAAGGCAGTGCTTGTGAACAATCCAACATACTATGGCATCTGCTCCAATTTGGAAGCCATCGTTGAGATCGCCCATGCCCATGGCATGAAAGTGCTGGCCGATGAAGCCCATGGCACCCACTTCTATTTTGGCGAAGGCTTGCCAAAGGCGGCTATGCATGTTGGTGCCGATATGGCGGCTGTGAGCATGCACAAGAGCGGCGGTTCGCTGACGCAGAGCTCCATTTTGCTGTTGGGCCCAAATATGAACGCCGACTATGTGCGCCAGATCATCAACTTAACGCAGACAACAAGCGGCTCCTATCTGTTATTGTCCAGTTTGGATATTTCCCGCCGCAATCTGGCGCTGCGCGGTACAGAAACCTTTGCCCGCGTGCTGGATATGGCAGAATACGCGCGCAAAGAGATCAACGCCATTGGCGATTATTGGGCCTATGGTTACGACCTCATTGATGGCGACAGTGTCTATGACTTCGACCGCACGAAACTTTCGGTGAATACATTGGCGCTCGGCCTTGCCGGCATTGAAGTGTACGATCTCCTGCGTGACGAATACGACATTCAAGTGGAGCTTGGCGATCTTGCCAACTTCCTGGCCTATATTTCTATCGGCGATCGTCCAGCGGATATTGAGCGCCTGGTGAGCGCCTTGCAGGAAATTCGCCGTCGTTTCAAAAAGCCTGCGATGAACATGTTTGAGCAGGAGTACATCAACCCAATTGTAAAAATGACGCCGCACGAAGCCTTCTATGCACCAAAGAAATCGCTGCTGTTGGAAAATTGTGTGGGTCATGTGTGCTCAGAGTTCGTCATGATCTATCCACCGGGCATTCCAATTCTTTCACCGGGCGAACTGGTGACTCAGGAAATTGTGGAATATATTCGTTATGCCAAGCAGAAAGGCTGCAGCATGCTCGGGCCGGAAGACATGGGCGTCAACCGTCTCAACGTCATTGACTAAAGGAGGAATAGTATGGAACTTTGGTATTCTGAAGCGCATTCCAAAGATGTAAAGTTCTCGATCAAGTTTGATCAGCAGCTTTACACAGAACAGAGTGAGTTTCAGCGCATTGATGTGTTTGAAAGCAAGGAGTTCGGCCGCTTTTTCACCTTAGATGGTATCATGATGCTGACCGAGAAGGATGAGTTTATTTATCACGAAATGATTGTGCATGTGCCAATGGCAGTGCATCCAAATCCTCGCAAGGTGCTGGTGATCGGTGCTGGTGACGGCGGCTGCCTGCGTGAATTGACCCGTTATCCGGAAGTGGAGCATATTGACGTGGTAGAAATCGATGAACGCGTCATCGCCGTCTGTCGTGAATGGCTGCCGCAGACAGCCTGTGGTTTTGACGACCCACGCGTGCACATTCACATTGCTGATGGTTTGAAATACGTGCGCAAGTGCGTGGATGAGTATGACCTCATCATTGTCGATTCCACCGATCCATTTGGTCCTGGCGAAGGCTTGTTTACAAAAGAATTTTACGGCAACTGCTTTAAGGCGCTCCATGATGACGGCATCATGGTCAACCAGCATGAAAGTCCTTTCTATAAAGAAGATGCACGTGCCATGCAGCGTGCCCATAAGCGCATTGTAGAAAGTTTTGAGCTGAGCCGTGTGTATCAGGCACATATTCCAACCTATCCATCGGGACATTGGCTGTTTGGCTTTGCGTCCAAGAAATACCACCCGGTGAAAGACCTGGATGCACGCCGCTGGAACGCTCGCGGATTGCAGACACGTTACTATAATACCAACCTGCATCGTGGCAGCTTTTATCTGCCAAACTATGTGCAGGACCTGCTTGAGAATGTAGAACCAGAGGAAGACGATGAAATCTAATATCCAAACTTTTATCGCTGCAGAAGCAGCCTTTGACGACGCACGTGCGGTACTCTTTGGCGCACCTTTCGACGGCACCACTTCATTTCGCCCAGGAACGCGCTTCGGTCCGCAAGCCATCCGCGCAGAAAGCGATGGCATTGAAACCTACAGCCCTTATCAGAACAAAGACCTGGAAGACATTGCCGTGTTCGACAGCGGCGACTTGCTCCTGCCTTTCGGCAATACTGAAGCCGTGCTCTCTATGATCGAAGCATGCACCCAGGAAATTCTCGATGCTGGCAAAATGCCGGTCATGCTTGGCGGTGAACATTTGGTGACACTGGGCGCAGTGCGGGCCATGGTGAAAAAATATCCGGATCTGCACATCATCCATTTTGATGCGCACGCTGATCTGCGTGACGACTATCTCGGTGAACGCCTGTCCCATGCGACAGTGCTGCGCCGCAGCTGGGACCTTCTTGGCGATGGCCGCATCCATCAGTTTGGCATTCGCTCCGGTGAACGCAGTGAATTTGAGTTTGCCCTCGAACACACCGACTTTCATCCGTTTAATGTAAAAGATGTGCTCGATGTTGTCTTGGCGCTTGGCGACAAAGTGCCTGTGTATGTGACGCTGGACCTCGATGTGCTCGACCCATCGCTGTTCTGCGGCACTGGCACGCCGGAAGCCGGCGGCATTTTCTTCCAGGATCTGGAAGAAGCTCTGTTGGCGCTGGAAGCGTTGAACGTGGTGGGCTTTGATATGAACGAGCTTTCACCACATTATGACGCCTCGGGCGTATCAACTGCTGTTGCGTGCAAGGTATTGCGGGAAATGCTGCTTGCCTATGTCAAATAATTGGTTATATCTATTGTAATTTTTAAGGAGGGACTTTAAATTGGGAAAAGCTTTAGTAATTGGTTGTGGTGGTGTCGCTTCTGTAGCGATCCACAAAATGTGTCAGAACAGTGATGTATTTGAAGAAGTGATGATCGCGAGCCGTACCAAGAGCAAGTGTGACGACCTGGCTGCCAAACTTGCCGGCGGCAAAACCAAACTGCACACTGCTCAGCTCGATGCAGACAAAACGGAAGACATCATTGCGCTGATCAACGCATTCCAGCCAGATGTTGTTGTCAACCTGGCACTGCCTTATCAGGATCTCACCATCATGGATGCATGCCTGGCAACCAAGACCGACTATGTCGACACGGCCAACTACGAACCAGAAGACACTGCCAAGTTTGAATACAAGTGGCAGTGGGCGTACCGCGAACGTTTCGAAGAAGCTGGCATCACTGCGCTTTTGGGCAGTGGTTTCGACCCAGGGGTTACCAGCGTGTTCGCTGCTTATGCTCTGAAGCATGAATTCGATGAAATCAACTACATCGATATTCTCGACTGCAACGGCGGCGACCATGGCTATCCATTTGCTACCAACTTCAACCCTGAAATCAACATTCGTGAAGTATCTGCCAAAGGCAGCTACTGGGAAGATGGCCATTGGGTAGAAACCGAACCAATGGAAATCAAGCGTGTCTATAATTTCCCACAGGTTGGGGAAAAAGACATGTATCTGCTGCACCACGAAGAAATCGAATCCCTGGCGCTGAACATTCCTGGCATCAAACGCATTCGTTTCTTCATGACCTTCGGCGAAAGCTATCTGAACCATCTGCGCTGCCTCGAAGATGTTGGCATGACCTCCATCGAACCAATCGAATTTGAAGGCAAGCAGATCGTTCCGCTGCAGTTCCTCAAGGCTGTATTGCCAGATCCAGCCAGCCTTGGCCCTCGCACTGTCGGCAAGACCAACATTGGCTGCATCTTCCGCGGCAAAAAGGACGGCAAGGAAAAGACCTATCAGCTCTACAACGTTTGCGACCATCAGGAATGCTACAAAGAAGTCGGCAGCCAGGCTGTCAGCTACACCACTGGCGTACCAGCCATGATTGGCGCAATGCTTTTGATGACCGGCGTTTGGAAAGGTCCTGGCGTTAAAAACATTGAAGAATTCGATCCAGATCCATTCATGGACGCACTGAACAAATGGGGTCTGCCTTGGATTGAAGAACGCAATCCAGTGCTGGTAGACTAAGATGACGTGGCCAGTATTACAGGGGGTGCAAACCCCCTATTTTGTTATTGACGAAGACATTCTCGACACCAACCTGCAGATTTTAAAGTACGTGATGGACGAAAGCGGCGCGCGCATTTTGTTGGCGCAGAAAGCGTTCAGCGTGTACCAGTGCTATCCGCAGATTCGCGAGGTGCTCTGTGGCTCCACAGCCAGCGGCCTGCATGAAGCGCGCCTTGGCAAAGAAGAGATGGGCGGCGAAACCCATGTGTTCTGCCCGGCCTATCAGGATTACTGGTTCGACGACCTTTTGCAGGTTGCCGACCACCTGGTGTTCAACAGCCTCGGCCAGTGGCAGCATTTCCGCGATCGGGCGCAGGCTGCAGGCAAAAGCTGCGGCCTGCGCATCAACCCAATGCATTCCACCCAGGACCATGCCATCTATGATCCCTGCACCGAAGGCTCCCGCTTCGGCATATTGCGTGCCGATCTGGAGGGCGTGGACCTCACTGGCATCGACGGGCTCCACTTCCACACGCTCTGCGAGCAGAATGTGGACGCCCTCGTGGAAACACTGGAAGTGGTGGAACGCGACTTCGGCGACTTGTTGCATCAGATGAAGTGGCTCAACCTCGGTGGCGGGCACCACATCACGCGTGTTGACTACGACATCGATACCCTTATTACTACGGTGCGCCGTCTGCGCGAGACCTATGACGTGGAGGTCTACCTCGAGCCTGGCGAAGCCGTTGTGCTCAACGCTGGCTATCTGGTGACGTCGGTTGTGGATCTTGTGCACAACGGCATGGACATCGCCATCGTCGATGCCTCCGCAGCCTGCCACATGCCGGACGTCATCGAAATGCCTTACCGCCCGCCGCTCGAACATAGTGGTGAAAGCGGAGAGCTGGCGCACACCTACCGTCTTGGTGGGCCAACCTGCCTGGCTGGAGACGTTATCGGTGACTATTCCTTCGCCAAGCCGCTCGCTATTGGCGATAAGCTGGTTTTTGACGACATGGCGCTTTACACCATGGTTAAAACCAACACCTTCAACGGCATGCCGCTGCCAAGCATTTACCGCGGCAGCGCCGGCAGTTGGCAGCTGGTACGCAGTTTTGGCTATGACGATTTCAAGAGCAGATTGTAAAAGCAAGGCGAGGTGATCGCGGATGGCAAACGATGCGGCCAACTTTTATCAGATACGCGGCCTGCGTGCAGAAGAAACACCGCTGCTGGAAACCTTTCTCTATGAAGCCATCTTCATTCCGGAAGGCGTCACGCCGCCGCCGCGCAGCATTGTCCGTGATCCGTCTCTTTCATGCTACATCGCTGCCTTTGGCAGCGGCGTCTGCGACCACGCGCTGGTGGCTGTGCTCCAAGATGACACTGTCGCAGGCGTTGTTTGGACGCGCTTGCTTGCCGACCATGCACCTTTCGCTAGCAACGTACCAACGCTGGCAATTGCTGTATTGCCAGCGCATCGCGGCCAAGGCATCGGCGCCGCGTTGCTCCATGCCATGCTGCGCACACTCGCCCGCCATGGCTGGCAGCGTGTCGCACTTTCCGTGCAGAAAGCCAACCCAGCCCTGCGCCTTTACCAGCGCGCAGGCTTCACCATCGTTCAGGACAACGACGAAGAACTTGTGATGGTTCGAGAAATCATGCCATGAAACGACAAACGACCAATGATCGGCGATCATTGGTCGTTTTTTTATGACTGAGGATTTTTGTAATGGCAGGAAGCGGATACGGTATAATAGAAAGAAAAATTTGGAGGTCTTTACATGTCATCAACCACCATCACACATTCCTCCCTTGCCGCCTATGCAAATTATCTACAAATGGAAGAACGCAGCGTTGGCACTGTGGACAATTATTTGCGCAGTCTTCGTACTTTTGTCAAGTGGCTGGGTGGTGCTCAGGTTGATAAAGCCGTTGTTGGACAGTGGAAAGAACATCTTCTCGATCTGGGCTATGCGCCGGTTACCATCAATGCCATGCTGGCAGCGGTCCACAGTTACTTGCATTTTCGTGGTTGGGACCAGTTCCGCGTGCACTACCTGCGTGTGCAGCGGCGGCTCTTTCGCGACGATGAGCGCGCGCTCAGCCGTGACGAATACATGCGCCTTCTGCGTACAGCTTACAGCAGCGGACAACGGCAGCTGGGGCTCATCATCGAAACCCTCGGTGCCACAGGCATCCGTGTCTCTGAACTGTCGGCGATCACGGTGGAAGCGGTGCAGAATGGACGTGCAGACATTCGCTTAAAAGGGAAAATCCGCACCATTCTTATTCCGCACAAATTAAGCCGTAAACTGCAAGCCTATGCACGCGCAAAAAAAATCACCAGCGGCGAAATTTTTATCACCACTGGTGGAAAATCCATCTCACGTTTCAAAATCTGGGCAGCCATGAAACAGCTTGCCAAGTGCAGCGGCGTTGCGCCGGGAAAAGTCTTTCCCCACAACCTGCGCCATCTCTTTGCCACTGAATTCTATGCGCACAACCATGATATTGCACGTCTCGCCGACCTGCTCGGCCATTCGTCCATTGAAACCACACGGCTCTACTTAGCCGTGCCAGGCAGAAATTGCCTGCGACAGTTGGAAAGCCTGCGTCTCATCTTATAACAAAATCAACATTTTGTTACGAAAGCAGACGCTTACGATAATCATTCATAGTGATTATAGCATGAGAATATAGCCGCGCGCAATCTGTGATTGAAATTTTGCGTACAACAAACAGGGGCCTTGCGAACGACGGTTAAGACCCCTTTTATTGATGCGTATAATTATGTAGAAAAGGATAACTTGGACACCATTCACGATCATCTATGCTTGCTTGAGTTCATTTATCACACTAAAAGTTAACAGAGAAAGGATGCCGAAGGAAAGCCCTCGCACAAAATGTTGATTTTGTGCGAGGGCTTTTTGTGTTGTGGAAGAGGTGAGAGCGTATCATGCGAGAAACATTGGCAGCGTTTTGCCAACGTACGAACAAAGAGGCACTTTTAGCGGAGTGGGACCCAGTGCGCAACCAGCCCCTTACGCCGGACACTATTTCTTACGGCAGCAAAAAGCATGTCTGGTGGCGCTGCGCTAATGGGCACCATTGGCAGGCAGCTGTTCATACCAGGACTGGCAGTGGCAGCGGCTGTCCTTACTGCTCAGGACGCTATGCCATTCCGGGAGAAAATGATCTGGCCACCCAATACCCGCTGGTCGCCAGCCAGTGGCATCCTACAAAAAACGGCAGCCTTACCCCTGACCACGTACTGCCCGGCAGCCATCGCATCGTTTGGTGGCGCTGTGAGCAGGGGCACGAATGGCAGGCACAAATAAAATCCCGCGTCAATGGTGCTGGCTGCCCGATCTGCGCCAACAAACAAGTGCAAGCCGGTGACAATGATCTCGCCAGTCTCTACCCAGATCTGGCGCGCCAGTGGCATCCCACCAAAAATGGCACTCTAACGCCAGCCGATGTCGTCCCCGGCACCCGCCGCAAAGTCTGGTGGCAATGCGACAGGGGCCATGAATGGCAAGCCAGCGTTGCCAGCCGTGTCAATGGTAGCGGCTGCCCTATTTGTGCAGGAAAAATCGTTGTTCCAGGTGACAACGATCTGGCCAGTCAATACCCTGACATTGTGCGCCAGTGGCACCCCACAAAAAACGGCGCCCTCACGCCGGAACACGTCGCCCCAGCCAGCAATCGCAAAGTCTGGTGGCGCTGTGACAAAGGCCACGACTACCAGGCAGTCATCGCCAGCCGCACCCAGCGCGGCGGCGGCTGCCCCTACTGTGCCAATAAGAAAGTGCTGCCAGGTTTCAACGACCTCGCCACGCTGGAGCCCGCCGTCGCCAAGGAATGGCATCCCACCAAAAATGGCAGCCTCACCCCGCAGGATGTCACCCCAGGCAGCAGAAAACGTGTCTGGTGGCGCTGCAGCGCAGGCCACGAATGGCAGGCTGTCATCTACAGCCGCACCGGCAGCCAACATTGCGGTTGTCCGGTGTGTGCAGGAAAACGGGGAAGAAGCTAAGGGGAAATTTAAAGGAGAGTCTATATGAGTAAAGTAAAAAAATGGGTTGCATTTATAGTGATGGTTTGTCTATTAACAACCATCATGCCAGTAAATGCTTTTGCTGATTCGACTACAGAAAGTCCAATCTGTGGTATGGAAGAAGGAACGAACCACACACATACAGAAGCGTGTTATCAGAATGATACATCGACTGACACCGATAATGTTAGAAATACAACTACCTATCAAGTATCAGATGCAGACAGCTTTAATACAGCAATACAGAGCATAACGAGTTCTAAAGAAACAGAGGCTGTTATAGAAATTACCCAGGATATTTCTGGCGTTTCATTTGTGGGTGTTGCCGACAAAAAAATTACGCTCAAAAGCACCGATGAAAATAAGTTTGAGTTTTCGAGCGTTGGTTCGAATATTGTAGGGGATATTACGTTAGATAATGTTAGTGCTAAATTGTCTTTAAAAATATATGCAAATGGGCATACTTTTGAAACAACAGAACGATTTAGCATCTCAGATAAGACGATCTCTTATTATGATGTGAAAGGTCGAATTGATTATCTTTTTGGCGGTGGATATACAGGTAATGACGTCAATGGTGATACCAACTTAATCATCCGAGGAGATTTTCAAGCAGAATGGATTTTTGGCGGTGGTTATAACAGTGATGTAAGCGGTGACACCAACATTCTGATTGATGGAAGTAATGTATGGGTGGGTAACTTGTATGGCGGAGGTCATTTTGGAGACAACACAAATACAGGAAAGTATGATCCAACTGCTACTGCACAGGTTGCAAAAGACACCAATGTGACAGTTAATGTGGGCACTTTTGGCAGTGTGTTTGGTGGTGGATATAACCAAAGATGCGATATGCAATATTCCTCTAATGCTAAAGTTGTCGGAACAGCAAATGTTATTCTTGGACAGGAAAATGCTTCCGATTATATCGTGAAAGCTGGATATGCAACTGCGAGTCACGGCGGTTCATTTTTCTCGGAAGTAGGAAACGTTCAGGTAATGATTTATTCTGGAGTTAATTTTAATGCTCGTGGGGATAATACAGCGACGATGTATGGTGCTGGTATTTCGGATATTGTACATGGCACTATTAAAATAACTGTTGATGCTCATAGTGGTAAAGGAACATTAATAGATGACATTATCGGAACCGGTGATTATAGTCCATCGTATAATGATTTGGGGTCTTTCAGTCAAGTTTTAAATGAGACTCGTGAAGAGAATGCAGTGGAGATAATCTACAACAATGTGTATGAAGGATTTATTAATGGTGGTATTACAACAGGTCATGAGGATACAGAAGGAAATTATAATGGGCAAGATGTAATAAATGGTAATGTGTTAGTGAAGATGTTAAAAGGGGATGTACAATATATTATATTGGATTCCTCTAATTACAACGGGATAATAACTGGTAACGCAAATGTTTGGGTTGAAGATGCCAATATCGGCTATGTTCGAGGCAATGCTAACTTGTATAGTGATACAGATGGTCCATACGAATCTAATGTAACCATTAGCAATTCTAAGGATACAATATTCGGCTATTTCTATAAAATCCATAATTTAAATGTGAAAGATGGATCGGATATCTTGATTGATTCTGATGAATTAAATCTTTTTAGTTCTACCCAGAATCCGTTCTACTCTACCAATAATTTAACCATTACAGGCAACAGCCAAGTTGAAACAAGAAACTCAAGCACAAGCTTGAAAGCTAATGTTGCAATGTCAGAAAATAGCACATGGATTGCAAATGGATATACCTATGTCTATGGATCAATGACTACAGAAAATAGCACGATTCATTTCAAAAACTATTATCAAATTGGTTATGGATATAAAGATTCAGAAGATAAACTTGAAAATACGGTCCTTACCAGCGAAAATGATACTTTTATTGCGGATTATAATGTTTACTTAAACAGAATTCATGGAAATGTTTGCGTTTCAGACAGTAATATGGCCTTCATGAGTCGTACTTATGTTGATGGTCATTGGACTGCAAATGAGGCAAAATTATACCTTCCGGCAATTAATGCTGGAAAAAACTATGATGGAACTGAGGCTGGCGGCAATATTCCGCTCAATATTGATGGTATCGCAAGCGGAAAAACAACCGTTTATACAGTTAGTAGTGACAATTGGCAGACCCTTCAAAAACCAACGCTGGGTGATAACTATATCACAGGCTTTAAGACGAACAATGATAAACCAGCACAATCTGTGTTTGTTTTAGGAAATGAAGATGCTGTTCAAGAAGGTTATTATTTGAAACGGTTGGCCGATCCAGGAAATACGGAACAATATTTTATGTGGCAGGTAGCCAAAGATGAAAGAATCTCTATCCAGCCAGCCCGTGTCACTATTTACATGGGCGGCGATGGTTATGAAGGTACCGTAGATGCAGATGGTCAACTTATTACGGGTTCTGATCAGATCAAAAAGAATGGCTTCCCAGAACCGGGATTTTTGATCACCTTGCCAGAAGCATTAAAGGACTTGAGCATTGCTAATCTCTACCTACAATACAAGGATGAAGGAACGACCTACCAGTGGAAATTTGAAAAATATGGAGAAGGCGATCATAACGTGTATCGCATTGTACCATACGGTGACACTGAGACACGATCTGTGCGGATGCAGTTTACCAGAACATTGGATGACGAACAAACAGAAACCGTAACGAATGACAACTTTGATGTAGCAAAGTACATCAATGAAACCCTTACCATGAAAGTTTATGGGGAGGGTATTGAAGAACATAAGGTAAATTTTGTGTACGATGAAGATGGCGATGGCATAGATAACGATGACAAAACCTATGATATTGCTATTCAAGACGGCACGCTTACTGTGCGCGGGACAACTAGTGCGGTTCAGACAGCGCCCGTTAACGAAAAAGATTCTTTTACAGCAACAAAAGATCAACTAGGGATCACTGCACCAGAAGGTACGACCTATACCATCAATGGATCAGAGGTACAGGTAGATGATACCACTGGAATTTCTCTCCTCTTTGATAACATCATCGATAGCAATGCCGGAGATGAAAATGCAACCTACACCGATCTGCTGAAAGCAAAAGTAGACGACACTCTTGGCGATGGCGATGAAAATCGTCAGTACGAGTATAAATATCTGGATCTTGTCGATACGCACAACGGCAATGCCTGGGTTGCAGCCAACAAGGCAGTAACCGTTTACTGGCCATTGCCAGAGGGTGCAGATGCCGACGCTGACTTTACACTTTTGCATTTCCAAGATCTGCATCGCAGCATGAGTCCAACGGATATTACCAATAAATTGACAGCCGATAATTACACGCCGGAAGAAATTCAAAGCACAGTGGAAGGCGATCACATTGTTTTCGACGTGCAGCCATACAACAACGGCAGTGGCGGCTTCTCACCATACGTTCTCGTATGGGAGGATGAGAGCGGCGATGGTGGAGAAGATACACCAAGTACACCAGTGACACCACCGGATGGTGACGACACCCCAGATCTGAATACCACCGACCATTTCTCTTACGTTGTTGGTTACGAGGACGGCATGGTGAAACCTGAAAAGGCCATCACCCGCGCCGAAGTAGCGACGATATTCTATCGCTTGCTGAAAGACGATGTGCGTGCTGAATACTGGACCAAGAGCAACGATTTCACCGATGTAGAAGCCGGCGACTGGTACAACACCACGGTATCCACGCTTAATGCCATGGGCATCATTACCGGCTACGAAGATGGCAGCTTCAAGCCAAATGCGCCAATCACCCGTGCTGAATTTGCCGCTATGGCAGTACGTTTCTTTGAAGAAGACAGTGCCATCTACGAAGAAGGCACCTTCAACGATATCGCAGGCAGTGAGTGGTTTGCCGATGCGGTACAAGCTGCAAAAGACCACAGCATTATCGGGGGCTACCCAGACGGCAGTTTCCAGCCAAATAAAAATATCAGCCGAGCAGAAGCCTGCTCCATCATCAACCGCACGCTGGACCGTATCCCTGATGCCGATCACCTGCTGCCAGAAGATCTCATGAAAAATTGGCCGGATAACAATCCTGGCGATTGGTACTATGCCGATATGCAGGAAGCCACCAATGGCCACGAATACGAATGGATCACCGATGATGGAAAGACCGTTGAAAACTGGACAGGTGACCGTGAAGAGATCGACTGGGCTAAGGTGGAAGAAGAACTGGAAGCAATGCATGGTGAAAAATAAGAAAATTACATGTTTGGATATTTGGATAACTGAACAAGGGAGGAGAATATGAAAACTCGTTTTTTGGCAGTACTACTCAGTGTGTGTATGCTGTTGCAATTATTGCCAGTAAATGCGTTTGCTGGAACTGGGGAAAGTGAAATCCCAACAGGTACAGCGAATGTTGTCTATTTAGATGGTGTTAAGGGTGATGATAATAATAATGGTTCTAATGAAGAACAAGCCGTTGAAACATTTGCAAAAGCAAAAGAATTATTGGCCGTGAATGGAACTATTTATGTAACAGGAACTGTGACCGTGTCAGGAACTGAAACATGGAGTTTAGAAAACTATGGAAGCGCAAAAGTGGTGCGTAAGACTGGCAGTGTGATTGAACTAATTGAGGGAGCCAATTTGACATTGGAACATATCACAATTGATGGTGGAGTCGCTTCAGAAAATACGAGTACCACTAATGGTCGTGCAATGATCTGGTCAGATTATCCAAGTTCGCTGACCTTAAATGAAGGCTGCATTTTGCAAAATGACTGCGTTAGTCAAATGGGTGGTGCTATCAGCGGATGGAATAAGTTGCAGTTGACAATGAACGAAGGTGCAATGATTCAGAATATGAGAATAAAAGGTGCTCACTATGGCGGTGCAGTGTTTCTTGCCAATCAAAGTACGTTTACCATGAATGGTGGAACGATTACGGGTTGTGAGGCAAATCGTG
Source organism: uncultured Peptococcaceae bacterium (assembly GCA_937976375.1). Taxonomy (GTDB): domain Bacteria; phylum Bacillota; class Peptococcia; order Peptococcales; family Peptococcaceae; genus UMGS1590. The sequence goes on along the minus strand of CALJRU010000069.1, from coordinate 17,893 downwards.
GTGGTGGGGTTGCTCTGATTGGTTCGAAAATGACCATGAATGGAGGGCAGATCTCTAATAATCGTGCAAAAAGTGTAGAGGGTGCTAATGGAGGCGTATACGCTGGCGCAATTTATCTAGCTGATTATGAACCGATTAGTGGTAGTGATCCAAATGCGATAAGTGCTAGCGAAGCGACCTTTACGATGACTGGCGGTACAATTTCAGGTAACTCTGCTGAAAGCACGGGCGGTGCTATTTTAGGGTTTCCGCAAATGGGCAGTCCAGATGGACAGGAATCTAAAGATGTTTACATCAGTATTCAAGGAGGTACCATTACAGATAATGCTTCTGAAAGTGGTAATGGTGGCGGTATTGCTATGTATTACAACAAATCTCATTTAGATATTTCAGGTGGAAGTATCGAAGATAATAGATGTGCTAAATATGGTGGAGGTGTGTTTATACAATATGTTACCGATGCTAAATTTTCTGGTGGCAATATTAGCTCAAACAGTGCAAAAACTGGTGGTGGTGTAGCAATTTATGGTGCCAAGTCAAATCCTTCTAAATTTGCGATGTCAGACGGTATGATTTCGCAAAACAAAGCAGAAACTGATTCTGGAGGTGGGGTATACCTTCATGATTATTGTGAATTTACTATGTCCGAAGGTAGTATTGTTAATAATGAAGTTAAGGGTAATGGATCAGGCGGGGGCTTATATCTTTGCGGTAACTCTACAACAAAAATAACTGGAGGAAATATTTCTAAAAACAAAACTGAAAGCCATTTGAAGTATAAAAATGAGGAGAGTTCTTGGATTCCTTATAATGCAACATATTCGAATGGAATTATGGTTGCTTCTCAGGCAGTATTGAAAATTGGTGGAACAGCAGAAATCAATCCAGACGATGATATTACAATTACGGTTGCGAATTCCTCGGATAGTACCTTTTATTCATATATACAAGTAATATCTCCCGAATGGAATAATGGAGGGCAGGATGTATCGGTGACTTCTTATAGTGGTAGCAGTCCCAAATATACTGTGGAAAATGTTAGTCTGACTGCTGCGGGAACGCAATTGGTTTCTTATAACACTGAAGATGGAAGTGTAACAGAGGCGTATGTGGAAGCTGCCGAAAATGCTGAAAGAACGCGTCTATTTGTGCCAAGCGCGGCTATGCTTGAAGCGAACCCTAATTTGGCGATAGGACAAAGTAAAATACTGAACACAAACTCTATGAATAACTTTATGACCTACATTCCAGCACCAATTTCCATCAAACCAGCTGATATTACCATTTATATGGGTAGTGATGGTTATGCAGGTACCGTTGTGGACAATGATGGCAATACTGTAAGTGGTGATGCTGTAAAAGAAAATGGTTTCCCTGAACCAGGCTTTGTCGTTACACTGCCACAATCCTTGGAAGAACAGCTTGAAGCTGATGGAAATGATATCACTGATCTGACGTTGCAATATAAAAACAGTGACAATACGATTGCTTCTGTTTGGAAATTTGAAAAATACGGTGGGGGCGATCACAATGTTTATCGCATTAAGCCAACGGAGACGACCAATACAACGCCTGTTCGCATGACCTTTACGCCATTAAACGGCGGCGATCCAATAGATAGTGATGATTTTGATTTCACCACAGCACTTTATGAACAGTTACAAATGAAAATCTACGGAGAAGGTGTTGAAGAAGGTAAAGTTACCGTGGCATACGGAGAAAATGAATATGCCATTACCACAGGCACAGCAACACTAACTGTGCGTGGCACATCGGATGCATCGGATGATGAGCAATATGGGCAGGTGACTACAGATGCCGCCAATATTGCAAAAGGAGATTCTGGTGTAGTCGCAGAGGCAGACACCATCTATACCATCAACGGCAGCAAGGTGCAAGTAGGGCAGGATGATGAAGTTGCGTTGCTTTTTGATGACATCCTTGAAGACAATAATATTACTGGTGTTACGAACACTGAATTGTTGACTGAAAAAGCTGATCAGGTATTGGCGGCTATGGATGTTAACAACCTTACTGGTACAGGAGAACGACAATACGAAGCCAAGTATTTGGACCTTGTCGATCGCAGCAATGGTAACGCATGGCTGGCTGCCGATAAATCTATCACAGTATATTGGCCGCTGCCAGAAGGTACTGACAAAAATACGAAGTTTGAATTACTGCATTATCCAGGCATGCATAGAGAAATGGGAATCAGTACAATCAAAGAAAATATTGATAGCTGCCAGGTTGAGCGTGTAACCATAAAAGATATCACGGATACCCATATCGTTTTCGACGTGCAGCCATATCAGGAAGACAGTAATGGTAACGTTACTGGCGGCTTCTCACCATACGTTCTCGTATGGGAAGATGAGAGCAGCGATGGTGGAGATGATGGAGAAGATACACCAAGTACACCAGTGACACCACCGGATGGTGACGACACGCCGGATTTGAATACGGAGGATCACTTCTCTTACATTGTTGGTTATCCTGAAGATTATCGCACTGGCGAGCCAAGTGATGATGAAGATCTCTGGCCGGTGAAGCCTCAAGGCAATATCACACGTGCTGAAGTGGCAACGATTTTCTATCGTTTGCTGAAAGACGATGTGCGCGCTGAACACTGGACCAAGAGCAACGATTTTACCGATGTAGAAGCCGACGACTGGTACAACACACCTGTTTCCACCCTCAGCGCTATGGGTATCATTACCGGATACGAAGATGGCAGCTTCAAGCCAAATGCGCCAATCACTCGCGCCGAATTTGCAGCCATGGCAGTTCGTTTCTTTGAAGAAGACAGTGCCATCTACGAAGAAGGCACCTTCAACGATATCGCAGGCAGTGAGTGGTTTGCCGATGCGGTACAAGCTGCAAAAGACCACAGCATTATCGGGGGCTACCCAGACGGCAGTTTCCAGCCAAATAAAAATATCAGCCGAGCAGAAGCCTGCTCCATCATCAACCGCACGCTGGACCGTATCCCTGATGCCGATCACCTGCTGCCAGAAGATCTCATGAAAAATTGGCCGGATAACAATCCTGGCGATTGGTACTATGCCGATATGCAGGAAGCCACCAATGGCCACGAATACGAATGGATCACCGATGATGGAAAGACCGTTGAAAACTGGACAGGTGACCGTGAAGAGATCGACTGGGCTAAGGTGGAAGAAGAACTGGAAGCAATGCATGGTGGCCAGACTATAAAATAATACTTTTTTGTAAAACACAACGGCCACGCTGGTTTTTCAGCGTGGCCGTTGTGTTTTAAGAGGCTTTAAGAAATTTTGTAGTAATCCCCGACACTGACCGGGGACATTGCAGTGTCGGGGGGTAAAAAGATTGGAGGAGATTATCCTTCCTTTAAGGGAGATGTCACATAGGATGCACGCTTTTCGTTTTCTTCGAGGCGTGCATTTTCTTTGCTCTTCACAGAATAGATTGGCAGGCCGATGAGGGTGAGGATGATGCTCGCGAAGGAGATCAGGGTGGTGGTCATGCCAGAGAGGAAGAGCTGGTTAATGATGACATAGATGCCGCTGATGATGGCAATGAGCGGAATAACTGGATAGAGTGGCACGCGATAGGAGCGTGGACGATCCGGTTGGGTTTTGCGCATGCGGATAACGGCCATAAATGTCAATGTATAGAAAATCCAGCTGGAGAACACGGCCAGGTTGGTGAGCATGTTGAACTGACCACTGATGGCATACACGGCGCCAAGCAAGCTGACGACGAGAATGGCATATACAGGTACCTGAGTTTTGCTCAGTCTGGCGAGGTATTTGCTGCCTGGGAGGAGATTCTTTGTTGCCAGGTAGTAGGTGACGCGGGAGCCTGAGAGCACGAAGCCATTGCAGGAGCCGAGCACGGAGATCATGATGCCGACAGAGATGATTTTGCCGCCGACATCACCGAAGATGGCGATGGCTACAGCAGAAGCTGGTACAGCAATGTCCATCATTTGATCGGCTGGCATGACCCAAAGGTAGGCCAGGTTGATCACAAGATAGATGGCCATGATGATCGAAACCCCGCCAACAATGGCAATTGGCAGGTCTTTGCCTGGGTTTTTCATTTCGCCGGCGATGGCGCCGACGGTGGTCCAGCCTTCGAAGGCGAAGAGGACGGCGATCAAGAGCTGGCCGAGAACAACAGCTGGGCTGAATCCATCAGCAACCATTGGGGTGAATACAGGGTTGGCACCGCTGCCACGAATGAAGCCGAAGACCATCAGCATTACCAATGGAATGAGTTTGCAGATGGTGAAGATGACTTGCGCACCGCCGCCTACGGAAGAGCCGGCAGCATTAAGTATGATAACGATGAAAACGGCAATGATAGCAACTGGCACAATCATGCTATCGCCAACGAAGAGTGCAGCCTGTTGGCCAAACGCAACGGAGAGTGCAGCGATCATGGCTGGATAAAAGAGCACGGTCTGCATCCAGCCGGCGAGATAGCCGACGCGCTTGCCGAAGGCTTCTTCGAGGTAAACGACCATGCCGCCTGTTTTTGGAATCATGATGGCGATTTCCGCAAAAGTCATGGCAGCAGCAATGCAGATGAGGCCGGTAAAAATCCAAGCCAGCATCCCCAGGCCAGGTGCACCGCCGGTGGCCGTGTAGATGGCTTGTGGTTTCAGAAACACACCAGAGCCGATGACACAGCCAACAACAGTGGCCATGGCTGTGGCGAGTCCCAGGTTCTTTTTCAATCCTTGATTGTTTTCCATAGTAATCATTCCTTTCTTTGATTTGCTCTGTGAGCATTCGGCCCAAAGAAAAACGCAGGCTGTTGACTGCACGGTCAGCCTGCGTATGACCTTTCGCTCATTAGAATAATGAAACCAAAGAACGAAAAAAGGAAATACATAGGCGCATTTAACCATGCTGCCATGTATTTCCTCTGTATACTTGCCTGAAAGTTTTACTTCTACGGCGATGTCCTTTATAAGACATACTCTTCAGAGTTCCATCGGCAGAAGATCTCTGGACCTGAAAGATTCCCTGTGATCGGCAAATCACAAGTTGCTTCGTCGGCTTCGATTTAACGAAATTTCCCTTCTGCGTCATCTGGAGATGTTTGATTTTCTTTAATATAGCATCAGGTGGTCGTTTTGTCCAGCGTTATTTTTTCATTTTACTGAATATTTTTTCTGAGAAAAGATGGCTGTTGCGTCAGGATCGATGAGGCGGCATTGGATCTGTGCTTGTTTATGATGAGGGCTGATGGTACAATATTGCCAAATCTCGAGAAAAGGAAAGAGGGTTTTCACATGGAAGATTTTTTGACACTCGCACGTACGCGCTATTCGGTGCGTAAATTTGCAGATCAGCCTGTAGAGGCAGAGGTGCTGCAGAAAATTTTGACGGCTGGTCAGACAGCGCCAACGGCGCGCAACAGTCAGGCGGTGCATGTGTATGTGCTGCAGAGTGAAGAAGCGCGTGCCAAGGCCGCGGCATTGACCAAGTATGCTTTCGGGGCGCCAATGATTTTGGTGGTTTGCTATGAAAGCGATCGTACATGGAAAAATCCGTTGGTGGATGGCATCATTTCTGGCGAACAGGATGCTGCCATTGTGGCATCGCATATGATGCTGGCAGCCTGGGAGCAAGGGGTTGGTTCTTGCTGGGTGGGCTATTTTCCGCCGGCAAAACTGGCAGAAGCACTGGCGCTGCCAGAAAATCATGTTCCAGTGCTCATGATGCCAATGGGTTATCCAGCGGCAGATGCAGCACCATCGGCGCTGCATGAAAAAACACGCAGCCTGGATGAATTGGTCACAGTGCTTTAATAAAAAGCGGTATGCGAGCGCTCGTTTGGGAGCGCTCGCATACCGCTTCGTTGTTTTACTTGCTGAGGCGTTTGAGCACGGCTTGAAGTTCGGCAATCTTTTTTTCTTCTTCTTCCTGATTGCCGCTTTCGAAAGCTTTGCGCACACAGTGGTCAACGTGGGCAGTGAGCACTTCTGCATTGATGGTACCCAGCAGCGCCTGCGTGCTAAGCAGTTGGTTGGATATATCGATGCAGTAGCGATCTTCGTCAACCATGCGGATCAAGCCATCGATCTGGCCGCGTGCCGTTTTTAACAGACGGGTGATCTCTTGTTTGTTTGCTTGCATGGTGCCAATCTCCTTGTGTCGGGGTTACTCGGTGATGCCTTTATAGGTGAAGCCAAGATCGGTGAGCGTTTTTTCAATGGGCAGGGTGCTTGGGTCCACGGTGGTGGTGATGGTGCAGTTTTTGTCGTCCAGAGAGACTTCAGCGCTGGTGACGCCGTCAAGACCGCCAAGGCCTTTTTCGACGCTCATCTTGCAATGGTTGCAAGCCATGCCTTCGATGTTAACAGTTGCTTTGTAAGTTTTTTCATTCATTGTGTTGTTCCTCCTAGTTGTGTTTGTTTGTATGCCAGTAAAAGTAAAGCCAAGTTCCTGAAGCGTTTTTTCGATTGGCAAGGTGCTTGGGTCCACAGTGGTGGTGATGGTGCAATTTTTGTCGTCCAAGGAGACTTCGGCGCTGGTGACGCCATCGAGACCGCCGAGGCCTTTTTCGACGCTCATTTTGCAGTGGTTACAGCTCATGCCGTCAACGCCAACGATAGCTGTGTAGGTGCGTGGCGCTTTTGCTGGTGCTGATGTATTGCTGTTGATGAGATCGGCAGAAGCAGCGGCAATGCGAGGAGTCCATCTGCGCAGGCGCAGCGCGTTGGTGACGACAAAGAGCGAGCTCAGGCTCATGCAGGCTGCGGCGATCATTGGATTGAGCGTAATGCCAAATGCTGGGTAGAAAACCCCGGCCGCCAAAGGAATGCAGAGCACGTTGTAGAAGAAGGCCCAGAACAGATTCTGGTGAATGTTGCGAATGGTGGCAGCAGAGAGTTCATAGGCGTAGGCAATGTCGGTCAGGCGGCTGGATGTGAGAATGACATCGGCACTTTCGATGGCAATGTCGGTGCCGGCACCAATGGCAATGCCCACGTCGGCGCGGGCCAGCGCAGGGGCGTCATTGACCCCGTCGCCAACCATGGCGACCGTATTGCCTTGGGCCATGAGATCGGCGACCGCTTTTTCTTTTTCTGCTGGCAGCACTTCGGCAATAACATCGTCAACGTGCACGCGGTTTGCAACGGCTTGCGCGGTGGTATGGTGGTCGCCGGTAAGCATGATGATCTGTTTGCCCAGCTGCTGCAGGGTGTTGATGGCATTAGGCGTATCAAGCTTGATGCGGTCGGCGCAGGCGAGCATACCGAGAATATGCTGTTCATCGGCAACATACAGCGGCGTTTTGCCGTCGCGGGCAAGCTGCTCGGCTTTCTTGTCGGCACCGCGACTATCAAGGCTGAGCCGTTCCATGAGCTGGAGATTGCCGGCATAGTAGGTCTTTCCGTTGATGCGGGCAGCAACACCGCGGCCAGAGAGCGCATCAAAGTCCTCTATATTGCTGAGGGGCAGCGCATTCGCTTCCGCGGCTGTGGTGATGGCCAAAGCCAGCGGATGTTCGCTGTGGGCTTCCAGTGATGCGGCCAGCTGCAGCAGCTCGGATTCGCTTTGCCCCTGGAATGGCACCACATCGGTCAGGGAAGGATGCCCTTCGGTGATGGTGCCGGTTTTGTCCAGAACAAGGGTGTCGATTTCATGCAGGCGTTCCAGGGCGGTGGCGTCTTTGAAGAGGATGCCTTTTTTGGCGCCTTGGCCGCTGCCGACCATAATTGCGACCGGCGTTGCCAGGCCAAGTGCACATGGGCAGCTGATGACGATGACCGAGATGCCCATTTTGATGGCAAAGGCAAACGGTTCACCGATGATGAGCCAGATGCCGAATGTCACGAGGGCGATGGTCAGGATGGCTGGTACAAAGACAGCGGCCACGCGGTCGGCCGTGCGGGCGATTGGCGCCTTGGTGGCGTTGGCGTTTTCCACCAGGTTGACGATCTGCGCCAATGCTGTGTCTGAGCCAACGGCCGTGGCTCGGAAGCGGAAACTGCCGGTGGTGTTGATGGTGCCGGTGGAAACGGTGTCGCCGATGTTTTTTTCAACAGGCAGGCTTTCACCGGAAAAGGCGCTTTCATCGACCGATGAACCGCCGCTGACAAGCACGCCGTCCACCGGAATGCGTCCGCCAGGACGCACTTCGATAATATCGCCGACCTGAACATCGCTGGTGCGGATTGGTCGGACGGTGTCGCCTTCGACAAGATAGGCGGTTTCCGGGGCCAGTGCCATCAATTCGCTGATGGCGTCGCTGGTATGGCGTTTGGCACGGGCTTCAAGATATTTGCCGATGGTGATCAGGGAAACAATCATGGCTGCTGAATCATAATAAAGTTGATGCAGGCCATGGAAAGCTGCTGTTGTGTTGCCGGCAAACAGCCCGCCCCAGATGGTGCCTGTGGTGTACAGGCTGTAAAGCAGAGAGATACCGGCGCCGACAGCGACCAGGCTGTCCATGTTTGGACGCAGCTGCGCCATGGCATGAAACCCGCTTGTAAAATACGCGCGGTTGATAACCAAAATGATTAGCGCAAGCGCAAGCTGTAAAAGTGGACTGAAAATCAGCCAGCCGTTGCTGTGCAGCAAGGCTTCTGGTGCAAAAGGCATCATCGGCAGCATGGCAATGATCATCAGCGGAATCAACAGAATCACTGAATACTGAATGCGGTGCTTTTTGTTCTGTTCTTCAGCGCTGAGTTTTTCGCTGGCAGCATGATGGCTGGCGTCATGGACTTCGGCGTGATAGCCGGCCGCGTCGACGGCTTCCATGATGGTGGACAGTGCCAAGCCGTCATCATGCACCACTTTCATGCGTCCGCTCAGCAGGTTGACCGATACCTCACTAGCACCGCATTTTTTGACAGCACGTTCCACAGCAGCTTGACAGGCGCTGCAGGACATGCCGGATACATCAAAATCGGTTGTACATTTTTCACTCACAGAGTGTCACCTCTTTCTCTTGTGCATTTTTATTTTTAACTGCATTTTACCCCCACCCCCTGGGGGTGTCAAGAGGGTGGCGTGAAATAATTTTCCATACAAGAAAGGAATGTGTTATACTGGGACAAAAGACCAACACTCAATGAAGGAAAGAGGAAAAGCATGAAAGTCATTGAATCAGATAAAAATCAATGGATCAAACGCATGCGCGCACTCGAAAAGCGTAAATATCGTCTCGCGTTTGAACAGTTTGTTGCTGAAGGACGGCGTTTTGTGGAAGAAGCCATCGAAAGCGGCGCCATGATTCATGTGATTCTGATCGCTGAAGGATCGGAAAATAAATATGAAGATTTACTGGCCGATTACGATGGACCGGCGTTTCTGGTAGATCCAGAAATTCTTGAAGATTCCATGTCCACCGTCAACCCGCAGGACATTGCTGCTATTGTGTCCTTCCCAGATTGGAGCGAAGAAAGCTGGCCAGTGATGGATACGGTGGTTGTTGTCGATGGTGTGCAGGACCCGGGCAATCTTGGCTCCATCATTCGCACGACGCTGGCGAGTGGTGCCAAAGCAGTGTTCTGCCTTAAAGGCACCGTGGATTTTTCCAATAAGAAGGTGCTGCGCTCGACCATGGGCACCATTTTCAAGCTGCCAGTGTACATGATTGAAGATGTTGACGAAATCGTCCATGTTTTGAAAAAGTATGGTTTCCAGTTCGTCGTTGCCGATATGGATGGTGTCGACTATGACGAAGCCTTTGAAACGCTGCCGGAAAAAATTGCCCTGGTGGTCGGCAACGAAGGCAACGGTGCCAGCCAAATTGAGGAATATGATCAGATGGTGCGCATTCCTTTGGAAAACAATGTGGAAAGTCTCAACGTTGGCGTGGCGACAGGCGTGTTGCTCTATGAAATTCGCCGCCGCAGAAAACATCAAGGATAATAGAAAATCCCAGCAGCTATCTGCTGGGATTTTGTTGTTTATGACGAGGCGAGTTGCAGGGTCATTGTCGGCGTGATTTTTACTTCGAAGCTGCGTGCCCATGGGAAACTGGCGGTGCTGTCAAAATCACTGATACTGACTTGTGGTGTGTGACTGCCAAGCTGCAGGGTGTGGCTGCCGTTGAATAGGGACGCAAGCTGCTGATTGCAAGGCGCATAGGCTGTTGCGAGACGGTCGTTGGCGGTTTGCCAGGCGGCGTTACTTGCAAAAGCGCTGGTGTGGTCGCTGAGGCCTGCACTGAGAAAATCGCTTTGCAAAGCGTCGCGAATAGCTGCCATGTAGCAGACGTCTTCTCCCAGGCGCACCGCACGGAAACTGTACAAGGTTAGGACGGCGGCGTTCTTTTCGTCGTCATCCAGATCATCCCAGCGGGCATCCAAGGCGCCAATGGCACGCAGCGTGGCGCAAACGGTGCCGATGCTGTTACCAGCGGTGTTCCAGCCGGCGTAAGCGTCGATCTTGTCGAAACTATCGCTGTTCATGAGCGTGTCAACGAGCGCTGGGTCGGCTTGATTGGTCGATGCCACATCAGCGAGCGCAAAAAGACCATTGTGATCCTCAATGGCTTCCTGTGTTTTGTTGAGATCATCGCTTTCGGTATGGAGATAGACCGTGGCTGTGGCGTCGCCACCATCTGCTTGCAGCCCAGAAAGCGCGAGTTTCTGCTCGGTCATTTCCTCCAGCGTGATCGATTCATAAGGGTAGCACTGATCCTTGTCGTCTTCATCGGAATAGAGCACTTGGACTGAAGGTGCATCCAGATCGGCTGCCGCCAGATCGCTTACAAGCAGCATGGCAAGTTCGTCAGCACCGTGGATGAGGGACGTATTGTCGGCTTTGTTTGATTCCAAGTGCCGGAAAGTGATGTTGGCAGGACAGTTGACATCGCCGTCGTCCTGGCTGATGATAAGGTGGTCAATGAATCCTTCGCTTGCCAGATTGTTCAGTGATTCGGCGAGATCGGCGCTTTTTTCATGCAGTGCACGGTATTCTTCGAGGGCGTCTGCAGGAACATTTGCCGCAGAGGCTGGCGCGGCGTTGCCGGCTGCGTCGGCTTTATCCCAAGCTTCGCCATAGGCGGTCAGTGCATCCACATAAGGATAGAGGTCATCATCGAACTGATTGGGCGTCAGTCTTGGCAGCACCTGTATCACTGTGATGGAGTGGTGATTGTCTTTCTTGAAATTATTGCAAAGGGTTTCAAGCCGTTCAAGATCATCCTCAATGTCATCATAGGCACCGCTGGAACGGCTGGCGATGAGTCCGCCGCAAAACAGACTGTTGGTAAAAATGACCAGATCATCGGCGCTTTCAGATGCGCTTTCCAGCCAATTCCACAACGCTTCACTGTCGGCGTTGTCGAGAAAATTGTCCATGTCTTCCTCGGGCGGCAAGAGCAGCGAGGCAGCCTCTGTTTGTGCCAGCAGCAGTGGATATTGTGTGTTGCAAGGACGGCTGTCCAAAGGCACCAAGGCAATCGTTGGCGGTTCGTCATTCAGCGCACAACCGCTGAATGTGCTGAGCGGTAAAATAAGACAGAGCATGAGTAAGAACAATGAGCGTAATTTATGCAAGAGACAGCCTCCTTTCAGCAGGTATTTCTTTTAGCATAACGGAGAATGGTAATACAGGCAAGAGGCAATTCTTTGTGTGCTTTTCTTGCCGAAATAGAACGCTCGGACTATAATAACAAGGGCAGAATGCGCAGTTCTGCTAATCATTGTAGAAAGAAATCCTGAAATTGCACTGAATTGCGGTGTGTTTTCTTAAAAAGAAAGGAAGCGTCCCATGCTTGAATGTTTGTTTGTTGGCCTCGGCGGCTTTATCGGCAGTGTCTGCCGTTATTTGATCGGATTGATCGCGGTGGAAACCGCCAGTGGGTTTCCAATTAAAACGTTTTGCATCAATATTATCGGCGCCTTTGTGCTCGGTATTGTCAGTGAAACGGCGGTGCTCAATCCAGCCTTTTCGCGCAATCTTGTGCTCTTTTTGCAAATTGGTCTCTGCGGAGGGTTCACCACTTTCTCCACCTTCTCCAGTGAAGCGTTGAAACTGCTCACCACTGGCCGACAAGGCACAGCAGTGGCCTATATGCTTGCCAGTATGATCCTTGGTCTGATCGCGGTATTCGCCGGTCAAATGGTCGCCAGATTGAGATAATTAATCAAGATTTATATTTATATTGTTGCAAAACAGTAGAATAATCATTGAAAGCTTATTACTCAATGATTATTCTACTGTTTTTTGTTATGTCATGGGTGCATGGTAAAATGACAAAATAATTTGTTTATTGAGCATATTGTGAATATGTTTGTCAGAGATTAATATATAAACAATTAGAAGTTATCAATCGATTGAGTAAACTTTGATCCAATATTAAATAAAGTATGTTAGAATAAAACTGTATAAAAATATCTCGTATAATTAAAGCAATGTTGGCCTAATTTTCTAAAGTTATTATTCCTAATAAATATGGAATTCTTTTCAAATAAACTGTACTGATATAAAACATTTTAGTGTTTAAGAAATGCTTTTAAGTATAGTTGTATGAAATGATTGACTGTGATTATTTAGCTGTCTTTGAAAATGGGAGGGTTATTTATGGCGAGAAAACCAACTTTAATGGAAGCAATATCTTGCTTCGTAGTGATGGTTATTATTATTGGCATTGGTAAAGGTTTATTAAAACTTGATATTCAACCTCTTTTGATTTTAGCAGCATTTTACGCCGCAATTGTTGGTAAAAGGCTGGGATATTCTTATCAGGATATGGAAAAAGGGATTACTGAAAACTTAGCAACCAGCCTTCCTGTTATCTATATTTTGATATGTGTTGGTATTGTAATAGGAACCTGGATATATTCAGGCACTGTCCCTTATTTGATTTATCTTGGTTTAAAGCTCATAAGCCCACAATTATTTTTGGTGGCTGCCTTTCTTATTACTGCGATCGTATCTACTGCAACTGGTACGGCATGGGGATCAGTTGCAACGGCAGGTTTAGCATTAATCGGAGTGGCTGCTGAAATGGGCATTCCATTAGGGATGGCTGCTGGCGCAATTATTTCTGGTGGTGTATTTGGTGATAAAATGTCGCCATTATCCGATACCACGAACCTTGCACCAATGGTTTGTGGCGTTGATCTCTTTGACCATATTCGCCAAATGTTTTGGACGACAATTCCTGCTTCTTGCGTTGGTTTGATTGTATGGTTTATTGCTGGCAGAAACTTAACGATTAGCGCAGCAAACTCGGCAAATATTGAAGCACTATCTAATAATTTATCATCGATATATGATTTTAATATTGTGCTTTTATTGCCTGCTGTCATTGTTATTGTGGGAGCTTTACTGAGACAACCAACCGTTCCGTTGATGCTACTGTCATCAGTAGCTGCCATCGCATTAGGGATGATTTTTCACGGATTTGATTTTTCAGCAGGTGTTGCAGCTTGCGTAAGTGGTTTTAAAGTAGATATGGTTACAGCAACTTCAGCTGCAAGTGCAGTAACAAATGATACAATTATAAACTTGCTGAATCGTGGTGGCATTTCATCTATGATGACAATTGTCAATACTATTATTTGTGGCTATGCTTTTGCTGGCATTGTTGCAAAAATTGGCTGCTTGGATGTAATTCTTGAAAGAATTTCTCACAAAATTGATTGTCGATGGAAATTAATTGGTGTGACAATTATTGCAAGTGCCATTTTAGTATTTACGGCAGGTGTTGCATCTATATCCATCATTATGGTTGGTTTCTTGTTAAAAGATGCATATGCAAGAATGGGCCTGCACGGTGCAAATCTTTCTAGAACATTAGAAGATGCTGGGACGATGCTATTGCCATTTGTACCATGGGGGGCATCTGGCATTTACTATATGGATTTATTGGGTGTTTCCGTAAGCGCGTATGCTGTATGGTGCATTCCTTGTTATCTCTGCGTTGTATTTGCAATGATTTGGGCTATTTCTGGAAAAGGTATACGTTATTTAAACAAAAAATAAACGTTATCATAAAATGATGGGGAATATTTAAATATTATCTCCCATTTTAGGGAGGATGAATGCGTGTGAGTATCACGGTAGATCGATTTATGGAAGCTGTTAGCGACTATAAAGTTAGTATTATAGCTGGAAAAGAAGGTGTTAATAATATCATCGAATGGTTTCATATGGCCGAGAATATGTTTGAGATTGATCATATTAATGAAAAGGAATTGGTCTTTTCGTCTGGAGAAAAACTTGATGATGAACATCATTTTATGCAATTCCTTGAAAAATTAATAGACCGAAAAAGCAGTGGCTTAGTGATTGCGTATGGCTACTATTTAAAGTGTATTTCAGAAAAGGTGAAAAAGTTTTGTAATGAGAAGAGCTTTCCGCTCATGATGGTCACATATTCTGTTAATATTTCTAACATTACAAAGTTGTTAAGCATTCAGTTGTTGGAATCAGAAAAAATAAATCGTCAACTTTTTTCAGCAATGAAAAATGCGATATCTTTTCCAGAAAAAATGGAAGGGTATTTACCAACACTTTTACAATATGGTTTTAAAAAAAATGAGTCATATTCAGTGACAATAATAAAAATGAGGAATCCGGATGTTATGAGCAGTTCAGAGACCCCGTGGATTGTTAAATCTATGGAAAAATTATTACTGTCAGCAGGTGATAAGTCTTTTGTCTTAACAATGGATGATATTTTTGTATTTGTGTTTTCTAATTATGCTGAAGAAGATATTAGAATGATCATGTTAAAAATCATCATGCTATTGCGAATGAAAGAGTACAAATTTTTCGTAGGAAGCAGTATTAACCATCCGGAAATCGGAAAATTGTCTCAAGCATATGTGCAAGCAAAAAAAGTTGTTAACCTAAGTGAACGCATGGGTTGGATGAATATATTGGTTCGGTATAGAGAACTAGGCGTTTATCAATTACTATTGTCTATTGATAATAAAGAAACCATCAAAAGATATTATAGTGATATGTTAGGAAAATTAGAAGAACATGATCAAAATAATGGTTCCGATTATCTCGAATTTCTAAATGTTTACTTAAATAATAATTGTAATATTAATGACACTGCTGATAAATTGTTTATCCATCGAAATACTGTAGTTTATAAAATCAAGAAAATAAATGAGTTATTGGATTGTGATTTATCTGAGATTGATGTGCGTGTTCAACTTTATTTGGCAATTATGCTGCACAATATTATGTAAAAGAAGGATCGCTAAAAGGTAACTGAAAAAAGATTAGCTTTGTAACATAAATAAGTTAATCTTTTTTAATACACAATATGTATACAAATGAATAGAATGCATAGGGTATAAATATTTAAATAGGATTAATCAGGGGGAAATAAAAATGTCTATTGAAGATGTGTTAAAAGAAAAAAATATTGTATTGCCTGAAGTGGTTGTTCCTGTGGCAAATTATATGTTGGCTTCTCGCAGTGGAAAGATTGTTACGTCTTCTGGTTTTACACCAAAAGCCAATGGCACATGGACATGTACAGGAAAATTAAGCGATGATCGCATTGCAGAAGGATATCAGGGGGCTAGATTGGCAACGTTGAATGCTTTGGCAGCACTCAACAAATTATGTGGTGGCCTTGATAATATTAATAGAGTTTTGAAAGTAAGCGGATATATCGTTTCGAAAGATGATTTTCATAATCAATCAAAAGTATTAAATGGTGCATCGGATTTATTGGTTGAAATCTTTGGAGATGCTGGCAGACATGCAAGATTTGCAGTTGGCATTTCTTCGTTATTTGGGGATGCTTCCTTGGAAATCACTTTAGATGTGGAACTAAAAGATGAGTCGTTGGCTGAATGTTAAAAATGGTATAAATCAAAAAGAATTTAGAAGGAAGGTCGAATGACTATGAGTCAGACAGCAAATGTTGTTGTGATTGGTGGAGGTATTATCGGGACTGCAATCACTTATTATTTAGCAAAGAAAGGTGTAAAAAATGTAGTTCTTGTAGAGCGTCGTGGAATCGGAGAAGAATCTTCGAGTGCGTGTGATAGCGGTGTAATGATTCATACAAAAGCACCAGGATTAATGCAAAAAATCCAGCAGAAAAGCAATAGGATGTATGAAAACTTGAGTCAGGAACTTGGGCGTGAAGTGCATTACAACAAGATGGGAAGTATGGTTATGATCGACGACCCATCGCTGGTGGGTACTATTGAAGATACCATTAAGCAACAGGTTGGTGTCGGCATCAATGTATCATTGATCAGTGGCGATGATGCAAGAAAGATTGAACCATGTTTGTCCAAAAATATTTGTGCCGTATCCTATTGTTTAGATGATGCTTTGGTAAGTCCGATGGACGTAACGCTTGGATATGCAAATGCTGCCGCAAAATTAGGCGCAACAGTCCTTACGAATACCCCAGTAACAGATATTTTAGTAGAAAATGGAAAAGTAAAGGGCGTTGTAACGTCTAAAGGCATTATTTATACAGAAATGGTCGTTAATGCAGCCGGAGTATTTTCTCCAGAAATTGGGAAAATGGCTGGTATGGATGTTCCTGTAATCCCAAGACGCGGAAATATTATTGTTTGCGAACAACTTGCTCCTGTCGTTAATCATATTTTGATTTGCTGTCGCTATGTAGCATTGAAATACCATCCAGAATTGGCTGAAACCTCCGATGATCCAAGTATGAAGATGGGGGTCAACCTTTTCCTTGAACAAACACATACCGGAAATATTCTGTTTGGAAGTAATAGAGAGTGGAGTGGATATGATAAGAGTACTTCCTACGAAATTCTGCGTGCAATCTGCAATTATGCAACACAATATGTACCATTTTTAAAAGATATTAATATTATTAGAACTTACGCCGGTCTTAGACCTTATTGTGAAGGTGGTCCAATTTTAGGTCCTGTTGATGAATTGCAAGGTATGATTATGGCGACTGGTCATGAAGGTGGCGGGATTGGATATGGTCCGGCAATGGGTGATATTATGTCCGATTATATCATTGATGGGAAAATAACGGACGAAATTGCACCATTTTTGTATAGCAGATTTCAAAAATAAAAAATAGTATTAAGTATTTGGAGGCGTTAGATTATGGCCAGAATAAGTGAGCACCCAATTTTAGAGTTCGAAAAAGGAAGAGAAGTTACTTTTACCTTTGAAGGGCAGGAATTAAAAGGGTATGAAGGAGAGACTATTGCGGCTGCACTTCATGCGGCAGGCATTCGTTCTTTACATGAAACCGAAAAAAAACATCGTCATAGAGGTCTTTTCTGTGCAATCGGGAATTGCTCTTCTTGTTTAATGAAGGTAAATGGAATTCCAAATGTAAGAGTTTGTGTCGAACCGTTGAGAGAAGGCATCACTGTTGAACGGCAAATTGGAAATGTAAAGCCTGAAGTTGATGTTAATATTGAAGCAAAACTTAGTAATGAACGTGAATTGATAACTACAGAATTACTTATTATTGGCGGCGGCCCAGCTGGAATGTGTGCAGCTATTGAAGCGGCAGAAGCAGGCGTGGAAGTGATTTTATTAGAAAGAAATAGCGATCTGGGGGGACAATTGATCAAACAAACTCATAAGTTTTTTGGCTCAGAAAAGCAAAATGCTGGAACCAGAGGCGTTAAGATTTCTATTGATTTGGCTGCAAAAATCAAAAGTATGCCAAAAATTACATTGTGGACGGATTCTATCGCAGCAGGCTTTTATAAAAATGGCGTTGTGATGGTTGATAAAAAT
Source organism: uncultured Peptococcaceae bacterium (assembly GCA_937976375.1). Classification (GTDB taxonomy): domain Bacteria; phylum Bacillota; class Peptococcia; order Peptococcales; family Peptococcaceae; genus UMGS1590. The sequence continues at coordinate 200 of CALJRU010000069.1, read as the reverse complement.
GGCGTGGTTGAAGGCATTAAAGCTGAAAAAATTATTATTGCAACGGGTGCTTTTGAAAAGAACCTTGTATTTCCAAATAATGACCTTCCTGGCGTATATGGTGCGGGTGCTGTTCAAACCTTGATGAATATGGAAGGTGTCATTCCGGCGAAAAACGTTTTGATGGTTGGTGGTGGCAATATTGGTTTGATCGTAAGCTA
>CALJRU010000068.1 GCA_937976375.1 uncultured Peptococcaceae bacterium | reverse complement strand
AGGCTTAAGACGAGAAAAAGGCCACCTTGCGGTGACCTTTTTCGACAAGCTGAGAGGTTTATGTTTAAACCTCTTTTGTCATTCATCTATCTAAATCGTTTTGCCGTTGTTGACGGATTATTTTTCGCACGGATGATTCGGATAGGGCGTACGTTTCAGCCAACACAGAAACCTTGACGCCAGCTTTTTTAGCTGCTGCAATCTGTTGATTGCGATGTTCTAATTCTCGGCGATAACCTGAGACTTCACCCCATTGTTTTGCATGAACGGCAGGAACATAGAGGTAACCGCCTTGTATATACTTTTGCAGTTCTTTAACCAAATCATCCGGTAAAATTGCTTGCGCATTCAAATATTTCATGCTTGCCTCTCCTTGAAAACACAGTAATCAAGACATTCAGCCAGCATGAGCCACGGCTATTTTTTATGCCATACAAATGCCGCAGCTTGCTAGCTTTGTATGGCACACATCAATGTTACGTTTCATTGCTTCTTTCACCTCAAAAAATTGCCTGTGCATGTCGCACAGGCATGATTATCATATTTTCAAATAAATTATGAACGGAAATTGTTGAACTGCAAAGCAATGCCGTAATCATTTTCTTTCAGCTTGGCAATAACAGCCTGCAAATCATCAATTTTCTTTCCGCTCACACGCACTTTGTTTTCCATATACTGCGTCTGAACTTTCAACTTGGTATCTTTAATATCTTTTGTAATTTTCTTGGCCAAGTCTTTTTCAATGCCTTGCTTAATCGTCACAACCTGGCGCACGGAACCACCTGCAGCAGCCTCCACTTTGCCATATTCAAGATTGTCAATTGGAACGCCTCTTTTAATAAATTTAGACTGCAAAACATCAATGATGCTCTTGAGATGCATGTCATCTGCTGTGGTAATTTTAACAGTTTCTTTGTCTAGAACGATTTCAGACTGTACACCCTTAAAATCATAACGCTGCGTGATTTCACGTTCTGTCTGATTCACAGCGTTGGTGACTTCTGCCATATTTACTTCAGAAACAATATCAAAGGTTGCGTCTTTTGCCATGGTTATCTCTCCTTAGAATAAAATTGAACCTGGTGTGCGAGGGAATGGAATGACATCACGAATATTTGCCATGCCGCTTAAATACATCAGTAAGCGTTCAAATCCTACCCCAAAGCCAGCATGCTGAACACCGCCAAAACGACGAAGCTCCAAATACCAATCGTAATTGTCCAGATCCATGCCCAATTCCATCATACGTGCTGTGAGAACATCCAAGTGTTCTTCACGCTGGCTGCCGCCGATGATTTCGCCGATGCCTGGCACCAGCAAATCAACAGCCGCCACCGTTTTGCCGTCATCGTTTGCGCGCATATAAAAGGCCTTGATGTCTTTTGGATAATCGGTCAGGAACACAGGCCCTTTGACGATCTCTTCCGTCAAGAAACGCTCATGCTCACTTTGCAGATCAATGCCCCAGCTAACAGGGTATTCGAACGCATGCCCAGACTTCTCCAGACAAGCCACTGCATCGGTGTAGGTCATGCGTGTAAAGTCTGCATTCTTCACATGTGTCAGACGATCGATCAAGCCTTTCTCGATGCGTTCATTAAAGAAATCCATCTCATCGGGCAGACGGTCAAACGCTGCCTGAATCATATATTTGATGAAGTCTTCCGCCAGAGCGATGTCTTCATCCAGTCCGGCAAAAGCAATTTCCGGCTCAATCATCCAAAATTCAGCAGCATGGCGCGCCGTATTAGAATTTTCAGCGCGGAAAGTTGGACCAAATGTGTAGACATTTTGAAACGCCAGCGCGTACGCCTCCGCATTCAGCTGACCACTGACAGAAAGATTGGCAGGTTTTCCGAAAAATGCCTTTTCTTCACCTGTTGTAACACGAAACATTTCGCCAGCGCCTTCTGCATCGCTTGCCGTAATGATCGGTGTCGTCGTGTACACAAAGCCACGTTCCTGAAAAAACTGATGCACCGCATAAGCGATCACAGAGCGCATGCGAAATACCGCAGAAAATGTATTGGTACGCGGACGCAAGTGCGCCTGTGTGCGCAAAAACTCAAAACTGTGACGTTTTTTCTGCAAAGGATACTCACTTGGCGCCTGATTTAAAATCTCTAATTTCGTCACCTGAATTTCAAAAGGCTGCTGACCGCCTTCGGTGAGAACAACGGTTCCTTCACAAGAAAGTGCGCTGCCAACGGTAAGATGACCGATGTCCTCAAAATTATCCAAACCATCTCCGTAAACGAGCTGGAGATTTTTTAATGTGGTGCCGTCATTTAATGCAATAAATCCAAATGCTTTTGATTTACGATTCGAACGCACCCAGCCATTCAATGCCACCACTTGCCCAGCATAAGCAGCAGGCTGCGCCATCAAATCTTTTAAGAGCATGCTTTTCCTCCTATTCTAATGTGATGCGACCAATTTTATTGTCACGAAAATCTTTCAAAATAATATGCGCTGTTTTTAGATCATCGACCTTATTGCCACGTACAATGGCGCCACGTTTGCGGCCAATGCTTTGCATCAGCTCATAGGTATCCATTGCAGCAACCTCTTCGGCATTCAACGCATAACGTTCCGCCAGCAATGCTGCATACCGCTCCTGAGCAATCTGTAAAAAACGATAGGCAACATCTTCCCAAACAAAAACATCATCACCGATGGCACCAGTCATGGCCAATTTGTTGCCCACTTCCTGATCTTCGAACTTATGCCAGAGCAGCCCTGGGGTGTCGAGCAGTTCAATATCATCCGTCAGGCGCACCCACTGTTTGCCCTTGGTAACGCCTGGCTTGTTGCCTGTTGTTGTCATGCCGCGTCCCAGCAGCATATTGATGAAGGTACTCTTTCCTACATTAGGAATGCCCACCACCATCACACGCAATGTAACGCTCGTTGCGCCTTTATCCAAAAAGCGCTGACGCTTGGCAGCAGTCAATTCATACACGGCATCCACAATGGTTTGCTGCAATTTTTTGCGGCCACTGGTCGAATTGACAGCAACAGCGAGATGATTGCCGGCTGTATATTTTTGCAGCCAATACTGTGTGCGATTGGGGTCTGCCAGATCGGCCTTATTCAAAATGATCAATCGTGGTCGTTTTTTGCCAATGATCTCACCTAACAGCGGATTGCGGCTGCTCTCAGGGATACGTGCATCGACCAGCTCAATAACAACATCCACGAGCTTCAATTCTTGCTCGATCATGCGCCGTGCCTTCGCCATATGTCCTGGAAACCATTGAATTGTCGCCATTAGTTCAACCTCCCCATATGATCGAACGGCCAGTAAATAAACTGTGCCTTAGCTACAAGATATTCCTCTTTTACAGTACCCCAAATACGGCTGTCGCTGGAATCATTGCGATTGTCGCCCATCATAAAATATTCCCCCTCAGGAATGGTGACGGGCCCAAAATCAGGCATATTTGTATTACTGTTGACATAATCCTCTTCCAATGGCGTCCCATTGATATACACCGTATTATTTTTAATTTCCAGTGTTTCCCCTGGCAGACCAATGAGCCGCTTTACGTAAATCACAGTATCCAATCCCTGTTCTTCATTGACTGGATATTTGAAAACGACAACGTCCCCACGTTCCGGTTCATGTAATTGATAAGAAAACTTGGTCGCAATGACTTTATCGTTGATCTGTAAAGTAGGAATCATCGAGCCGCTTGGCACATAGTACATGCCAATAACAAACATTCTCAGCACAACCACGATTGCCAGGGCAATGATGATCGGCAGCAAATATTCCTTGAAATAATTCGGTTTCTTCTTCTCATCCTGTTCACTCAAATCAAATCACCTTCCATCTTTTAAGCGTTTTCACGCGAAATTTTCTGCTTAATGATTGCCAAGCACTTTCTGCCAGGCTACCTCTCAGTATAACACGACCACAATTCAGCGTCAAAAGATAACGCTGCTCTGTAACAATATACCTGCAATTTTTTTCTTGCTACAACTTCCATTTATTTTATCGATATGCATCATATTGCATGAAAATACATTACATACGAAAACATATAGAATAGTGCGAATATAGCCTATGCAAACGATTTATCCATGACAAACCTTGACAATAAGAAGAGGTTCGTTTAAGCTAAAAGCATATTTATTCAAGGAGGAAAGAACATGTCTAAGAAAACTGTTCCATTTACCAAAGAAGAAATGGAAAAGATCATTGAAACTTACCCTACACCATTTCATATCTACGACAAAAAAGCCATCGTTGACAATATCCATCGCCTGCAGAATGCATTCAGCTGGGCACCGGAATTTAAGGAATACTTTGCTGTCAAAGCAACGCCAAACCCAAGCCTCCTGAAGATTTTTAAAGAAGAAGGGCTCGGCGCCGACTGCAGTTCCCTGCCAGAACTGATTCTTTCTGAACAGGTTGGCCTTACTGGTGAAGACATCATGTTCTCCAGCAACAATACCCCAATGGCCGAATACGACTATGCCATTAAATTAGGCGCTATCCTCAACCTTGATGACATCAGCCACATCGAATTTCTTGAACGCAAGCATGACCTGCCAAAAACCATCTGCTTCCGCTACAATCCTGGTCCACTGCGCGACGGCAACGAACTGATCGGTAAGCCAGAAGAAGCAAAATATGGTCTGACCAAGGATCAAATCATCGAAGCCTATGCCATCTGCAAAGAAAAGGGCTGCGAAAAATTTGGTCTCCACACCATGGTTGTGTCCAACGAATTGAACCCTGAATATTTCGCTGAAACTGCAAAGATGATGTTTGATCTCATCGTTGAAGTTTACGAAAAAACCGGCGTACGCATTTCCTTCGTTGACCTTGGCGGCGGTATTGGTATCCCTTATCGTCCAGAACAAGATCCTATGGACCTCGAATATGTTTCCAGCCTGATCAAGAAAATGTACGACGAAATCATCGTTCCTGCAGGCCTCGATCCACTGAAAATCATGCTCGAATGCGGCCGCATGGTAACCGGCCCTTACGGCTATCTTGTTACCACTGCCATCCATCACAAAGACACCTATCGCAACTACATCGGCGTTGATGCCAGCATGGCCAACCTCATGCGTCCAGGGATGTACGGCGCTTACCACCATGTCACCGTTCTCGGCAAAGAAGACGCTCCACACGATCATGTTTACGACGTCGTTGGCAGCCTCTGCGAAAACTGCGACAAATTCGCCATCCAGCGCGAACTGCCAAAAATTGACGAAGGCGATATCCTCGTGATCCATGATGCTGGTGCGCATGGCCATTCCATGGGCTTCAACTACAACGGCAAACTTCGTTCCGCTGAACTTCTTTTGAACGAAGACCACAGCGTCACTCTCATCCGTCGTGCTGAAACGATCGATGACCTCTTTGCTACTTTGAAATTCTAAGCATAAATACATAACAATAAAAAAACCGATTGAGTGCTAACACATTCAATCGGTCTTTTTTGTCTCAAGTAAAAAACAATAAAATTATGCATCTTCTTCATCGTCCGAAAATGGCTCATTCCAATTATTGTTAGATTTTACAACATCTTCAACATTTTCTTGTGAAGATTTACTGTCATAAAGCTGGACAGCAAAATAAGGATTATATTTAAAAGTTTCTTCGTCTTCATCATAATCCACTATAACAACCGCTGCATAATTTCTAATGGTTGCGCCAAAACCATTTTCTGCATCCACAGCAAGTCGAACAAGCACTCTTCCATAATCATCTTCTTCAACAATTTCTTCCTCACTATACAAAGCTGTAGATGGAGATTTCAAATTTTCACTCACTAACTGCTCTGCCACAGAAAAATAATGTTCCTCCATGCTTTCTTTATTTTCTTGTGTATCCGAATCAGAAAAAATATTAGGTCCAAATACAATAAAGCCCACAATAATGAAAGCGATCCATTTGGCAAGAAGTTTTGAACACCCACCCTTACTTGTCGTTTCATTGTTTGAATCTTGTTTTGTCTCTGTGACCGGTTCTACTTCCGTTACGATTGGTTCTTTATCATTTTTCTTAAATTCCATGCTTTTCTCCCCTTTGTCAACTACTTCTTTCATACAGTCTAAAAACCACACCTAGGGATTTTAGCACTGCTTCATCTTTTCGTTAAAATTATACGACATAAATGATTATTATTCAACAATCTATCGAATTATAATTAACGAAAAACACAAGTATTAAGGTGATTGCTTTGAAAAATATTTTAGCTGCAATATCCAGCTATCGTGAGGAGCGTGGATGGACAGAATATCAATTGGCTGAGCGTTCCGGACTTCCACAATCTACCATTTCATCGTGGTATCGCAAAAACCTGGTGCCTACAGTACCCTCGCTTGAAAAAATCTGTCAGGCATTCGGCATTACGCTTTCTCAACTTTTTGCCGAAGGAGATGCACCAGTAGCACTTTCAGAGTCACAACGCGCGCTATTGGAACAGTGGGACAAGCTCACTAAAGAGCAACAAGAAGCCCTTTTTTCGTTGATTAAAGTCATGTAATATCTATCAATCATTTGAAATAGAAAAGCTAGATTGTTGATTAACAATCTAGCTTTTCTTATAAAGTCCTCCATAAAAGACCACCGATAAAGATTCAACAATCGCCAATGGAATCAAAAACGGCAGCCATTCTTGAAACGTCATCCCAACACCGCCTTTAATTTTGTTTGCAGGCGGCGGAATTCCGGAGCATCAGCGATCGCTGCGAACGGCTGTTCAAAATGCTGCAGCACATCTTGACGCACGGTGTCTCGGTCGCGCGGCGCATTCTCGCCTTGATCGAGCTGTTTAATCCAATCATCCAGCAAGTTAAAATAATCATCTCCATGCAAGCGGAAACCATCTTTTGCAAAGAGCACTTCCATTGCCGTGACGAAAACTTCCAACTGCTGATAGGTTTCTTGCTGCAAGCCCTGCCCAAGGGCAACAATCGCCGCTTGATAACTAAATTGAGCAACGCCATTGGGATTCAAGTGCAGCAAATCATAAGCCTCTATGACAGCAGAAATACGCGCTGTTGTTGTGCGCAGACGTTCATGGTCTGCGGCATGAATGGTCATATCGTTCACGGCTCGACCCAGTAACGTCTGCAATGCCAAATACATTCTAAATTGTGTATGACGATCTGCTTGCATCAAATCGCCTTTCATCATATAGGCCTGCACCAGCAGCCCATCACTTTGCTGCGTCAGCCGCATGGGATCTGCAATAACTTCCAAAGTATGGATGGCTTCGTCAACCTTTCCCTGCTGCAGCCAAATCATGCTCTCCAACACACGGGCATCGCTCTTTAATGCTGCGTCATCACTCTGCGCCAGCACGCGCTCTAGCAATCTTTCCATGTAGCTTAATGTTTGCTGCTGCGCAAACGGTTCTTTGGCCAAAGGAACGTGATTCAGCAGCAGAAGGCTCATTTGATAGAGCAGCGGCCAGCAAGAGTAGTAGGTCTTAACAAGGGATTGCACCTCAGCCAATACCTCCGCGAAAGGACGCTCTGAAAAAGCTTTGGCAAAGGCTCTATAATATGCCTGAATCTGTTTGGCAGACAAAACAGGCGCATAGCCCAGCAACGCATCGATACTCACATCGAAAAATGCCGCCAACAACGGCAAGGTTGAAACATCGGGCAGTGTCGTGCCGTTTTCCCATTTTGACACAGCCCCTTTGGTCACGCCAACATGTTCCGCCAATTGCTCCTGCGTCACATGTTGTTCGCGTCGCAAGCGAATAATATTTTGAGAAATCTGCAGGTTCGTCATTTTTCCCACCTCCTATTTATAAGATACGTGATCACGGTCCACATCTCAATGGCGCATTGGTCAACAAGAATCGACAAAAGTTGAACGACTGGAAACGCTGCACGCATGTTAAATGGTGAGCGCATACAAAAAGGATGCCCTGCATAACGGGGCATCCTTTTAATCTACTTTTGAAACCATGCTTTCATGGTAGCCAGCACGTTGATGAGCGCTTCTTCTTCGATGACATAAGGAACCATCGCGTAAAGATAGTTCAAAAACGGGCGCGCAAACACACCATGCTGATAGGCAAAGGTCTGATAACCGTCGAGGGTTCTGGCATCGTACACTTCCACGCAAACACAGCCGCCCATGATGCGAATCTCTTTAATGCGTGGGTCATCAAACCCGGATATTTCCCGCCTTGTGATGGCTTCGATTTTTTTGATTTTGTCCATGTAGTTTTGCGTCTCGAACAAGTCGATGGAGGCCAGCGCAACACGGCAAGCCAAAGCATTGCCCATAAAGGTTGGCCCGTGCATCAATGCATGGGCAGCATCGTCGCTGTAAAAGCCATCGTACACCTTATGATTGGCGATGGTCGCTGCATGGCCAATGTAGCCACCCGTCATCGCTTTTCCCAGCACAAGAATATCCGGCAGCACCAAGTCTGCCACAAAACGATGGCCCGTGCGTCCAAAGCCTGTCGCCACTTCATCGAAAATCAACAACACGCCGTATTGATCGCACAATTCTCTCGCACGTTTCAAAAACGACACATCATACATGCGCATGCCGCCGGCGCCTTGCAGCAGCGGCTCGACAATCAGGCAATTCAAATGTGAATGATGTTCTGCGAAAGCCTGTTCCAAGGCATCCAAGGTGGTCGGAATATGAATCACATCTCTGTGCGTATTGGAGGCTTTCAAAATAAAGTGGTAATCGTCATCGTCGCCAACTTCCATGGTCTTAAAGGTATCACCATGATAGGCGTGTTCCAGCGCCAGCACCGTCGTTCGCTGCGTCTCTCCACGATTGAGATAATATTGAAGGGCCATTTTTAAGGCCACCTCTACCGCTACGCTGCCTGAATCTGAAAAGAAGCAGTAATCAAGATCGCCCGGGAGCCACGCCTGCAATTGATCCGACAGCGATTCAACCGCATCGTGCGTCACTCCGCCCAGCATTACATGTGCGAAAGATGCCAGCTGTTTTTCAATCGCCTGGTTCAGGGCTGGGTGGTTGTACCCATGAATCACGCTCCACCATGACGACGTTGAATCGATCAACCTTTGATCTTGTGTGTACAAATACACGCCTTGGGCTTTTTCAATCTTGTAGGGTGTTTTCATCGTTTTCATTTGTGTGTAAGGATACCAGATCATCGCCATCCCCCTCACTCATACAACATGGCCAACGTGTCACAAGACATCGCCAGCGTGGTGTCGCCTTCTTTGACGCAGGCAAGGGTGGGAACACCAGTCAAACATTCACACATCTTCACATTGTCCTCATGAAGCCTATTCCCAGGTTCAAAGCGATTAAAAATAATGCCTTTCACCGAAATGTCTCGTGTTTTCATATATTCCACACTCAGCACAACTGCGTTAATGGTGCCGAGCCCTGCATCGGCCACCAACACCACATTCATCGGACGTGCCTTGATAAAATCTTCCTGCAAAATCTTCTGATCGTCAAAACGCAGGGGACAGACAATGCCACCTGCACCTTCAAGCGTCACATAATCATAGCTGGTGCACAACGCATCGTAGCGGCGCAGCACATGACTCAACACCAAAGGGTTGCCCTCCAGCATCGACGCCAAATGTGGGGAAACTGCGGCTTCGTAGAGATACGGGCACATTGAATCAAGCGGCTGATCAATGCCTGATTGTTCTTTAACATACAAAGCGTCTCCTGGCACCAGCTGGCCGCGAGCATCTCTCTCATTGCCGCTCATGGCTGCCTTGAAATACGCCGAATGCGCGCCACAATTCTGCAGCGTTTTCACCAACAAGCCTGTAACGTATGTTTTTCCGACGTCTGTACCTGTCCCTGTGACAAACAAACCTTTTCTCATAAACGTTCACCTTTCGTCATCGCGGCCTTATGCCATTCATCTTCATCATTGGGATCAACCGTTTGCCAATCACGGCCCCAATGATACACAACACAATATCGCCCGGAACAGCGAGCACGAAGCAATACAAAAACAATGGATACAAGCCGATCGGATTGCCCAGATAGAAATTGCTCATGCAAAAATAATACACCATGCCAAACGCATAAACGATCACCAAACCAACAAAGTTTGCCGAAATCAGTCGCTTAAAGCTCGGCGTCTCTGCACGCTGTACCAACATGCCTGTCACATACGATGCCACAGCAAACCCGATGATATAGCCAAAACTCGGTTTAAAAATGTACATGATGCCACCACCTTCCGTAAAAACAGGAAGACCAATAAGCCCCATAGCCATATACACGCAAACCGAAAGCGCGCCCAAGCGGCCGCCGAGCAAAATGCCTGCCAACATCGTAAATAAAAATTGCAGCGTAAACGGAAGCACAGGAATCGGCACCCGTATGAAAGCCCCCACTGCAATCAAAGCAGCAAATAAAGCGCACAGCAGTAAATCCCTTGTTTTGTTTCTCTTCATTGTCCATCTCCCTCAGATCTTTTTTGATTCCAATCGTCCTGTTCCCCTCATTTCGATTTGAATCAAAGAAAACTTTTTATCCCACATTTGGGTTAGAAAGAGTATCTCACACGCTGCGGCTATTGTCAACTATTTAAAATATAAGGTTTACAATAAATATAAAAAAACAGAAGGACCATCAATCCTTCTGTTTAAAATGCCGACGTCCTATCGCCGACACGCATTGTTCAGCCAGCCATGCACTGGCTATACCTAAGACAATGCCGCCCAAAACGTCTGTTGGAAAATGCACGTACAAATATAATCTTGAGAAAGCGATCAATACTGCCAAAACAAACACCACAATCCAGTACCTTGCTCGGGAAAAATACAATGCAGCGGCAGATGCAAAGGCTGCACCGGTGTGGCCCGAAGGGAAAGAATAATCATGCGGCGCCGGTATGAGGAGTTGTACATTCTCGTGAAGCGTAAATGGCCGCGGCATGGCCACCAAGTTTTTCAATACAATATTACAAAAGAATGCTTCAATAAGAAGTGCAAGCAACAGTACAACGCCTGTTTTTCTCCAAGATCGCCGCGTCAACAGTACAAGACCAATGAGGATCCATAAAATACCCGCATTTCCTAGGGAAGTAATCAGCGGCACGACAGCATCTCCAAAAGGCGAACGCAAATGCTGTTGAATCCAATCAAGAATCCAAAAATTTGCATCCATAATCATTCAAAAATCAGCCTCCAATCATAGCGTAATATGAGCCGCGGCTGAACGCCGGACAACCATTTTAGAATTTTTGAATGGCCTGATCAAAGATCGACTGCCTCAGGCTTGGATCAATATCCATTCCCTCCAGCGTATAGCTTTGGCAGTTTTCAATACCAAGCATTTGAGCGAAGGCTTTAATATATGAAAAGCCCAGATTTTCACCTTCAATATAGCCGCCACAGCTGGAAAAATAAAGCAGACGGTCGGCCTTGCAGTATCCAATGTTCTTGCCGGAAGCATCATAGCCAAAAGTGAGGTCGCAAACAGCAACATGTTCCAGATAAACTTTCAGCAAAGCTGGAAAAGCAAGATCCCAGTAAGGCGCAGCGATCAAAATTTCATTGGCATCGCGAAATTGCCGTGCCAATTGAAAAAATGGGTCATCGAAACGGCCAGCATAACGCAATGCATCGCGGTGCTGTAAATAAGCTGCATCAATGGGCACCATCGCCATATGCTGGAGATCTATGACATCCGCATTCTTAATATGATTTTTTTCAAGAAACGATTGGTAATATTTTCTAGTCCAGGATTCATCACCGCGTATGCAACAATCAACAACCAACATCGTTCAACACTCCTTTATGTATGAAAATTCACCGACACCATTCGTACAACATGGTGGCAACATTTTTATATTGCAGTTCACTCTATAATAAGTATAACAAAAAAAGACAGGAATTGCTTCCTGTCTTTTAAGGCTCCCCGAACTGGGCTCGAACCAGTGACATCATGATTAACAGTCATGCGCT
>CALJRU010000067.1 GCA_937976375.1 uncultured Peptococcaceae bacterium | reverse complement strand
GCGCCTGTTCCGCCGTCCGGAAATTGCCCGCATGATCAAGCGCTGCAACGACTTCGGCGCAGGCGGCGTTTCCGTTGCCATCGGTGAATTGGCCGACAGCCTGCACATCTACCTCGACCGTGTGCCTAAGAAATACGAAGGCCTCACTGGCACCGAGCTGGCCATCTCCGAATCTCAGGAACGCATGGCCTGCGTCATTGCCAAGGAAAACTGGGAAGCCTTCCAGGCCATGGCCTACGAAGAAAACCTCGAATGCACCAACGTGGCCGACGTCACCGACACCGGCCGCATGATCATCGAATACCGCGGTCAGCACATCGTTGACCTGGCGCGCACCTTTGTCGACTCTGCCGGCGCCCGCAAGGAAGCCACGGTTGTCGCCACCAAGGACGCTGCCGCCAACCAGACCGTCACCGTGCCAGAAGACAAGGCCGAAGCCATGAAACAGCACCTCGCTGGGCTCAACGTCTGCTCCAAAGCCGGCCTCGTGGAACAATTCGACTCCACCATCGGCGCTGGCACCGTGCTGTTCCCACTCGGCGGCAAATACCAGGCCACCCCAATTCAAACCATGGTGGCCAAGATTCCTGTGCTTAAAGGCGAAACCAACACCGTCAGCATGTTTGCCTACGGCTTCTCACCAGATGCCATGAGCACCAACCAGTTCTGGGGCGCTTACCATTCCGTCCTCGAATCCATCATGAAGCTCATTTCCACTGGCACCATGACCGACGACGTCTATCTCTCCATGCAGGAATACTTCCACAGCATCAAGAACGATCCTGCCCGCTGGGGCCAGCCATTCAAAGCCCTGCTCGGCGCTTTGGCTGCGCAGCGTGACCTCGAGCTCCCTGCCATCGGCGGCAAGGACTCCATGAGCGGCTCCTTCGAAGACATGGACGTGCCACCAACGCTGATCAGCTTCGCCACCACCATTTCCGAAGCCGACCGCGTCATCAGCCCTGAATTCAAAGAAGCCGGCCATCAGATCGTCACCGTGTCTGTGGCCCGCAAAGACGACGGCCGCGTCGACGGCGCCGCCTTCAAAACCTTCTACAACACCATCCAGGATGCCATCAAAGCCGGCAAAATCGTTGCCGCTTGGAGCGTTGGCCAAGGCGGCGTGATGGAAGGCCTCTACAAAATGGCCATCGGCAACCATCTCGGTGTCACCTTCGCCAAGGACGGCGACTTCCAGTCCCTGTTCCAGCCAGCTGTCGGCACCCTCGTGCTTGAACTGGCCGACGACATCGACATGGACACCACCCTGCTCGGCACCGTCTCCACCAGCTTCACCTTCACCTGGCCGGATGCCACCGTTGACCTCCAGACCATGGACAGCGCCTACAATGATGCCCTCGAAGACATCTACCCAACCGTCTCCGACAACGACTACCAGGGCACCCCAGACACCGCTCAGGTCACCAAAGAAGCTAAAACGTACCATTTTAACGGCAAGCTCGACGGTGCACCAAAGGCCGTTCTCGCCGTATTCCCAGGCACCAACTGCGAATACGACACCGCCCGCATCCTCGAACGCGCCGGCGCCAAGGTAGAACCGATCGTCATCGGCAACCTCACCACCGAACGCCTGCAAGCTTCCATCGATGCCATGGAAAAAGCCCTGCGCGACGCGCAAATGCTCGTGCTGCCAGGCGGCTTCTCCTTCGGGGACGAACCAGACGGCTCCGGCAAGTACATTGCGGCCTTCTTCCGCAACGAACGCCTCAAAGAAGCTATCGAACGCCTGCTCACCGTTAACGACGGCCTCATGCTCGGCATCTGCAACGGCTTCCAGGCCCTGGTGAAACTCGGCCTCCTGCCATACGGCAAGATCATCGACCCAACCGAAAACGACTGCACCCTGACCTTCAACACCATCGGCCGCCATCAGTCCAAATACGCCCTCACCAAGCTCATGAGCAACCAGTCCCCATGGCTGGCCGGCATGGACGTTGGCACCACCTATCAAATCCCATTCTCACATGGGGAAGGGCGCTTCGTTGCCGGTGAAGACACCCTCAAAGGCCTCTTTGCCAACAACCAGGTGGTCACCCAGTATGTCGACATGGACGGCAACACCCGCCTCGACATGCCATACAACATCAACGGGTCCTATGCTGCCATCGAAGGGCTCACCAGCCCAGACGGCCGCATCCTCGGCAAAATGGGCCACAGCGAACGCGTTGGCACCAACATCGCCAAGAACATTCCAGGCAACAAGATCCAGCCGATCTTCCAAAACGGTGTCAACTACTTCAAACTCTAATCGCATCACCCAACACCCTCGCCAGCGCGGGGGTGTTTTTTTCGTGGTGGAGCGGGCAGAGCGTTTGCGCCTGTTCTCAAAAAAGGATATAATAGAGGCAAACATCACGTAGAGGAGGACATCATCATGGCTTACATCACTGTGCAGCAGGCAGCAGCCCAATGGCACTGCGCTACGGACTGGCTCGTGCGTCTCTGCCAAAGCGGGCGCCTGCCCGGCGCTGTCAAGCGCGCCGACGGCTGGTACATTCCTGCCGACACAACGCCGCCGCCGCACACTGCCCACCTGCCCATGCCATTGATGAACACCGCCTTTGTCCCAGGCCACTGCCTCGACACCGTCGAAGCCATCGCCGACGAGCACCTGCGCAACATTGCCCTGGCCGAATTTTACTATTTCAGCGGCCATGCCGAAGAAGCTGCCTGCGCCGCCGAGCTGTATCTTTCCCATCCCGATGCGGCGCTGCGCCTGTCGGCCTGCCTGATCTACGCCTACGCCAACCTCACCCTAGGTCAGCCCCATCGCGTGCGCCGCGCCCTGGAACAGGTGCGCGCCAGCCTCGACGATCCTGCCGTCGCCGCCTCGCCTGGGCTGCACGCCGCCGCTGTCTTTATCGTCACCACGGCAGCTGTGCTGCTGCATCTGCCGCCGCTGGCTGGCGCCGACGACCTCCGCGACACCCTGCGCCACCTGCCGCCTGGGCTGCGCCAGTTCGCCCTCTATGTGCAGGCACACCACACCTACCTCCAAGGCGACCACGCCAAGAGCCTTGGCATCGTGGAAACGGCCCTTTCCATTGAGCCAGACACCTACCCCATCCCGGCCATTTACCTGCACCTTGTCGCGGTGATGAACGCCGTCACCCTGAAGAACCTGCCCCTGGCCGAACACCACCTGCTCGCCGCCTGGAACATCGCCCAGCCCGACGACCTCATCGAAGGCTTTGGCGAGCACCACGGCCTGCTCGGCGGCATGCTCGAAGCCGTCATCAAGCCGCGCTGGCCCGACGACTTCAAGCGCATCATCGACATCACCTATCGCTTTTCCGCCGGCTGGCGCCAGGTGCACAACCCCATCACTGGCGAAGACGTGGCCGACAACCTCAGCACCACCGAATTTTCCATCTGCATGCTCGCCACCCACGGCTGGACCAACCAGGAAATCGCCGACCACCTGAGTCTGTCGCTGTACACTGTCAAAAGCCACCTTTCCAAGGCCTTTCGCAAGCTCGGCATACAATATCGCAAAGACCTCGAACGCTACATGCTGCGCTGAGCGCCAGCGGGTTCTGACAAAACAATACAATAGAAAACGACGGTCCTCCGGGGCCGTCGTTTTTTGTGTGCAAAAGAAAAACAGCAGCGGGAGAGACGCTGCTGTTTTCTTTCGGGCTTTTACAGTCGGCGCTGGCACAGCCTGTTCGCCCTGTGTTAGGAGCAAAAAGCACCGTACTGCAAAAAAATTAAAAAAATTTTGTCAGCAGCTGTCCGTGCAAAGCCGCGCCCAGACTGGCTTTGCGCGGCACTCATACTTTTTGGCCTCAAAAAGAGTGATACCCAGGCGTTTTTTTCTTTGGTATAATGAAGAATAATAATATTTTGCTGTGTTTAAGAAAGGGGGCAGCCCCTGACTGACGGCGAAGGAACAATGACGACATAAAAGGAGGAAACAACCATGAAACGACGATTTTTTCAAGGCCTGCTCATTCTGGCCCTGCTTTGCGGCGCCGTGCTGCTTGGACCAACTGTGGCTTGGGCGGCGCCGGCTGGTGACGGCAGCGCTGCGTCGCCTTATCAAATTGCTGATGCAGACGACCTTTACTGGTTCGCGGAGCAGGTCAATGGCGGTGATGTTGACGCCTGCGCGGTGCTGACCGCAGACATCATGATCAACGAGAATGTGTTGGATGAAAACGGCGCGCTCAACGGCGAGAGCAGTGCCTACACCCAATGGACACCGATGGGCGGCGGCTTTGACGGGCCTGGATTCACCGGTACCTTTGACGGTGCTGGCTTCAGCATCCGCGGGATGGTTATTGACAGCACCGACAGTTATGTTGGCCTATTCAGCATAATTGGCGAAACCGGCGTGCTGAAAGATCTGACCCTTGCGGACAGTTTCATTTCCTGGGGCGATTCGAACATTGGCGCCTTTTGTGGGATGAACGAGGGCACCATCACTGGCTGCGTCAATAGCAGCAGTGTGGCCGGCTACAGCCTGCAAATTGGCGGCATCTGCGGCCTTAACGAGGGTATCATCAGCGAGTGCGTCAATGAGGGTGTGATTCGTTCCACCGGATCGTTCTCCCTCGGCGGCATCTGCGGCGGCAACAACAATGGCACCGTGACATACTGCATCAACAATGGCGCGGTGGTCAATACCGGCTCCCACATCGAAAATACCGGTGGGATCTGCGGCTATCAATTTATGGGTTCAAGTTCTACCTCTATTGAAAACTGCCGCAACAGCGCCCCTGTCAGCGCGACGTTTGAGGCTGCAGCCGTTGGTGGGATTTGTGGCTGGAACGAAAACAGCATCGCTCATTGCAGCAACGATGGCCTCGTCAGCGGCGAAGACAATGCGTTTGTCGGCGGGCTTTGCGGGAATAATTCGTACAAATTGACAGACAGTTACTGGCTTGACACGACCTGCGAGGGTGGCGTTGGCAACGCCACCGAGTGGAGTGACGAGCGCAGCATTGACGCCAAGGCCTCCGCGCAATATGCGTCGGGTGAAGTGGCCTGGCTGCTGAATCAGGGGCAGGACGCGCCGGCTTGGGGGCAGGCGTCTGCGATGCCGGATCTGCTGGCTTTTGAAGACAGCTTGTCGGTGCCGGTGCGGGTACGCTTGGTGCATCACGCGCAGATCACGACCTGGTACCTGGAAAAAGGCAGCATGCTGCCTGTTGACGAGCTCCCAAGTCTTGCTGACGGCGAGGTGGTGGTTGATGGCAACAACACTGTTATTGATCCAACAAGCTATGTTTTTGAAGAAGACACCACGTTGAGCGTGCTCTCTGGCACTTTGCCATTCACTGACGTGAGCGCGGGCGACTGGTTTTATGGGTCGGTCGGATTTGCCTACAGCCAGGGGCTGATGACCGGCACCTCGGCGACGACCTTTGAGCCAAACACCAGCCTCAGCCGCGCCATGCTCGTGGCCGTGCTCCATCGCCTGGAAGGCAGCCCGCAAGCCAGCGGCAGTGACTTCACCGACGTGGCTGACGGCGACTGGTACGCCCAGGCTGTGAACTGGGCAGCCAGCGTCGGCGTGGTCAACGGCTTTGACGACGGCACCTTCCAGCCAAACGCCGCCATCACCCGCGAGCAAATGGCCGCCATCCTGCGGAATTACGCAGAATATAAAGGCCTCGACGTCACCGCCAGCGGCAGCCTCGCCCACTACAGCGACGCCGCAAGCGTCAGCGACTGGGCGAAGGATTCTGTTGAATGGGCAGTTGGCAGTGGCTTGCTCGGCGGCTATGAGGACAGCACCTTTCAGCCACAAGGCCTCTCCACAAGAGCACAAGTGGCCGCGGTGCTCGAGCGGTATCTGACATAATCATAACGGGTCCTTTCTGACACGCTCAGCACACACGCAGATCTGTCACGCAGCTTTGCGACCGATTGACAGACACCGGCAGGCTTTCTGGCTGTCGGGACCTGTAACCATTCACCCTGCACATCGTTTAACGGTGTGCAGGGTGTTTTTTTGTTGGTGAGGGAGGCGCCATGGCTGTTTTCGATGCAGCAACAATCATGGCGAAAAAGCGATGCTTGAAACTTGCAAGCGAATCCAAGCGAATCCAAGCGATGCTTGAAACTTGCAAGCGAATCCAAGCGAATCCAAGCGACGCTTGAAACTTGCAAGCGAACGCAAGCGCATCCAAGCGACGCTTGAAATTTGCAAGCGAACGCAAGCGAATCCAAGCGACGCTTGAAACTTGCAAGCAAATCCAAGCGAATCCAAGCGACGCTTGAAACTTGCAAGCAAACGCAAGCGAATGCAAGCGATGCTTGAAACTTGCAAGCGAACGCAAGCGCATCCAAGCGATGCTTGAAATTTGCAAGCGAATGCAAGCGAATCCAAGCGATGCTTGAAATTTGCAAGCGAATCAAGCTAAGGATAAGGCAAAGGTAAGGGTAAAGGATAAAGTTAAGGATAAGGTTAAGGATAAGGCGAAGGTAAAAGCAAAGGATCTATATATCTCTCTATTGTTGACGCCTGGCTGCGCTTTGCTGGGGCGGGTGTGTGCAGCTGCCGCTGCACCACGGAGGCGGGGCCTTATCCTCTGGTGATGGCCAGGAGGGCAGGCTGGCATTGTTTGGCAGGCGGTGAGGATGAAGGGGGGAAATGCGTTGCAGGCAGCAGGCACGATGGTAAAACATGTTCCGTTTGCTTGTGCAAACGCCAGGCTGTCCAGCGATGCTGCAATTTTTCTAGCGAAAGCTAGCAATGCTGCAATTTGTCTAGCAAAAGCTAGCGACGCTACAATTTGTCTAGCAAAAGCTAGCGACGCTACAATTTGTCTAGCAAAAGCTAGCGACGCTACA
>CALJRU010000066.1 GCA_937976375.1 uncultured Peptococcaceae bacterium | reverse complement strand
CCAATGTACACAAGTCAAGAGAATTGAAAATATAGGATCCATGCTCATCCTCTTCAATGGGATAATATATCCCCGGTCGTTTCTCTTCCACGATGGCATAATTCCAACGACATGGCTGCGCACATTCACCTTTATTAGCGTCACGTCCAGTCATATAGTTGCTTAAAAGACACCGACCAGAATATGACATGCACATAGCACCATGAACAAAAATTTCTAATTCCGCTTTTGTTTTTTTGGCAATGGTTGAAATTTCATCAAGTGAAAGTTCACGGGCTAATACAACACGCTCAACATTTGGCTGAGTCTCCCAAAAATGTACGCCAGCCCAATTTACAACTGTTGCTTGCGTACTAATATGTACCGGCACGGTAATTCCCATTTCCTGCGCGATCCCGTAAACACCAGGATCAGCGATTAAAAGCGCATCTGGCTGAATTTGTTCTAAGAAAGAAAGATATTCTTCAATACCTTCTAATTCAGTATTATGAGGATATGCATTTAAAGTTATGTAAATCTTTTTTCCTTTATGATGCGTGTAACGAACCGCTTCGGCCAATTCATCATTTGAAAAATTTCCGGCAAATGCACGCAAACCAAAAGCCTTGCCTGAACAATAAACTGCATCCGCTCCATAATGTAAAGCAAATTTCAATTTCTCAAAATTACCTGCCGGTGCCAGTAATTCAATCTTTTGTCTCATTGCTTCGCTCCTATTTCTTTACCAATACCAATACCCCATCATCAAATGATAGAAGTGTATTTACAAATCTTTTATCCTCTTTAACATCCTGCAAAAATTGTTTCATTCTAAGAAAAGCTGTTTTCTGTCGATGATTAGGGTATGAATTTTCTACAATCCATCCATTAAGAAAAATATTATCAAATACAATCACCGCATTAGATGTTGTTAAAGACATTAAGGTATCCAAAATTAACGAATACTGTCCCTTTGCAGCATCAATAAATACAAAATCAAATAGACCATATTCTGCTGCAAGTTTTGAAAAATAATTTTCTTCTCTAAAATCTTCACATTTAAAAATGATTTGATGTTCTCCCATACCCTCATCATATAAAAATTTTTTTGCAACTTCCTGGCGTTCATTTATCAAATCAATAGTTATGAACCTAGCGGGTGATTGCAATCCTTTTAATATATGATATGCTGAAACACCAAAGGCTGTGCCAAGTTCCAGTATACATCTAGGTTGATGAATAGTCACTAACATTTCTAATAAATGAGCAACATTAGGTGTCACCACAGAAACATGTTCTTTTTTTGCACGCATCATTAATTGATGTAAAAATTTATCGTTTTCTGGAGTATGAAAAAGATTGGTGTAGTCATTGACTACACCAAAGGGTATTTTCTCAAACTGCTCAGTATCATGCATAGCATCTGCCCTCAATTAAATTTAATACTTTTACTCAACTGAATGAGGTAGTCTATCAATGAAATAATCGTTAATGCTACAGCGATATAGAGTAATATCAACCCAATAATCTGCCAACCTAAAATCAAAAATATTATTGCAAACATTTGAGAGACTGTTTTAAATTTCCCTAAATTTCGTGCCGCTAAAATGATCCCATTATCAGCCGCCAATGCACGCAAGCTTGTTACAAGTAATTCTCGACCAATAATAATGATAACTGGCCAACCAGGAATGGTACCAGAAATTGCAAGATAAATTAATGCCGTCAATACCAACAATTTATCTGCAAACGGATCCATGATTTTGCCAAAATTGGTTACCAAGTTCCACTTACGAGCCAAATGACCATCCAAAAAATCGGTCAGTGACGCAACAATAAAAACGATTGCTGCAATAATATTGTTCGCTGTTATATCTGATGTAAAGAAAAACATAAACACTGGAATTAATATTACACGTAAGGTCGTAAGTTGGTTTGGAATGTTCATTCTGCAAGACTCCCTATTAAATCATATTCATGAACGTCGCTAATAATAACATCGAGCATTTGCCCAATTTCATAATCAGATACTTCTTCGATTGGAACAATGATATATGGATCAATGTCTGGAGCTTCGGAATAACTGCGACAAAGCAACATCCCATCTTCAATATCATCAATCAATACACGACGACTTTCTCCGATAAGTTTACGATGTTTGTCAAACATAATATCAAATTGGACATCCATAAGGTTTTGTGCACGCTCTTCTTTGAGATTTTCATCTAGTTGATCTGGCATACGACCTGCCGGAGTATTCTCCTCTTGTGAGTATGGAAAAACACCAACTCTATCCAGTTTCATTTCTTCCAGGAAATTCAATAGATTGCCATAAGCTTCTTCTGTTTCTCCAGGAAATCCTACAATAAAAGTAGATCGAATCATAAGACCAGGAATACGTTCACGCATCTTTGAAATAAGACACCGAATTTGTGCTTGATCAATTTTTCGATTCATAGCCCTAAGAATACCATCATCTGCATGTTGAAGAGGCATATCAATATATTTGCATACTTTCTCTTCTTGAGCGATAACATCAATCAGCTCATCACTTAGATGATTTGGATAAGCATACAGTAGGCGAATCCACTCCAGATCTGAAATCTCACATAGCGCATGCAGCAACTCAGGAAGTGCGAAGCGACCATAATTATCAATACCATAGGTTGTAATATCTTGAGCAATTACAATCACTTCTTTTACACCACGAGAAGCAAGCATATTTGCCTCTTCTAGTATATCTTCCATTGTACGGCTTCGATAAGGTCCTTGCATTTCTGGTATCGCACAAAATGTACAACGATTATCGCATCCTTCAGCTATTGTAAGATAGGCGTAATACCCTGGAGTAGAAAGCACGCGACCATTTCTTTCAATAACGTTCGGAAGATGCCAGTGCGTATCAATCGAACTCTTCTCGAGCTCATTTTGCTCCTTTTTATATAAGCTATCAATATGCGCCAGTATGGTATCATACGCAGTACTTCCTAGCAATAGATCTAGTTCTGGCAACGCTGCCTCCATCTCAGAAGCATATTTCTGAACCATGCAACCAATAGCAACAAGATATTCACATTGTCCATTTTCTTTAAAATCATTCAGCTCTAAAATTGTATTGATGGTCTCTTCCTTTGCTGCTGTAATAAAACCACATGTATTGACCACAATAACATTCGCTTCAGCAGGGTCTTGCACAAGACTATAGTTACTATCAGCAACCAAGCCCATCATGTATTCAGAATATACCGTATTTTTGGCACACCCCAGTGTTACAAAACAAATCTTTTTTTTCATTCTTTTTCTTCGCCTTCATTAAAATATGCTTCACATTCTTCTAGCCCAATATTAATTTTTCTAGCCTTACTTCCTTCATAAGGTCCTACAAAACCAAGTTCCTCAAGTTCATCAATAATTCGCGCCGCCCGGGTGTAACCGATTCGAAAGTGACGCTGCAGCATCGAAATACTCGCGTTACCATTTTCAATAAAGAAGCGACAAGCATCTCCTAACAGTTTATCGTGAACTGGACGTTCTTCTCCAAAATCTGCAAAAGATTCACCACTCATAAGTGCGTCAACACTTTCATCCATTGCCTGATCAAATACGGGTGCTGCTTGACGTTTTACATAAGAAATAATCGAGGCAATTTCTTCATCTGTAACATAAACCCCTTGTATGCGAACCGGTTTTGCATATCCACGTGGGAAATACAACATATCGCCATATCCCAATAGTTTCTCTGCGCCACCCATATCTAATATTGTACGTGAATCAATTTGTGAGGAAACAGCAAATGCAATACGTGATGGAATATTTGCCTTAATCAAACCAGTAATAATATCAACAGATGGACGTTGCGTTGCGATAACCAAATGAATTCCTGCAGCACGAGCCAACTGTGCCAATCGACAAATAGAATCTTCCACATCTGCTGGCGCAATCATCATCAAATCCGCTAACTCGTCAATAATAACAACAATTTGTGGCAGAAATTCATATGGATGATCTGATTCGTTCAAAGCCTCTGCTTTAATATATTTTTGATTATATGTCACAAGATCTCGTGATCCTGTTTCAGCAAAAACATCATAGCGCCGTTCCATTTCCTTCACAACCCATTTTAACGTTGCCGCTGCTTTCTTGACATCCGTCACAACAGGAGATAAAAGATGGGGGATATTCGCATAATGTGATAATTCTACTTTCTTTGGATCAACCAAAATAAACTTAACTTCATTTGGCTTGGCCTTGAACAGAATACTCGTAATTAAAGCATTTAAGCACACGCTTTTTCCTGCACCAGTGGCCCCTGCAATCAAAAGATGTGGCATCTTAGCTAAATCAGCAACCATTGCATGACCACTAATATCTTTGCCTAACGCAAATGAGAGCTTAGATTCTGCCTTTTGAAATGCTTCACTGCCAATCACTTCTTTGAATTTGACCGTACGACGATGGGAATTCGGCACTTCAATACCTACTGCACTTTTATTTGGAATTGGCGCTTCAATTCGAATATCACTAGCAGCCAAACTTAATGCCAAGTCATCAGCAAGATTAACAATTTTTGTTACACGAACACCGGCAGCAGGCTTAAACTCATACTGGGTTATTGTTGGACCCACATTAACATTATTTATCTCACCTTTTACACCAAAATCATTTAATGTTTCCTTGAGCAAACGTGCATTTTCTTCAATTTCACGTTTGTCAGCTTGAAACTTCTTTTCGGCAGGTTCTAAGAGGTCTTCTGTTGGCAAAGTATATTCTATTCCGCGCAACGCAATTGATTTATCCGAACGATCTTGTTCCCCAGATGAAATATACTGTTCCACTTTATTAGACTGATCGTTTTGAATGATTTCCGTATTCATTTGTTCAAGATTTCCAATAAAAGTGTCTTCCTCTTTTTCATCAAAAATTACCGGAGCGATTGTTTCACTATTAACTGTTGGTTTTTCATTATTCTTTTTTGTTTTATTTTCTGATTTTGCAGTTTTCTTTTCTTTTAAACGCTTTTTCTTCGTATTAGTTTTTATGCTAATCAAGTCCTCTTTGGAATCTTTTTGAGATTTCGTGAAAAAGTTTTTTATACTTTGCCCCCATTTTCCAAAAACTGGGTGCAAGCGCTTTAAAAAGCTCAGAATCCATCGACCAAGTGCGCCATTGCTGCAAATATATAACGAAAGGACTATTATTGCAGTTAAAGCAATAATAGCACCTACTTTGGAAATAGAGCTAACTAAAAGCATTGCAATCGCAGCGCCAATCACGCCACCTCCGATGCCCTCCAAACCTTTTTCTATTGCAATAGTAGGATCAATGCTCAAGTGACGAAATGCTAATAAACAAACAACAATTACGACGCTTGTAATCATAATTCTATTATTAATATTCAACTTTGGCGCACAGAAATGCAAACCAAAGATAACAAATAATAATGGCACAAAATATTCGCATTGTCCAACTAAAGTTCTAATCCCTTCATATAAAAGTGCACCGATAAACCCCAGCTCACTAGAAATTTGCGATGAATGAATAGAGGCACCCTTATGAATAATAAAAACAAAATATAATGCCAAGGCAAGTAATATAACGCCTACGATAAGTTGTGTAAATGCATTATTGTTATTTTTTTTAGCTGAAGATTTTTTTACAGATTTCTTGCGCTGTCTTGAAGCCATTTTTTCACACCTCCCCTATTTTTGACCAAGGCAAAATGTAATATACTCTTTTGTTGATTGAAGCAGCTCATCATAATTCATTTTATCAACTTCAAACCATTTAATATTTGGGTCACGTCGAAACCAAGTTAATTGTCGTTTTGCAAAATGACGTGTATTTTTCTTTAATAATTCAACTGCCTCATCAATACTCATCTCGCCTTGAATAGCCGCAATGATTTCTTTATAGCCAATTGCTTTCAACGCCTGCATCTCTTTATTATAACCTTTATCGAGTAGTTCCTCAACCTCTTCTATCAAGCCACTCTCTAACATGAGATCCACACGTTGATTGATTCTTGAATAAAGTGTTGCACGATCCATTGTAAGTCCAATTAAGCTTAAACGGTACGGCGAAAAATAATTTTTTGACATGTCAAAATTCTTGACAATATCTTTCCCTTCCGTTTTCACAACTTCCAATGCTCGTGAAATTCGGAAATAATCATTTTTAAAAATGATTCCAGAAAGATCCGGTCGTTGTTCCATCAGCTTTTGATAATATTCAAGAGCTTTAGAAGGATTTTTAACCATATCATTATATATCATTGTTCGATACTCGACATCTCGTTCACCTTGAAACTTATAATCATAAATCAAACCATTAACATATAATCCAGTTCCACCAACAACCATTGGATAGTGGCTACGAGCGAGAATGTCATCAATCATAGATTCGGCCATTTTTTTAAAAGTCAATGCATTGAAAGAAACATTCGGATCTAGAATGTCCAGCATATGATGAGGGATATTTTCCATTTCTTCAGCCGTAATCTTAGCCGTTCCTATGTCCATACCGCGATAAACTTGCATAGAATCACCAGAAATAATTTCTGCATCAAAAGCTTTAGCGAGATCAATACTTAAGGCTGTTTTACCGACTGCCGTTGGTCCAACAATAACAATAAGAGGTTTCTTATCATTGGTCATTAAAACGATCCTCTCTTAAAAAATAAATAAAGTTCATTCATGGAGATATTCATCACAATAGGACGACCATGCGGACAAGTATGTGGATTATCTAATTTTGAAAGTTCTTCAAATAAGTAACGTATTTCTGATTCTGTAAGTTTATAATGAGCCTTTACTGCAGCTTTGCAAGATGCCATAATGATACGTTCTTCATTTACCTGCGCAAGGCCATTTATGGTCTCATCTTTTTGCAGATCATCCAACAAATCTGTAAATAAAAGTGTTAAATCATTATGAGAACTTAAAAGGACTGGAACCGCGACAATCTCATAGGAAAGAGCATCCCTACGTTCAACAGTAAATCCTAACTTATCCAAAGTAAAAATATGTCGAATTAAGGCAGCTTCCTGTAATGGCGAAGCATGAATTTTAACAGGATGAAGTAAAGGTTGCTTAACAATCTTTTTCTGGTTAAATGCCTTCATAAATTTTTCATACAAAATGCGCTCATGTAAAGTGTGCTGATCTATAATATATAAATTTTCTCGATCTTGTGCAAGAATGAAAGTTTGATTTAACTGCCCAATATACTCTAGATCCGGCAAATTCGACTGCTGTAGAGATGTCTGATCTTTAATGTCATCATCTTTGTTTTCTTTTATGTCTGCAACAGCCTTTATCGCTTCGCTATTGGATGAATTATTGGAAGCTACAACAGGCATCTTATCATATTCCACCACTGGTTCTGCAATTTGAAGCGAAAAATATGCCTCAGAAATTTTTTCTTCAACATCGTTAACAGTAGAATTATCAATTGTTGAAACGGGCGTTCTATCTTCTTCTGCTGCTTTATGTGCAAAATTTAGTTTTTGTGGTGTAACTACCTTTTTTGCAGTTTGTTGCTGTAAACAAAAATTGCTGTCTGTTGGAGAAACAGAAAATGGCACGCTGAGACGAGAAAGCCAAAGTTCTTCCTTCAGCAGGTTGATCAACGTACTTTTCCATTCATCAATATTTTTAAACTTAATAATTTTCTTTGACGGATGAATATTAACATCAATATTGAAAGTTGGCAAAGTCAGTTTCAAAACACAAATTAAAAAACGCCCTTTAGGCACCAAAGTGTATACTGCCTCATCAATGATTTGATCTAATTCTTTACTATCTATTAAGCGTTCATTCACAAAATAGGTCATATGATTTCGGTTTTTTCTCGTTACACTTGTCGGTAAAAACCATGCTTCAACGGTTTGTTTTTGATAAAATTCATCATTTTTGAAGTGAATAATCTCACCTTCAGCTGGTTCTCCATAGATATAATGAAGAATGTCTTCTACCGTATTCAGTTGATTGGAAGAAAAAACAACATCACTACCATTTATAAACGTGAAATTAATTTCCGGGAATCCCAACGCAAATTTACACATTAAATCATAGATCAATGCACTTTCATGACTATTTGATTTTACAAACTTTTTTCTAGCTGGAACATTATAATAGAGATCTTTTACCTCGATACAAGTTCCGCGGCGTGGAGCAGCAACTGTCAAATCTTTCATTCCACCAGCATCTGATGAAAATACATAGGCAGGTTCTGAGTTTGACTTTCCACTTGTAATTTTTAACCGACTAATAACAGCTATTGATGCTAATGCTTCGCCTCGAAAACCAAATGTATTCAAGCGATACACATCATTAAAGTCAGTAATCTTACTTGTCGCATGACGTTCAATCGCAAGAGGAAGATCATCTTTATAGAAGCCTTCCCCATCATCAGTCACTTTTATGAGATCCACGCCACCATTTTCAATCTCAACTGTAATGTTGGAAGAATGTGCATCAAGAGCATTTTCAACCAATTCTTTCACTGCTGAAGAAGGCCGTTCAATCACTTCTCCGGCAGCAATTTGATTTGCAACTCTTGCATCCAGAACATGAATAATCCCCATCATTTACCACCTTTCAGTGATCCTGATTAGCTTTTTCAACAAAATCCATCAATGCAGCCGCCATCTCTCGCAACGTCATATTTTCAATATCCAGTGCCTTAAATTCATCGACCCATGCTGGCAATTTTGGAATCTCAGGCTCATTGAATGAATGACTGCATGTTAACATGAACTCATTTTCGTTTGTGTCCTGTGCTTCAAGATTACTCAAAATTTTTGTTGCCATCCGCGTGATTGCTGACGGAATTCCTGCTTTTTTTGCTACATGAATGCCATAGCTTTTACTAGCAGATCCAGGAACGATTTTATGTAGAAAAACGATATCTTTTTCATCTTCATAGACAGAAACCGTATAGTTACAGATGCCTTTTTCTGATTCTAGCGCTGTCAATTCATGATAATGTGTCGCAAAAAGTGTACAAGCATGTATGTGATTATTAATATATTGTGTAATCGCTGTTGCAAGTGCCAAACCATCATAGGTACTTGTGCCACGACCAACTTCATCCAATATGATAAGACTATTCGCGGTTGCATTACTTGTAATAGTTGCTACTTCATTCATCTCAACCATAAACGTACTTCTGCCACTGGCAAGATGATCACTCGCACCAATGCGAGCAAAAACACGATCAAATACCTTCATTTCAGCCTGTTCAGCAGGAACAAAGCAGCCAATTTGTACCATAATTGCTGCCAAAGCAATACTGCGACAATAGGTGCTTTTACCTGACATATTTGGGCCTGTAATAATGATTAATCTTTGTTCTTCTTCAGAAAACAAAACATCATTTGGTGTAAATTCGCCTAATTGGTGCTGAAGCTCTATCACGGGATGTCTCAGACCTTGAATTTTAACGCTATTATCGGTTAAAACTGGTTTGCAAAAATGATTCGCAACTGAAATGGCTGCAAAGGAAACAAAAACATCAACCGTAGATAAAATACGACTGACATACAATAGACGCTCTACTGAATGCTGCAATATTTCGATGATTCCTTTGAACAACTCAACTTCCAATGCTTTTGATCGTTCTGAAGCAGTTAAAAGCTTATTTTCCATTTCTTTTAATTCATCCGTAATATAACGCTCGCTGTTCGCAAGTGTCTGTTTACGTTGATAAGTATCTGGCACCAACGCCTGATAAGACTTGGTAACATCCAAATAATAGCCAAACACTTTATTATAACCGATTTTTAAATTTTTTATACCTGTAGCATTTTTTTCCTGTTCAAGATATTTTTCCAACCATCCTTTACCATTTACGACCAACTCATGGAGTTCGCAAAGATCTGCATTATATTCTGGTCGGATTACGCCGCCATCACGCGCCAAATAAGATGGTGCATCAAGAATGCTGTTATTAATAAGTGTTGCAACATCTTCTAAATCATCAAATTCAACAGCGAAATTTTGAAATAATGGATTTGTGCAGCTACGTAATGCTTGATGAATCTCTGGCAATCTAAGCAATGAATTCTTTAATGAGACAAGATCACGAGGAGAGGCCGAACCACAAGAAATACGGGATGCAATTCGTTCAATATCTTGAATATCATCTAGTAAATTTTCAAAGCTTGATCGTAACAAATAGTTTTTAAATAATTCATCCGTTGCCTCAAGTCGTAATAGAATTTGTTCATGATCGATCAGCGGCTCCTCGATCCAACGTCGCAATAACCTTCCGCCTGCCGAGGTAGACGTTTTATTCAAAATATCAAATAAAGAAGTGCCATAATGGTCATTCAGAGTCGTAACCAGTTCTAAATTCTTTTTTGTAAAAAGGTCCAACTGCATAACGCTATCTGTACGATATCGTTTTAAACGCAGAATATGCTTTGGTTCTATTCTTAGCATATCTTGAATATATCCCAATAAAACAGCAGAAGCAACGATTGCCGCCATTTCTTTGCTGGGATCGTTAAAATTTAAAACAGATAGATCATTCACATGGAAATGATCCATCAATTTTTCAACGGCATTTTTTTGTTTAAATAAGTAGCTATTATATGGAGATAGACTTACTTTATAAAACTCTGATTCATGATTGGTAAACAATTGGTATAATTCTGTATCCTCATCGGAAAATACACATTCTGAGGGATGGAATTTTACAATTTCTCGAAGTAAATTTTCTGTCCCCTCCACCTGCGTTACCAAAAATTCTCCGGTAGAAACATCTGCAACGGCTAGTCCATACGTTTTTTTTCCTACCACGCAAATAATATAATTGCTTGAAGACTCAAGAATATTGTCCTCAAGCACCATACCCGGCGTTACGATACGAATGACTTCTCGTTTAACCAATCCTTTTACAGATTTAGGATCTTCAGTTTGCTCACAAATGGCAACTTTTTCTCCCATTTGTATAAGCTTTTTTATATAAACCTCTGCAGAATGAAAGGGTACACCACACATAGGTACTTTAATGTTGTCCCCGCCATCACGTGCAGTTAATGTAAGACCGAGAAGCTCACTTGCTTTCTTGGCATCATCATCAAACATCTCATAAAAATCACCCAGGCGGTAAAAAAGAATCATATTTTTATATTGATCCTTTATCTTCTTATATTGAACAAACATAGGAGTTTTTCCAAGCATAGCATGTCCTCTCAATCATAATACTTTTATTTCAAAATAGCGATAGTTGCACCATCGCCACCTTCGTTTGCAGGTGCATAATAAAACTGCTTAATATATTTACTGCTAGATAGTTTTTCTTTGATAGCCTTGCGTAATGCCCCTGTTCCCTTACCATGAATGATATGAACTTGATTTAAATTATTAAGATAGGCATCATCAATAAAACGATCAACGGCTGCCAAAGCTTCATCAACTGTCATGCCACGCAAATCAATTTCAGATCGCACAGTCTTAATTTTCATGCTTCCACGTTTCTTCGTCACTGGCTTCGATTGTCTTACTTTCTTAGCCTTGCTTACTTCATTGAGATTAACAGTTGATTTAATGATACCAGCTTGCACATCAATGGTCTTTTTATCAGTATGTACTGCCAATACAGTAGCATTCATATTATAATTCGTAAGAAAGATTTCGTCCCCAGGTTTTATTTTATTAATATTCAAAGGCTCATTATTAACGGCTGTGGCTACCTTCTTTTTTACCTTAACCTTATCAAGCGATTGATCAAGATCTTTACGAAGATCAGAAAGCGCTACAGAAGCTTGCAAATGATCTTGCTTTCGTAATTCTTTTAATTCATCTCCAACTTCTTGGACCTGTTTACGCGCCTTTTCAAGGAGAACAACAGCTTCAGCATTGGCTTCTCGTTGAACCTTTGCTCGATGTTCCTCCAATTCCGCATTCTTTTTTCGCAAAAGTTGCTTTTCTTCCTCAATTTGACGTCTTTCGTCTTCAAAAGCCGCTTCTTGTTCATTGAGTCGTCGTTGCAGTGATTCTAAATTTTTGACTTTATCAATCAATTCATTTTGATTGGCTTCTTGTATCTCTTTAGCATTTTGAATAATTGAATCCGGCAACCCAATCCGCTCTGCAATTGCAAATGCATTGCTCTCGCCAGAAACGCCAATAATCAAACGATAAGTTGGGCGTAAGGTTTCGATATCGAAGGCCATACTTGCATTTTGTACACCAGGTGTCTGATAAGCGTAAGTCTTTAATTCACTATAATGTGTTGTCGCTAATATCTTGCAATGGATTTTGAGATTTGCTTCTAATATTGCTGTTGCCAAAGCAGCACCTTCACCAGGATCTGTTCCTGCGCCTAATTCATCATATAATGCCAGGGAGCCTTCATCCAAATTTTTCATAATATCACAGATATTAACCAAATGAGAAGAAAAAGTACTCAGCGATTGCTCAATACTTTGCTCATCACCAATATCAACAAAGACTTTGTCGAAAATGCCCATTTCAGTTTCCGGATGTACTGGAACATGTAAGCCTGCTTGATGCATTAAAACCAATAGACCTACTGTTTTTAATGTTACTGTTTTCCCACCGGTATTTGGACCAGTAATAACGATAATACGCGTTTCGTCATCCATATGCAAGCTAATCGGTACTGCGGTCTCTCGATGAAGCAGAGGATGGTAGGCACGTTTCAAGTGTAAGGTCGTCGATGGCAACGTATGTGGTGCAAGAGCATCCATCTTAATTGCTAATTGTGCTTTTCCAACTGTAAAATCAATGATGCCAAGATGATACATATTCGATTTTAACGCTTGCTGTTCCGCAGCACATTCTTCAGACAGGACTTTTAGTATCTGATATATTTCGTGTTTTTCGTCTTGTTCTAATTGAGCCATCTTATTGTTTAATGGAACCACTTCTGATGGTTCAACATAAATGGTCGATCCACTTGCGGATTGATCGTGAATAATCCCTGGTACTCGACTTTTATACTCTACTTTAACAGGGACTACCAGTCGATCACCTCGTACGGTAACAATTTGCTCCTGAAGCGCCTCGCTTAAGTGATTGCTTTTAACCAATTGGTCCATCTTTCTACGGATATTTTGCTGTAACATCGCCATATTCCGTCGAATGTTTCCCAGCTCTACAGATGCACTATCAAGAACATAGCCATCTTCACGAATAGTACGATTAATTTTTGCACGTAAAGAATCATTAACAACTAACGATTCTGCATATTCTAACATTCGTACAAGATGATATCCATTTTTTTTCACTCGGAAAAATTGATTAAGATTTTTCGCAGCATAAAGTGAACGTTCAATATCAATAAATTCACCAGCTTCTAATACCTGATGAATCCGAAGTTTCTTGAGCACCTCATGTAAATCACGAATACCACCCAACGGAATCGTCTCACCAACGGCAAGCATCGAAACAATTTCTGCAGTCTCTTCCTGCCAAGCAACGATTTGCTCTTGATCCTCACTTGGGAAACACATGCTCGCTCGTTTTTTACCTAACGATGAGCTGCATTCCGCCGCCAACATTTCCCGAATTTTTGTAAATTCTAATTTATCCAATACAGGACTGTTTTTATAGTAAGACAACTTATTATCGAACTCCTTTAATAAAATGTCCATCTGTTGTGTTGGTTTGGAAAGAAAAAACATTTATCTCCTTTTTTTCTTTTCCAAAAATTTGTTTACGCAACGCAGAAAGCACTTTTACTGCTTCTCCTAATTCAGATGGCGCCATAAAAGCACCCGCAATTCGCCAATAGTCCAAACATAATTGACTGATTGCTTCCATATGCTGAAATAAGCTATATACCTTATCATTTAATATATAGATATTGCAAAAATTATCTCCCACGACTTGATATTCTTTCCCATCACGTGCTAAAGAATATTCATTTTTTACACATGGACGATTGCACGGTTTCTTTATTTCGCGCTGTCCAATAATGCTTCCCATTGGACAGTACCGCGTATTCATTGCTGGTATTCGACCATAGACAATCATTTCAAGAGGAATATTGCCAATCGTTGACAAGTTTTTCAGCCGCTGATGATCTAATTCAATGGATATCGTTTGACGAGAAACACCAACCTGAGATAAAACTGCTGCTGTAAGATCATTGGTCAGATTCATCTGATAATCCCCTGCAACATATTCAATGCCAAGATCATCTAATAACTTTAGTTGACCAATATTTGAAACCATAAAACGTTTAATTCCCATTTCAAACAAGGCCTTGCATCTTGCCGCATAATAATCCTCTTCTGCAGATTCTTTTATCAATGGAGGAAGCGAAACAATGACAGATATTTCCTGTGCATATTGAATAATATCTTCGTTTGTTAATCCATCATGTTTTTGCGTTTCCAACAACAAAATATTCAATTCATCAATTTCCCCGAGAAGAGCAGCTTCTGCCTGCTCTTTTGTTCGCACTTGCACAGAAATTTTTGGGGTATTTTGAATGAGAATTTGTGGTGGAATTTCATCTAAAATCAATAAACATTCCTCGCAACGTTCTTCTGCATTAAAATGCCGATCTTCATGTTTTTCCTGTAAAACAAGATTGTTATTCACACATTGATCAAAAAAAGAAGCTGCCGCATTTTTTCCATTCGTGACCACACTCATCGGTACAAAGGATGCCATCGGTTCATTTATTTCTATATTTCCAATTGAATACCCTGTATTTTCCAATTTATGAAAAGTATTGTTAATTACCTCCCTGCTTGATTTTCCACTATTTGATTTTTCTACAAGAAAATCAGCTTCCCAATGAAAAGAAGTTGCTTCATTATGATCTTTTTCAAGCAGAACATCCATAGAAAAAGGCTTGCCATATTCCGCCTGCACATAAAAATGCAGCGTTCCCTTTTTCTTGGATAAACGCTTTGGAAATGTTTTCACTTTAAGCAAATTCTTCGAAAGATCTTTGTCAAAAGTTTTGTAGCAATACTTCACATCAGATAAATGGGAACCGTCACTGAACCCATGTTTAATAGTAACAAGAACACCCTTACCAAACACTTTTCCCTTTTTCCCATTATCATCAACGATCGAATCAATATATCCGCCCCACAGAGGTTGCAACGCAGCATCATAAAACGCTATGCCGTCCCCTGTGTGCAATGGTTCTTGTAACAAAATCTGACATTCTGATTTTGTGATCTTTTTAATATCACCCAGAGGAATACCCGTATTTTTAGGCGTATGATAACTCATCATGGATTTCCCAGGAACACCTTGAAGATACGCAGACGAGAAACCTTCTCGATTAAAAATAACAGCCATATTTTTTAAATCACGATCCATGGCATCATCTTGAATAGAATCCCCCTGTGTTAATCTATCGACATGATCACGGTAAACATCAGTCATAAGAGCAACATATTCTGGCTGCTTCATCCTGCCTTCTACTTTCAATGATTGTACTGGGACTGATAATAAGTCTGGTAAGTTTTTGAGAAGGTTCATATCCTTTGGGCTTAAAAGATAATTCTCTACGATTTTTTTTTGTTTTTCACAATGCTTCTCATATAAAGTATATCTACGTCGACAAGGTTGAGCACATTGTCCTCTATTTCCACTTCGATCTCCTTGTAAGCTACTCATATAACAAAGACCAGAGTAACTGACACAAAGAGCGCCTTGAACAAAAACTTCCAGATCAATCTTTGAAGCATTTCTTATGGATTTCATCATTTCTAACGAAGTTTCTCTCGCTAAAACAACGCGATCAAAGCCTAATTCTTCCGCTGCTTGCACTCCACATACATTCATAATTGCCATTTGAGTAGAAGCATGCACTTCAGTTTCTGGAAAATGGGCCATAATAAGCGTTGCAATGCCAAAATCCTGAACAATAAATGCATCTATGCCATGTGAAACCAATATTGAAATTTGAGAAATTGCCTCTTCTAATTCATCGTTAAATAATAAAATATTCAACGCACAAAAAACTTTCGCCTGACGTTCATGCGCATAATCAATTAGAGTAACCATTTCTTCTTGCGTTAAATTATGCGCTTTCGCTCTTGCACTAAATTGGCTAAGCCCTACATAGACAGCATCAGCACCATGATCAATCGCTAATTTTGCAATTTCCAAGTCTCCGGCAGGTAATAATAACTCTGGTCTACTTATCATGGATTTAAAACCTCCTCTAGTAATTCAGATTTTTCCTGCCACATATCCATTGTTGTTTCTAATTCATTGTTTGCATCTTCTAGATTTTTGGCAATTTCACTATAACATGCGCCTGGTTGCGTTAATTCCTCATTAAGCTGCTCAATTTTTATCTCCAGTTCTTCGATACGCTTTTCTAAATTTGCAATCTCGTCACGAAGCTTACTTTTGCTTATTCCAGAAGATTTACGCTTTGGCGTTGCCTTCTGAGATTCTTTTTGTTGCTTATTTTCTTGTGCCAATGCAAGCAAGAGTTCCTTTTTTTCTTTGTAATAATTATAATTTCCAAGATAAGACGTTAATGAACCATCAGCCATCTCCAATGTACGTTCTGTGACATTATTAAGAAGCTCGCGATCATGAGAAACAACCAAAATAGATCCTTTGAATTCCTGCAAGAAATGAACAATGATTTCTTTCGACTCCATATCTAAATGATTGGTTGGTTCATCCAAGATCAAAAAATTTGGTTCATCAAATAATAAAATCATAAAGGAAAGTCGAACTTTTTCTCCACCAGAAAGTAATGAAATTGGCCGTTCCAAATCATCTTCTCTAAACAAATATCGTGTAAGCAATGTTTTGGCTTCACTGACTTTTAAATCACAACTGGCAAGGGTTTGTTCCAAAACAGTCTTTG
This sequence comes from uncultured Peptococcaceae bacterium, assembly GCA_937976375.1. GTDB lineage: Bacteria > Bacillota > Peptococcia > Peptococcales > Peptococcaceae > UMGS1590. Next base: position 37,796 of record CALJRU010000066.1, on the reverse strand, counting down.
ATTCATCTAAAGCCATTTGATGCTGATCAAAATACGCATACTGTACACGATTGCCTAACTTTACAACTTTACTATCATCCGACTCAATCTCGCGAATAATCTGTTTTAACAGAGAACTTTTACCAACACCATTTCTTCCAATAATGGACACTTTTTCCTTAGCTTGAATATCAAATTTAATATTTTCAGCAAGTTGCTTGCCTGCAACATTCAAGTTTAATCCGTTTACTGATAACACAAAACGAGCGCTTTCACCGACCGTATAGGAGCCAATATTTATATTATCGCTTTCACTTATGTCGTTTATGAAAGTTTGCCGCACAAGTTTTTTTTCACGGCCTCTCGCTTGTTTTGAGTTTACTCCAGCACGATTACGCCGAATATACTCCAATTCTTTAGCGATTTTCTTTTGTTGTTCAAGAAAATGCTTATGTTGAATAGCACGTTGCTTCTTCTTTTCTTCTTTATATTTAAAAAAGCCCATCGGATAGATCGTCAGGCTTTGATGTTCCAGATCCATCACAGTATCTACAATAGCATCTAGAAAATATTCATCGTGTGAAATTACAAGAACCGTTCCCTTGAAGTTTTTCAAGAAAACTTCCAACCATTCTATTGCAGGAAGATCTAAATGGTTTGTTGGTTCATCCAATAGTAAAATATCCGGATCCCGTGCTAACTGGCGCGCCAACATCACACGAGTACGCTCACCGCCACTAAAGCTTTCTACTTTACGTTCCAAATCAGCTTCCGAGAATCCAAGCCCCAACACAATTCCCTTCACATGACTTTCAACAGCATATCCATTGCGTTTTTCATACTCAGATTGTTTCTCCTGATAAACCTGTAAAAGCTGTTCCTGTCTTTCAACGTCTTGTTCTCCAGAAATACTTATCTCCAAAGAACGAATATCTTGATACAGTTTTAAAACATCCTCAAATGCTTCAAGAATAATTTCACGCAAGGTCTTTTCTAGATCAAGGTTAACTTGTTGCGCTAAATACCCAAAAGTCGTTCCTTTAGCGAAAGAAATTGTTCCAGAATCCACATCTTCAAGTCCTGCAATGCACTTCATCAAAGTAGATTTTCCAGCACCATTCGGACCCACCAATCCAACTTTTTGACCAGAATTAATGGTAAAACTAATATCCTTAAATATTGTATTTGTAATAAACACCTTCTCAAGGCCGTTTGCCTGCAGTATGCTCATAATCTTATTCCTTCATTTCGGTATGTTTCTATAATTTTCTACCGTATATAGTACTACATAATTTCCTTCATTTCAACGCATTCATGATTTCATTATATTTGATAATTCATCTTGAAAACTGATGATAATAAAATGCGTTGTATATAAAAAACCTTGTAACCAGCACGTTGAAATGCTAGCTACAAGGTTCAATGTTTTATTCTATTTTACTTCTGAATTAATGACCGCATGAGCTGCAGCAATCATTTTCACCACAGTTTCCTGCGGAAGAGCAACTGCTGCATCCACCGCCGTTATTATCGTTGAGAGCACTGGAAATAATCATATTAACAGATTCCAGCATTTGATTGAGTTCTTGGTTAGCATTCATGTACTCAACGATCACAGCATTTTCCTGCATTTTGTTCTCAAGATCAGTAAGCTGCGCTTTTTTTTCATCGTCAAGTTCATCATAAGAAATACCAGCGTTAATAGCATCCATCTGAATCTGCTGATAAGTTTCAACGATTTCACGCGCTGGAAGATCAATCAACATCTTTAATTCAGTTTCTTTTACTCGACGGAGTTCATCACTGGCTGCAATTTCATCGGCAAGTGCTTTAGCTTTGTCATAAATACTCATTAATTTTCTTCCTCCAATTTTCCTTTTAATACCCACGTTTGAGCCGTGGTGATATCTACATTTACTATTTTCCCAATCAGCGATGGATCACCTTGGAAAATAACGGTTTTACCTGTATCAGTTCGACCGCTAAGCATATTATCGTTGTTTTCGCTTAAACCTTCAACCAAAACTTTTACATTTTGGCCTTCATATTTTTTGTTATGGTATAAGCTCCATTTAGAGAGGCTTGTATTTAAGCGCTGAAGCCGCTCTTTTTTTATTTCCAGTGGAATCTGATCCTCAAATTTTTCTGCAGCAGTTCCAGGACGTTTTGAATAGATGAATGAAAAAGCATTGTCAAATCCAACTGTTTCCACTAGATCAACCGTTTCTTGAAATTGTTCTTCGGTTTCTCCTGGAAAGCCCACAATAATATCTGTTGTCAGTGCAACATCCGGGATTGCTTCACGCATCGCATGAACAATTTCAAGGTATCTTTCCCGTGTATATTTTCGATTCATACGCTTTAATACTTCATTTGAACCAGACTGAACAGGAAGATGCAGTGAATGACAAATATGTTTGCTATTCTTGATCACATCAATTAGCTCCAAGGAAAAGTCCTTCGGATGTGATGTCATAAAGCGTATGCGTTCAATTCCAGGAATATCATCTATTTCTTTTAACAAATCCGCAAAGCTTACAGAATCCTTAAAATCATTGCCATACGAATCAACATTTTGCCCCAACAACATAACTTCTATGGCTCCATCCGCTACAAGCTCCTTAACCTCTGCGATAATATCTTCTTTTTTTCTGCTGCGTTCACGTCCGCGAACATAGGGAACGATACAATACGTGCAAAAATTATTACATCCATACATGATGTTCACAAAGGCTTTAAACGGGAACTCTCGACTGGCTGGCAATTTCAAGTCCGCACTCGAATCTTCGTCAACAATCTCATAGACCGGTTGACCATATTTCTCTATTCTTTCAAGATAATCCGGTAATTGAGCCATATTATTTGTCCCAAACATGAGGTTCACAAAAGGGCATGCATGTAGAATTTTTGGGACGATATTTTTCTGCTGGATCATACATCCGCAAACACCAACAATCAACGACGGTTTTTTAGCCTTCAGTTTCTTCAACGATCCCAGCATACTCAATACTTTACTTTCTGCTTTTTCACGAATACAGCAGGTATTTAATAGAATAAAGTCGGCTTCTTTAATATCTTTTGTTGGAATATAAAATCGTTCTTCTAATAATCCTGCCATTACCTCTGAGTCATGTTCATTCATTTGACAGCCAAAGGTTTGAATGAAAAACTTTTTATACATTACATTTTTCCTACTTCAGCAAAAGCAATATCAGCAGCAGACAAGGTTTTTTCAATATCTTCTTGCGTATGTGCTGTAGAAAGGAACCAGCATTCGAACTGAGATGGTGGTAAATGAACGCCATTTTCAAGCATAACACTGAAGAATTTAGCAAACTTTTCCGTGTTGGATGTTGTAGCATCTGCATAGCAAGATACTGGACCATTCGTAAAGAAAACTGTCAATAATGAACCAAATTGATTCACGGTAACATCAACACCGTGTTTTTTCGCAAGTTCTCGCAGGCCATTTGCCAACACCTTTCCTTTTTCTGCAAGTGCATCATAAGGTTGTTCTTGCTTTAATACAGATAGTGCTGCGAAACCTGCGGACATTGCTAATGGATTGCCAGAAAGAGTCCCTGCTTGATAGACTGGACCTGATGGTGACAAGCATTCCATGATTTCCTTTTTACCACCAAATGCGCCAACCGGAAGTCCGCCACCAATAATTTTCCCTAAGCAAGTAAGGTCTGGAATCACACCAAATACTTTTTGAGCGCCACCGTCACTGGCACGGAAACCTGAAATAACTTCATCAAAAATTAAAACCGCGCCATATTCAGATGTTAACTCACGCAATCCTTCCAAGAAGCCATCTTGTGGCATAATCAGTCCCATATTGCCAGGAATTGGTTCAACAATAACTGCTGCAATGTCATTTGGATGCTGTTCAAAAAGTGTCTTAACACTTTCCAAATCATTATACTTTGCAACCAAAGTTTCTTTTGCTACATCAGCAGGTACACCAGGGCTTGATGGAACACCGAAGGTCATCGCACCAGAACCAGCGTTAATTAACAGATGATCCGCGTGGCCATGATAGCAACCTTCAAACTTGATGATAAAATCACGTTTCGTATATCCACGTGCTAAACGCAGCGCACTCATGGTAGCTTCTGTACCAGAAGATACCATGCGCACCATCTCAACCGAAGGGATTAACTCACAAATGAGTTCAGCCATTTTAGTTTCAAGCACTGTTGGCATGCCAAAAGTTGTACCATGTTCTAATGCTTCTTGAATGGCACTTACTACCTTCGGATGACGATGTCCAAGAATCAAAGGACCCCACGAGCAAACAAAATCAACATAGGTCTGCCCATCAATATCAGTAATATGTGCTTTTTCACCATGCTCAACAAAAACAGGTACTTCGCCTACCGCCTTAAAAGCACGTACTGGGCTGTTAACCCCACCAGGAATGACTTTTTGTGCTTCTGCAAAAGCTGCTTTTGATTGCTCAAATTGGTATGACATAATCATTTCTCCTTTAAAAAAATTTCAAGTTAATCGATCATGTAAAAAATTTATTCTTGACTTTTATGAATCGCTTCTACAATCGCGTTAAATAAGCCTTGGATGGTATAATCCACTGCTTCAATATCTGGTGTTAAGCCAAAATCTTTTAATGTTTTTGTTGTAACAGGTCCAATTGATGCCAGCTTAATACCTTCAAGAATGGTTTTGTCGCCTATTAACTCCATAAAGTTTTTCACTGTCGATGAGCTGGTAAATGTTACAACATGAATAGATTTATCCTTAATCTTTTCAATAATTTCATTGTCGAAACGGTTAACTTTAACCGTATGATAAGCAACAACCTCGTCAACATGCATACCCATTTCTTCCAACACATCTACAAGAACTTTTCTCGCAAGATCAGAACGTGGCAAAAGAATGCGTTCTCCTGGACTTAATAACGGCTTCAAACATTCAATAACGCTTTCAGCAACAAACTTCTCAGGCATGGCTTCCACTAATAACCCTTTTGCCTCTAAAGCCTCTTTCGTTTTTGGACCGATTGCACAAATTTTCGCACCACCAAGGCTGCGAATATCCAATTTATTGTCACGCATACAGTCAAAGAAAGCATTGACACCATTTACACTAGTGAAAATGATCCAATCATATGAGCCAGCTTCATAAACAGCCTTCTTTAATTCGTCTGTATCAGCTGCCGAATCAATGGCAATCGTAGGTGCTTCCCATGCTTCTCCGCCAGCTTCTTCAATCATATTAGAAAACACACTGGCCTGTTCACGAGCACGTGTTACAAGTATTCTTTGCCCAAATAAAGGCTTATGTTCAAACCAGCTTAATGTATCACGCATCTTAACAACATCACCTACAATAATAATTGCAGGTGATGTTAAACCCGCGCGAGCAACATCTTCTACGATGGTTGCTAAGGTCCCAACTACAACCTGTTGTTCAGGACGTGTTCCCCAACGAATCAGTGCAATTGGCGTCTCGTCGCTTTTCCCATTTGTAATGAGCTGTTGAACAATTTGAGAGAGATGTCCCACGCCCATTAAGAAAATCAACGTTCCTGGATCTTCAGCCAAGCGTGACCAATTTATCTGGCTGCTGGCTTTCATAGGATCTTCATGACCTGTAATGACGGTGAAAGTTGAAGTTAAATGACGATGTGTAACTGGAATTCCTGCATAGGATGGCACAGCAATTGCAGAAGTAATTCCTGGAACCACTTCAAAAGAAATCCCAGCATCCTTCAACGTCTCGCCTTCTTCACCCCCGCGACCAAACACATAAGGGTCCCCGCCTTTTAAACGTGTAACAATATTTCCTTTAGTCGCTTCGTCGACCAATACCTGATTAATTTCTTCCTGCTTTAACGTATGATGATCTGGTGTTTTTCCAACATAAATATATTTTGCATCTGCTTTTGCGTAAGAAAGTAAGCGAGGATTAGCCAAGCGATCGTATACGATTACATCGGCACGTTTTATACATTCAAGGCCCTTAACCGTAATTAATCCGATATCACCTGGTCCGGCACCAACTAAATAAACATATCCTTTATTCATAAAAACTCCTTCATACTTAGTTGCGAACTTCATCTAATAATTCACGCGCTCCAATTGTGAGTAATTTTTCAGCAAGCGCCTGTCCTATTTTCATGTAATCATCTGAAGCGCCAACAATTTCTGCCCTTAAAATTTTTGAGCCATCCACTGCACCCACAAAACCATGAATCTTCATCTGTCCTTCTTCAATAACAGCATAAGCACCCATTGGAACCTGGCAGCCACCTTCCAACGCGCACATAAATTGACGTTCAGCCGTTACGCAACGATACGTGATATCATCATTGATCTTTTTAAATTTTTCTAAAAGATCCTCTCGATCATTGCGCGATTCAATAACAAGTGCACCTTGACCCACAGCAGGAATAAAAATGTTATCATCTAAACGTTCATTGATTTCATCATGAAATCCCAAACGTTCCAACCCAGCTACAGCCAAAACAACAGCATCAAATTCTCCTTCGTGATACTTGCGTAATCGTGTATTCACATTTCCACGCAAATCACGCACCTCTAGATCTGGACGCATCGCCAGCAATTGAGAACGTCGGCGTAAACTGCTTGTTCCAACAATGGCTCCTTCCGGCAACTCCATAATGCCGCCTGGATGTTTCGTTAATAAGGCATCTCTATGATCATAACGCGTTAAAAAGCATGTTAATCCCAATTCCTCTGGGAGCGTTGTTGGCATATCTTTTAAACTATGAACTGCCATATCAACTTCACCAGAAAGCATCATTGCTTCTAATTCGTTTGTAAATAATCCTTTATCGCCAATTTTTGAAAGTGATACGTCTAAAATTTTATCGCCCTTGGTTTTTAGATCGATAATTTCAAACTCGTAATCAATAAATTCCTTTTTCAATTGCTCGATCGCATATTTTGTCTGCCATAAGGCAAGCTGACTGTCACGCGAACCTACCTTAATGATTTTCTTTGTCATTTTCAAGTCCCCACAAATCATTTATTGCATTAATATAACAATCAATTTTATCAGCCCGTTTCCCCGCCAACGATTTCATATTGATAATTGGTCGATGGAGCCAACGATTAACAATACTGTTTGCTAATTGTTCAATAATATGAATTTCTCTTTCACTTGGATGATCAATTCGGTTAATTGCACGTTCAATTTCAGTTTTCTTGATTTTTTCAATCTGAGACCGCATTTTTACAATTGTTGGAACGACCCACAAGGAATCCAACCAAAAATAAAAATCTTCCAATTCCTCATTAACAATCTTTTTTGCTTTTAATGCTTCTTGCTGACGTGCAACCAAATTTTCATCTGTTTTACGTTCCATGTCATCGATATCATACAATTTCACATAGTCAAGCTCAGCAACATCCGGATTAATGTCACGCGGCACCGCAATATCAATAATCAACAGTGGCTTTTCTCTGTTCTTTTGCGCAAGAAGAAGATCAGCTTTTTCAAGAATAGGCACCGGAGAAGCAGTACTACTGATAATAAGATCTGCCGATGGCAAGTATTCATCTAGCTCTGTAAATTTAACAGCTTTCCCACCAATTTCACCAGCTAACCATTGAGCACGCTCAAAAGTACGATTGGCAACCATAATGCTTTGAATACCATTTGAAATTAAATAACGTGATGTCAATTCACTGGTTTCACCAGCTCCCAATACCAATACCGTACGATCCGTTAAGCCATTAAAATAATCTTTTGCCAATTCAACAGCTGCAATACTTACACTCAAAGTATGTCTGTCAATCTGCGTCTCTGTTCGAACACGTTTGCCTACTGTTAAAGCATTCATAAACAAAGTATTCAAGATATTATCAGAGATGCCATAATTCAACGCATATTCGTAAGCGTCTTGAACCTGCCCTTGAATCTGACTTTCTCCAAGGATCATCGAATCCATTCCTGCCGCAACCGTAAACAGGTGTTCTGCTGCATTTTTATTAAACTTAATATATAAGTATGGTGCTAAAACTCGTGGTGTCAACCCACTATATTCACACATCAAATTAATTAAATTTTCTTGTGCCGCAAATGGAGAATCGGCATTTACGTAAAACTCTGTTCTGTTACAAGTCGAAAGAATGGTGCAGCCTGAAAAGGACTGCACCTGACGAATCTTTTCGCTTAACTTTTCGATCTGCGGTCTGGACAGAGACACCTTTTCTCGTACTTCAACTGGTGCACTTTTATAATTTAGTCCAATGAGCAGGATAGCCATTCCTTCACCCTCTCAAATAGTTCATTATAATCAGTAGTTCCCTCATCAATCATAGAACAAATGTGCTCTAAAGAAATTCGACGCAAATGAGCCACCCTTAAATCAGTATCTCCCAACATCGAGAATAGCCACTGGCGAATGCCGATATAAACCTCTACAGCCAGATCCAATCGTTCATCCAGCATAGGTTCAATATACTCACGCAATGCCTTTGAAAAGCCAGGCCCTTGGCCAAAAGTTGAAACAGAAACAGCATAATATTTTTTTTCTATTTCAGACTGAACCGAGAAATTACCATTTTTCGGTTCAGTAATAGAATTTACCAAAATATTATTTTCATTGCAATATTCAGCGATTCTTTTATTTAAGCCAGAATCATTCGTTGCCGCAAACACTAGAAATGGTGCATAAACGCCAATATCATCCAATTGAAATGCCCGTTGTTCGTATTGCAAAGCATGCCGCTGCAAAAGTTTTGAAATATCCTCACAAAGCTCTGGCGCAATAACAGTTACACATGCGCCGGCCTTTAAAACACGATGGATCTTACGTGTTGCAACTTTTCCACCGCCAATAACTAAAACATTTCGTCCAGATAAATCAAGCATTACCGAATATGAAAATGCCATTATATTGACCTCTCATAAATATAGTCTGCTGCTTCATACAATAATGAACGTGTTTCATTTTTTTCAAATCCATTTAAAATATCTTTTGCAGCATCAATATGGTACATAATGGTATCTTCACATGCTTTAATGATGTCTTCCTGTAAAATAAACGGAATAATGTAATCGAAGTCTTCTTGCCCGTTAGGAAACTTTCTTTGAATACGTTGAATAATATCTTCTTTTTCAGGAAAATCCTTTGCCAATAACAAGATTGTTGGCAAATTAATCAAGCCATTTTTTAAATCATGTCCAATCGGTTTGCCAATATTTTTATCTTCAGGCATTAAATCTAATAGATCATCCTTTATTTGAAACGCCATCCCTAAATGATGTCCAAATTGATAAAAAGCATCTGCTTCATCTTTTGTTGCATTACTTAAGATGGCGCCTGTTTGGCAACAAATTGCAATCAAAAGTGCTGTTTTTCGTTCAATGCGATAATTATATGACTCTATTGTTTGAGAAGTGTCATACATTGAAGCCAATTGCGCGATTTCGCCACGCGACATTTCGACTGCAGTGTGTGTTAATATATTTAACAATTCTTTAGTATGAGATACATCGTATACGTTTTTTAATGCTTCAATAAGAATATAGACACCTATGTGCACCGCTACATTATTGTCATACGATGCATTAATTGTCGGCTTTCCTCTTCTCAAGTTGGAATTATCGTTAACATCATCATGAATTAATGATGCTGTGTGTACCAATTCCATTATTGAAGCAAATTTTACAATTTCAGTATTTTTTACGCCAAAATACTGAGCACTTAAAATAACAAAAATTGGCCGTAAGCGTTTTCCACCTGCTTGAATGGTCTCCAATGCACATTCTCTGATAAAAGGATCATCAAAGGCAACGAGTTCCTCTATTTCGGCCTCAACTTCTTTTAAAATCGATTTAATTTTTTGTTGTTGCATTAAATTCTTCATGAGTCCACCTATTCACGCAATGCCTTGAGATTTTCAGCTGATGACCACTGCTCTCCAACGGCAAAACCAATATCTTGCTTTAACGAATCGAAAAATGAATACTCTGACGTAGGCATAGTATTCTCCACCAGTAATTGCTTGGCCGCCTCAACATGCTTCGATAAATCTTCAGTAGGAGCTAAAAATTCCACAAAACATGTTACAAGATATCTTTTTTTCTCCCTTGTGTTCCGTTTTTCCAAAGAGAAGGAGAGCAACTGTTTATTTATTTTCTGAAGTAACTCTAACCACTCTTTCAACAAATGAACTCTATCCAAAAGAATCAGCTTTTCTGCGAACGCACCCGATAGCAAATCTCCATAAAGAATGCAATGTTCTAAGTGGTGTTCAACCTCATCAAAATGGTACTCACCAGAATACACATGAAGCAAAGAACTTAAATAGCTTTCTGTCATTGCAACACTGATCATTAATCGCTCATCTTCATCTTTTATCTCAGGCCAAAAATGCTCTCTGAGCGCAAAAAAATATAAGAAGTCCGTCGCCGTGAATACTGATGGTAAATCATCAATCAAATGATTGCTCCCAACAGTTAAATCATCGTCCAAAATGGACGCAAACAAACGAAGTGCTTTTTCATGATTCATCGGTGTCGTCCCCCTTTTTTACAAACCATTTATATTTTATCATAACCTAAGAAAAAATAACAGCTACAACACCTATTATTTCGTAGTCGCGATAATAGTTTCTGTCTTTGCTAATCTCTCTAGTGATTCCAACAAAAAATATGTTTCTTCCAAATCAACTCCGCTGGCAACAACACCATGTTTTTCCAACACACATATTTTAATTTTTTCCGATATAACCTCCCTAACACCCTCTGCTAGCGCTTGACTCCCTGGTTCAGCAAAAGGAACAACCGGTACGAAGCCTAACGTATCTTCAGATTCTGTTAAAAGAGAAACATCCACATTTTTTCCGTGACGATACACAGCCGTTGTATATACCGGATGTGCGTGGATAACACATTTCCGCTCTGGCAATGTGTTATATACTGCCAAATGTACTTTCATTTCAGAACTTGGCTGCCGCTTACCATATAACTTTTCACCTGCTCCATTAACAACAAGCAAATCGCTTACTGAAAGATCCCCTTTACATACATGCGTTGGAGTAATTAAGATGTGCTCACCAATTTTCATAGAAACATTTCCGTCATAAGCACATACGAGTCCTTTAGAATAAAGTCGATGACATATTTCAACGAAATAAGCCACATATGGTTGAAACTCTGGGAATAATTCTTCTACACACATTTTAAAAGGACTCCTTTGAAAACGGCGGTAGTAAAATACCTTTCTCGGTAATATAGCCCGTTACTAACGCAGCCGGAGTTAGGTCAAACGCCGGGTTTAATATCGTCACTTCTTGCGATGCCATAGGCTGACAATACCACATGCTTCGAACTTCTTCAGGATCACGAAATTCAATTTCAATATCATCTGCACTTTTTGCAGAAAAATCAATGGTTGTCGACGGAGTACAAACGTAAAACGGAACATGATGTTTTTCCGCTAAAACTGCAAGTGTATAAGTTCCTATTTTATTTGCAAAATCTCCATTTGTAGCCACTCTATCACAGCCGACAAAAATCGCATCAATATGTCGAGACGACATTAACCATCCCATCATATTATCTGTAATCAACGTCGTGGGAATGTGATTATATGTTAGTTCAAAAGATGTTAAACGTGCCCCCTGCAAGATTGGTCTTGTTTCACAAGCATACACAGAAACCTTTTTTCCGTACTCTTGCGCTGTATAAATTGGTGCTAAGGCTGTACCATATCTATTTCCCGTCGCCAGTGAACCCGCATTACAGTAGGTCATGACCTGTGCCTGATCGCCTAATAGTAGATTTCCATAATGCCCTATCTGTTGACCAATCCATCGATCATTTTCATGAAATTGGACTGCTCTTTCTAATAATATTTTTTTTGCCTCTATAATTGAAGGACATGATTCTAAATCCTTTACCATCTTATTTAAAGCATTTTCTAAGTTTACCGCAGTTGGGCGTGCGCTTTCATAATATTCTTTGGTTTGTAAAATACCTTTTATAAAAGAAGTCATGTCCTTAAACTTTAATTGCTGTGCAACCATCGCCAAACCATAGGCAGCTGTTATACCGATAAGGGGTGCACCACGCACTTCTAAAAATTTTATTGAATGATAGACATCTTCTGCGCTGTTTAAAATTTTTTCTTTTAGTTCATTTGGTAATCGTGTCTGGTCTAAAATACAAATTGTGTTTTCTGATGCGTCATAACGAATGGTTTGAAGTTTTTCCATAAATTATCCTCCAATTTCACGAATAAAATCTGAAACCATTCCTTTGAAAACTGGCTGCGCCTTTCGCCCAGCTTCTAAGACTTCCTCTTCAGTCAACTTTTGATCAAGAACGCCTGCCGCCATATTACTTATCAACGAGATGCCACAAATACGCATACGCATTTGGCGAGCTGCGATGACTTCAGGTACGGTCGACATCCCAACAGCATCCGCACCTAAAATGCGAAAGGCTTTGATTTCTGCTGGCGTTTCATAATTTGGACCACTTACACCTATATAAACGCCACTGTGTAATACGACAGGATATTTTGATGCAACACGCTTAAAAATCTCATTGTATTTTTTATCATACGTAAAAGTCATGTCTGGAAAGCGATCAAATTCTTGCTGATTTTCACCAATCAATGGATTAACACCCATAAAATTAATATGATCTTCAATCAACATAAAGTCACCAGCATGATAGGAAAGATTAATACCACCAGAAGCATTCGTAACAATCAAAGTTTCTATTCCAAGTGAATGAAAAATCTTGATAGGTCGAACAACATCCTGAATAGAATATCCTTCATAATAATGCAATCGTCCTTGCAAGGCTATAACAGGAACACCTTGAACGGTACCTAAAATAAACTTTCCAACATGTCCTGGAGCCGTTGCCAACTGCATACCTGGAATATCCGAAAAAGGAATCTCTTCTTCAATTTCTAGCAGTTCATGCACAGTATTATTTAAGCCCGATCCTAAGATGATTGCAATCTTAGCTTTATTTTTCCATTTCATAATATCCATAAAACTATGCCCTCCTTTTACGCAAGAAAGCGCACGATAGGTGCGCTTTCCCCTTTATATTTTCAAATGTTTGCGAACAGCAAAGATACTACCGAGTGCTCCTAGAACAATTCCCACTGCTAAGTTTGCTACAAGAAGCAAAACCATCATGTAATTGTTATTCAATAATGGCAAAAAAGGTAAATTTTCACTGATGTAAGAATAGACATTTTCATATCCCCACCAAACAAAAGCACCTGCTACCAGAGCACCTAAAGCACCTAAGATAATACCTTCAATAAAAAACGGCATGCGAATAAAACTATTTTTGGCGCCCACAAGCTTCATTATTTGAATTTCATCTTTGCGACTATTCACCGTTAACTGTATAGTAATGTTTATTAAGAATAATGTTGCAACAATCATAAGAACAATAACCAAAACACCTAATGCTGCAGCAGATTTATTAAAACTAACAACATTATCAACCAGATCTTGCCCATAATTGATGCTATCCACAATATCCTCTTGAGCCAAAACATTAGCAACAGCTTCAATATTCTCCGGCTGATCCACGGTAATTTGGAATGAATCTGGTAATGGATTGTCTCCCTCCAAAGATTCTTTTATATCCAAATCAGAGCTTTGCATTTGTTCATCTAACGAATTCAGCGCATCATCTTTGCTAATATATTCAACATTCTTGACATGATCAGTCTTTTCCAGTTTATTCATCAATTCCGTATTCTTCGCAGGATCCGACGGTTGCTTTAAAAAAGCAACAATTCTCAGCTGATCTTCAATATTCTGAGTAGCATTGTAACTATTTGCCGCAACCAGCATCGCAACACTAAGAAGTGTTAGGGTTATTGCGATAGTAAGAATGGTCAAGAAAGAAAACAGTTTATGACGCGTGATTTGCCTTAAACTATCACGAAGGGTATATTTCGTTTTTGTCAGGAACATTTAAATAATACCCTCCATTCATGCTATCTCTCACAATACGGCCATCAGACAAAGTAACTACACGGTGCAAATGTTTATCAACAAGGATTTCATCATGTGTTGCCATAATAACGGTTGTCCCAATTCCATTGATGGCTTCAAACAAACGAAATATTTCTTCACCATGCTTAGGATCTAAATTCCCAGTTGGTTCATCCGCAATGACAATTTGTGGTTTATTTACAATTGCCCTGGCAATCGCTACACGCTGTTGCTCGCCGCCAGAGAGTTCATGTGGATAATGATCTTTTCGGTCTAACAACTCTACAAATTCCAGCGCTTCACGTGTTCTTCGTATCACTTGTTTTCGAGGCAAACCAATACATTCACAAGCAAAAGCAACATTTTCATAAGCTGAGCGATCCGCCAAAAGGCGAAAATTTTGAAATACAAATCCTATTTTTCGCCGATAATATGGAAGACGACGTTTTCTGATTCGTGATAGATCAACACCATCGACACGAATAGTCCCAGATGTCGCCACTAATTCCCGTAAAACAAGCTTCGCAAAAGTCGATTTTCCAGCGCCGCTTTCACCAACAATATATACAAATTCACCTGCGTCAATTTTTAAATTGATATCTGCTAAGCCAACTGTTCCATTTTTAAATGTATGACCCGCATTGGTAAATTGAATCATTTATTCACACACCTTAATTATTACTTCAAGATGGCTTTCAAGCGTTCCATGGCTTCACGAGTACGTTCAGGCGTATTGAAAGCTGTTAAACGGAAGAAACCTTCACCGTTTTTCCCAAATCCTTCACCAGGCGTTCCAACGACCTGAGCTTTTTCAAGGAAGAAATCGAAAAATTCCCAAGAGCTCATATTGTTAGGGCATTTCAACCATACATATGGTGAAAAATGACCGCCAGTGTAATAAATTCCAAGCTCATCAAGCGCGTCTGTAATGATCTTTGCATTTTCTTTATAGCCCTGAATGTTTTCCATGATCTCTGCATAGCCTTCTTCAGTAAATACAGCAGCAGCAGCCTTTTGAACAATATATGGTGTACCATTAAATTTTGTAGACTGACGTCTAAACCACATATCTTTTAAAGACTGCCCATCACGCACTAAATCTTTTGGCACAACAGTATAACTGCAGCGTGTACCAGTAAATCCAGCAGTCTTACTTAGTGACGCAATTTCTATTGCACAGGTTCGTGCACCTGGAATTGCAAAAATAGTTCTTGGCAAATCAGTACCGCTAGCAAATACTTCATAAGCACTATCAAAGAAAATAACTGCATTCTGTTCGTTTGCGTAATCCACCCAAACTTTCAGTTGTTCTTTGTTATAGCATGCTCCGGTTGGATTATTTGGAGAACATAAATAAATAATATCTGCCTTTTCATCACTTTCGAGATCTTCTGGCATAGGCAAGAAATCATTGCCTTCATTTGCATTTAAAAAGCTCACCTTGCGCCCATCCATCACATTTGTGTCCAAATAAACAGGATAAACAGGATCAGGAATAACCACATGACAATTTTTATCAAAAATATCTAAGATATTAGCAATATCACTCTTCGCACCATCACTTACAAAAACTTCATCGGCATCAACATTTGCTCCCAGCTTAGCATAATAGTCAGCCAAAGCTTCACGCAAAAATCCATATCCCTGCTCTGGACCATATCCCATAAAAGTTTCTGCTTTTGCATTTTCATCCACAGCAGCATGCAAAGCGTCTACGACACTTTTTACCAAAGGCTTCGTAACATCCCCAATGCCAAGCTTAATAACATCTGCATCTGGATGCGCTTCAGAATAGGCACGTACTTTTTCAGCAACAGTTGAGAACAAATAATTGTTTTTAAGATTTGCGTAATTGGTATTAATCATTTTCTTGATCCTTTCTTAATTTATATATGCTTATCCTCAATCAGGAAATACAAGCTGGATGCGTTTATTATACAAACAAATTGTTGTTTCTTTGAACTCTCCCGCGTATTCCCCGTCTAAGGTCCACGGCAATGGTTTTTCAGAAATAATTTTGAAATGGCTTCCTTTAACACTACGAATACAATCATTATCATATCGTCTAACATTTAAAGAATGAACCATTTTTTGCAAATCGATTGGTGTTACAGGCCGTCTGATCAATGTTAACTCAAACATTCCGTCAGTAAGCATTGATTTTTGGTCATCGTCAAATTGTAAAAATCCACCGATTGATTTTGAATTAGAAACTGCTACCATAATAAAATTTCCTTCAATGGTTTCTTGACCATCGATTTCAATTTTTAATGAAAATACATCCGATAGATCGGTAATTTTTTTTGATGCTTCAAAATAATACGCGTATTTTCCAAGCAAATTCTTTAAGTATTGTGGTGTGCCATAAGAAACTTCTGTAAATGCACCAGCAGCAGCAACGTAACTAAAAATAGCGCCATTAAACATGCCGAAATCATAGTTATGTGGTACAGATTCCAGTACTGTATCTGCGGCTAATTGAATATCGCTTGGAATTCCTAGAGAACGTGCAAAATCATTTACTGTTCCTGCCGGAATACACGCAATTGGTGCATATTCCTTATCAGACGACGCGATACCTCGTAAAATTTCATTCAAGGTACCATCCCCTCCGCAGGAAATAATTAAATCATATCCTAATCCATTATTTTGAATGTACTCTGTCGCATCATTGGCTTTTTGTGTAATATAAACGGTAGTCACAAAACCTTTGGCATTAAATTTGCTTAAGACGTCAATGAGATTCTCTTTAATTGCCATCTTTCCTGCATTCGGATTAACAATAAACAATGCCTTTTTCATGTTAATTTCCCCCTGCATTTTCAAAATGTGCCCGTTCTAATATGTGCTGATATTTTTCAAAAGGCACTTCTTGGCCACTTTCAAAAAATCGCAATCTATCTGCCAATGGCTTAAGCTCTGAAACATTTTCCGATACCATTGTTGCCAGATAATTGACAGTACCAGCGTTTCCATCAACAACTGGAATATGCCGACCTGTTAAATTTACCACAATACTGCCAATAAGTGTTTTGTAAAAGGTAAAATGTGTACAACCTAAAACGACTGCGCATGCATGTGACATGTCACATGCAGAAAAAGCACGCATCAGATACTGTTCCACTTCTTTCCCTTCGAAAATTCCCCGTTCAGCAAAAGCAACCAATTGTTGCAGCGGCACCTCTTCAACGTAGCTATCTACGCCTAAACGGTGAATCAAATTATCCAACTTTTCAAGTTTTAAGGTTAGTTCTGTTGCAGTTACAATAATCTTTTTGGAGCTATCGCCGTCCAATGTTTGTGCAGCCACTTTTACAGCCGGTTCCATTCCCAATATTGGAAACGAGTATTTTTCACGTAAATATTTTGCAGCAGCACTTGTCGCAGTATTGCAAGCAAGCACAATAATCTCAGCACCTTTTCCATGGAGAAATGCTACAGCATCATCCACATATTGAACAATATCTGTTCTTGATTTTTTCCCATAAGGTACATGTGCCGAATCAGCATAAAATAAAAAATTTGTGTAAGGTAGTTGTGAAGCCGCTTTCTCCAGGACCGAGACTCCACCAATCCCCGAATCAAAAAAGCCTACTATCACAGTAAAACGCCTCCACTAATCTATCAGTAATTCTGACACATCAATAGTCGCCGCATCGCCCCAAAGTGCATCTAAATTATAATAGGCGCGTGTATCAGCTTGGAAAAGGTGAACAATGATGTCCCCTGTATCGATTAACATCCAATCTCCAACTTCTTTGCCTTCGATGTGGAAGTAAGTGTTGTTTGTCAGTTTATAATTTAACTCTTCAAGTTTTCGGCAAATCATTTCAGCATGAGGTTTGTTCATTACTGTCGCTATTACAAAATAATCTGCGATATAAGTAATTCCCCTCATATCCAACACCTTAATATCATCACATTTATTCATATCCATTAAACGGACAAATTCTTCGATTATTTTATTCATAAAAAGGTAATTACTCCTTAATCAGAATTCTATTTCTTAATTTCATCATATCTTCGTGAATAATACTATGTTTCTCTAAAAGATATCGTATTGTACGATCAATAATCTCAACAACGCATCGATCCAGATCTATTGACGCTGTTTCAAACAACCCACTAATATGCGGAGTTTTTCGCCCTGGCTCAATATAATCAGCTATAAAAATTATCTTAGCAAGATCATCCATATCAGGATGACCAGTTGTATGATAGCGAATGGCCTGAAGGATATCCTCGTCCTCAATGATCGCCTCTCTTTTTAAGATATAGGAAGCAACTGGACCATGTAAAATTTGAGGCATCAGCAAATCATCTCGACTTGTAAGCAAACTATTTTCAACAGCTAATTGCACAAGTTTCTCTTTCGAATATTCCTTACAAAAATCATGCATTAAGCCAGCAATTTCCGCTTGTGTTTCATTGCATTTATGTGCTTTCGCAAGTGCAACAGCTGTTTCTGCTACCCTTATTGAATGCTGATATCTTTTTTCTGAAAGCTGCTCTTTAACAAGTTTTTGATAATTCATTAATCCACTCACCTACTGATACAAATGATGCTCATTAATGTATTGTAATACATTTGGCTGCAAAAACACATCAACAGATTGATTTGCAGCAATTTTTTCTCGAATCATTGTTGAAGAAATCGGCAACGTATGCAATGGAAGGTAAAAAATATCATAAGGACTATTTGCAAGCACTTGTGACGTAGATGTTGCAATATCCAGTGTTTTATTCGGACGATCCACAATAACAAAATTTGCTAAACAAAGCAGTTCTTGCCAACGATACCATTCCTCAATCGTATTAAAGGAATCTACTCCCATGACATAAAAGAGGTTGTCATGAGGATAAATTTCTTTATAATGCTCAATTGTATGAAAAGTATATGACGGCATTACGCTTTCACTTTCAAAACTAGAAACCTCAAAAGAGGAGTAATTTTCAATTGCCAAACGTGTCATAGCTAAGCGGTGACAATAAGGCGTCATATTAAGCTTATGTTTATGAGGCGGAATATAGGCGGGAATAAAAATGATTTTGTCTAATGCCATATGTTCACATAGTTGACAAATCATGTCAACATGCCCCAAATGAATCGGATCAAAAGTCCCACCAAACAATCCAACATTCATACATGACGCTCCTTTAATTACAATAAACCAAGGTTGTCCCTGTGAATAATTTCTTCTTCACTATAATCAAGATATTTTGCAATAATGCAGTCACTTTTCAAACCCTTTATTCGATCTACAAATAAAGATGAATAATTTGTTATTCCTTTTGCAAAACGATGTCCGTTCATATCTGCGATCGCTACAATATCCCCTCTATCAAAGGTTCCTTGTACCTCAACAATACCACTTGGGAGTAAAGATTTTCCTTTTTCTTGAAGTGCAAACTTGGCGCCATCATCAACAACCAAAACACCTTCTTCTTCCGACCCGTACAAGATCCATGATTTTCTTGCATGAAGTGGACGATGTGTTGCTTTGAATAAGGTACCAACACTACATTTTCCCGTAATTATTTCATGAAGCATGCCAATATCATTTCTAGAAGCAACAATCATAGGAATCCCGGCATTTGTTGATATTTTCGCTGCTTCAATTTTTGTTCTCATCCCGCCAGTACCTACCTTTGAAACAGCAGATCCCGCCATCAACTCAATATCTTCAGTAATTCTTTCGACAACATCAATTTTTTTCGCATCTTTTTTTACAGACGGATTTGCCGTATATAACCCGTCAATATCTGTAAAGAGGACTGCCAAATCTGCATCTGAAAGAACTGCCACCAAAGCTGCTAATGTATCATTGTCACCAAATTTAATCTCATCATTTGCAACACTGTCATTTTCATTAACAATAGGAATAACTCCGAGTTTCAAAAGTTCAAGAAGTGTATTTCTAGCATTTAAAAATCGTTTTCTAATTTTAATGTCTTCTCGTGTGAGAAGCAACTGCGCGGACATTTGCCCATACTCAAGAAAATTTTTCTCGTAAATATGGAGAAGAAGACCCTGCCCAATAGCTGCCATGGCTTGTTTCTCGCTTATGGTTAACAATTTCTCTTGTAAATTCATGCGATACTTCCCAACGCCCACAGCACCAGAAGTAACTAAAATGACATCATTACCTTCATTTTTTAAATCTGTTAAAGCTGCACATAATTTATCAATAAATCTTAAATTGATCGTTCCATTCGGATGAGTTACCGAACTTGTGCCAACTTTCACGATAATTCTTTTGTTTGCACCCATTAAACGAAACCATCCAATCTATTATATTACAGGTTTTCACGATATAAAACAACCATCCGACCTATTTTCTGAACAAATTCTGCCTGAAGATCATTTGCCAAGCGTTCGCAGGCTTCAACATCAATCATTGTACTATTACTCAAAAACTTAATCTTTACAATTTCATCAGCAGTTAAAACTTCATCAATAGACTGCAAGGTACCATCTGTTAAGCCATTTTTGCCAACAAGAATTTTTGGTTTTATAAGTTGCGCCTGCGCTTTCAAGGATTTTATTTCATTTTTTGTTAAACTCATCTTCATTTTCACTCTCTTCTAACATGTTTTCGCAAAAAAGCTCTGAAAGAGAGCTTTTCTTTCAGAGCTTTTAAATTCCAAGATATGGTGATGGATCAACATTTGATCCATTGATACGCACTTCAAAATGTAAATGTGGTCCTGTGCTTGAGCCAGTAGATCCAACCTGACCAACTTGCTGCCCTGCACTTACTGTTTGTCCAGCACTCACCGTAAGTGCTGACATGTGCGCATACAAAGTGCTTAAGCCATTTCCATGATCAATAACAACATAGTTACCATAGCTCCAATGATAAGAGGCAATCAACACCGTTCCACCTTGATATGCTACGACCGGAGTCCCATAAGAGGCACCAATATCAAGGCCAAGATGATAATTGTAACTACCATCTAAAGGATAGGAACGACCGCCGTAATTGCTGGTAATACGGTGGCTATCTGGTGCTGGCCATACACCCGAACCTGCAGAAGTAACGGTATAATCCGATGAAGATGCGGTGGTTGTTACCGCTCCATTGGCCTGATTGGCAGCAGCCGCTGCAGCTGCACGTTTTGCCTCTTCTTCTGCCTGAAGCGTGGCAATCTGCTGACCAATTTCATCAGATGCTGCCTGCATTTCAGCGATGGTCTCCTTTAAAGCAGCTTCATCATTTTCCAGTTCAGCATACACATTCTGTTGCTGTGTTTGTTGATCTTCCAGAAGTGATTTTACGCCTTCTTCCTCACTTTTCAGTGCATTCAATGAAGACAACTGCTGTTCAAGAGTTGCTTTTTGACTTTCAAGCTGAGTCTTCACCGATTTAACTTCTTCCACAAGATCTTTATCTCTCTTTGTAATATACGACAGATACTCGAACCGTGTCAGGAAATCTGCAAAGTCTTCAGACTGAAACAGCACTTCCAAGTAATTAACATTGCCATCTTTATAAATTGTTACTAAACGATCATTTAAACTCTTTTGTGCATCTGCTAATTTTGCTTCAGTTTCACTAATCTGTGCATTTGTTTCAGCAATAGCACTTTCCTGGTCGGAAATTTGAGTTGAATAGGAAGCAATTTTTTGTTGCGTTGCATTGATGGAGTCACTGATCTCTTTAATTTTTTCTACAGTCTCAGATTTTTGAGATGAATTGCTGTTCAATTCATTTTGCTTCTGTTCAATAGAATTCTTAATCGATGCTTGTTCATCCTGCAAATCCGAGATTGACTCCGCAAACATCGGTGTTGCTAGTACAGAAGTAATCCCTAACGATAGAACAAGTGAACTGGCTATTTTTCGCTTAAAATTCATCCTTTCACTCCAATCGATTACAAATTTAACGCTTCCCGCGCCAAAGAGTCGGCCAAATCATTGTATGTATTACCCGAATGACCTTTAACTTTAATAAATATAACTTTTATTTTTTTAAATGCATTTTGGCAGAAAGCATAATACGCTTGTGTTGCCGGTAAATTCCTTTTCCATTCTCCAGTCGCCCATTTTTCAATGCCATAATAATCATAGTATAAAGCAATCTGCTTCCATCCCTGCTCAATTGCATATGAAATTGCAAATTCACTCGCTTTAATTTCTCCTGCAACATTACGCATGTTCGCAAGATCAGCATAATCAAAGGCTTTTGAAAAATATTTCTCGCATGTTGGCGATAAGAGAATAACCGCACCATAAGAATAACGATGCGTTTTTACGTCATAGCTACCATCTATATAAGCACAAGGATACTGAACCGCAGCATTATCAATTGCTTCTGATGTCACTTGCAGAAATTTCTGTGCTTCGTTCCAACTTTTAAAGCTCTTATATTCTGCTCCTGAGAATCCTTTTATCTGCGCTTCACATGTAGCCCAGTCTTCAAATATACCGGTTTGCCTGCCTTTTTTTACTGCATAATATTTCTTCATTTTCAAAAAACGCAAAAAGGCTTATCGCACTCTGCAATAAGCCTTTTATAAAATTGCTTATTCAGCAGCGATTGCGCCTGCTGGGCAAACACCTGCACAGCTGCCGCAGGAAATGCAAGAACCAGCGTCAATAACGCGGGTACCATCTCCGCTATCAGAAATAGCACCTACTGGGCATTCCCCTTCGCATGCACCACAAGAAATACAAGCGGAACTATCAACAACGTATGCCATACTTAACACCTCTTATTCTTTTTATAGATTTGCATCTATTATATCAAAAGAAATGTAAGGTGGCAATAAAATATAGCTAGATAAATGGTATCAAAACATTTACATATCTACACCAAGCACAAAATTTCTACACAATTCAAAGCAAAATTAAAATTTTTCTGTAGCTTTATGCCCCAATAATCGGTAGAATATACATAGAAATAAAACACAATTTAAAATATTTTATGGTGAAGGAGGCACTACAATGCAATCATTCGATTTTTATTGGAAACTCACTCGACCACACACATTACCAGCGAGTATTATTCCATCGATAACAGGCATCAGCTTTGCCATTTATGCTGAGCAAACCTTTCATTTTTTCTTGGCAATCATAATGGTACTTTGTGCTGCGCTTATTCAAATTGCAACCAACTTATTTAATGAGTATTTTGATTTCAAAAACGGTTTAGATACTAAAGAATCTGTCGGCATTGGCGGCGCTATTGTCCATGGAAGCATGTCTCCCAAAGCAGTCTTACTATCTGCATTCGTTATCTATGGGATATGTGCAATCTTAGGGCTTATTCTTGCCGCCTACTCCTCATGGTGGCTAATCATTATTGGTGCAATATGTCTGGTCATCGGTTACTGTTATACTGGCGGACCCTACCCAATTTCTCGAACGCCCTATGGTGAATTATTTGCTGGGTTCCTCTTTGGCTCTGGATTCAGTATGATTGCTTTTTTCACGCAAACCGGACATATTACACTCTATTCCTTTGCCATCAGTTTACCTTTGGTTGTTCTTATAGGCCTTCTTCTTACTGCAAATAGTCTTCGAGATCGAGTTGCTGACCAAGCGAACGGAAGACGGACTTTAGCCATCCTGCTCGGCCACGACCGAACCGTTCTCTTTATGATTTCCGGATTCACCTTTTCATATATCTGGCTATTTGTTCTTCTTGCATATGGACAAAATATCCTTATTTTGCTTCCTATCTTTTCTGTTCTCTACGCAATAAACTGCATAAATGCTTATCGTTATAGCAAGGGAAAATCACCTAAAAAAATGATGCGCGGTATGATGTACTGCTCGAAAACGCTTAAATATTTTGGTGCTCTCTATATTATTGCCTTTTTAAGCCAGGCTCTAATTCATGCAATTATTTAATAAGTCATTAATTCCAAAACGTGCTGGAGGGATCTTCTTCCATCCAGCACACTTTTCTTTTAACAGCTCAATTTTTATAGTTACTCAGCGCTTAATAGACATGCCCCCAATAAATTTGTCCAAATTATTGGGGGCATGTCATTATTTTTTGTGTTTCAAAACACCACATAGCTTCCTTTATTTATTTTTCTTATTCTGAAAACGTCTTTTAAGTTCATCTATGCGCGCTTTTTTCTCATTTTGCGATGGAACATGGCTGTGATCATGGCTCTCTTTTTGGGTATGCCATTTATTCATATCTCTTGGCGTTTCATATAAATTTTTCCCCATTATTCTTCGCCTCCCTCCGGCAATTCAAAAGGATGGCGCACACGTTGTTTTCCATCACCATAACATACAACCGTTTCTGTTTTTACAATGGCATCTTGAATCATATCATCCAAGCCAGAAATCATCGCCTCATTACGCTGGCATTCATCCACACGAGGTTTTGTTTTTGGTTCTTTTGGCACAAAGACTGTACAGCAATCCTCGTAAGGAAGAATGGAAATTTCATAAGTATCTATTTTTTGCGCAATATCCATAATATCCAGCTTATCATAAGCAATCAACGGTCTCAAAATTGGCATAGTCGTTACCTGATTGATTGCATAGATGCTCTCGATGGTTTGGCTGGCAACTTGCCCAAGATCATCACCAGTTACAATGGCTTTAGCGTTACGGATATCCGCAATGCGTTCAGCAATGCGCAACATAATACGACGCATCAAAGTAATGCGTAAATTATCCTGGCAATTCATTCCAATAGCCTCTTGGATACGTGTAAATGGCACTAAATGAACAATCACATGTCCGCCATATTTTCCCACTTTTTCAGCCAACGATAAAACTTTTTCTTCTGCTTGTTGAGATGTGTATGGATAGGAGTGAAAATGAATAGCTTCAACAACCACACCACGTCGCATAATTGACCACATTGCGACTGGGCTATCAATGCCACCAGATAATAAAGCCACTGCACGTCCACCTGTACCTAATGGCAATCCACCAAGCCCCTTATATTTTTTTACGTAAATATATGTTTTATCAAAACGAATATCAATATTCAGCTCAATGTCATAGTGCTCCAAGTCACCTGTCAGATTTGGAAAAACATTTAAAATTTCTTCTGCAACCTTTAACTGCATATCCATTGAACGAGTTGGAAACCGCTTATTGGCTCTCTTCACTGTAACCCTAAAACGAAGTGAAGAATCCGCGAACTGCTGCATTTCCTTTAAAGCCGTTTCTATAATAGACGCTTCCGTGAGATCAGCCGTTGTTACTGGGCTATACGACGAGATGCCGAAAACACGGTTCAAACTAGGATAAAACAATGTTGGATCTTGTCCATTTAATGGAATGACCACACGTCCATGTATATCATGCACTTCACAGGCCACGCCTGTATCAAGTTTAATTTGATGTTTGATATTTTTGACTAAGGTTTTTAAAAACTGTTTTTGGTTTTTCCCTTTTAACGATAATTCACCATATCTTATTAAAATTTGATCGTACATAAAGACGCTCCTCCTCTATGCATCGTTTTTTTCTTTAACAGTACGATTTTATACTATTCCCTCCCTTCTAGCAAGAGCTTCAAGACAAAGAAAAAGCCGCTTCGGATTATCCGAAACGGCTTAAAAGAGTTTCTTACTTATTCAAGTATTTTTTGAAAGGCCAGAACATAATACCACCTTTAATAAAGTGGACATTTTCAAAGCCATTTTGTTCAAGAATCAGCTGTCCTTCAAAGCCACGTGTTGACAAGATGCAGAATACAACAATTTCTTTATCTCTTGGAAGTTCATCCACGCGTGCACGCAATTCTTCAATTGGAATGTGATGATAATTTGGTGTTTCAAATGGCATTGCCTTAACTTCATCATCAACACGCAAATCAACAAATACAACGTTGTCATCCTGAAGTTTCTCTAAAGCTTCAAAGAAATTATAGGAATGTGCACGTCCTTCAAGTTCATTTTGAATAACGTTCGCATTAACCAGAAGATTGTCGACTGCAGATGAAAATGGTGGTGCATAGGCCAAGTCCATATTAGCCATATCATATGCCGTCAATTGAGGATTTGCCGAAAGCGCACCAGCCATTGTATCGATACGCTTATCCACATGACCAGGTCCAACAATTTGGACACCCAAAATACGAGAGGTTTTTCTATCTGCAACGGTTTTTACCATAATCAGTTTTTTGCCAGGAATGAAATGCGTGATGTCTGGGCCAGGTACAACACAGGTTGCAACATCATAGCCGAGACGTTTAGCATCAGCTTCTGTCAAACCAACTTTGCCGATGGACCAGTCAAACATCTTACAAATAGAAGTACCCAAAACTCCAGGGAAAGTTTGTACATTGCCCTTAGCAATATTGGTCCCAATGATACGTCCATGCTTGTTCGCAGTAGACCCCATTGGGCCATAAATTTTTTCACCAGAGATACGATGGGTAACAGAAACGCAGTCACCACCAGCGTAGATGTCTGGATCAGAAGTCTGCATGTATTCATTGACGGTGATCGTGCGATCACATTCCAAACCAGCTTCTTTCGCTAATGAAATTTCAGGGCGCACACCAGCTGCAACCAAGACAAGATCACAATCCAATTCACCTTTATCAGTGATTACACCGCAAACTTTGCCTTCATCATCAGTTTTAATTTCTTTTACTGCAGTGGACAACATGAAATTAAGATCTTCTTTTTCAAGATAGTCTTGAACAACAATAGACATATCTTTGTCAATCATCTTAGGGAAAATTTGATCCATCATTTCAATGACGGTAACGTCAATTCCCCAGTTGGCAAATGCTTCAGCCGTTTCCATCCCAATCAGACCAGCACCGATAACGACAGCAGCGCCTACACCACCTTTGAGATAGTTCTGAATTTCCACACCATCAACAGGTGTCTTTACACCAAATACACCTTTGGCATCAATATTAGTAATTGGTGGTTTTGAGTTGCTGGAACCCGTCGCAATAACAACCTTATCATAAGGCAGTTTCTTCTCTTCTCCAGTCTTTACTTCTCTAACTTCAACCACTTTATTTTCGCGGTCAATCTTTGTGGCTTCCCAACCTAAGAGAGTATCGATATCCTTGGTGGCTTTCATGAATTCAGGGGTACGCACCGCATCCCATGAAGTAGTCATCAAATCATTCAGTTCTTTTACAATGGAACCAATATAATAAGGCAGACCACAACCACCATATGAAATATAATCTCCACGTTCAATTAATGTTACATTTGCTTCCGGCATCAGTCTTTTTAAACGTGCTGCGGACTTTGGACCACAAGAAACGCCGCCAATTACAACAACATTTAATTCGCTCATAATTCTCCTCCTACCAAAAATTTCTCATAATTTAATAATAATCGACTTTTAAAAAAAGTCAATAAAGCTTCAGCATTTTCCCTAGAGAATATAGTGATTTATCTGATTAACTTTCCTTTCATATTCGTTTTAAATATACCATACTTTCTATCTTTTTATAAAGGCAGTTTATAAAAAATCCGGTCTAATGCCATAATGATTTTCTATGTTCAAGGAAACCGCAAATTTTATAAAAATTAGTTCAAAATTTCACGTTAATCTGATATAGTTATGATAAGTACAATGTACGTCGAATGCCCCAAAACAGATGCGACTATGTGATGGAAGTTCGAAAAATAACATTGTATTATACAAGGAGGTAAGATAGTTATGTTGTTAACCCTTTTATGCTGGTTTGCCATTATCTTCTTCTTTGCAGCAACTGTCCGTAAATTTATGGACTATGCAAAGAAGCCGATGCATGGTCGTCAGGATCTTTACCCAATTCCTGGGGAAGAAGCAGAAAAAGCCGAACACGGCGGTTCCTACTTTGAAGATCAGAAATGGTTTGAAAAACCACGCAAAAAGAACCATGTTGGCGAGATTGTTGATATGCTTAAAGAAATGCTTTTCATCAAGAAACTCTTTGTTAAGCAGAGAAAATTCTGGTGGATTTCTTACGCGCTTCATCTCGGCATCTATGTAACCATCGCAATGTTGGTTGTTGCAACAGCAGGTGTAATTCTGCCATTTACCGGTATTTTAGCCGGATTGGTATCCCTCGCAGTTACCCTTCTCGGTCTGACTGCTGGTTTACTTATTTGCTCCGGTACTGCAGGTTTAATTGTAAAACGTCTTACTGACCGTGAATTCAGAAGCTATACCACTCCACAGGAATTCTTTAATCTTGGATTTTTGTTTGCAGGAGCCTTTTCTGGCTTAGTCGCATTTGCATCCAATAAATTCAGCTATGGTTATGTTTCAAAAGTCATTCGCAGCATGCTGCACTTCAAATCTCTGAAGGGCTTAAACAAACCTACCAAGATTAATCTTCTGATTGTTTGTGGTCTGCTTATCTATATTCCGGTTTGCAAGATGAGCCACTATGTTGGTAAATATTACACCTTCCATAAAGTTATTTGGGACAATGCACCAAACGTTCCTGGCAGCAAAGTCGAAGAAACGATCATCGCAGAAGCTGATATCAAGCCAAGTGATGATATGAAATGGTCTGCCCCACTGATGAACAAGTAATATATTCAATTTACCACATCTATCACAATTTTGATTTTTTAAAGGAGGAGTAATCTTGATCGACGGAAGACTTATTCGTCCACGTGACATCGCTATCAGAGGCGAACAGCTCACTCAGGTTCTTGACAACAAGCACCTTATGCCGCTGCCTGCACCTTTTGAAGATCCTGCAACGTGGCCAAAATACAAAGAATTAAAGCAAGAATGGCGTGACACCTACTACGCAGAATTAGACGGTGTTATTGCTCTTGACAACTTTAAAAAGCCTCAGACTCCTGAAGAGGAAGAAGAACTTTGCAATAAGTTTTTAAAAGGTCTTGAAAAGCTTGTTAATGACGAAGCCAATAAAGGGATGATCCAAGTTCTGGATTTGACCGTTGAATATTGCGCAAAATGCAATACTTGCTCTGATGCTTGCCACATCTTTGTTGCAACTGACAGAAACGAAATCTATCGTCCAACCTGGCGTATTGAAGTTCTGCGTCGCTTGATCAAAAAGTACATCAACAAGGAAGGCAAGCTTAAAGCTTGGTTCACTGGCGCTGATGTTGATCTTAACTGGGAAACTGTAATGCGTCTTGGTGAAGATGCCTACCGCTGCAACCTTTGCAGACGTTGCGCTCAGGCATGCCCTCTTGGCCTTGATAACGGTTCTCTTGCAAGAGAAATTCGTAAGATTTTCAGCCAGGAACTTGGTATTGTACCAAAACCTCTTTGCGAAAAGGGTTCCAAATTGCAGTTAAAAACTGGTTCTTCTACTGGTATCACCAAACCTGCATTTGTTGACACTGTAGAATTCCTTGATGAAGATCTTAATGATCTCTATCCAGGTCATGACTACAAGACCCCTATCGACAAACATGGTGCTGATATCCTTCTGATTCATAATGCCGGGGAATTCATGGCTTGGCCAGAAAACCCAACAGCTTTCACCATCCTTTTTGACGAAGCTGGTCTCGACTGGACATTGAGTTCCGACCTCTGCGGCTATGACAATGTAAACTATGGTATCTGGTATGATGACATGTTTGCAAAAGAAGTTGCCGTTCGTCAGATGGAAGCTGCAAAGAAACTGGGTGTTAACCGTATTGTAATTGCAGAGTGCGGTCATGCACATAAAGCAGCAGCTGTTGTTGCCGACCGTTACACGCCATCTACTGGTCGTGTTCCTGTTGAAAGTTTCCTGCCTCTGCTTCGCGATCTCGTTTTAAGCGGCACTTATGATTTAGATCCTTCTAAGAATGATTTCCCTGTAACTCTTCATGACCCTTGCAACTACGTTCGCCAAATGGGTATTGTAGAACCACAGCGTGAAATTCTTAGAGCAGTTCTTCCTGAAGGACGTTTCAAAGAAATGTACCCACATGGTGTTGACAACTATTGCTGCGGCGGTGGTTCTGGGTTCGCAATTATGAACTCTTTGAACTTCTCTGATTTCCGCGATAATGTATCTTCTCGTATGAAGCTGAAACAGATTCTTGATGCTTTCGGCCCAGAAGATATCTACAAAACTGATCTTGTCAAGTATATTTGCGCACCTTGCTCTAACTGCAAAGGTACTTTCCGCGATATGCTTGCACATTGGGGTCTTACCAAGAACTACAACTTCCAGTATGGCGGCCTCGTAGAATTGGTTGTTAACGCAATGACCAAATTCGACGAACCATTCTTTGAATTTCTTCAATAAAGAATGAACCATAGCAAATGCCCTCCGTTAGAAATTTTCTAACGGAGGGCATTGTTTATTTTAATCGAAATGATTGTCTATGAATTGGCGATGGGCCATACTCCCTGATTGCCTGATAATGCTCTGAGGTTCCATATCCTTTATTTTGAGCAAAATGATATTGAGGGTATAATTCATCCAATTGAACCATCAAATGGTCTCGATGCACTTTTGCAATGATTGATGCAGCCGCAATAGAAATGCTGAGGCCATCACCGCCAATCAAATTTTGACTAGACATGTTAACATCTAGTCGATTTTGTCCATCAATGAGCAAAAAATCACCAATAGCTAAAGCTTCTATAGCTTTTTTCATCGCGAGTTCTGCCGCATGAAGAATATTTAAACGGTCGATTTCTGCCGCTGAGACCTCAGCAATTTGATAAGCAATGGCTTTCGAACGAATCTCAACTGCCAATTCTTCTCTCTTTTTCTCACTAAGCTTTTTGGAATCATTGATCCCCATTATTTCTATTCCTTGAGGCAAAACCACTGCCGCTGCAACGACAGGGCCAGCCAACGGACCTCTTCCTACTTCATCAGTGCCAATGACGGCATGATATCCTCTTGCATAGGCTTCATTTTCGAAACGCCATAATTTTTTCAATCGTTCACGTTCATGCATCATTTTCTCATGCGCACGCAATGTTTTCTGTGCAAAAGTAACAACGCCTTTGCGTGAATCGTGAAGCAATGCATCACATGCCAGTAATCGTTCTTCTTCTTTTAATGCAGAAATTTCTTCTTTAATTTGTCCTATTGACATCGATGTCCATTTATTGTCCATTATCGGGCCTCCCCAATTTTATTATGCTTCAAATTTGAATATTTTTATGTCCTTACCACCATTTCATGATATAATATAACAGAATTTTAGGAGGTGCAGCAATGAAATTTAATGGTGCATTAGTAAAAACTGATACTCGCGTAATCGGCGTTGCCGTCGTCGACAAATCATTTGTTGACAAAGAACCAATGGAACGTGCAAAGTATATGCAGGCTTATATCCAAGGCTTTGGCGGAAAAGCACCTGTTGTTCTTTTGCTTGGTTCTGAAGACAATCTTGGTGAAAGCGAACAATTCTGGGGGCGTCCAGATTTGGTTGAACACTTAAAAGAAATTCCTTTGAACATGATGACGTTTAAAACTTATACCGCCCCAGATGTTGAATAATCATTTTAAACAGAAATTCCCGTTCATCGATTTTGATGAACGGGAATTTTTTTGAACAAAAAAACAAGCTCACTTATTGACATAAATAGTCAATAAGTGAGCTGCAAATTGTTAATCAATCGCTCTGTGCGTTTTCACAATTGCGAAAAAGTAAATCATTAATCCCAACCATATACATGCAAGAATTACTTGAACAAACGGTAGATGACTCACAAAATATAAGCCAATTCCCATACTTAATGTGATTGTTAATGTAATCCGAAGTTTAGTCGTCAAAGTCATTCCTTGGCCCTGAACATAGCTTTCAAGGTTTTTCTTATATATTGCTGTAGAAGTGAACCAATGATGCAGCTTTTCTGAGCTTTTCGCAAACAAAAGCGTCGCCAACAGATAAAACGGTACGGTTGGAAGTACAGGTAAAAAGGCCCCTACAGTTCCCAGCGCTAAGCACAGGCATCCAAGACCAATCAAAAGCACTCTTACGATCGTCAATGACATCCCTCCATAAAAAAATTATCACTTCAAAGCACAAATACTCACACAGCGTGTAGGATGATCATAGACCACATCCATTCCTAAATGTTCCGAAACAAAACGAATAGGAACCAACGTGCGGTTGCCCACCAGCTGGGCCGCTGTATCGGTCTCCACTGCAGAACCATCTACAACAGCTGTCGTATCATCAATTTTCAATTCAATGTGGTGACCATTATAATCTATCAAAATAGGTTCATCGTTGTTTGTCCACTCTACTTGCCCACCTAATGCTTCTGTAATAAGTCTTAATGGTACCATTGTACGATCATTGATAATCACCGGTGGCTGATCCAATGTATAACTTGTTCCATTCAACCAATAAGTGGAATTGCCTACATACAAATCAAGCAAGTTATATGCATTATTGCCAAGGAGTGCCTCTCCACGCAAGTTACCCAATGTTGCAACAATTGCTCCATTAGCAAGATTACCAGTACTGGTAATGGTCATGTAACCATTGTCACCACTTCCGGTAAAGCCTTCAACACTCCAATCGACAACACGTGGATCCAACAGTACTTCAGTACCATCTTTCTTTGTGCCATAAAGTGTCGCTTGAACAACAGAGCCATCGCTCACCATAAATTGATTGGTTTCCACGCGAAGACTTGTCAAACCTTCTTCACCAATAATATTTACATTTCGTGACACTGTCGCACCACTACTATTAGTAATATTAACAGTTTCGGCCCCCGTTTGTAAAGCAACATAATTTAAGCCTGCTGAGGCTCCCAATCCATTCACAGATGTAATGCTATAGTCAGCAGTGTTGACGCCTAACGCATGATAATTTGCATCCCAGGCTTTCGTTACGCCAAAACTGCGCGTTTCACCAACAACCATGGTATCAGGACCTGTTGTACTAAAACCGGCAACATCACCAACAGGCGTGCTATTGTATATGCCAATACCATTGACAACCGGTCTCAATGCACCATTTCCTTCCGGTGCTACGACAGTTGAAAGATTATTATCCCCTAAATGCTGCACCACCATTGTCGTTGAACCGCCGCCGTCAAGATTAACGGCGCGCCATGCACCTAGATATTCCATGAAGTATCCCATTGTCGAAAGTTGCGCACCAACACTGCGATTGGTACGGCCTTCAGCGCAAACAAACCAAAGTGTTTTCCCATCTTGAGAAACAGCAGCTGCTGTACGCGCACGTACACCCGCCAATGAACTTAAATCCTTATAGTAAGGCACCATTTGACCATTGTCAGCCAATAATGCATGACCGCCAACAAGGAATTTCCAATTTTTATCCGGAATGATTTGAGAAGTAATCTGAACCTTAGAGCCAATTGGACAATGTGCATTAATGAACGTCTCTCCAATTCCATTAACCTGGAGAATGGTTTTGCCATCTGGCACTTCAAAAGGAAATGTTGCGCCACGAGAGATTTGTTCAACCGTGCCGTCTGCTCCAATCAGGACCTCAGTATTTGTTGAATGGCCACGTGAGCTAGAGCCCCAGAGATCATTGTACATTTGAATGGTATTTGTATGACTTTCTTGCCCGGAAGGATCATGCCAATAATAGGTTTTATTCAAGCCATCTATTGGAAAGCTGGCGCCGTCAGCTGCTGTGACACTTCCATTATAGCTCATTGCCTCAATACTTGCGGTGTTATCCGCTGTAATGCCAAGCGAATAAATGCCTTCAATCACTGCTGGTGAAGAAGCAAGCTGTCCGTTGATCAATGATGGCCCAATAGGTGCTCCTTGCAATGCCATATTAAAGAAATCCCCATTCAACATGGCAACCGCACCGGTATTTTGAGCCATAGCAGGAACTGTCGCACGCTCGGTATATTCACCTTGACCAGCAACCAATCGCAGATCTAAATTTGGGTTATTAAGATCACATTTCAAAACTTCAAAACGAATTGGACCATAATTTGTGTTCCAGTAATGTGATTCATGAATAACGCCAGGCGCTATCGGTTCTTCCCCGGTCTTATACGGCGCATCTTCTGCCATTACAGCGCCTACAAAGAGTGCACTTGCAATACCCAAAATTGCTGTGTGCTGTAAGATTTTTTTAATGAAATCAATTTTCTTCACATTATTCCCTCCTTTTTAAAAATATTATAAAATAATCTGTCAATTGCCTCAAGAGTTTGCAGGATCTGTTGTCGCTTTGTTTCTTTCTTGACCTGAACCAGGACGTTTCCTTATAATGGAGTCATATTCAAAAAAGGAGTTGTAACACGATTGAAAGCTTCAGAATGGCGCCCTTACAACAAAGATTTATTTGCAAAAATGCGACGAGCCAGCCGAGAATTTGGCCTTATCGAAGAAGGCGATCGTATCGCCGTCGGTCTTTCCGGAGGTAAAGACAGCACACTTCTTCTTTACGCTATGGTGGTTTTACAACGCACATTACCTTGCAATTTTTCTATTCATGCTGTTTCTCTAGATCTTGGTTGGGGAAACGATTATACCGAAATGATAGCATTTTGCGAACGTTTGAACGTTCCTTTAACAATAATCCCCAGTGAAGTGGGACCACTGATCTTTGAAGAACGAAAAGAAAAAAATCCATGTTCACTTTGCGCACGTATGCGACGTGGTGCTATCAATAATTGGGCCCATGACCATCATTGCAATAAAGTTGCGCTGGGTCATCATATGGACGATGTCATCGAAACACTCCTTATGAGTTTATTCTATGAAGGTCGTATCCATACTTTTGCGCCACGCTCCTATCTTACGCGTTCTGAAGTCACCGTAATCCGTCCGCTGGTCTACGTCAACGAAAATGATATTATTCATATTGGCCGTAAACTAAATTTACCAGTTATTATCAATAAATGTCCTGCTGATGGACATACAACACGCAGCGATATCAAGGATCTCCTTTTATCACTATCTAATAACAACCCTAGAATTAAAGAACGTATCATGAGTGGCATTGATAAAGATCTTTGGCAACAATATCGTCTCACAAACATTCAGGAGGAATGAATCATGCTTGCACAAATTCACAGCGCAGCATTGAATGGACTTGCTGCTTGTGCCATTGAAGTAGAAATTGACTCTAGTCACGGCATACCGTCTTGGGAAATTGTCGGCCTCCCAGATACCTCAGTAAAAGAAAGCAAAGAGCGTGTTCGAACAGCATTGAAAAATCAAGGCTTCGATATTCCACCACGGCGTATCGTTGTCAATCTTGCGCCTGCATCTATAAAGAAAGAAGGGCCCTCTTTTGATCTTGCCATTGCAATTGCCATGCTTGCTGCAACGGAACAGGCGCCTCTAGACGTTTTAGACCATTTTATCTTCATTGGGGAACTGGGACTTGACGGGAGCATTCGTCCAGTCAAAGGCATCTTACCACTTGCAATGGCTATGAAAAAAAGCAACCGCTCACTGATCACATCCTCAGAAAACGGTGTTGAA
Organism: uncultured Peptococcaceae bacterium; assembly: GCA_937976375.1. Classification (GTDB taxonomy): domain Bacteria; phylum Bacillota; class Peptococcia; order Peptococcales; family Peptococcaceae; genus UMGS1590. The sequence goes on along the minus strand of CALJRU010000066.1, from coordinate 2,524 downwards.
GCCTCCATCAGTGGTACCCCATCCTATGCATTTCAAACCTTAAAAGAAGTCATTGATTTTCTCTACAATCCTGACTCCTGCACGCCATTGCCTCAGCCTAATATTGCAAAACTGCTCGCTGAAGCACCTACAACCAGCATTGATTTTTCGGATATTAAGGGGCAGCATGAAGCCAAACGTGCCATGGAAATTGCCGCAGCCGGCGGACATAACATCATCATGATTGGATCACCAGGCGCTGGTAAGACCATGCTGGCACGTGCACTTCCTTCGATTATGCCGCCTCTATCCATCGGCGAATGCTTAGAATGCTCAGAAATCCACTCGATTGCCGGTCTCTTGAGCAGCAATCATCCTCTGATTACTGAACGTCCATTTCGCGCTCCACATCACACTTCTTCTCAGGCCAGCCTCATCGGCGGAGGTCGCATTCCTACGCCAGGTGAAGTTTCACTCAGCCACAACGGTATTCTCTTTATGGATGAATTTCCAGAATTTCAAAAAAATGTTTTGGAAGCATTGCGCCAACCTCTTGAAGATGGATTCGTCACCATATCAAGGGTAAATGCACAGTTTACCTTTCCTTGTAATTTTCTCCTAGTCGCTTCCATGAATCCCTGCCCATGCGGATACCTTAATGACCCAAAACATGAATGCACCTGCACCGACGCAAGCATCACCAGGTATCGTCGAAAAATTTCTGGTCCACTGTTGGATCGATTTGATATCCAATTGGAAGTCATGCCGATTGCATTCAGTGATCTTTACGATGAAAATACTGTTGAAGAATCTTCCTCGGCGATACGTGAACGAGTCATTCATGCGCGAAATATTCAAATGGACCGTTTCAAAGACACAGGCATTTATTGCAACAGCAATATGACACAAACCCAGCTCCACACTTTTTGTCAGCTGGACAATGCGTCAAAAAAATTATTGGAACGCGCCTTTGAAAAGCTTGGAATTTCCGCACGTGCACATAATCGAATTTTAAAACTTGCACGAACAATTGCCGATCTTGATGGTAGCGATGTGATTCATTCAGCGCACATTGCCGAAGCCATTCAATATCGTGCACTTGACAAATCTCTTTGGAATTAAAAAGAAAGGACAACAATTATGGATCCACGTACTCAAACACTTGCTCATAAACTGATTCATTACTCAACCCATTTAGAAGCTGGTGAACGCATTCTGATAGATATTGGCGGTCAAGATGCCTATCCCCTGGCAGAAGCCCTCATTGAAGAAGCCTATGCTGTTGGCGCCTATCCTTATCTTCATCTTTCCGACGCACGCCTTTCACGTGCCTTGCTTTTGGGCGTCAGCGAGGAGCAGCTAAGCTTTAACGCGAAGCTGCTTCTGGATCAAATGAAGGGTATGGACGCCTATATTGCCGTCCGTGCAGGAGATAACATCTCTGAAAACGCAGATGTGCCAAAGGAACGCATTGCGCTTCAAAATAAGGCCTATGCAGATGTTCTTGATGAACGCGTCAACAACAGCAAATGGGTTGTTTTACGCTATCCAAATGGCTCAATGGCACAACTGGCAAATATGAGCTCACGCGCTTTTGAAGACTTCTATTATGATGTGTGCAATCTTGACTATGCCAAAATGAGCTTGGCAATGGACGCGCTTGTTGCACGTCTAAATGCGACAGATCAGGTGCACATCGTTGGCCCTGGCACTGATCTTACTTTTTCTATTAAAGATATTCCTGCTGTCAAATGCGCCGGCGAATGCAATATTCCTGACGGCGAAGTATACACCGCACCAGTACGCGATAGTGTCAACGGAACCATCACCTATAATACGCCTTCCCTTTATCAAGGAACTGTCTTCGAACATGTAACATTAACCTTTAAAGACGGAAAAATCATTCATGCTACTGCTAATGAAACAGAAAAAATCAATGCCATTTTTGATGCTGACGAAGGTGCGAGATATGTTGGCGAACTTGGTATTGGTGTGAACCCATACATCACCAAACCAATGAAAGATATTCTTTTTGACGAAAAAATCAGCGGCAGTATCCATTTCACACCAGGGAGCTGTTACGAAGACGCACCAAACGGGAACGACTCCACCATTCACTGGGATCTTGTGCTTATTCAAACACCTGAGTTTGGCGGCGGAGAAATTTATTTTGATAACGAATTGATTCGAAAAGACGGTCTCTTCGTCCCAGAAGATCTGCAATGTTTAAATCCCGAAAACCTGAAATAACATCATAACCTCAAGAAAATGCCTTTGCTTATCATCGCAAAGGCATTTTCTTTTACAAATATTGTCTAATTTTGGGGGTCATTTTATAAAATACCTTCCCTCGTAATTATGTCAGACTCCAGCCAGCAGCATTTTTTCGGATATTGACATATCAAAGCTTTCATTACTAATCACATGTTCTATCCGGCAGGCGTCGGCCTCCGCAGTTTCAGGGTCAACGCCTGCCGCGATAAGCTGCTCAGTGAAAAAGCAATGGCGCTCGTAGATTTTTTCGGCAACCTCGCGGCCTACATCG
>CALJRU010000065.1 GCA_937976375.1 uncultured Peptococcaceae bacterium | reverse complement strand
TCATGAGAACAGCGATTTTTATATTTCACTGTCTCTCATAAAGGGAGCATACCAATATATCCACGGGCGGTGATTTTATTTTGATGGCCAATAATCTCCTTCTATCGTTCTATCGTCAAGATGCACCGCTTTCAGCATCTGGCTTTTCACTGGCTGGCTGATAAGCAACATTCGCTGGATCACAGTCGTCATTGTTAAATTCCCAGGCACTTGCGTAACGATCGCTCGAGATGTGCCAACCGCCATATTTTTTCGCGGTCACAAAAAGATCGCCCTCTTCGTCTTCGATCTTGACATAGCACATATCCTCGTCGTCAAAAGAATCTGTGATGTCCTTGGCCATGTCTCGGTAAAACAGCCAAATCGAACCATCGTCATAGTATTCAATGTCTGGAGAATCAAGCTGATCCATGATCTCCTCTTCTGTGAGCGCGCGCTCATTGCCAAACATATCAAAGGCAACACCGCCGCCTCCGGCCGTTTGCATGTCGCCATTTTCATCCGGGTAATGCACCGTATAAGAACCATCGTCATTGATATCAATGGTTGCGGTTGTCTGATCGCCGTGGATCCACAGCTGAATCGTGCGCTGAATGCCGCCGATATTCGCAGCGTAGGCACCGCCGCCTCCGGCACAAACCAATAAACAAATCACGGCCACCAATGCCACTACACGTTTCGTCTGTCTTTTTTTGTAGGCTTTCATGGTTGCTTCCTCCAATCGAATGTCTCGAGAAGGCTGGAGGGCTGAAAAGGCCTGTTGATATTTTTCCTTATTCGTCATCACTCCACACCTCCTTCAGTGTGTCTCGAAGCATGGCTCTGGCACGGGACAATCGTGTTTTTACGTTGGATTCTGAGAGGCTTAATAGCTCTGCCATTTCATGAACACTATAATCCTCATAGTAAAAAAGATGAACGACAATGCGATATTTTTGCGGCAAAGCCATGACAGCCTCAAACAGCTGTTCTGATTCCTGATCATTAAAGTTTAAAGCTGCCATGGTTTCTTCCAATGATGTGCGATGTCGCCGCCAAAATGTCCGCGCTGCATTCTTTGCTTTATTGATCGTCACCCGAATGAGCCAAGCACGAATATGTTCCTCACTTTGAAAATCTAATTTTTTTAAATGATACTGAATGAACGCATCTTGCACCACTTCTTCGGCGTCTTCACGATTCTTGCAAACGTTAAACGCCACAGCGAAGAGGTTTTGATGATAGCGTTCAACCAGCATCTCTACTGGTAATCTCATGAGAATCCCTCACTGTTCTATCAAAAAGGTTCCTTTGCCCATAATACAAATGAGACGATCAAAAGGTTACATTTTTTGCGCAAAAAAACCGACCTCCATTTTCAATCAATGGAAGTCGGCGTTGCATGATTTTCTATCGCAAATTTTTTCATCACTGCCGTTTGCGCGCTGCTCTCAAGCGTGCAGCATGTTCACGCTGCCATTCGTCCTGACTGCCGCTCATGCGTGCAATCTCTGAAATCACAGCGTCTTCAGTGTCGAGCACCGTCACATGTGTTTCCGTTAACCCATCCACGGCTGATTTTTCAATATAGAAGTTACGGTCTGCGCGTGCTGCAATAATTGGTGCATGCGTTACGCAGATTACCTGCTCATGTTCACCAAGCTGCTCGAGCTTATCGGCCACCGTCGTCAAAACAAGGCCGCCAATCCCAGTGTCAATCTCATCGAAGATGAGCGTCTCAACGTTGCCAGCGCCACTGAGAATGCTCTTAATAGCAAGCATGATGCGGCTCATTTCACCGCCGGAAGCGATATCATAAAGCGGCCGAAGCGGCATGCCTGGATTTGGCGCAATCATAAAGAGACAGGTGTCCGTTCCGCTGGCATCGCCTGCAAAACGTTCAAAACGCACTTCAAAGCGCACAGCCTCCATAGCCATGTCCGCCAGTTCGCTGATCAGTCGGCGGCTGAATTCTTTGCCAAGACGTTCGCGGCTGTCATGAAGGCTTTCTGCCAACTCTGTATAGGCAGCGCGGTCACGGGAATAGGCCTTGCGCAAATCGGCAATGTCGGCGTCCATTCCTGCAAAATGGTTGATCTTCTCTTTCCACTCTGCCAGCGCGTCCACAAGGCTGTCGATGTCCATCTGATATTTTCGCCGCAGTTTTGCAAGCTGTGCCAAGCGTTCATCCATCGCCTCGAGAGACGCAGGGTCGAAATCGATGCCCTCACGATAGTGCTCCAAATCACGGGCGGTATCATCGATGACGATACGAACACTCTCCAATTCACGCACGTAAGATTTGACCTGTTCATCATATTGAGAAACTGCTTTAAGACGTTCAAGTGCATCGGTCAGCACCTCATGAACGCTGCCCTGCGCGTCATAAAGCGCACCAGCCGCCGCAAAAGCAGCATCGTAAAGATCCTGCGAATGTGCAGCCTGTTTGTAGCGTTGCGCCAGCTCCTCTTCTTCACCTTTCTTGAGTTCAAGCGGAGCCAATTCTTCGACACGTTCTTCCAAGGCTGCCAGTTCTTTTTCCAGTTTGGCCTGCTGGCGCAAAGCCCGCTTCAGCGCACGACCGCTTTGCTGGGCTTGTGCATAGGCAGCCACGACCTGGGCGCGCAGTTCCTGATGGGCCATATCACCCATGGTATCCAGCAGTGACAATCGTATTGCTGGGTCGCCAAGTTCGTCATAATCGTGCTGTCCATAAATGCTGATCAGTTGCGCGCATATCGTTTTAAATTGATTCAGCGTCACAATCTGTCGGTTGACGCGACAAACATTCTTGCCATTTTCACGAATCTGACGCGTCAGCACAACGGTTTGATCGTCATGCTCAAGGCCAAGATCATCCAGCGTTTGGAAAACAGCGTGCCCTTCTGCCATCACGAAAACCGCTTCCACAAGGGCGTGGTCCTCACCAACACGGATATCCGCAACATTAGCACGCTCGCCAAGCACGAGCTTCACCGCATCAATGATGATCGATTTACCAGCACCCGTTTCCCCAGAAAGCACATTGAATCGTCCGTCAAACGACAGATCGACATGCTTGAGCAAGGCGAAATTATCCACCGTCAATCGTGCTAGCATGTCGATCCCTCCTATCTGGATGTATAGTCTTCAATTTTTTCAACAACGTCTTTAACCGCTTCCTTTGGTTTAATGACCAACATGACTGTGTCATCACCAGCCAAGGTGCCAATCACCTGCGGCCAGCGTGCGCGATCGATGGCAGAAGCCACGGTGTTCGCATTGCCTGGCGCTGTATTGAGAATGAGCAGGTTTTCACTGAAATCATAGCTGATGATGAACTCTCTCAATACCATGCGTAGTTTGGCGTCGGTTACAGGCGTCTCCTGCGCAATCACATATTTATAGCGATCCCCGCCAATATTAACTTTTACGAGCAGAAGCTCTTTAATATCACGAGAAATGGTCGCTTGTGTGGTTTCAAAACCTTCTTGCTGCAAGCGTTCAGCCAATTCTTTCTGTGTCCCGATTGTCTCATTGGAAACAATCTCCAGAATACGTCTCTGTCTTCTATTTTTCATTCCGATCCCTCTTTGCGATGCATACGGCGATAATTGCGATCCAACAGTTTATTACGCACTGTTTCAAAAAACTGATGTTTTTCAAGCTGAACAATGCGCGTTGGCATGTTGGCTTTGTTGACGCGCACAGTATCACCTCTCCGCAAGTGGGTCGCGTACCGTCCATCCGTCAACAAATAAGCGTCTTTCAGGCTTCTTGTCAAATGCACCTCAATGCCGCCATCTGCAGGCACAATGATCGCGTTGGTGCCCAGAACGTGTGCACAGATTGGATTGACAATCAAACAATCTGTACCAGGATAAATCAACGGACCGCCCGCCGACAGAGAATAACCTGTCGACCCTGTTGGCGTCGCAATGATGATCCCATCGGCTTGATAGGAGTCGATAAGCTGATCCTTCAAGTACACATCCAGTTCCAAGGTGTTTTCAACAGGATCACGGTTGATGGTTACATCATTCAGCCCAATGGTCTGACAAATGCATGCTCCATTACGATACAGCTCACCACTGATCGTCATGCGTTCCTCGATGTCATAATCACCCGCAATCAATTGATCCAAACGTTCTTCAAATTCTTCAACTTCAAGTTCAGCAAGAAATCCCAGCGTTCCCTGATTGATGCCAATCATCGGAATGCCCGCACTGCGAACAATAGAAGCTGCCCGTAAGAATGTGCCGTCTCCGCCAATGACCACCATCAGAGAAATAGATTGTAAAAACTGTGGTCTTGGTAAATAACGAATTCCTGCGCGAGAAGCTTGCAGCTGATCGCCGGCAAATACCGTCACCTGACGTTCTGTAAATAATTGCGCGACATGCTGCGCAATTGCCGCGATGTCGTTTCTCTTTACATTATAATACATGCCTACGGCCTGATGCATCGCATAATCTCCTAACTTAATGATACGAATAAATGAATGCCATCAAAAGCATACCAGCCAAAACACCGCCAATGAAGTATTTTAAAGATGGCTTGCCTTGATCAGATTCATCAAATGACACTTCCATAATATCATATTTATTCATGTCTATAAATAAAATTCCATCGGTATGGAAAACATTCTGATATTCAAACAGCTGCCGACGCACACTTGGCAAGCGTACATTGGCCTGCTTGCCTGTTTTCACTTCAACCAGATATGTTCGTGCGCCTTTTGCAACCAAATAATCAATCTTTATAAAACTCTCAACCCGTTCGCCGTCAACCGTCATCCCCACTGGTCGTCGAACCTGAGCGTCAAGAATCACATACCCCTGTTTCTGCAACAGCTTCTCGGCTTCTGCTTCGCCAATCTGTGCGCGCCGGCTGATGGCACGGCGTGTATGCTGCTGCCATCGCAGCCAAATCCAGCGAATGCAAAAAGCGCCAAGAATACAGCCAATAATCAGCCCTATAAGCGGCCCACGCATGATCAATGGCTTTCCTTTTTGCTAAAATCTGCAAAAGTTCGCGTCACCAATTCATGGATATCAACTGACACAGATGTTGCTTGCGGGTCTTTGGTGAACCAATACAAATACTCTATGTTGCCCTGCGGTCCTTGAATTGGCGAATGTACAATGCCCAGCGTTTTGAAGCCAAGTTCTTCATTAAACGTCAGAATGCGCTGGATCACTTCTTCATGGACGGCCGGATCGCGTACAACACCATTTTTGCCAACTTTATCGCGGCCAGCTTCGAACTGTGGCTTAATGAGTGCAACGCCGCTGCCATCCTCTTTGAGAATGCTATAGGCAGCAGGCAGAATCTTGGTCAACGAAATGAATGCCACGTCGGTGGTCATCCAATCCATCAATTCAGGAAAGTCCTCCGGCGTCAGAAAACGTGCATTGGTTTTTTCCATGTTGATAACACGCTCATCCGTACGCAATTTCCATGCCAATTGACCATAGCCTACATCAACAGCGTAAACGCGTTTGGCACCATGCTGCAAAGCGCAGTCAACAAAACCGCCTGTCGACGCGCCAAGGTCCACGACCACAGCATCCTTCATCGAAATCGGGAAACGTTCAAAAGCCTCCGCCAATTTAAAGCCGCCGCGACTGGCATACGGCAGCGGTTCACCCACCAGCCGCAAGTGACTGTCGATGGGCACCTTTGTCCCTGCTTTGTCCACTTTTTGATCATTCACCAAAACCATGCCAGCCATGATATATTTTTGTGCTTTTTCTCTGGTCTCACACAGGCCCTGTGCAACAACCAAAACATCCAATCGTTCTTTTTTTGCCATACGCTTATCCTTTATTGATAAATTCTGCAATACGAACTGCCATTTTATCTGGTGTCAGCTCATGGTCATCTTTCAAGCGGTTCGTATCACCATGCGCTACAAAAACATCAGGTAAGCCAATACGCAATACCGGCACCTGCATATGTGCATCGTTCAGTGCTTCCAGCACTGCGCTGCCAAAGCCGCCTGCGAGGACATTTTCTTCCATGGTCACAATAGGTTTACCATTTTTCGCCACATTCAACAGCATCTCAACGTCCAACGGTTTCACAAAACGTGCATTGACCACGCCGAGGTGAATCCCTTTTGCGTCCAGAATGTCTGCGGTTTTGAGCGCCGCTTCCACCATCGATCCAATGGCAACAATGGTGCCACTAGACCCTTCACGTAAAATTTCAGCCTTCCCATACGGAATCAGAGCATACTCTGTCACAAGATCATGCCCCGGCCCACGACCACGTGGATAACGAATAACAACGAGACGCTCATAAGCAAGCGCACTATACAGCATATTTTGTAACTCTGGCTCATCCTTTGGGGCCATCACTGTCATTCCTGGAATGGTGCGCAGATAGCTGAGGTCAAACACGCCATGATGCGTTGGCCCATCAGCACCAACAACGCCAGCGCGATCAAGCGCAAAAACAACGGGTGCGTTCTGCAAGGCGCAGTCATGAATCAGCTGATCGTAAGCACGCTGCATAAACGTCGAATAAATGGCCACCACCGGTTTTAATCCAGCCAAAGCCATTGCGCTGGACATGGTCGTAGCATGTTCTTCCGCAATGCCGACATCAAAAGCGCGCGTTGGATAAGCTTTGGCAAAGCCATCCATGCCGGTACCTGATGCCATGGCGGCAGTAACGCCCACAATCCGAGAATCATCTTTGGCAAGATCGATCAAAGTATTTGAAAACACTTTCGTGTAGCTTGGCTGTGTGGATTTGTCCAGCAGCTCACCAGTTTTAATATCGAAAGCACCCACGCCATGAAATTTATCAGGATGTTGCTGCGCAGGCATATAGCCTTTGCCCTTTTCTGTCAAACAATGAATCAAGACAGGACAATCAAATTGTTTGCTGTTTTCGAACACGCGAATCAATTCTTCGATGTCATGACCATTGACTGGCCCATAGTAACGAAGACCAAGTTCTTCAAAAAAGCTGCCCGATGTCAGCATATACTTGAGAGAATCCTTCAAACGGTCTGCCATCTCGGCCATTTTCGGGCCAATGTTTGGAATACGCTTCAAGAAGTATTCCATATCTTCCTTGAAACGGTTGTAGCCAGGATCGGTGCGCAAACGCGTCAAATATTGACTCATTCCGCCAACGTTCGGTCCAATACTCATTTCATTATCATTGAGCACAACCGTCATTTTTGTCTGCAAGTGCGCTGCATAGTTCAGGGCTTCAAAGGCCATACCACCTGTCATAGCGCCATCACCGATCACCGCAATTACGTTACGATCTTCATGGAAGAGATCACGCGCAATCGCAAAGCCATCTGCTGCAGAAATGGATGTACTTGCATGGCCTGCGCCGAAATCATCATAACGACTTTCACTGCGCTTTGGAAAGCCGGAAATTCCCTGATACTGTCGCAAGGAATCGAAACGCGCATTGCGCCCAGTCAATAATTTATGTACATAGGCTTGATGCCCAACATCCCATACCAGCTTATCATTTGGGAAATCATACACGTAATGCAGGGCGAGGGTGATTTCAACAATTCCCAAATTCGGCGCCAAATGGCCACCGTTTTTCGCGCACACTTCAATTAGACGATGTCGGATCTCATTCGCCAGAGCACGCAGCTGGTCCATTGACAAGTTCTTAATATCTTTTGACTGGATGTCTTCCAACATTCCAACGTTCCCTCCCTCACACAAAATCTCTAAAAATCACTTCTGTCTTTTGACAATGTATTCCGCAATATAATTCAATACATCACAATCGCCTGGAAGCTCTTCCAAAGTGCGCTGTGCCAACTGACATTGTTCCTCTGCCATCGCCCGTGATGCATCCAGGCCATACAGAGCTGGGTAAGTGGCCTTGCAGTTCTTTTCATCACTGCCCACTGGCTTGCCAAGCACAGAGGTGTCGCCAACCACATCTAAAATATCATCGGTGATCTGGAAGGCTAAGCCAATATGCTTGCCATACTTCGTCAAAGCCTCCAGCTGGGCATCATCAGCACCGCCAATGATGGCACCAATGCGCACCGACGCAGTAATTAAAGCGCCTGTTTTATGCGCATGAATATATTTCATATTGGCTTCATCGATCTGATGGCCTTCAGCAAGCAGATCCTGCGCCTGACCTACAACCATTCCCTGATTGCCGGCGCCCACTGCCAATTCATAGGCAACACGCAAACCAATCTCCGGTTTTCCCTGGGCCAGCCAATAACCGCCAATATTTTCAAACGCCTGTGTTTGAAGTCCATCACCAGCCAGCGTCGCCATACCAACCCCATAAACAATATGATTGGTTGGCTTGCCACGGCGCAGTTCATCATCGTCCATCCCCGGCAGGTCATCATGAATCAATGAATAAGCATGAATGCATTCAATGCTGGCAGCGCTTAATAACGCTTCCTCTACATCCCCACCTACTGCTTGACAAGCAGCCAATGCTAAAATTGGACGCAAGCGTTTGCCGCCAGAAAGCAGACTATAGGCCATGGCGTCAACAAGCACATCATTATAACCATCCTTTTCAGGCAATAACTTTGGCAGTGTCGCCTCGACCACTTCCTGAAAGGCTTTCATCTTTTCTTTACTCATTGTTGGTCCTCCATCTGAAACACTTGTTCAACACCATTTTGTAAAACCTTGATTTCTCCTTCGGCATTGCGCAGCATGTTCTGACAAAGGCTGGCCATATCCAGCCCAATCTTATATTGTTCTACTGCCTTTTCCAACGGGATGTCGCCTTGGCTCAGCACCTTCAGTGCTTCTTCAAGCTGCGCCATTGCCTGTTCAAAAGACAGTTGATTTTTTTCTTCACTCATCGCTTTTCCCTCTTCTGCGAAATTGACGTTACTGCTCCATCGATCGTGCCATCAGCAAAATACAGCGTCAGCGTGTCACCAACATTCACTTGCGACACAGAACGCACCGCCTGACCTTCTTTCTCACAGAAAGAATAGCCACGCGCCAAAACTTTCAACGGACTCATTGCATCAAGCTTGGAAACTTTTTCACTAAATGCTTTTTGCTTGATATTCATGATGTTTTGCATCGTATTTTCCAACTCAGACCACCGTTGATCCAACTGTAAATGATACGGTGCCAATAATTTTCCTGCATCTTGCAGCATCCCGGCAGAAAGCAAACTCATGAGAAATCTCCGCTTATTTTGCACAAGACCTTCCACATGCTTATCACATCTGTTTCGCGCATCAATGATCTGCTGCGCTATTTGCACACGATCTGGCACAGCAAGCTCCGCCGCCATGGATGGCGTTCCTGCGCGCACGTCAGCAGCAAAGTCCGATAAGGTCACATCTGTCTCATGACCGACTGCACTGATGATCGGCACCGGACTCTCGGCAATCGCACGTACGACATTTTCTTCATTAAAATTCCAAAGGTCTTCCAATGATCCGCCGCCACGACCAACAATGATAACATCAATATCATCGCGTGCATAGAGCGTGCGCAGTCCCGCCTCAATCGAACGCGCACCATCCTTCCCCTGCACAGATGCAGGCACAAGCAGCACCTCTGCCATCGGCCAGCGTCGTCTCAGCACCCGAAGCATGTCTCGAATTACCGCACCGGTTGGCGAGGTTACAATACCAATTTTCTTTGGAATGATGGGCAGAGCCCGCCGTGTTTCCTCACTTTTAAAGACACCTTCTGCCAATAATTTCGCCTTGAGTTTTTCATACTGAATCTGCAGGTTCCCAATGCCGACAGGCAGCAAACGCTGTACATACAACTGATAGCTGCCATTTTTTGTGTAGACAGAAATGCTTCCCTGGGCAATCACGGCTTGCCCATTTTGAGGCAGCGCACGTAAATTTTGTGCAGCAGAACGAAACATCACACAATTTATAGAAGCTTTTTCATCTTTGATTGAAAAATAGCAGTGGCCACTGGCAGCATGACGTTTAAAATTTGAGATTTCACCCTCAACACGAAGGTTCTGCAGCACGTCATTGCGATCAAATAGATTTTTTATATATTCATTGAGCGCAGAAACTTTGACAACGCCGCCATTACTCATTGACCAGCGCCTTCTTATGAATGGCATCTAAAATAGCATTAACGAATTTATACGATTCCGCATCACCATAAATTTTCGCCAATTCCACCGCTTCATTGATCACGACAACGGCTTCTGTCTTAGGTTCTGCAAAACGCAGCTCATAGACACCCATACGCAAAATATTTTTATCAGCGCTCATCATTCTCAACGTGCTCCAATGTTTTGCCTGCGCATTGATAAGATTATCAATATCCACCTTGTTGTTCATGGTTCCCGCAACAGTGTCTGCAATAAAAGCCTTATCATCATCTTCTAAAGCACTTTCAAGGGTGTCTTCATCCAATTCTGGAAAAATCGAAATGATATTGGCGGCTTCCAAAAAATCTTCAAGGTTTTCCTTATCATGCAGGATATGTTCAAGCACATCCTGATAATCTGTCTGCCCCATATCGCTTGAATAAATGAGAAGAAAAGCTATTTGTCTCGCCAGCTTACGCATGTTGATCCCCCATTCCTGTTTCATTGATAGTATTAAAATCGATGCCTTGAACAAAAATGTCCACTGCACGTACTTTGACGCCTGTCATTTTTTCAATGTCCTGCTTGACTCGCCGCTGTATTTCATTTGCAAGATCTGGGATACAATAGCCAAACAGCACTTTTATATTGATAACGATGTAGTAGCCATCGTTTTTATAATCCACCCGCACACCCTTTGTGCCAGACTTTTTCCCAAGCATTCCTGTGAAATTATCAGTCACATTGCCAATAAAGCTTTCGCTGGTGGTGCCAAATGAATTCGCAACGCCTTCCATCGCATGCACGGCAATCGCAGTTGCAGAAGCGATAACCTCATCATCAACACGAATGGTACCAAAATCTGTGCTGCAAATTTGGCCCTGGCCATTCTCCATGCGTTTCTCTTCTGCCATACGATCAAACTCCTTATTCTCTATCTTTGATGAAAGGTCACACTAATTTATTATATCACAACCCATGTCACTGGTCGACAAAACAATGATGATATTAGATTTTTTGCTGGACAGCCGTGATCCACCGTGAAAAAACAAGCCAATTGCCTTTCTCCAAAATAAAAATCGAGGCTGAGCACACTCAGCCTCGATCATCATGCCGTGATCGATGGCAGAATAACGATTATTCTGCTTCGTCCACGTAATTGTTCCAAAATTCGACAATGGCATCCCATTCGTCGTCATCGTCGATGTCATACAACAGTTCTTCTCCATCTTCCACTACGATCTTGAATGGAATGGCACTGTCATCTTCCTCTTCGTCCCAAGGAACCAAGATGGCATAATCCTGTCCATTCAATTCAACACGCTCGAGCACCTGCAGCGTATGCTCATGCCCTTCTTCATCAACCAAAACAACCAAACCATCTTCTAGTTCTTCATCGTTGTCAAGAAACAAATCTTTTTCGTCCATGAGTATTCTCCTTTAATGTGCATCTAAATATGCTTGCAGCATAAAAACAGCAGCAATTTTATCAATGACTTTTTTTCTTTTCTTTCGAGATACATTTGCTTCGAGAAGAACATTCTCGGCCTGCACAGTCGTTAAACGCTCATCAATCCAATCAAGCGCAATATCTGCTGGCATATAGCTTTTGAATCCTTCAATAAAACTTTGTATCTCTTGCGCCTTAAACCCAAGCGTATTGTTCATATTTTTAGGAAGGCCTACAACAAGTTTTACTGCTTCCTGTTCTTTTAACACCTTCGCCAAATATGTATAATCTTCTTCCAACTTTCCTGTGCGCGTATACGTTTCCACCGGCTGAGCCGTAATGCCCAAAAGATCACTGGCAGCAATACCGATGCGCCGTTCGCCCACGTCAAAACACACGAGACGTCCGGTCATATCAGCGTTCATCCAAATAATTGATCAACATTTCTTCGATGTACTGATCACGGTCGAATTTTTTGATCAATGCGCGCGCATTGTTATAGCTGGTGATGTAAGCAGGATCACCTGAAAGGATATACCCTACCAATTGATTCAAAGGCTGATAACCTTTTGCTTCCAATGCAGCATAGACTTGACGGAGCACTTCCCGTGGGCCCATTTCTTGCTGCACGGCGTTTTTGTCAAAATACATCGTCTGATCCAGATCGTCTCTCATGGATTGATCACTCCTTAAATTGATTTTCTACAATACCAGCAAAGGCTTCTAAAGCACCAGCAAGTGCTTCTGGATCCTTCCCACCGGCTTGTGCCATATCAGGACGGCCGCCGCCTTTGCCGCCAACCATTCCTGATACTTCTTTAATCAAGTTGCCTGCATGAAGATGCTTGCGCGCATCACCCTGCGTCAGCATGCAAACCAGCTGCACCTGACCATCGGTAACGCTTGCCAGTAAAACAACCCCATCATTGAGCTTGTTGCGGAAAAGATCCGCCTGATTGCGCAAATCTTCCATATTGGCAGCTTCCACTTGCTGAGCAACAACTTGTAATCCTCTTACTTCATGAATGGCATCTTCTGCACTGGCTGCAGCTTGTTTCATCTGAGCCAGCTTCATGTCATCGATTTGCTTTTGCAGAGATTTAATTTCATTTTCCAAATCACCAATTCTGCCAACAATTGCATCATCGGTATTTACTTTGGCTTGTTTGCGAATGGCTGCAATCAGTGCATCCTGATCAACGGTTCTCTGATAAGCTGCGGTACCGGTAACAGCTTCAATGCGACGCACCCCTGCTGATACCGAACTTTCGCTTAAAATCTTGAACAGACCAATTTCACCAATATTTGCAACGTGAATACCACCGCAAAGTTCCTTACTATTTAAGCCAGCATCTACGCAGCGCACTTTTTCGCCGTATTTTTCACCAAAAAGTGCCATATGGCCGCTTTCCTTGGCATCGTCAATGCTGGTTTCATAGATTTTTACAGGTTCAGCGGTAAGAATTTCCTGGTTCACCAAGGCTTCTACACGTGCCAATTCTTCAGCAGACAATGCATGGAGGCAGGAGAAGTCAAAGCGCAAATGATCTGGCGCTACCAAAGAACCAGACTGGTGTACATTATCGCCCAATACCTGACGCAGTGCATAATGCAGCAAATGTGTTGCAGTATGGTTGCGAGCGGATGCGCGTCGTTTTTCAAGATCCACTACGGCATGGACTGCATCACCGACGTTTAAGCGCCCATCAATATATCCTTGGTGGAGATATTTGCCATCTGCCAATTTGACAGTATTCTCAACATTGAATACGCCATCTTTAGCAAGCATCTGCCCTTGTTCGCCGACTTGGCCGCCACCTTGAGCATAGAAAGGTGTATGATCAAGAATAACAATGGCGTGCGTATCATAGCCAAACGCCGCACCCTTATTATCAATGAGAATTCCCAGCACATTGCAATCATCTTCAGACTTTTCATAACCTGTAAAGGTGGTTGCTGGCATATCAGGATATGCTTCGGTGACATGCTGTGCCAAATCCCAAACATTCGCAACGTCCTGTGCTTCTTTTGCCTTACGGCGCTGTTCCGCCATTGCTTCTTCAAAGCCATCAATATCGACAATCATGCCTTCTTCGTCTGCAACGTCTTTCGTCAAATCGATTGGGAAGCCATAAGTGTCATAAAACTTAAAGGCACTCTTACCATCAATCACATTGCCGCCTTTTGCTTTGATATTTGCAACTGTTTCTGCGACAATTTTCATCCCATCCTGCAATGTCTGGAAGAAACGTTCTTCTTCGTTGCGAATAATGGATTCAATAAAGGATTGATGTTCGATGATTTCTGGATAAGCTTCTCCCATTTGTTCGCCAACTTTTGCAACAAACTTGTAGAGGAATGGCTCATCGAGGCCGATGGTTTTCCCAAGACGAACGGCACGGCGCAAGATGCGGCGCAGCACATAGCCACGTCCTTCATTGCTTGGCAGTACGCCGTCTGCAATCAGGAAGGAACATGCACGTGCATGGTCTGCGATAACACGGAACGCAAAGCCACGTTCATCACGATGGTATTCTTTGCCACTCAATTCTTCTACGTACTCAATCAACGGTACAAACAAGTCGGTGTCAAAGTTGGTGTCAACGCCCTGCATAATGGAAGTAATACGTTCCAAGCCCATCCCAGTATCAATATTTGGTCTTGGCAGCGGCGTCAAGTTGCCGGATTCGTCACGATTGTACTGCATGAACACGAGGTTCCAAATTTCCAGCCATCTGTCACAGTCACAAACCCCCAGCATGCAGCCTTCTTCATTGTCGCAGGCGTATTCTTCGCCGCGGTCATAATGCACTTCACTGCAAGGGCCGCATGGACCAACATCACCCATTTGCCAGAAGTTGTCTTTTTCACCAAGTCGGAAGATGCGACTTTCATCAAAACCTGTCACCTGATGCCAGATTTCATAGGCTTCGTCGTCATCTTTATAAATAGTAATGTACAATTTTTCCTTAGGCAGCTTCAACTCATTGGTCAGAAAATCCCAGCAGTATTTAATGGCATCTTCCTTGAAGTATTCACCGAAAGAAAAATTCCCAAGCATTTCGAAAAATGTATGGTGACGCGCTGTTTTACCAACCGTTTCAAGGTCATTATGCTTGCCGCCGGCGCGCACGCATTTCTGAACAGTAGTCGCACGTGTATAATCTCTGGTTTCCAAGCCAAGAAAAACGTTTTTAAACTGATTCATTCCAGCATTGGTAAAGAGCAAAGTTGGATCGTTATATGGCACTAACGAAGAGCTTTTTACATGAGTGTGACCATTCTTCACAAAATATTCCACGAATTTTTTTCTAATGTCATTACCTGTTAACATGTAAATTCTCCATTCTCTTAAATTTCATTCTTAGTCTATCATACCAAATATCAAAAAATAAGTCTATACTGGTAGACCTATCGATTGTATGTCGTTTTACATAAGATTGTGCCATGATGTATTATAATTTTTTATCAGTAATACAAAAGCCCCTCCTGCTTTCGCAGGAGGGGCTTAGAAAATGCTTAGTTATTTAAGAAATTACTTTGCAGCCATTTCTTTGTAACGTGCATAGCGAGCCTGGCTGAGTTCTTTGGTCTTCGCATAGAGAGCTTCGGCAGTATCTGGATGTGCCTTAGCGAGGGAAGAATAACGAACTTCGCCCTTCAGGAAGTCTTCGAACTTATCATAATCTGGTTCCTTAGAATCGAGGATGAATGGGTTCTTGCCTTCCTTAGCCAATTCTGGATTGTATCTCCAGAGGTGCCAGTAACCGCATTCAACGGCTTCCTTGATATGGGACTGAGCAATGCTCATACCCTTGCGGATACCGTGGTTGATGCATGGTGCATAAGCGATGATGAGGGATGGACCCTGATATGCTTCTGCTTCTTCGATGGCCTTAACAGCCTGGTTCATGTTGGCACCGAGACCGATCTGTGCAACATAAACGTTGCCATAGATGGACTGCATGATACCGAGATCCTTCTTGTTGGTCTTCTTACCATCAGCAGCGAACTGAGCTACAGCTGCAAGAGGGGTAGACTTAGAAGCCTGACCACCGGTGTTGGAATAAACTTCGGTATCGAATACGAAGATGTTGATGTTTTCGCCGCTAGCGAGAACATGGTCAAGACCGCCGTAACCGATATCGTAAGCCCAACCGTCACCACCGAGGATCCACTGGGAACGAATCTTCAGGAAGGTCTTTACGCCATCGAGATCAGCAAGGTATTCATCCTTGTCAGCAGTTGCAGCGAGTTCAGCAACGATAACGTCGCTTGCATCAGCAACAGCCTTAACATCATGAGCAGCATAGCCTTCTACCCATTTAGCAGCAGCATCTTTGAGGGCAGCACTGTAGTTGCCTTCAGCGATAACACCGCAGAGGTAGTTTACTTTCTGCTTCATCTGCTGATCAGCGGTGTACATACCGAGACCAAACTGAGCGTTGTTTTCAAAGAGGGAGTTCTGCCAAGCTGGGCCCTGACCTTTTTCGTTGGTGCAGTATGGCATAGCTGGTGCTGGAGCACCCCAGATGGAGGAGCAACCAGTGGTGTTAGCGATCATCATACGATCACCGAACAACTGGGTAAGGAGCTTAGCATAAGGGGTTTCACCGCAACCTGCGCAAGCGCCGGAGAATTCAAGCAATGGGAGCTTGAACTGGCTGCCCTTAACGGTCTTGGTATTGGTGAGTTCAGCCTTATTGGTAACCTTATGGGTCATGTAAGTCCAGTTTTCACGTTCAGTAGCAACGGACTGTTCAACTGGAACCATCTGCAGAGCTTTATTCTTAGCAGGGCAGGTGTTTACGCAGCTGCCGCAACCGAGGCAGTCCATAGGGCTGATCTGCATTCTGAACTGGAGACCTTCAAATTCTTTACCAGTAGCTTTGATGGTCTTCATGTTTTCAGGAGCATTTGCAACTTCTTCTTCGTTGAGAAGGAATGGACGGATTGCTGCATGAGGGCAAACCAAAGAGCACTGGTTGCACTGGATGCAGTTATCTGGGTTCCATTCTGGAACAAAGAGAGCTGCCATACGTTTTTCAAATTTGGTGGTACCTGCTGGGAAGCGACCATCTTCCATGCCAACAAATGCGCTGACAGGGAGCTTGTTGCCCTGCATAGCGGTCATTGGGCGCAGAACCTTCTTAACGAATTCAGGTTCGCAGCTGCAACGTTTTTCGTCGGATGCTTCATCCTGAGCATTTGCCCATTCAGCTGGAACTTGTACTTCATGCAGAACTTCGATGGCTTTATCAACAGCAGCCCAGTTCATGTTAACGACAGCATCGCCCTTGCGGCCATAGGTCTTCTTGATGGCATCTTTCAAGAGCTTAACAGCTTCTTCGAAAGGAAGTACGCCAGTCAGTTTGAAGAATGCAGTCTGGGTAACCATGTTGGTACGGTTGCCAAGGCCAACTTCTTCAGCAACCTTGGAAGCGTCGATGGTGTAGAACTTGATGTTGTTCTGAGCAATGTAGCGCTTCATGCTTGCTGGCAGATGGGTTTCGAGTTCTTCAGGGGTCCAGGTGCAGTTGAGCAGGAAAGTACCATTTGGCTTCAAGCCTTCAAGTACATCATAAAGTTTTACATAGCTGGACTTATGGCAAGCGATGTAGTCAGCCTGGTCAACTTCATAGGTGGAACGGATCTTGCTCTTACCGAAACGCAGGGAAGAAACGGTTACACCGCCGCTCTTCTTGGAGTCGTAAGAGAAGTAGCCCTGAGCATACATGTCGGTGTTATCACCGATGATCTTGATAGCGTCTTTGTTAGCACCAACGGTACCATCGGAGCCGTAACCCCAGAACTTGCAAGCGATGCAGTCATCTGGAGCGGTGACAACAGGAGCGCCAACTTCGAGAGAAGTATTGGTAACATCATCAACGATACCAACGGTGAAGTGGTTCTTAGGAGCGTCAGCTTTGAGGTTTTCATAAACAGCGATCAGCTGAGCTGGGGTAACATCCTTAGAACCTAAACCATAACGGCCGCCATAGATTGCTGGATGCATATCGGAATCATAGAAAGCAGTCATGACATCTTCATAAACTGGTTCGCCGATAGCACCTGGTTCTTTGGAACGGTCAAGAACAGCGATTCTCTTAACAGTTTTAGGAACAGCTGCGAGGAAATGCTTGGTGGAGAATGGTCTGTAGAGACGGATCTTCAAAAGACCAACTTTTTCGCCCTTAGCGTTGAGGTAGTCAACGACTTCTTCAAGAGCTTCACAAACAGAGCCCATAGCGATGACGATGTTTTCAGCATCTTCAGCACCATAGTAGTTGAAGAGCTTGTAGTCACGGCCAGTCTGCTTGGAAACTTCTTCCATGTAATGTTCGGTGATACCAACTACATCTTCGTAGAACTGGTTAGCACCTTCTCTTTGCTGGAAGAAAATATCAGGGTTCTGGTTGGTACCCTTGGTAGCTGGATGTTCTGGGTTCAGACCGCGTTCGCGGAATGCCTTAACAGCATCCATATCAATCTGTTCTTTGAGGAAGTCTTCGTCCATAACTTCGATCTTCTGAATTTCATGAGAAGTTCTGAAACCATCGAAGAAATGAATGAAAGGTACACGGGACTTCAAAGTAGCGAGCTGAGCAACGCAACCGAGGTCCATAACTTCCTGAACGCTGGAAGAAGCGAGTTCAGCGAAACCAATGCCACGGCAGAGCATTACATCAGAATGATCACCGAAGATAGAAAGAGCATGGGTTGCGATCGCACGAGCTGCTACCTGGAAAACGGTAGGAAGCAATTCACCAGCAATCTTGTACATTGCAGGAACCATCAAGAGCAGGCCCTGAGAAGATGTGTAAGTAGAAGTTAATGCACCAGCGGTCAAAGAACCGTGTACAGCACCTGCAGCGCCAGCTTCGGAATCCATTTCAACAACCTTAACGGTCTGATTGAACAGGTTCTTTCTGCCTTGAGCACTCCAAGCATCAATTTTTTCTGCCATCGGAGAAGATGGCGTGATTGGGTAGATAGCTGCAACATCAGTGAACAAATAGGACACATGAGCAGCAGCTGTGTTCCCATCCATGGTTTTCATGGTTTTAGTAGACAATTTAAGTCCTCCTCCCAAAAATTTAAAAACCTCTTTAAGTCTATTTTAGCACAATTATCAACCGAACACAATTTACTTGTTTCATAAATCGCTAATACTGTATAAGTATAGCTTATGGAAATGAAAGGTGTCAGAATAATACGATTTGATCAAGCTCCGGTAATTGTTCGACTATTCGCAAACATTTAAATTTTTCAATCATTGAGTCGCCGACTTTGCCACGTTTCTTCATGTCCTCGAGAGACGAATACGGCTTCTCTTCTCGGCCTTTTACGATATCTTCAGCCTGAGAAGCACCTAACCCATCAATAGCAATCAGCGGCGGCAGCAATGCTTTTTCGTCATCTTTAATGATAAACTGTGTTGCAGAAGATTCCTCCAAGCTTACTGGTAAAACCTTAAACCCACGCGTATATAATTCAAGTGCAACTTCCAGCACTGTGATTTTACTTTTGTCTTTAGCACTGAGCGCATTGCCTTGCGCATACAAATCCATGATTGCGCTGCGTACGCGATCTTCCCCTTCTTGAATGATCGAGATGTCAAAATCATCAATGCCGCGTACCGAAAAGTAGCTCGCGTAGAATGCCAGCGGTTGATTGATCTTAAACCAAGCAATACGGAATGCCATCATGACATAAGCAACAGCATGCGCTTTTGGAAAAAGATACTTGATCTTTTTGCAGGAATCGATGAACCATTGAGGAATATTGCTGGCGTGCATGGCTTCTTCCTGATCCTCTTTTAAGCCGCGCCCCTTACGCACACCTTCCATGATTTTAAAAGCAACGCTTTCTTCCATGCCGCGCTGAATCAAGAAAAGCATGATGTCATCACGCGTTGAGATGGTTTGTGATACCGGCGCAATCTTATTAACGATCAGATCCTGGGCGTTGTTCAGCCATACGTCTGTCCCATGAGAAAACCCGGAAATTCGCAGCAAGTCGGAGAACGATTGCGGCATCGTATCTTCCAGCATTTTGCGCACGAAACTGGTGTTAAATTCAGGAATGCCATAAGTAGCGACTGGAGAATTCAAGCGTTCTGGCGTTACACCTAATGCATCCGTCGAGGAAAAAAGTGAAAGCGTCGCCTGATCATCAAGCGGCACGGTCGTTGGATCAATGCCAGTAAGATCGCCAAGCATTTTAATAACGGTCGGATCATCGTGACCGAGAATGTCCAGTTTAACCAAGCCTTGGTCAATCTTATGATAGTCAAAGTGGGTCGTGACGGTTTCTGTTTTCACATCGTCCGCTGGACGCTGCAGCGGTGTAAAGTCATGCACATCCACGCCTTTTGGCACAACAACCAAACCGCCCGGGTGCTGGCCGGTGGTGCGCTTAACGCCTGTACAGCCCAACTTCAAGCGATTGATCTCTGCTTCACGTTTTTTCTCATGCAGCTCATCAAAGAATTTTCGCACATAGCCATAGGCGGTTTTTTCTGCAACCGTTGCCAAGGTACCCGCACGGAATACATTGTCTTTCCCAAAAAGTTCTTCGGTGTATGCGTGCGCACCGCTCTGATAATCACCAGAAAAGTTAAGGTCAATATCAGGAATTTTATCGCCTTTAAAGCCCAAAAAGATTTCAAACGGAATATCAAAGCCATCTTTTTCCAGTTTTGTGCCACAAACGGGACAAGTCGCATCCGGCATGTCCACCCCTGCGCCGTACTCGCCGCTTTCATCAAATTGGCTGTATTGACAATGCGGGCAGCGGTAATGCGCTGGCAATGCATTAACTTCCGTGATGTTCGTAAAATATGCCACAACCGAAGAACCAACGGACCCACGCGAGCCTACCACGTAACCATTATCGTTAGAGTTCTTGACCAATTTATGCGCAATCAAATACAACACCGCATAACCGTTCCCAATGATGGATTTCAGTTCTTTATCAATGCGTTTTTGAATGAGTTCCGGCAATGGATTGCCATACATACGGTGCGCTTTTTCCAGTGTCAGCTGTTCGATCTGTTCTTCTGCACCTTCAATTTTTGGTGCATGCAGCACCGTTGGTACCGGCACAATATCCTCAAAATCCTCAACGATGGCATTTGGATTGCGCACAACAACATTGTAAGCCTCATCTTCACCTAGATACGAAAACTCTGTAAGCATTTCTTCGGTCGTTCGGTAATACAACGGCGCCTGTTCTTCTGCATCTTTAAAGCCGCGGCTTTTCATGATAATCGCACGATTGATGGCGTCGTCTTCGTTGGCAAAATGCACGTCGCAAGTGGCCACTACGGGTTTACCCATGCGTTTGCCAAGATCAAACAACGCCACATTCAACGCACGCAGCCCATCCTCATCCGCAATGGTTCCATTTCGCACCATAAAGTAGTTATTGGCAATAGGCTGGATTTCAATGTAGTCATAGAATTCCGCGAGTTTTTCAAGTCCTTCGCGATCATCTGGGTTGGCGACGAGATAGCGCATCAATTCGCCCGCTTCACAGGCACTGCCTACCACCAGGCCCTCACGTGCATAATTGATCAAACGTTTTGGAATGCGCGGCCGGCGGTAATAATACCTCAGCTGAGACTCTGTTACCAGCCGGTAAAGGTTCTTCAGGCCGGTCTTATTCTTAGCCAAGATGATGCAGTGATAGGATTTGCGTTGATGCAGGTTCACTTCTGGTTCTTCATCATCAATGATGTAAGCTTCAATCCCATAGATGATCTTCACACCATATTTTTGCCCAGCTGAATACGCATCAGGGAACGCCTGCACCACACCATGGTCGGTAACAGCCATGGCTTGGTGGCCCAGCTGGCTGGCAAGTTTGACCAAATCTTTCACGTCGTTCATACCATCCATGCTGCTCATCTGCGTATGAAGATGCAGTTCAATGCGCTTTTCTGCCGCATTGTCCACGCGGCAAGCCAGTGTTGTTTGATTGATGTCATTGACAATCATGCCCAATTCATTGCTGTAGCTGTCAAACTGAACTTTGCCGCGTACTTTAACCGCTTTTGCCTCTTTAAGGGCAGTCTTCAAAGTGTCCGCTTCATCTTTATCTGCAAACACTTTGCATGCGATGGAGTCGGTATGGTCTGTCAGTGAAAAGGTAATCAACGATCGTCCACTTTTCAATTCACGACTGTCAAGATCAAAAATGGTTCCTGCCAAGCAAGCACTTTTTTCTTCATCCTCAATCTCAGAAATCGCAACCACTGGCGCCTTGATCAGTTTTCCCTTGAGCACACCTGGAGGTGCAGCAACACCTGAAGCAGAGCGTGAAGTGTTATTATTACGCTTTGCTGCTGGTTTTGCTGGTGCAGCCTTTTTTTGTTGTTCAGAGCGAATTTGCGCCCACTGCTGAGAAGGACCAAAATAATCATCTGGCACCTCTTGAAGCGTATTGTCTTCTTCAAAGCAGGTAGTGACCTTGACGGCGCGCTGACACATCTGTGCCAGCAGCGCTTCACAGTCGTTGCTGAACATCTTTGTCGCAATGCGGGAACGATACGCAATCTTATTCGAGCAGCGAATGCGCACAGCATCCGCTTCTGCTTGTTGTTCGATCTTGAGGAAAATATGAAAATTAGCGACTCCCAACAGCTGCCATAGCACTTCTGGCTCAGCAACTACCTCCGCTACACTCTGCCCGCCATAAATCGGCACCAGCTGCACATCCAAGCTCGCCGATTCCGGCAAAACTTCTCGCATTTGCGCGCGATAATACGCTGTAAGTTGGCCGTATTCATCAAAGCTGATGATCTGCGGCATTTGAATGCTGGCAGACAGCAGACGTTTTTCTTTAAACAACTCAATTTTTTTCACAGTACAATGTTTCGCATAGTCGCTGCAGTCAAACTGCTGCGTTCTTTCTGTTTGTGCTGTGCTCAAAATACATCACCTGAAATCAATCGTTATAAAAAGCTGTCAGTTTTTCAACAACCTCATCCATTGTCAATTCAAGTACATCATCACTGGTGCGGAGTTTATATTCCACAATGCCATCACCGATCTTTTTACCAACAGTGATGCGCACTGGCAGCCCGATCAAGTCGGCATCATTAAATTTAACCCCAGCACGTTCCTTACGGTCATCCATGAGAATATCGAACCCGGCGTCCTGCAGACGTTTATACAGTTCTTCACCGGCTGCCATTTGTTCTTCGTTGTTCACATTGACAACAACCAAGCTGGCATGATATGGCGCCATGGCTTTTGGCCATACCAATCCTTTATCGTCATAGTGCTGTTCCACAGCTGCAGCGATGGTACGGCTGACACCAATGCCGTAGCATCCCATCTGCAGAACCACAGACTTACCATTTTCATCAAGCACCGTTGCACCCAACGCTTCCGAATACTTGGTGCCAAGCTTGAACACCTGCCCCACTTCAATACCGCGCGCCGTTTTGATGGTGCCGCCGCAGATTGGGCATTTTTCCCCTTCATTAAGCATGCGCAGATCATGATAGGTTACATTTGGCAATTCACGTGCCATATTCACATGAATGAAGTGATAACCATCCTCGTTCGCCCCACATGCAAGGCCTGTACGTCCCTGCAACTCAAGGTCTGCATAAATTGGAATGTTTTCCAAACCAACAGGACCGAGAGAACCTGGATGTGCGCCGATTTTTTCAACGATAAAGTCTTCGTCAGCCATATCAATGTTCAAGCATGGATGTACATGCTGAACTTTGACATCGTTCACTTCACGGTCACCGCGAACGAGCACCATGATCAGATCATCATCGGCTTTCATGAGTACGCTCTTAATAGAATTCTGTGGCACATCATCCAAGAACTTGCAAATATCATCAATGGTCGCAATATTTGGCGTTTCAATTTTTTCGAGCGGAGCCTGATCGTTGGCATCGTCCCATGGTTCTGGCTTGGCTTCGGCAATTTCAATGTTCGCTGCATAATCGCAGGAATCACAATACCCAATGGTGGCTTCCCCGTTTTCTGCCAAAACCATGAATTCGTGGGTATACCCGCCGCCGATCTGGCCACTGTCTGCCAAAACCGGACGGAAAGTCAGCCCGCAGCGACTGAACACGCGGCTGTAAGCATCATACATTTCCTGATAAGCCTGATCCAGTCCAGCTTCGTCCATATCAAAAGAATACAAGTCCTTCATGACGAACTCACGGCCGCGCATAAGGCCAAAACGTGGACGGCGTTCATCGCGGTACTTGTTCTGAATCTGATACAGGCGCAATGGCAGCTGCTTG
>CALJRU010000064.1 GCA_937976375.1 uncultured Peptococcaceae bacterium | reverse complement strand
TTTGTCTGGACATAAATTTACCCCCTGATGTAGTAGTTTTAGTTTCCTACATCAGGGGGTGTTTTGTCTATTGTCCGTTTTTATTGGACCTGTTCATACACCGCCAGGTCCTATTTCAAGCACTACTGTTTTTAATAGCTGATGTCAAAGCCGCCTTCGTGATCAACTGCTTTTACACTCACAGTCACACATTCTGGCACATCTACGGTGGCATGCCCGTCGGTCGTAAAGTTCTTGCTGTAAAGTGTATCGCCTTCTAAAGAATGTACTTGTACCGTCAAAGCGCCGTCCTCGGTGTCTACACCAATGTGCAGCGTATCCCCATCGCCACGCAGCTCATTGTCACAAGAACCTTGAAAACATGTGTAATCTGCATGCCAGGAATCGGCGACCTTCTTTTCCATGTCGCTGAAATTCATGCTGGCACCAAACGATGCCACCACACCCATGACGCTCCACATAGCATACAGGATCACCACCACTGTAAGCACAATCAGAATGATCCTTTTACGATTCATATCATTTTCCTCCCCGATCCGAAGCGTTTTGTCATCCCCCGACGACAAAACATCTCCTCATTATGAATATTGTAACAAATTTTTTCACATTTATACAATAAAAATCAGGGGTAGCCTTTCCCCTGATTTTTTAATAGTTTGCATTATCACATGCGCCGTCTTTCATCATTTTTCACTGTTCAACGCATCATATCTTGAACAGTATCAAACGTTTTGCTGTAAAGGAAGCAATCCAGTGGAATGCGTCCTTTTGGCATTTCCAATACAATCGACGCTTCCTCAGCACGCACAAAACCGCGATGGTCATAAAACTGGTAGGTACAGGCATTGTCGGTCTGCAGGAAAAAGGTTTTCCCAGGTTCTGCCGCCGCCAGCGCCAACAATAACGCCGACCCAACACCCCGCCCCTGAAAAGCAGGATCGACCGCAAGAAAGAGAATCTCTCCGTCGGGGCGCACCCTTTGACGATAACGCCGATCAAGTTCGGCCGCCGTCCGCTCATACAGATCCGGCCCGCCTTTGAAAAACAACGCCATGACCGCCTCCGCCAGCGCTACATAGCTCCGCGCCAGCCAAGAACGTTTTTGCACCGTTTCGCCATACACTTCCGCCAGAAGCACCCCAGCGAAACATCCATCTTCATATGCTGCCAGCACCTGCGTCGCACGGCAGCGCTCCTTCAGCCAGAAATGCATGCCTTTGATCGCAAAGCGGACCGCCTTGGCCGCATCGCGTCGACGCAGCGAACGAATCTCCACCATCATACTCCCTCCCTGACTGCCATTGTACCACAGCGCACAAAAAAACGGCAGCTTGCAAAGAAACTGCCGTTTTGACTGTCATCATAAAACATCCCGTGCTGCGATCCGCGTGCGTGCGATCAGCCATGACAACACAAAAAATGCCAGGCTAAACACCAAAAGCACGGTTGTTGTGAGCTGACGATCGTCTGTCACGCGCGCTACTGCAATAAAAATGCCGGTCATCAGCGGATAGGAAAGCATCATGCTGACCATTGCTTTTTCATCGCTGAAAAGGTAATAGCTCGGGATCATCACACCGCCGCTGAAAAACGCCATGGTCACGGCAAGGCTGAGATACAGCTGCACCATCTCTGTGGCCACTGCCGTGTCTGGTCTGATCGTCACAATGATCCAACTGATGACAATGCCAACCACAAAGCCCAGTACACTGAACAATACATAGAGCAAATATTTGCTGTCAACGACCGCCTTTTTTGAAACTGGCAAGGTGGCCGACAGTTTGCGCCAGCCGCTGTGCTTGTCGGTGCTGATGGTGGTGGCACTCATGATGCCGAACATCACTGCGCCAATAAGCACCACAACCCACGGCGTCACAATCACAGACATACCGGCACCAATGATGGCGTAGGTAATAAGAATCAATGCCAGACCAGCACGCACCAGGTAAAAGTCTTTCAAAAGCAAGCCTTTCATCTTAGTTCTCCCCCTTTACATACAGGAGCATAATTTCATCAATTGTTGCCGGCGTTACCATGGCCTTTGGATATTTCCGCGCTGCCGCTTCGCGGTCCGCCACCAACACCTGCCATTCGTAATCCATCTTGCGGCTGCGCAGGCAGTCTGCCGGATCCAGTGCTGCATGCTGCGCATCGCTGCACTGCAGAATGCCATACTGTTCCAGCAGTTCATCCTTTGGCTCCATAAACGCCACGCGTCCCTCGTGAAGAAAAACGATATAATCAGCAATCTTTTCCAAATCGCTGGTGATGTGTGAGCTGACGAGGACGCTGTGGTCTTCTTCCTGCACAAAATCCAGCAGCATGTCCAAAATATCGTCGCGCACCACAGGGTCCAGTCCGCTGGTCGCTTCATCGAGAACGAGAAGCTTCGGATGATGACTGAGCGCCACCGCAATGGCAAATTTCATTTTCATCCCTTTTGAAAACTGCTTCAATTTTTTCTGAGGCAGGCCAAACTGCGCCAGCAACTGTTCAAACAAGGCGTCGTCCCAATGCTGATAAATATTCGCCATGATGTGGCCGATTGCGCGTGGCGTCAACATCTCCGGAAAATTGCTGCCGTCAAAGACCACGCCGATCTGTTCCTTGGTGGCATTGGCCAAAGCTTCGTCGCCCAGCACCACAATGCGCCCTTCGTCCTTGGCGATCAGGCCCATTGAAGCATTGATGATGGTGCTCTTTCCCGCACCATTTTCACCAATGAGGCCAACGATGGTGCCTTCCGGCACTGTAAACGACACATGATCCAACTTAAAGCCCGGATACGTCTTGGTCACATCTGAAATCGTCAATGCATTCGTCATGGTCAATCCTCCTCATAGAGCAATGTCAAAAGGCCTGTCAAATGATCGAGGTCGATGCCGCTTTCACGGGCAATCTCGATGGCCGCTGTAAAATGTTCTTCAATGCGTTTCTGTTGTTCTTCCAAATAAAAATCCTGGTTCTGCGCCGACACATAACAGCCTTTGCCCGCTGTTGTCTCAATGAAACCATCCTGTTGCAGCGCGTCATAGGCTTTTTGCACCGTCAGCACACTGATGTGCAGCGACTTTGCCAAAGACCGGATGGATGGCAGCGCCTCGCCGGCCTGCAGCTCGCCGCTCATAATCTGTGCCTTGATCTGGGTCACAATCTGTTCATAGAGCGGACGACTCGCCTTGTTGCTGACCGATATCTGCATACATTCACCGCCTTATACTGTATTGCTTTGATATGTACAGTATAAGTCAGTACAATACGGCTGTCAATATCTACACACAAAAAAACAGCAGATTCGCCACGAATCTGCTGCGTCTGTTTAATCCACGCACGCATCCAATAGTTTGAAAGCCAGAAAGCACACCACCAACACACCTGCCACAACAGCAATGTGAACGCTGCAGAGGAAAGTGGTCAGATAGATGCTGGCCAGCAAAGACGCTGCCAGCACCACAAACACCAGGACGAAAAGCCTGCCCAAGTTGTCGTCGAAGGCATGGCGGGAGATGCTGTGAAAAATATAAAACGCCGCTGCCAAAATCAGCACTTGTCCGATCACATCGCCCAAGGTCAGCGGCAAATACGGCCAATTCTGCGCGCCCACCATATCAATCACCCCATAGGCCAGCCAAATGACCCCAAGCACCACAAACGCCAACAGCACACTGCGTACACCGTCCAACAAGCGTTCTTTTTGTGAGCGCGACGGCAGCGCCGCAATCACCGCCTCACAAAAGGCCTGCGCATCCTCACCCAGCACCTCTTCCGCCGTGCGCCCCTCGGACTGGGCATCCAGGAGCATATGCGTGATGTCCCGCCGCACCAGCTCCTGTTCGTACTCGCTGATGTTCGCCGAGCGAATGTAGACAACGATGTTCGTCATCACCTGCTGATTGTCCTTGTTCAACTGAGCATCCAAGGCATTGTTGGCGCACAGCAGTTCTTTTGTCCGTTTACTCATGGTCATTCTCTCCTTCAAGCCTGTCTTTTGTCAATAATACGAGCAACAAGTAACCAGGCCAATCCAACAAGCGCAACCACGCCAATGAACAGAACCATATTCACAACGATCATTGGCTGTCCGAAAAAACTATTGATGATCACATCTCCCGCGATCAGGCAACAAAATAATACAACATATAAGCCAATCACTCGCCTCGGCATGTCACTGAATGCATACTGTGCGTTGTTCCACGAAATATACCAAGCCAAGACAATGAAACCAAGATAAAGCCAAATTCTTCCAGCTGTGAATGGAATATCCGGCCATGTGGCCAAATTGTTGAACAGATCCAAAACAATCCAAACCGCCAGGAAAACGAACAGCTGCGCCAAAAATTGCTGTGCCAACGCCATCCACTTCAGAACTGGTGACAAACGTGGCACCGCCGCGATCACCTCATCGCAAAAAACACGGTAATCATCGCCGATAATCTCCTGCACGGACTGCCCGCGCGCCTGGCCATCCAACAGCATATTGACGATATCGTGGTAAATCAATGTTTTCTGATCAGCACCAACATCAGCAAAGCGAAGATAATCTTTCATCTGCTGCATAAATTGCGCATAGTCAGAATGAAGTTCCGCTTCCATCTTTTTAATCTCTTTTCTAGCGATACGTGTCCGTTTGCTCATGGTCGTTTCCTCCTTCATCCACATGTTCATTCAGCCAGAAAAAGGCCCCCACCAGCACCACCTGCACCGCCACATTCACCACAAGCGGCAGCATAAATAATGGCTCTGTCAAAAAATCCGGTAACTGCACCCAACGACTGCCTATGTTTATGACATATAATAATGCAAAAAATGCCACATAGTACAACACTTTTCGACGCAAAGAAAATTGAACATCGGCCTGCCAGCGTCTGCGTGTCACAGAGATCCGCGCGCACGCCCAGGTCAAAAGCATCAGCAAAAGCACTTGCAGCACCGTAAACGGCACACTTGTCGTTACACCATAATATTCTTTGACAACCTCCCACATTCCAGGAACCGACGAGTAGGTCAAATAAATCTGGATGACAGGCACTAAAAAAGCCAGTGCCCAGCCAAGAGCCAGCCCGCCAATACCATCGCGTCCCATCCGCAGCCGCCGCTCGCGCAGCGTAGGCTGCGGCAAAGCATCAATGATCGCATCACAAAACGCGCGGTGATCCGTCCCCAAGACGTCTTCAAGGCTGCGTCCCTGTGCCTCTGCCTCCAACAACAGTTGTGCAATATCACACTGTACACTCAGCCGATAATAAGCGCCAATTTTTTTCAGCTTTAAATAAGCAATCATCTTGTCCAATGCAGCTGCCGCAGTCGGCGTCAGCTTTGGATATAAATCGTACAGTTCATCTTTCAGCGCACGCGTCCGTTTGCTCATGGTCGTTTCCTCCTTCATCATTGTCGTTCAGCAGCGTCTGCACGGCGGCGGCCATTTCGCCAAAATCACTCACAAACTGGGCCAGTTCTTCGCGGCCAGCGTCGGTGAGGTGGTAGTATTTGCGCTTTGGGCCGACATCGGAGGCACGGTAGACGGCTTCCAGGCGGCCGTTTTTTTCCAAACGCAGGAGCAAAGGATAGATGGTGCCTTCTGTGATTTTCCCAAATCCATAGTGTTCCAGCTGCTGCGAAATTTCGTAACCATAGGTTTCATTTTGTGCGATGATGGCGAGCACACAGCCTTCAAGCACACCTTTGAGCATTTGTGATGGTATCATGGGATCACCTCCAGCTATCTTGCAAAGCAAAGTAGTTCTTTAACTATATTGTATTGCAAAGTAGCTAAGACTGTCAATATGTAAGCACAAAAAAGAAGCATTCGCTGGGAATTCCCATACGAATGCTTTTTGTCTATGTTAGGCCAGCGAACGCTGTTTGCTGTCAGAAAGATGCCGCACCGTCCAGAGCATGGTGCAATAACAACAAAGGCCGCCGATAAAATTGGAAATTGGCTCTGCCAGAAACACACCCATAACGCCGAGACCGCCAATCCGTGGCAAAATTATCGTCAGCGGCACCACAATGATGACCTTGCGAAACAGCGAAAAGAACGTCGCTTGTTTCGACTTACCAAGACCAACGAAGGTGCTCTGCCCCACCGACTGAAAAGCCATGAAGAAGAAGCCAAAGAAAAAGAGATGCATCGCCGGCGTGCCTTTGGCGAGCAGCTCCGGATCCGAATTGAACACATGCATGATGGGCTGCGGCAAGAGAAAGATGATGAGCCAGCACAGCGCCATATACACGACAGTGACAGGTGTGGTGAAACGGATAATCTGGCGAATACGGTCCAGTTTGCGGGCACCATAGTTGTAGCCGATGACCGGCTGAGCCGCGTTGGTAAAACCATGCAGCGGCAGAGACACCACATCACGCACCGAATTCAGCACGGTCATGATGCCAATGTAAATGTCGCCGCCATAAATGCCGAGCATGTTGTTGGCTGCCACTTGGACAATGCCATTGGTGGCCTGCATGACAAAGCCCGCAACGCCCAGTTGTGTGATTTGCTTGGTGGCGGTCAGATCGATCCGCGCCTGACGCACCCGCAGCGGTGTCAGCGAGCGACGGCTGGTGAGAAACGCCATGACCCAGATCACTGACAACAGCTGTGAAATGACGGTGGCGATGGCTGCCCCAGAAATGCCCAAATCCAGCACGAAAATAAAAACAGGGTCGAGAATGATGTTGATGATTGCTCCAATGAGAATGGTGAACATCCCTGTCTTGCCATAACCTTGCGCGTTGATAAAACCGTTCATGCCTGTCGCCAGCATGACCAGCGGTGTGCCAATAAGATAGATGCGCAGATAAGCAGCACTGTATGGATAGGTTTCATCACTGGCGCCGAACAAATAAAGAATCGGGTGCATAAAGACGAAACACAGCACCATGACCACCACCGATGTCAGCAGCAACAGCAAGAAAGCGTTTTCCATATAACGGCGCTCAGCGGCCTCATCCTGTTTGCCGCGGGCAATGGAATAAAGCGCCACGCTCCCAGTGCTGAACAGATTGGTAAACGCCATGATGATGGTAATAATCGGAAAGGTCAGACCCAGCCCAGTGAGAGCAATGGAAGACGTCCCCGGCAAATGGCCAATATAAATGCGGTCGACGAGATTATAAGCCATCTGCACCAGCTGCGCCAAGGTCATTGGAATCGCCAGATCAATGATGTGGCGTGGAATGCTCCCAACTGAAAAATCATTTTCCACACTCATTGCCTGCACCTCCTTCTGCACGCGCTGACGCGGCATGCAGCCCATCAATATAGCTCTGCACGGCCAGGCGGTACGACGCCGCCGGATCAATGACAGGCTGGGTAAAATAGCCCGCTTCCTGCAGCATCAGATAGCCATGAATGAGCCCGCGCAGCATGCGGTGCATGGCGACCACCTCCTGCGGCGGCAGATGATACGCTTCAAGTGCACTGTAAAACGGCGCCAATGTTTCTTTAAAGGGGCCGCTCAAGGCCTCACCTTCTTTATTGCGCATGGCAATCGTCGCTTTGTAAAGTTCGGGATTCTCTTTCCCAAAACGATAGTACGCCTCGGCCAGTGCCCGCACTGCATCATCCCCCTGCTTGCCGGCGATGGCCGCGCTCAACACATCGTGCACCTGTCCCATCACCGTTTCGCCAACAGCGGTGTACAGTTCGTCGATGTTGGCCACATGGTTGTACAGCGACGCCGCACGCACCCCCAGCCGTGCAGCCAATTCACGCAGCGAGAACGCA
The DNA here is from genome assembly GCA_937976375.1 of uncultured Peptococcaceae bacterium. Lineage (GTDB taxonomy): Bacteria > Bacillota > Peptococcia > Peptococcales > Peptococcaceae > UMGS1590. Next base: position 15,022 of record CALJRU010000064.1, on the reverse strand, counting down.
TCCAGCCCCTGTGCTTCGATCATGGCCACAGCCTCAGCAACAATAAGATCTTTTGTCAAGCCTTTTCCCATATACGTATCCCCGTAACTAACAATGTTAGTTACGATTGTAAACTAACACCGTTCGTTTGTCAATAAAGACGCAATATTCCTCTTGACAATGCTCGCCAGTATGGTATTCTATATGTAGAATTTTTATATATAGAAATCCTACATATTATTTTAAGGAGGCGATACCGTGTATTATCCGCTATCTTCTCTGCTCATCGAGTGTCTCATTCTGGCGATTGTTCGCGAGCAAGATTCCTACGGCTACGAGATCAGCCAAACCGTCAAACTCGTTGCCGCGATCAAAGAATCCACCCTCTATCCCATTCTGAAAAAGCTCGAAACCAACGGTTACCTCACCACCTATTCCAAAGCCTTCAACAATCGAACGCGCAAATACTACCATCTTACCGACGCCGGGCGCGCTCAGCTGGAATTTTTGCAGCAGGAATGGCAGGAATACCGCAGCACCATCGACGGCATCATTGAAGGGAGCATTCGACATGAATAACGAAACCTATCAGCGCATTCTCACCAAAGACGAGTATCTTGCAGAACTCAGCCGCTATCTGCGCAAGCTGCCGCAGGATGATTACGAAAGCGCCATGGCCTACTTCACCGAGTATTTTGAAGAGGCCGGTCCTGAAAACGAAGCGCAAGCCATCAACGACCTTGGCACGCCGAAAGAAGCGGCCGCTGAATTGTTGCAAAATCTCCTGCACGATGATGGACAGCAGCGCAAAAGCGACACCGCACGCACATTGAAAATCGCAGCGATTGCCATGCTGCTCTCGCCGCTTGGCTGGCTTGGTCTTATCGTTGGCGGCGCGCTGATGATTGCAGCCGCTGCTGTGATCATCGCCATCATCGCCAGCGCCATCGCTGTCGATGCCGCGCTGTTTTACAGCGGCGGCGCGCTCATCATGTACACCATCACAACCCTTGGCCACTCACTGCCTGCCGCCGGGGTTGTCGGCGGAAGCGGCATTCTCTGTCTCGGCCTCGGCCTGCTCATCATCACCATCGGCCTTGCCCTTTGCCGCGGCATCGTCCATGGTGTCATGCTCCTGATCCGCCGTCTCTCCCAGAAAGGACGTGTCTAACCCATGAAAAAGCTCAATAGGATTCTTCTTGTTCTCAGCCTTGCGCTTTGCCTGGTCGGCGGCGTGCTGCTCGCTGTCGGAGCCTTTGCAGGCGGCATCGACGATGCCCAGGAAATTGCCGGCACCCGTACACGCACCTATAGCCAGGAAAAAACGCAGCTCGAAGACTTCACAACCATCGACGCCGATCTCGCCCTTTTGGATCTTGAAATACGTCCTTCGGGCGATGACCATGCCTATCTGGAATACCACATCGACGCTCCTCTGGACCGTCAACCACTTGAAGCAGCCGTGCACAATCAAGTGCTCACCCTGCGTGATTGGCGCGAAGACGAAAGCAACGACGTCACACCTTCCGTCTCCAATCTCCTCAGCTGGCTGCCGTACGGCGAACAACGCAGCATCAATAACAGCGAAGCCATTCTCTATCTGCCTGCGACCACCTTTGCGCGCTGCACCATCGACATGGATCTTGGCGAACTCACCATTGATGGACTGAATGCCAACGCGCTTAATCTATCCCTCAGCGTCGGCGATCTTACCCTTAAAAACTGCACCTTTGCCAGCAGCGACATTGACCTTGATCTAGGCAACGCCAATGGTGACAACATCTCCATGACTGGCGACAACAGTGTCAGTCTCTCCACCGGCGACCTTTCCTTCAAACTGACAAATCCAGATGCTCTGAACATTAACGCCGATACAGACATCGGCGATGTTAACACCAATGACCGCTACAATGGCAACCTGAGTGACAGTCACTTCAGCCAAACGCCCGACAACGCCGCAGGAAGCCTGACCCTCTCCGCCGATCTCGGTGACATCACACTCGAATAAACGAAAAGAACCGTATCCCAGCTTTGGGATACGGTTCTTTTTCGTCGCATGCTTACGCTTCGACCTGACGCACAAGGTTGACCATTTCGATGGCGGCCATGGCGCTGTCGTAGCCTTTGTTGCCAGCTTTGGTGCCGGCGCGTTCAATGGCTTGTTCAATGTTTTCAGTGGTGACGACGCCGAAGAGCACTGGCACGCCGCTGGAAAGGGAGACGCTGGCGATGCCTTTGGAGACTTCGTTGCAGACATAGTCATAGTGGCTGGTGGCACCGCGAATCACGGCTCCCAGGCAGATGACGGCGTCGTATTTGCCGCTTTCGGCCATTTTCTTCGCGATGAGCGGGATTTCGAAAGCACCTGGCACCCAAGCGAGGTCGATGTCTTCTTCCTTGACATCGTGACGGAGCAAGGCATCACGGGCACCTGCGATGAGTTTAGAAACGATGAATTCATTGAAACGCGCAGCAACAATGCCGATTTTAATACCATCCGATACGAGTTTTCCTTCAAATGTGTTCATAATAAGGCTTCCTTTCTTTTTTAACAATCAATAATTTAAGAGATGACCCATGCGGTCTTGTTTGGTCTTGAGATAGAATCGGTCATAGTCATTGGCTTCCATCTGAATTGGCACGCGTTCAACGATTTCCATGCCAAATTCTTCAAGCTGGTAGACTTTGTCCGGATTGTTGGTAAGCAGACGCATACTCTTGACGCCAAGCTCGCGCAGAATCTGCGCACCGATGTAATACTCACGTTCATCGGCTGCAAAGCCAAGAGCAAGGTTGGCTTCCATGGTGTCCATGCCCTGATCCTGCAATTCGTAAGCACGCAGCTTGTTGATGAGACCAATGCCGCGGCCTTCCTGGCGCATGTAAAGGAGCACGCCGCAGCCTTCGCGTTCGATCTGGGTCATGGCTGCAGCGAACTGCTGGCCGCAGTCGCAGCGCAGGGAGCCAAAGGTGTCGCCGGTAAGGCATTCTGAATGCACGCGGCAGAGCACGTTCTCGCCATCGCCAATGTCGCCTTTCACAAGGGCAATGTGGTGTTCGCCATTGAGGCGGTTGACGAAACCATAAGCCTTGAAGTCGCCGTATTTGGTCGGCATCTTCACGACAGCAGCCTGATCAACGAGTTTTTCATGGGTCTTGCGATAATCCTGCAGATCCTTGATGGTGATGAAGGTCAGCCCCCACTCTTTGGCAAGCTCAACCAGCTCGGCGGTGCGCATCATGGTGCCATCTTCACGCATGATTTCGCAGCAAAGGCCGCATTCTTTGAGCCCGGCAAGGCGGCAGAGATCGACAGTGGCTTCGGTGTGGCCATTGCGTTCCAACACGCCGTTCTTCTTTGCGAGCAGTGGGAACATGTGGCCTGGACGGCGGAAATCTTCCGGCTTGGCATTCTCATCCACACACGCCATGGCAGTGATGGAACGTTCTGCGGCAGAAATACCCGTGGTGGTATCTACATGATCGATGGAAACGGTGAAAGCCGTCTCGTGGTTATCCGTATTGCGGGTAACCATCTGGGGCAAACGCAGCTTCTCAATGTATTCCGCACTCATTGGCATACAGATGAGGCCTTTGGCATGGGTAGCCATGAAGTTAACATTTTCTGTGGTGGCAAATTCTGCCGCACAGATGAGATCGCCTTCATTTTCTCGGTCGGGATCGTCGGTCACAAGAATCAGTTTGCCTTGACGCAGATCTTCCAAGGCTTCTTCGATGGTGTTAAAGGTTGCCATATCTATTTCCTCCTAAAAGCCATATTCGGCTAAAAATTCTTTTGTAATGCCGCTCTTCGCAGGCGCTTCCACTGGTTGGAGCAGTTTTTCAACATATTTGCCAATGATGTCACATTCCAGATTCACCGTATCGCCTTCGTGACGTTCCCGCAGCACCGTCTGTGCCACGGTGTGCGGAATGGCCGAAATAGAAAAATCATGTTCGGTCACTGCAGCCACCGTGAGGCTGATGCCGTCAATGGTGATCGAGCCTTTCTCAACGATGTAGCGCAAAAGTGCCGGCTCACAGGCCACGGTGTACCAAATGGCGGTATCGTCGCGCCGCAGTCGCGTGACACGGCCGGTGCCGTCTACGTGCCCGCTGACGATGTGCCCGCCAAAGCGTCCATCGGCAGCCATGGCCCGTTCCAAGTTCACATGGGTGCCGCTGGCGCATTGGGCCAATGAGGAACGGTTCAGCGTTTCATGCATGACGTCTGCCGTGAAACCGCTGCTTGTCAACGATGTCACCGTCAGGCAAATGCCATTGACGGCAATGCTGTCGCCGATCTTGGTGCCTTCCAGCACCTTCTCACAGGCGATGGAGAGCACGGCCGAATGAGCACCGCGGCGAATGCCGCTGATGGTGCCAACTTCTTCAACAATCCCGGTGAACATGGCCGGTCACCTCGCTTTCGATCAAGAGGTCTTCACCAAGACGGGTGATCTCGGTAATGCGCAGCTGTGCCGCTTCGTCAGGTGTATCAATGCCCGCGCCTTCCACCGGTGTCTTGGCGTCTCTACCGCCAAAGAGTTTTGGCGCAACATAACTGCACACCTTCTGCACAATGCCCGCTTCAAGCGCTGCCCAGTTCAAGGTGCCGCCGCCTTCCAAAAGCACGCTGTCGATACCCTCTTCGCCAAGGCGCTGCATCAGCGCTGCGAGGTCCACATGACCTGCATGTTCTGGCAGCACCCAAACCTTGCAGCCAGCTTCTTCATACGGTGCCCGCTTTTCCGGCGCCGTCTCGCACGCAGCAATGAGCACTGGCGTTTCTTTCGCCGTCTGCACCAGTTTGGCATCCAGCGGCGTACGCAAATGCGTGTCACAAACAATGCGCAGCGGATTGCGTCCGCCTGGCAGCCGGCAGGTAAGCTTCGGGTCATCCGCCAGCACGGTGCCCACGCCAACCATAATCGCTGCATAACGATGACGCAGCGCATGGCCATGTGCACGCGCTTCTTCGCCAGTCACCCAGCGTGACGCACCAGTATGGGTTGCAATCTTACCATCGAGGGTCATTGCAGCCTTCATCACCACAAAAGGCTGCTTGTGACGAATATAATGTAAAAAGACTTCATTTAAGGCATCGCACTCAGCGCGCAGCACGTTCTCTGTGACGCTGATGCCATGGCTGCGCAAAATTGCAACCCCTTTGCCCGCCACCAACGGATTGGGGTCGGCCGACCCCACCACCACACGACGTATGCCTGCTGCAATGATGGCATCGGTGCAAGGCGGCTGCTTACCATGATGACAGCAAGGCTCCAAGGTCACATACATGGTCGCTCCTTCCACCGATTCTGTCGCATGCTTCAAGGCATTGCGCTCTGCATGCAAGTCGCCGTAACGTTCGTGCCAGCCTTCGCCGATCACACGTCCATCTTTCACGATCACCGCGCCCACCATCGGATTGGGCGACGTCCATCCGCAGCCGCGCTCTGCCAAGGCCAGCGCCTGGCGCATATAATCCTGATCGTTCATTGGGATCACCTCACAAAAGAAAAAGCCCTGAACGATCTTGACCGTTCAGGGCTAAAAGTTTTTGAAAAAAATAAATCTGGAATGATTGTCATTCCAGAGCCTTCGCACGTGAAACATTCACGCGTTCCATCTTCTTTCATCCAGACTGTACTGTCGGCTTCGGAGTTTCACCGAATCATGCGCATCGCGCTCGTGGGCTTTACCACCGGTAGGGACTTGCACCCTGCCCTGAAGATTTGTTCTTATTCACTTATCGATTTCATCATACGCCTTTATAGAGAGACTGTCAAGATCGATGTAGAAATATATCGACAATTTTCACCATAAATATCCATAAAGAACCTTTGTACACCTAATGGATAAATGCGACTTGTATTGTTGTGCAATTTGTTTTACTATTTATTATATTAAATCAATTTTTTAAGGGAGGCCTCCTTAATATGGAAACGCTGTCAAAAGATACCTTGATGCACATTCGTCCAGTTTGGGCTGAAATTGATCTCGATGCCCTCGCATTTACCATTTCTTCAATCCGTGAACGTGCTGGCAAGGACCGCCATGTCGCCGCCGTTGTTAAAGCCAACGCTTATGGCCACGGTGCCGTAGAAATTATTCCAACACTTCTGGAAAATGGCGCTGATTTTCTCTGCGTGGCACTGCTCGATGAAGCACTTGAAATCCGCAAAGCCGGATTCACCGATGTACCAATCTTGATTCTTGGTTACACCGAACCACAGCGTGCTGCTGAACTCGTCAAGTACGATATTCACCAAGCTGTCTTCACCTATGAACTCGCAAAAGCCATGAGCGATGCCGCTGTTGAACAGGGCAAAAAAGCATTGGTGCACATCAAAGCCGACACCGGCATGGGTCGTATCGGTTTCCTGCCTACCGAAGAAAACCTCGATGCCATCGTTGACATTCTCTCCCTACCTAACGTTGAATTCAGCGGGCTCTTCACCCACTTTGCAAAAGCAGACTATGCCGACAAGACTTACACCCATCTGCAGTGGGAACGTTACAACTACTTCCTCGATGGGCTTGAAAAACGCGGCTTTACGCCAAAAATCCGTCACTGCGGCAACAGCGCTGTCATCGTTGACCATCCAGAATACTTCCTCGACATGGTACGCCCAGGCATTATTCTCTACGGCGTATACCCAAGCGATGAAACCCAGAATCAGAACATCGACGTGAAGCCAGCGCTCAGCCTCAAGGCCCGTATTTCCAACGTGAAACGCGAACACGCCGGCGAACGCATCAGCTACGGCGGCACTTACGAAACCGCTGAAGGCGATGTCATTGCCACACTGCCTGTCGGTTATGCCGATGGCTGGATGCGTCTGATGTCCAACAATGGCGAAGTGCTCGTGCACGGCAAGCGCTGCAAGATCGTTGGCCGCGTCTGCATGGACCAGTGCATGATCAACGTCACCGATGTGCCAGACGTCAAGATTGGCGATGAAGTGGTCTTGATCGGCAGCCAGGGCGACGACCGCATTTCCATTGAAGAAGTTGTAAACCGCATCCCAACCATTCCTCACGAAATTTTCTGCGACATCAACCGCCGCGTGCCTCGTGTGTATCTCAAGAATGGTGAGATCGTAAAGATCACACAGTACCTCTTAGACTAATAATCACGCCGCCTGTCGCCCTTTGCGGTTGACAGGCGCGTGCTGTCTTTGTAGAATAATAGGTATAGACTTTACGAAATTATTCATCATTGATAAAAGAGGAGACATGAACCATGTATGTATTTGTACAGAGCAATTTTACCGATGCCCCTCATGCCTTGCATGAAGTTGAAGACTGCCTTGCTCGTGGTCTGACCACCAACGATTTTAAGGTTTTCATTTCCCCGGAAGGCGACGCTAAGATGTCCGCCAAAGAACCACCGGTTGTTGAAGAACCAGAAGAAGCACCAAAGGGCAAGAAAAAAGATGAAGGTCCTAAATTTGACCCAGCTGGTTACCTCTATTGGGCAAAACTCAAAAAAGAAGTACCAGTCAACATCATTGACCCTAGTGCCATTGACAACCTTGACCAGCCGGAAGAAGTGAAGCTCGCTCTTCATGGCTCCCGCACACTGCTCGATCAGGGCCATATGCTGATCGTTGTCATTCAGCCAAGCCAGCCAATCGACGAAAAGTTTGACTGATCCCTGTTGCATGTTCAAGAGACCTGCTGCAAACCGCAGCAGGTCTCTTTTATGTCTGTAAAGGCTATACACCGAGCTAATAATTTAATATTATGACATTTTAATTATGTATTGACATTTATAAAACTTACGCTGTACAATTTTTATATCAAAGAGCAAGGGTGTTCGTTGAACGAACACCCTTGCTCTTTTTTCGTTTTCCAGGCTTTTGAATGTGCGTTACACACAGCGCTGGAAAAGTTTTTAAAGAAATATCCAGGAAATGGCACACGCTATGCCATGATGCGCATATTGTTGTCACGATCCGCCCTCATTGTCAAGAAAGGAGCCTGTTATGAACGCATGTGAACACACGTCCCACAGCCTCTATGATCCGCGCTTTGAGCATGATGCCTGCGGCATCGGTGCTGTGGTCGCCATCGATGGCAAACCGTCACACGAAATCGTGTCCGACGCGCTGCACATCGTTGAAAAACTGCGTCACCGCGCTGGCCGTGATGCCACCGGCAAGACAGGCGACGGCGTTGGGATTCTCTTGCAGATTCCCCACCGCTTGTTCGCCACCGTCGCCCAAACACACCACGTCGATCTCGATACACCACGCAGCTATGCAGTCGGAATGTTTTTCTTTCCACAGGATGCGCTGACCCGTTCTCGACATCGCCGCCTCTTTGAGGTGATCCTCAACAAACATCATTTATCGCTTCTTTTCTGGCGGCAAGTGCCGATCCATCCAGAAATTCTCAGTGATGCAGCGCTTTCCTGTATGCCATACATTTGCCAGTGCGTCATCCAGCGTCCGGAACATGTGACAAGTGATCTCGCCTTTGACCGTGCGCTGTACATTGTGCGCCGCGAATTTGAGCAATCTGTCTCAGAAACCTATGTGGCGTCCTTGTCCTGCCGCACCATCGTCTACAAAGGGATGTTTTTGGTTGAGCAGCTGCGACGCTTCTACGCCGATCTGGAAAATCCGGACTGCGCATCAGCGCTGGCGCTGGTGCACTCCCGCTTCTCGACAAACACAACACCAAGCTGGGAACGCGCCCATCCAAACCGACTGATTCTGCACAATGGTGAAATCAACACCATTCGCGGCAACATTGACCGTATGCTGGCACGCGAAGAAACCATGCATTCGAAGATCTTCTCAGAAAATCTCGACCAGATCTTCCCAGTCGTCAACCCTTCCGGTTCCGACTCGGCCATGCTTGACAACACCCTTGAATTTCTCATGTTCGCTGGCATGGAACTGCCGCGTGCTGTCATGGTGACGATTCCAGAACCTTGGCAAAAGCAGCGCGACATCAGCCGTGCCTGCCGCGACATGTATCATTACTACGCCACCATGATGGAACCATGGGACGGCCCTGCCGCCATTCTCTTTTCTGATGGCGACCAAGTGGGCGCTGTTCTGGACCGCAATGGTCTGCGGCCGCTGCGCTACTATCAAACCAAAGACCGCCTGATCCTGGCTTCAGAGGTCGGCGTCTTAGAAGTACCCCCAGCTTCCATCCTGAAAAAAGGACGTTTGGAACCAGGAAAAATGCTGGTGGCCGATTTGATTTCCGGTGTCATTCTCGAAGACACCATCATTAAAGAAAAATACGCCAGCGCTCAGCCTTACGGCGAATGGCTGGACCGCGAGCTGGTCCTGTTGACGGATCTGCCAACAGCGAAAACACGCGTTGAACGGCACCCGCAAACACTGCGCAGCCAGCTCTACAAAAACTTCGGCTACACCTTTGAAGATATTTATCATTCCATTTTACCAATGGCCGCCTCGGGCACAGAGCCCATCGTTTCCATGGGAACAGACATTCCTTTGGCAGTGCTCTCCGAAGCTCCACAGCCATTGTTCAACTATTTCTATCAAATGTTCGCTCAAGTCACGAACCCGCCAATTGATGCGTATCGTGAAGAAAGCGTCATTGACACAACGATCTACGTTGGCACCGACGGCAACTTGCTGGAAGATTCTCCGCAAAACTGCCGCGTGCTGCAGCTGGACAGCCCCATCTTGACCAGCATCGACATGCTGAAGATCAAGGCACTCGACATGCCGGGACTGAAAAGCGCTGTGATCTCTATGCTGTACTACTGTAACACCTCACTAGAACATGCGCTGGAGCGCTTGTTCATCAGCTGCGATAAGGCTTACCGAAACGGCGCGAATATTCTCATCCTTTCCGACCGTGGCGTTGACGAAAACCACACGGCGATACCTTCTCTGCTCGCCGTTTCGGCCTTACAGCAGTATTTGATTCATACAAAAAAACGCACCGCGGTTTCCATCATTCTGGAAAGCGCAGAGCCGCGTTCGGTGCATCACTTTGCGACACTTCTCGGTTACGGCGCCACTGCTGTTAATCCATATCTGGCACATGAATGCATCGACGAACTAATCGAAAAAGGTCTGCTTGACCGCGACAGCTCTGTGGCCATCGACGCCTACAACACCGCTGTCAAGAACGGCGTCGTGGAAATCGCCGCTAAAATGGGCATTTCTACCCTGCAGTCTTATCAAAGCGCACAGATCTTTGAAGCGGTCGGCATTTCATCAGCGGTCATCGACCGCTATTTCACAAACACCATCAGCCGCATTGAAGGCATCGGTCTCGACGACATCGCCAAGACTGTGGACTGGCTCCACGACCGTGGTTTTGATCCAATGGGCCTGCCAAGCAGCACCACCCTTTCTACCACTGGCATGCACTGTCTGCGTTCTGAACCTGGCTCAGAAGACCATCTTTGGGACGCCAAAACCATCCTGGCTTTACAAAAAGCGGTGCGCGAAGATTCTTATGAAGCGTTCCAAGAATACGCCGATCTTTCCAACCATGTGGTGCACCCTCACACCTTGCGACGGCTGCTGGATTTTGATTTCAGCCATGCAACACCAATCCCGCTGGATGAGGTGGAACCGGAAACAGAAATCGTTAAACGTTTCAAAACCGGCGCCATGTCGCTCGGCTCTATCTCACCAGAAGCCCACACCTGTCTTGCCATTGCCATGAACCGCATTGGCGGGCGATCCAATTCAGGTGAAGGCGGTGAATCACCAGACCGGCTGCAGACCGAATCCGGCTCGGCCATCAAGCAAGTAGCCTCTGGCCGTTTCGGTGTCACCAGCGCATACTTAACCAGTGCCAAAGAAATCCAAATCAAAATGGCACAAGGTGCCAAGCCTGGTGAAGGCGGGCATCTGCCAGGCAAGAAAGTCTGGCCGCACATTGCCAAGCTGCGTTATGCAACACCTGGCGTGACACTGATCTCGCCACCACCGCATCACGATATTTACTCCATTGAAGACCTTGCACAGCTCATCTACGATCTCAAAAATGCCAACATTCACGCCGATATTTCCGTGAAGCTGGCCAGTGAAGCCGGCGTCGGCACCATCGCTGCAGGCGTTGCCAAGGCAGGCGCCCAGATCGTACTCATATCCGGCGCAGACGGCGGCACTGGTGCTGCACCGCTCAACTCGGTCCATCACGCTGGGCTGCCATGGGAACTCGGCTTGGCGGAAGCGCATCAAACACTGATCGCCAACAACCTGCGTTCCTGTGTGCGCCTGGAAACCGACGGCAAACTCATGAACGGTACCGATGTGGCCTTTGCCTGCATCCTTGGTGCTGAAGAATTTGGCTTTGCCACTGCACCACTCATTGCCCTGGGCTGCAAAATGATGCGCCTGTGCAACAACGACAACTGCCCGATGGGCATTGCCACACAAGATCCTGAACTGCGAAAGAACTTTACCGGCAAGCCGGAATATGTCGAACGTTTCATGTTCTTCATTGCCCGACAGCTGCGTGAATACATGGCCGCTTTCGGCGTGCACACCGTCAGTGAGCTCGTCGGCCGCACCGATCTTTTGAAAGTGCGCGATGAAGCTTCGGCACCACACGCCAGCGCCCTTGATCTCAAACTGCTTTTAAGTCAATCATCGCTGTCGATGACGCAATTCGACCCAGCGCATGAATTCAACTTTGAACTGGAAGACACCTTGGACGAACAAGTGCTTCTGCCAATTCTCAAAGGCCACGAACCACCTGTCATCAAACTCACCTGCACCAACCGTGCTTTCGGCACCCGCTTTGGTGCGGCGCTGACCCGCCGTTATGGCACAGAACTGCCGGCAGACAGCTACCATATTCGCTGTCAAGGCGGTGCCGGCCAATCCTTCGGGGCTTTCATTCCATCTGGACTGACACTGGAACTGGAAGGCGACAGCAACGACTACTTTGGCAAGGGGCTTTCCGGTGGTACACTTATCGTCTATCCGCCACACGACAGCGTCGTCGTTCCGGAAGACAACATCATCATCGGTAATGTCGCCCTCTACGGCGCCACCTCCGGAAAAGCTTTCATCAACGGCGTTGCCGGTGAACGCTTCTGCGTGAGAAATTCCGGCGCCACCGCCGTTGTCGAAGGCGTCGGTGAACACGGCTGTGAATACATGACCGGCGGCTGCGTGCTGATCCTCGGTCCTACTGGCCGCAACTTTGCTGCTGGCATGTCCGGCGGGACGGCCTATGTCTTTGACGAAGATTACAGGCTTTATCTCCACGTCAACAAAGCATTCATCGACGTGGCACCTGTCAATGAACCGCACGACGTTGCCGCCATCCGCAGCCTGCTCGAAGAACATTATGCGGCCACCCATTCGCCGCAAGCCCAACGCATTCTCAGCCATTTCGCTGAAATGATCGGCTTCTTCAAAAAGATCATTCCACGGGAACAACGGCTGATCAATGAAGAAATTGCCGCTGCCGAACTGGCAGGGCAAACACGGGAGGAAGCAGCGCTCACAGCCTTTTTGAAAAGGAGGTCAAGCCTATGAACGACCTGAACTTTTTGAAGCATCAAACGGAAGCCCAACGCTGTTATGGCTGCGGCGTGCCATTTTGCCAAACTGGCACCGTCATCGACGGCAAACAATTTGGCTGTCCGCTCCACAACTTGATTCCAGAATGGAACCATATGCTTGGAAACGGCAATTTGCAGCAAGCGGTGTCCCGCCTTCTGCAAACAAACTGCTTTCCTGAAATTACTGGACGCATTTGTCCAGCATTCTGCCAGCAAGTTTGCCTCCATAAGGAGGTTGACACACCGGTGCAAACCCGTGCCAACGAGCTTTTTCTCGCTGAGTACGCCTTTGAAAAAGGGCTGATTGCACCGCTGATACCGACGGTGTATTCCGATTGTACCATCGCCATCATCGGCGCTGGTCCGATGGGATTGGCCGCTGCACATTATCTCAGTGCTCGTGGTCACACCGTCACTGTCTACGACAAGGCCGCCGCTCCTGGCGGACAATTGTTGACAAACGTGTCTGAGAAACGTCTGCCTCGAGACATTCTCGCACGCCGCATTGCATTACTCGAGGCACAGGGCGTTGAATTCCGCACCAACGAGGAGGTTGATGAGGAATCTCTCAAAACGTTCTATGATGGAGTCGTCAACTGCACACACGGTCAACCGCGACCTTCTGTGGCGCTGGCAATCGCCGCAGGCACCAAAGCAGCGGCTGACGCTGAAAAAGCATTGATCGGCTATACCAATCTACTCTAAAAACAAAATATAGGAAACGGCGAGGGTGTCGTTTACGAAAAAAAGAAGGGTTCACTTATGACAATCGAAATGATCGTAAACGAAATGACAGGCTTCTGGATGTTCATCTGTCTGATGTTGGTCTTCTTCATGCAGTGTGGATTTGCCATGGTTGAAACCGGGCTCACACGTGCTAAAAACGCCGGCAATATCATCATGAAAAACCTCATGGACTTTTGCATCGGCACCATTGCATTCATCATTCTTGGCTACGGCCTCCTCTGTGGCGACACAGTAAGCGGCTTCTTCGGAAAATACGTCTTTGTATTCTCTGATTTCCAGGCTTTTGATTGGTCCTCATTCTTCTTTAATCTCGTGTTCTGCGCCACTGCAGCCACCATCGTTTCTGGTGCAATGGCAGAACGTACCAAATTCTCCGCTTACTGCATTTACAGCTTCATCATTAGTTTCGTGATCTATCCTGTAGAAGCGCATTGGATTTGGAACAGCGACGGCTGGCTCAACAATCTCGGTTTCGTTGATTTTGCTGGTTCCACAGCCGTTCATATGTGCGGCGGGGTTGCAGCCCTTGTTGGTGCTAAGATCCTCGGACCTCGTATTGGCAAATACACCACCCATCCAGACGGCAGTGTTAAAATCAACGCTATCCCAGGTCACTCCATGACGCTCGCAGCTCTTGGCGTGTTCATTCTCTGGTTCGCATGGTACGGCTTTAACGGCGCTGCTGCAACAGATACCACTCATGCAGCACAGATCCTCGTTACAACCACCATTTCCGCTGCACTTGCCAGCACCGCAACCATGATCTTCACCTGGGCAAAAAATGGCGCCCCTGATGTTTCCATGACCCTCAATGGTGCACTGGCCGGCTTGGTCGGCATCACCGCAGGCTGCGCCAATGTGGACGCATTCGGTGCCACCGTCATCGGTATTGTTTCCGGTATTCTCGTTGTTATCGTTGTCGAATTCGTTGATCAGAAACTCAAAATCGACGACCCTGTCGGCGCCATCGCTGTTCACGGCAGCTGCGGTGCTGTCGGCACCATCCTCGTTGGTTTCTTCGACTACACCAACGGCCTCTTCTACGGCGGCGGCGTTCATCTGCTCCTCGTACAGCTCCTCGGCGTTTGCAGCGTCATCGTATGGGTGGCAGTAACCATGACCATCGTCTTCAAAGTCATCAAAGCCACCATCGGCCTGCGTGTTACCCGCGACGAAGAAGTTGAAGGTCTCGATATCAGCGAACATCATCTCGCAAGCAGCTATGCAGACTTCATGTACACCAGCTATCCAGTCGTGCCACCAACAACCATCGCACCAGTGGAACAGGCTGTACCTGTTGAATTAAAAGAATCGTCCCAGGCTGACGCCACCTTCACCAAGATTCAGATCATTACCAACGAAAACCGCTTTGATACTTTAAAAACTGAACTTGGCAAGATCGGCATCACTGGCATGACCCTCACCCACGTTCTCGGCTGCGGCACGCAGAAAGGCAAAGACCGCTACTATCGTGGTGTTGCCATTGGTTTCGAACTGATTCCTAAGATTCAGCTGGACATCGTTGTCTCGAAAGTGCCTGTTGAAGATGTGGTCAACGCCGCTCGCAAAGCCCTTTACACCGGCAACATCGGCGACGGCAAAATCTTCATCTACAATGTCTCCAATATCGTTCGCATTCGCACCGGTGAAACCGGATACGACGCACTCCAGATCAATGAATAAACAGGCACACAAAAAGCGCTGTCGCTCAAATGAGCTGTCCCCAAAAAGTTGGACACTATGAAAATTAAATAACTTGGTTCTTTA
>CALJRU010000063.1 GCA_937976375.1 uncultured Peptococcaceae bacterium | reverse complement strand
GAAAAGAACAAAGATCTTATGCAGCTCATTGCAGAGATCTTTCATGAACACAAAGGTCGTTATGGGTTCCGCCGTATCACCTTGGCATTACGTAATAAAGGGTTTCTGGTGAATAAGAAGAAAGTACGTCGGCTCATGGATAAGCTTGGATTAAAAGGTAAGCGACCAAAGATAAGCTATCATTCTTACAAAGGTGATATGAATGGTACGACTAAGAATCAGTTATTAGATAAGGTCGTGGATGAAGAAAAACACAAAACCTATTATGAACGGAATTTTTCCACCTCATCCTGTAATGAAAAATGGACAACAGACGTTAGCCTGTTTCGCATCCCGGCTGGAACACTCTATCTTTCTCCCATCCTGGATATGCACAATAGAGAGATCGTTGCTTACAACATCTCAAGGTCGCCCAATTATGCTCAGATACAGGACATGTTAAAGAAAGCCTTTGAGCAGCACGATGATCTTGAAGGACTCATCTTCCATTCAGATCAAGGTTGGCAGTACCAAATGCAAGCTTATAGACAATCGTTAGCAGAGCGACACATTATTCAATCTATGTCACGCAAAGGAAACTGTTTGGATAATTCACCGATGGAGAATTTCTTCGGAATCATGAAGAATGAAATGTTCTATGGGCATGAGTCTGAGTTCAAAACGTTAGATGAATTAAGGCATGCAATGGAAGAATACATTGTCTATTACAATACGAAAAGGATCACAGAAAAATTAAAAGGATCGACACCTGTAGAATACAGATGCCAATCCTTAAAGAACCAAACTATTTAATTTTCATAGTGTCCAACTTTTTGGGGACAGCTCACGGCGGGCATCGCTTTTTTAGAGGATATATAGTATGGAGGAGAAAATCAAAGTCGAGCTTTGCCGAGAGCGTCTGCGGCGACGATGGCGTCGTAGAGTTCGGCTGGGGTGACGTCGGCAACCATGTTGTGGATGGATTCGCCTTCGACACAGGCTTTTTCAGCAATGGTGCGAATTTCTTCATCGGTGGTGATGCCGATTTCTTCGAGGCGGATAGGCAGGCCGACCTCAAGGCAGAAATCTTGCACTTCCTTGAATTCTTCTTTAGGAGCGCCTTCAAGTACGAGCTGAACCAGGGTGCCGAAAGCGACACAGCTGCCGTGTGGTGCGCTATGGCCGCCCAGGGCGGTGAGTCCGTTGTAGAAGGAATGGGCAACAGCGAGGCCACCATTGTCGGCACCAACGCCAGACAGGTAAACGTTGGCTTCAATGATGGCATCGAGTGCAGGGGTAACGACATTATTTTCGCAGGCCTGTTTGGCTGCGGCGCCGTAGGTTTTTAAGGTTTTATAGCAAAGTTCGCACAGAGCCATGGCTGAGCGGGTGATGCCGCCAAATTCCAGGCTAGGTGCATCAGTGCGCTGACAAGCGCGTGCTTCGAAATAGGTGCCGAGGGCATCGCCCATGCCGGCAACCAGGAATTTGACCGGTGCTTGTGCGATGATGGTGCTGTCAACGATGACAGCTTCTGGATTTTTTGGATAGAAGAGGTAACTGTTAAAGGTTAAGTCGTCGTTGTAAATGACTGAAAGACCGGTGCATGGCGCGTCGGTTGCAACGACGGTAGGAATGATAACAACAGGCAGATGTTCGTAGTGGGCGGTTGCTTTTGCCGTGTCGATGGCGGAACCGCCGCCAACGCCAACAACCACGTTGAGCCCTTCGTCGCGCACAATTTTTCTCATGCGTTCGATTTCGCCGACGCTGGAGGTGCCGCCGAAAACTTCGTAACGGCGCACATCGTCCGTGCCGTCGAAGCTGCCTTCGAGTTTTTCATGACACATTTTATAACCGCTGTTGGAGCAGATAAACAGCCATTTACTGCCAAGATCTTTCATTTCTTCGTGGAAACTGTTCAGTGCATCTCTGCCTTGTACATATTTTTGTGGCGCACGCATCATTCTGAGTCTTGCCATTTTTATCACCTCATTGTTTTTATTGTTGATGGGTAAAAATCTTTTATAGGACCTATTATAGTAATAAAACGACAATTTTCAAGGGGTAAAAATGATGTTTTTATTTTCAAAAGATAGGCAAAGTTGAGACGCGCAGCAACCAAAACGAACATTTTTCATAAAAATATGGTGGGGCTGGTTGGTGGTGCGTAGGGCAGGGGCTTTTTATAATGGGGGTGAAGAATCACAAAAACAGGAGGTTATGGCAATGCATGGTGGATGGTGGTGGATGGTGCTGGCTGGGATTGTGTCGGCCGGTGTGAAACTGGGGTGCTGGTGCTATGGCAACACGCACTGGTGGGTGAAAGAGATGCGCAGGATCGAGGCGTTGGGTGTGCAGGAGCGGCAGGCGGTGCTGACGAATGGGCATGTGATCAATTATGCGGAGCTGGGCGGTGAAGGGCCGGCGCTGCTGCTGATCCATGGGCAGATGGGCGCCTGGCAGGATTATGCTGCGGTGATGCCGCAGCTGTCTCAGCAGTGGCATGTGTATGCGGTGGATGTGTACGGCCATGGCGGTTCGTCTCACGAGGAAGCGCTGTATTATTTGGATGTGAACGGGGAAGATCTGATCGCGTTCATAGAGCAGGAAATTGGCGTGCCGGTCGTGGTGAGCGGTCATTCCAATGGGGCCCTGCTGGCGGCGTACATGGCTGCTTATGGCGGCCGCTGGGTGCGTGGTGCGCTGCTGGAAGATCCGCCGGTGTTTTCGACGGAGGGTGAAGACTGGGAAAAGACCTTTGCCTATATTGACACCTATGCGCCGCTGCACGCGTACTTGTCGTCGCCGCAGAAGGAGTGCTGGCCCGCGTATTATCTGCGGCACTGCTACTGGGGCCAGCTGTTCATGAAACCGGTGATGCCGTTTTTGGCCCATTATGCACAGTGGACGGCGCGGCGCCATCCCGATGGAGAGGTGAAGATGCCATTTCTGCCGCGCAGCATCACCTGCATGTTTCATCATGTGGGGCAGTATGATATGCTGTATGGAGAACATTTCTATGATTTAACGTGGAGCCGCGGCGTGCGTCATGCGCAAATGCTGGCGGACATTGCGGTGCCGTGCGTGTATCTGCATGCGAAAGAAACGGTGTCGCCAGAAGGCGTGCTGTTCTGCGCGGCATCGCGGGCACAAGCGGAGCGCGCGGTGGCGCTGATTGGTGACAATGCGGCGCTCATTGAAACGCCGGACAGCGACCACAACATTCATGGCAAACACACGGCACTTTATTTGGAGGCCCTGTCGCGGTTATTATGAAGGGATGCGTGAACGATGCTGAGTGATAATATTTCCATGCTGCGGATGCTCAATGGCTATTCCCAGGAAGAGGTGGCGGCGCGTGTCGGCGTCTCCCGACAGGCCTATGCGAAGTGGGAAAAGGGCGACACCTTGCCGGATGTGCTGCATTGTCAGAAACTGGCGGCTCTTTATGATACGACGATTGACGCTTTGCTGAATTTTGATGCTAAAGTTGGGCAAACAGCGCTGACACCGGCGCCAAAGGGGAAGCACATCTTTGGCACGGTGAAGCTTAACGACCATGGCCAGGTCGTGATTCCCAAGAAAGCACGCAGCCTGTTTCACTTGCAGCCAGGCGACGAACTGGTGGTGCTCGGCGACGAAGCGGAAGGCCTGGCAATGATCCGCGCCGATGTATTCGAAGAACGCCTGCACCAGCTCTGGACCCAGGCCGTGACACAGCAGAAGGAGTAAGTGCTGTGAGAAGATCCATGACAAAAGCAGCCGTCCCTGAGGGGAGCGGCTGCTTTCACTGTTATTATTGACTTTTCGGCGGGATTCGATTAGAATGCCGTTAAGATGATTCGCATAGGAAGCTTAATAATGAAGAAATTTTAAGGAGGAGATTCCATGACACGAGCAATTGAGGAACGTGTGCAGGGTCAGCAAACGTTTGACGGCGCCGGGGTTGATTTGGTGCGTGTGCTGGGCCATCCAACAGCGGAGACGTTTGATCCGTTTTTGATGTTGGATTCCTTCGACAGTACCAACCCGGAATCCTACAAAGCAGGGTTTCCAAAGCATCCGCACCGCGGCATTGAAACGATCAGCTACCTGGTGCAGGGGCAGATGATGCACCGCGACAGTCTGGGCCACGAAGACTCGATCGGTGATGGCGAGGTGCAGTGGATGACGGCGGGTTCCGGCATTCAGCATGAAGAAAAATTGCCGGCATCGGAGCGTCTGTTGGGGGTGCAGCTGTGGCTGAACCTGCCTGCCAAAGATAAGATGGTGATGCCCGCTTATCATCACATCAAACGCGAGGACATTCCGGAAGTGGCCATCGATGGCGGCAAGGTGCGCGTGCTTGCTGGGGCGTTCAATGGGGTGCAGGGCTTTCAAAGCAGCTATCTGCCGCTCGATTATTACGATGTGCAGCTGGAAGCGGGAAAGGCTGCGACCATCGCCACCGATCCGGCGCGCAGGACCATGGTGTTTACGCTGCTGGGCGATGCCGTTGTCGAAGGTGAAGCCATCGCTGAAAAGACCGCTGTCAAACTTGCTAGCGGCGACAGCCTGCATCTTGAAGCAGCCGACGCGCCCGTGCACATTCTCGTCATGAGCGCGCCTGCGCTGAACGAACCAATCGCTTGGCACGGGCCGATCGTCATGAACAGCCTTGCCGACATTGCCAAAGCCACCGCTGAACTGCACAATGGGAAGTTTTTGAAACACGAGATTCAGTACGAAGAATAAAAAAGGGGAGCCGCTGCACGAACAACAGATTCGTGTGGCGACTCCCTTTGCTTATTCGTCGTCGGTGATGGTGAAGATGTCTTCGATGGTGACGCCAAAAACTTTGGCAATGTTCCAGGCGAGGACGAGGGATGGGTTGTAGCGGCCTTTTTCGAGGTTGCCGATGGTTTCGCGGCGCACGCCGACGCGCTGGGCGAGTTCGGCTTGGTTCATGTTATGTTTGGCGCGGTATTCTTTGATGCGGTTGTGGATCATTCGTCGGACAATCCTTTCAGTTCACGCCATTCGCGGATGGTGAGCACGCCGGTGAAGAGCACATAGGCAGTGAGAAAGCCGCTTTTCAGCGCCAGCGCTGTGATGTCAGCAGACGGGCCGCTGCGCAGGGTGGCGAGAAGGATGACGAGGGTGACGACGATCATTTCGGCGAAAAAGGCCCAGAGGGCGGCGCTTTTTACGTGCCCGAGAAAGCATTCATCTGGCGTGACGCCAAAGTATGGAACAAACACGAGAAAGATGAGAAATGCCAGATAGGCGCGGTCGCCGCTGTTCAAAAAGAGCAGTGCCGGCAGTGCCATGAGGGACAGCAGGCCGACAGGATTGATCTTTTTCATGATGAACACCTCCAATTATTCCAAAGCGCCTTTTTGTTCGCGCCATTCGCAGATGGTAAGGGCGATGCTGAAAACGATCACCGAAGTGGCAAAGCTGAGGGCGAAGGCCATTGGTGCTGCCTGTGCCGTGCCGTAGAGGAGGCTGCAGGCAAAGATATAGATAACGAGGGACAGCATGCCGGTAAAGAAGGAAAGTGTAGCCGTTTTGCGCACGTTTTCCAGGAAAAATTCGTCTGGGATGACGCGAAAATAACGCAGATAGTAGAGAAAGCCGAGAAATCCGAACCAGCCTTTGTTGTCGCTCACAAAGCCAAGCACAGCGACCAGTGCCAGCAGCGACAAAAGACCAAGCATGTTGAAGCGTTTCATGATGGAGCACCTCCTGAATAAATGTGGTATATTTCGCTCTTTATGTGGTAAATATACCACATACTTTGCAAGTATGTCAAGAATGGCGTGCAGTCGAAAAGGTGCAGGGCGACCGGGGCTATGGTATAATGGAAAAAAGAACAATCCATATGAAGAGGTGAAGAATGTGGAACAAGTGATTTTTGAGCGCAGCGGCGGAGCGCTGGTGTTTGCCGATGGACGCGCTTCGGCGGAGTTGGCAATGGCGGGCGATGTGCCGCTGCTTTTGGCGCGGCTGGGCGTGATGAAGCCACTGATTGTGAGCGGCGGTGGACTGGCGCGTTCCGGCATTGCAGAGGAAATGGAACATCGCGGCATGCCAGTGGTGCATTTTGATGGCTTTACGCCAAATCCAACGGCAGAGCAGGTGGCTGCTGGTTTGGCCGTGTATCGTGACAACGCGTGCGATGGCATTCTGAGTATTGGCGGCGGCAGTGCGCTGGATGTGGCAAAAGCGATCAAGGCGATGGGCGATACGGATGACAGTGCGTCGCTTTTAGAGCGATTGACCCATCCGGTGCCAATGGCGGTGCCGCACGTGGCGCTGCCAACAACGGCGGGAACGGGCAGTGAATCAACGCATTTTGCGACGATTTACATCGGCGGCAAGAAATATTCGGTGGCTCATGAAACGCTGCTGCCAGAAGTGGCAATTCTTGATCCGGCGCAGTTGGCGACGCTGCCGCAGGCAGAGCGGGCGAGCACCTTCCTGGATGCGCTTTGCCACAGCATCGAATCCTACTGGTCGGTGCGTTCCAGCGAGGAAAGCCGTGCTTACTCGGCGCAGGCCATCAGCATTCTGATGAGCAACGCGGCGGCCTATCTGGCGGCCGATGAAGCGGCGGCTGGCGCGGTGCTGGCCGCGTCGAACTTTGCTGGTCGCGCCATTAATCTAACGACCACCACAGCGGCGCATGCCATGTGTTACCAACTGACGGCGTTCTATGGCTTGCGCCATGGGCATGCGGCAGCGGTTTGTCTGCCAGCGGCGTGGGAATGCCTGCTGCAGGCTGCCAAAAACGATGCCGCACTGAACGAGCGATTGAGTGGTCTGGCACAGCTTTTGAGCGGCAGCAAGGACCCGCAGGCTGGGTTGGACGCTTTTCTGGCCTTGCGCAAGCAGGCCGATCTTGCCAATGATTGGCTGCCGGAAGGTGACAGTGATCTTGGGCTGTTGGCTGGGTCGGTGAATGTGCAGCGCCTGAGCAATTTCCCAGTGGCGCTGACAGAAGAGGACTTAGCTGAAATGTATCGCCGCGCATTTGAAGGTGTGCGATGAAAGCTTTTATTTTTAATTCCGGACGCGGGTCGCGGCTTGGCGCGCTGACCGCTGAGCGTCCAAAGGCGCTGGTGTCGCTGGCAACTGGCGAAACGCTGCTGGCGCGGCAGCTGCGGCTGCTGCATCAAGCAGGTGTGACGGAAGTGGTGATCAGTACAGGCTATCGCGGCGCACAGATTTGCGAAGCGGTGCAGCCGTTTGCGATGCAAGGCATGCGGTTCAACTTTGTGGACAATCCCGATTATGCCACGAGCAACGCCATTGTTTCGCTGGACCGTGCGGCGGCATGCCTGCGCGGTCATGATGTGCTGATGATGCACGGTGATTTGGTGTTTGATGCATCCTGGCTTAAAAAAGTGATGCAGGCACCAGTGCATGATTTGGCGGCGGTCGATGGAACGACACCGCTCAATGCCAAAGACTTTAAAGCACAGGTGAGGGAGGGGCGCATTGCTGCTATTGGTGTGGATTTATTTGGCGACGACTGCGTCAATTTCATGCCGTTTTACAAGCTCAGCGCCCGCGCTCTCGCACTTTGGCTGGATGCTGTGCACGATCGCTGTGCGCATGGCGATACGGCAATCTACGCAGAAACTGCTGCGGCACCAGTGCTGGAAGAAATGAACTTATTTGCGTTGTCCTATGCAGGGCATCTGCTGGCCGAGGTGGATACGCCAGCTGACTTGAAGGCTGTGAATGCACGCCTTTGTTAAGAGCAACAACAACTGACTTTTGAAAGGATGAACCATTATGGCAAAAAGAGATTTTGAAAAACGTCAATACGTCTGCCCAAAATGTGGCTGCACCCGATACGAAAGCGACCGTTTCCAAGCCACTGGCGGTGGTTTTGCAAAAGTGTTTGAAGTTCAAAACAAGCGCTTTGTCACTATTAGCTGTGAAGACTGCGGCTATACAGAGCTGTACAAATCTGAAACTTCTCTCGGCATGAATATTCTCGATCTTTTGGTATAACTGAAAGGAGGGCTGATGATGGATCTTCAAGATGTAATTGTCAATCTGCGTGCTCTGGCCAAACAGGATCCTGCCGTACGCGATCGTTTGCTGGCCACACGTGACGCTGAAAACGCAGAAGAAGTTTTCTGCCAGGTTGCCACAGAGCTGGGTCAGACGATCAGCATCACTGAACTGGCCTTTGCCGGCGAAGCCGACTATGCAGCCATGCGCCGAGCCACCAATGGCGGCGGCGAAAATTCTCCGGTGCTGCGCGGCGAAGATGACTACTACGATCTTTTCATGTGCGAACTTGAAGCCATGAAAAATGCGGACAAGTAAGGACCGCGATAGATAAAAAAATGATTTTCCAGTGATTTTTTTATTTCAAACCACGGAAAGTATGTTATACTATAAGCAACGTATCCTGAAGGAGGAAATAAACAAATGGCAGTAGTTACCATTACCAAAGAAAATTTTGAAGAGGAAGTTATCAAAAGCGACAAGCCTGTACTCCTCGATTTCTGGGCAGCATGGTGCGGACCTTGCCGCATGGTAGGCCCTATCGTGGAACAGATCTCTAACGAACGTGAAGACATCAAGGTTGGTAAGATCAATGTTGACGAACAGACCGAATTGGCTACCGCGTTTCATGTTATGAGTATCCCTACCCTCGTTGCTGTCAAAGACGGGAAGATTGT
This sequence comes from uncultured Peptococcaceae bacterium, assembly GCA_937976375.1. Classification (GTDB taxonomy): domain Bacteria; phylum Bacillota; class Peptococcia; order Peptococcales; family Peptococcaceae; genus UMGS1590. The sequence continues at coordinate 124,670 of CALJRU010000063.1, read as the reverse complement.
CAACCAGTCCGTTGGCGTTCAGCCAAAGGCCGACATTCTTGCCTTGCTTGACTAAGTTTTGCAGATGAAGCGCTGGCTTTCTGTTTTGGCAGGAAGCTGGCGTTTTTTTGTGCGCCTGCTATTTCCGTGGATTTTACTTACAATAAACACAGCTGATTGATTAAAAGCAAAAAAGTCTTTTCATTCCCCCATAAATCAGTATAATAAGAATCGAAAGAACGATTTAGCTGCTAAACAGGCAGCCGTTCTCAGAGAGGTGTTACCGATGGAACGAAAAGATATTTACATCACCGCTTATCGCCTCATCAATAAGTACAACGCCAAGACCAAACAGCCCAAAACCTTTGGCACTGCAGAGACTGTCTGCGGTTCCGAAGCGCAGGTGTTGGACGTTGTGGCCCACGAACAGCCGGTTACACCGTCGCAAATTGCGGCACTTTTAGGCATCACCAAAGGCGCCGTGTCGCAGACTTTGGCCAAGATTGAAAAGAAAGCGCTCATCGTGCGCAGTCCATCAAGCGATGGCAATGGGATGGTGACCATTCGGCTGTCACAAGCGGGAGAAGAAATTTTAATAAATTATTATGCATATCGTGATTGTCGGCTTCGCAAAGTGATCGCCGCTGCCCAGGCGCTGCCGCCGGAAAGTGCAGCAGCAGTGCTGCAAATGCTGGAGGCTTTTGAAGAAGCCCTCGATCAATATTGATCGTTATTTATGGTTAAATGGAGGAGTTACCATGTTAAAATTAGAACATATTTCTTACGGCGTTGAGGAGCGCCCAAATATTCTTAACGACGTCAATTTGGAGATTGATGAACCGTTTGTGGCCATCACCGGTCCTAACGGCAGCGGCAAGAGTACCTTGATGAAGGTCATCTGCGGCATCATCAAGCCAACCAGCGGCCGCATCACCTTCAACGGCCAGGATATCACCGACTGGAGCATCACTGATCGTGCCAACCTTGGCATCAGCTATGCCTTCCAGAAACCAGTCGCCTTCAAAGGCCTCAAGGTCATCGATCTTTTGACCCTGGCATCTGGCCGCGGCACCTCCCTTAGTGAAGCCTGCGACTACCTCAGCGAAGTTGGTCTCTGCGCGCGCGATTACATCGATCGTGAACTCAACGACAGCCTTTCCGGCGGTGAAATGAAACGTATCGAAATTGCTATGATGCTCGCTCGCAGCACTGCGCTGTCGCTCTTCGATGAACCAGAAGCCGGCATTGACCTTTGGAGCTTCCAAAGCTTGATCCAGGTCTTTGAAAAGATGAACGAAAAGACCAATGGTAAAATCCTCATCATCAGCCACCAAGAACGTATTCTAAACATTGCCGACCGTATCATCATGATGCAGGATGGCAAAGTGGTGCGCGACGGCAAGCCAGATGATGTGATGCCACACATCATTGGCAGCGGCTGCACAAAGATCATGGACAAATTAGCGAAATAAAGGAGGTTTCGACCATGGATGAAATTCAGAAACGTTTATTAAAAGAAGTTGCCGACCTCGACGCACTGCCAGTCGGGGCATATAATATCCGTGCTGATGGACAGGCTGCAGGCCGCCGTTCCACGGCAAACATTGAAATCGTTCCTCAGAAAGAACGCCAGGGCATTGAGATTCACGTTAAAGACGGCACCGTCAACGAATCCATGCACATTCCTGTTATCATGGAACAGAGCGGTCTCAAAGACCTCGTTTACAACGATTTTTATATTGGTGAAAACTGCAATGTCACCATCGTTGCCGGCTGCGGCATTCATAACTGCGGCGGTGGCGGCGACAGCCAGCACGACGGGATTCATACGTTCTACATTGGTAAAAACTCTAAAGTCAAATACATTGAAAAACACTTTGGTGAAGGTGATGGCCGCGGCAAGCAGATCATGAATCCAACCACCATTCTCCATCTTGAAGAAGGGGCTGAGATGGAAATGGAAACCACGCAGATCGAAGGCATCGACGACACCATCCGCGAAACCAGCGGGGATCTCGCTGAAGGTGCTACCCTCATCATTCATGAAAAGATCCTCACCACTGGCGATCAGGTGGCAAAGACCAATTTCTCTGTGGACCTCAACGGGGAAAATTGCAGCGCCAATGTGGTCAGCCGCAGTGTTGCCAAAGATCAGTCCTTCCAGGAATTCATTTCCCGCATCAACGGCAACACCGAATGCTATGGTCACACCGAATGCGATGCCATCATCATGGATGACGCACATGTCATCGCTTCGCCACAGCTATCGGCCAACAGCGTAGACGCCAGCTTGATCCACGAAGCGGCCATCGGTAAAATTGCCGGTGAACAGCTCATCAAGCTCATGACCCTCGGCCTCACTGAACAAGAAGCTGAAGAACAAATCATCAACGGCTTCCTCAAATAATCTTTCACACACAAAAAAGCCTTTCCGTGTTCGCGGGAAGGCTTTTCGTTTTTCATCATGCAGGATGTGTTACAATAGCCGTAATTAAACACGACGACGAAAGGAAGGGATGCCTCATGGCCTTGTACGCGCTGGGCGATTTGCACCTCAGCTTTCAGGCAGACAAATCGATGGATATGTTTGGCAAAGCCTGGAAACACCACGAACGAAAAATAGAAAAATATGTCAATAAAATTGTCACCCCAGACGACACTCTGGTGCTCACAGGTGACCACTCCTGGGGACGCAAGCTGGAAGAATGCCAAGAAGACCTCGCTTTCATTGAGCGTCTGCCTGGGCGAAAGATCCTTCTGCGCGGCAACCACGACATGTTTTGGGACGCGAAGAAAACGGCACGTCTGAACGATGCTTTCGCGGGACGGCTTTTCTTCCTGCAGAACAATTTCGCCAGCTATCAAGATTATGCCCTTGTTGGCACCAAAGGCTACACCTTTGAAGGGCCATTCTATTTAGATCCATGGGGGCGCATCGTTGGCTGGGACGAGGAAAACGAGCAGCACGCCGAAAAATTGGTGGCGCGTGAGATGGTCCGTTTGCGTGATTCTTTTGAACAGGCAACTGCGGCTGGCTATCGCAAGTTCATCATGTTCCTGCACTATCCGCCAACGAACATTCTTGAGGATGCCTCGCCATTCACCGACATTGCCGAAGAATATGGTGTTGAAACAGTCGTTTATTCTCACTGTCACGGTGCCAAACGCTTCGGCGATAGTCTGCGCGGCACTGTGCGCGGCGTCAACTACATGCTTGTCAGCGGCGACTATCTTGATTTTAAGCCAGCGCTGGTGCTGGTGTGATTTATGAGTTTTGCCAAGACTGCGGCCAGATGTTCAGATAACGACATTCGCTAATTCATTATTTTAATTTAAGGAGGCCCCTGCTTTTCGAATCCTTCATCGAAAAGCAGGGGCCGTTTTTTACACATTTTGCACACCATGTTCATAAATTTTGAAATTTAGATACAATAAAAATATTATCTGTGTTAAAATAGGCATATAGTGCCAAACCATTGCTGAAGCCAGTACATTTAATCAATTCAGCAAGGAGACTGTTAAAGTCGATGCAGCCTGTAGCTGTATCATGGGATGCGTATCCTGGATTTATTGAGCGTTGATAACAGAAAGGAAGCAACAACAATGACGCAACGATGTGACAACAAACGAGAATGCCCTTGCACCTATGACTGCCCGCGCCACGGCAAATGCTGTGAATGTGTCGCACACCACCGCGACCACAACGAAGGGGTTCCTGGTTGTTTCTTTTCCAAGGAAGCCGAGGCCACGTACGACCGCAGCATAGAAGCTCTGGCTAGAGATCATGGCATCATCCAATAAGAAAACAATGCCGTTTCATAGAGTGATGAACGATTGCATAAGGAGGAACCAGCAATGAACGATCGTCAAAAGAACACCATTCAGCCCGAGCTGCCGAATATTGTCGGGCTGTCACACATTTGTATTTTTGTGGACGACATGGAGCAGGCTGTCGACTATTACCGTGACCTTTTGGGCGTGGAGCCGGACCATTGCCTGTCTCACTGGAAAAACGAAGGCTTTTTCAAGGCCGGCGGTTTTGTGGACGAGGCAGCCGATGGTGACGTATCCATTGCCTTTGTCAACGTGCCAGGCACCAGGCTGACCTTGGAGCTGATGCAGTATCACCAGCCGAAAGGACGGACAGAGCCTGTGATTTTTGCTGCCAATGATGTAAGCGGTGCCCGTCATGTGGCTTTGAAAGTGACCAATATCGAAGCGGCGTTTGCGCATATTCAGGCTATGCCGGATACTCGATTGATCAATGAGACCGAAGCTTATCAGGTTTATCAGATCAGCGAAACGCAGCCATCGGACGTTCGCTTCTTTGATCAGGCGCCGGGCGAAACCGACGCGCGCAACATCGAGACCGCCAACATTCTGGGACAGGTGCGCTACTTCTATTTTATTGATCGCTATGGCCTGCAATGGGAGTTTGAGCAGGGGCACACTGATATTGGCGATTGATTGGTGACAAAGCATCGAACCATGGCAGACGTTCTGATTTTCAGATAGTAGCCGCTCAAACGGTCATTCCATATCAAGAAAACGCATCCTGCAAGCGCTCCTTGGTGCTGCCTCGAACCCTGCATGTCAAGGCGCCACCAAGGAGCGCTTTTCATTGTTCAAAAAGATCAGGCTGTCGTTGTATAATGGAGAAAAGAGATGCAGCGAGATAAAGAACAGGAAGTAACGACGATGACAGCGGTGGTGCAGCGCAAACCATGGTGTGGACACATTAGCCGTTAATGTGTCCACAGGCGCCAGGCTTTTAAGAATATATGGGTTTCGTGGTGGCACGCTGCAGCGAGCTGGATGAGCAGAGCAATCCTTATCCGCTCCTGTACATGCGGCGCGGTCAAGAAACAGGAGGGATGACAAAATGACGTACTGTGGATTGGATTGCTGCGGGCAATGCCCCAGAGCAGCAGAATGCGGCGGTTGTGAGGCCACCGGCGGTGAGCCTTTTGGCGGAAGCTGTGTAGCCGCTGAATGGGTCCAGCAGGGCGGCGCAGAGCGCCTGAATCAAGAAAAGCAGCGGCTTATTGCCGAAGTGAATGGAGTCAACGTTCCACATGTGACTATGACAGAAGTGACGCTTTTGAATGGCTTTTATGTGAATCTTGCCTATCCGCTGCCCAATGGAGACACCATCAAGCTCCTGCAGGACCAGCGCGTTTATCTAGGCACGCAGATTACACAGCCAGACAGTGATCGCTTTTATGGCGTTGTGGCCGACGACCAATTCCTTTTGATCAGCAGTTACGGTCCCGGCGGAGAAGCGCCCTGCATTATCTTATATAAGAAACGTTGACATAAAAATGGTCCAGCCTTTCTTTGAGGCAGGGCCATTTTTTTACTGGGTGATGAATAGGCATGAAAAAATCATCAGCTCTGCTGGTGGTAAATAAAATATAAGTACGGAAATTGTCACTTTTGGTGTCGAGGGTATTATGTAGATACAGTTGGGAAATATGAAAATGCGATACGAGAATATATAGACAATCAATTGCAGGAAGATATCATGAATGATCAGCTGAGTTTGAAAGAATTAGAGGACGCCGGGCTGATCCTGTGGGTTCGCCAGGGTGTAGGCGAACCGAACTGTATTTACACGCTGTTCCCCAAACAAGGAGGGCTCCTGTGATGAATGAAATGCTGGAAAAGCACAATCGGGAGTTTGACAAAGGCAAAGCCAGACTGCGGCGGGCGTAACACGAAGAAAAAATACTGGAACACCAGAAAAAACAGCTTATCCGGAAGGAACGGACGCACCGGTTCTGTACCAGAGGGGCTATGCTGGAAAGTTTCCTGATAAGGCCGGAAGTGCTGACGGACGATGATGTGATGGACATTCTGAAACAGGCATTTTCCCAAACTGGCATGAAAGAAGTTGTTGCAGAAAGCGTGAAAGGTCGGGTAGCTGGGAAACCCCTTACGGAGTAAGGGCGCAACTATACACCGGTCGAGCCGGTGCGTTGCGCCCTGCCGGGGGCTTCCTGTGGAAAGCGGATGATTTCCAGCACACTTGCGGTTGCTTCCAACCATCGCGGGGGACGCTACGCTTCCCCTGCGATGGCTTGCGCCAGCTACCCCTTTGTAGACTTGCCGACCAGGAACACCTTGCACTGCAAGCTGTTCCCGTCCAGCAAGTTTACAAAATCATCCTATACTTACCCAGCTGGATGAAGTATAATGAAAACAATGACAAATCGGGAATTTACGGGGGAAAACTAATTGAAAATTAAGAATAAGAAATGGTATATCTCCCTGGGATTTTGGGTGATATTTGAAGCTATAGCAGTAATTCTTTGGCTGACAAAGGACAATCTATTTTATTTGTTTAATTTCTCATATATAGGTACAGTAATAGCTATTGGATTGCTGCTCTTCCAGATAGAATATAAACATGCCAGACGCATAGTTCAACTATTCATCGGCCTATATATGGTCGTTTATCTGGGGCTGATTTGTAACGAGAATATGCAGATAGAGGGCTTTTGGTATTATTTGTTTACAGGGGTATTTGAAGCAGCGACAATACATTATGTAGTTGCAAAAATATTTGGTCCACTGATCTTTGGAAGAGGATGGTGTGGATATGCTTGTTGGACTGCAATGGTTTTGGATTTTCTGCCATACAAGATCCCAATGACTTCTCGCAAAAAGAAATTGGAGAGAATACGCTATTTAACTTTTATTGTATCTTTGGTTTTTGTAGCCTCGCTGTTTTTATTTCAGGTAGGTCATGTTGAACGCATCATGTTCTGGTGTTTCCTGTTTGGAAATATCCTTTATTATGCAATCGGAATTGTTCTTGCTTTTGCATTTAAGGATAACCGAGCGTTTTGTAAATATATCTGCCCAGTCACTGTATTTTTAAAACCTGCAAGCTATTTTTCTTTACTGCGTATCAAATGTGATGAGAAAAAATGTATATCATGCGGAAAGTGTAAAAGTGTGTGTCCCATGGATGTTGATGTAACAGATAATTCGAGAAAACGAAAAAATGGAACAGAATGCATTCTTTGCATGGAATGTGTAAAGAATTGTCCTAAAAAGGCACTGTAAACTCTCAGTTTTCAAATCTTTCCGTCATCGGGCCAGCCTGCCCCGAACTTTTAAAACTGAATAACCAGCCGCCCACCGGCGGCACCACCGAGCAGGAAATCAGAAACGATTTCCTGTTTTTCTTTTGCCCAAAATAAGGTGGCAAACCATCCCCTATCCAATCAACCACAGGAAGGAGGAAGCCGTTATGCCCTGTCCCGCTACGATATAAAAATCGTCCAGCGCAGCAATCGTCAGTCAGCCGTAGCCGCCGCAGCTTACCAGAGCGGCGAACGGTTGTTTTCCGAGCACGACCAGAAGCAGAAATACTATACCGAGAAAAGAGGGATCGTTCACACAGAAATCATGCTGCCGCCTCACGCCACGCAGTCATATGCAGACCGTAACACCTTGTGGAACGCCGCTGAAGCCGTAGAAAAACAATGGAACTCCCAGATTGCTCGCAGGATCGTACTTGCCATACCGAGGAAAATTCTCCCGGAACAGCACGCCGACCTGATCCGGGACTATTGCCGGGAGTTTTTTGTTTCCAAAGGTATGATTGCCGATTTTGCCATTCACGATAGGGGGGACGGAAATCCTTACGTCCACATCCTGCTGACCATGCGGGCAATGGACGAAACCGGCAAATGGCTCCCCAAGAGCCGGAAGGTCTATGACTTTGAAGAGAATGGCGAGCGTATCCGGCTCCCGTCCGGGAACTGGAAAAACTACAAGGAGGACACCGTGGACTGGAACGATCGAAAATAATGAGGAGCGCGTATTGCTGTGGAAATTAGAGAAATTAAAGAGAATAAAAAACGATTTCTCCCTTTATTGCTGTTGGCTGACGAACAAGAAAACATGATAGACCGATACATTGATCGAGGAACGATGTATGTATTGGACGATCATGGGGTTAAATGCGAATGTGTTGTAACCGACGAAGGGAAAGGCGTTCTTGAAATTAAAAACATTGCAACGTATCCAGACTATCAGGGTCAAGGTTACGGTCAAGCGCTCATTGATTTTGTTGCGAAAAAATATAGAGAGGAGTATTCTATACTGCAAGTTGGCACAGGAGATAGTCCAGTGACCAGTTCTTTCTATGAAAAATGTGGATTTGTTCGCTCGCACTGTGTCAAAAACTTCTTTGTTGATCATTATGACCACCCGATTTATGAATGCGGCGTTCAACTTACTACATGCTGAAATGGCCCTGCCTTTCATTGAGGCAGGGCCATTTTTTACTTTGCTGACGCTGTAAGACGGTGAAAATCATCGATCATGGATTGCAGGGTGGTGTTTTCCATGGTGGATTGGACGGCTTCTTCGATTTGGTGGTAAGGCTTCTGCAGCACTTGATGGATGTTTTGTGCCACAGGGCAGGCGCGGCCTTGGCAAGGGTGAATGCCGATCAGCGACGACAGCCCTTTTGGCTCCAAAGCGCTGTAAATTTGGTAAAGGGTGATTTGCGAGGGATCGACACTGAGCTGTGCGCCGCCGATACCGCGTGGCACAGTGATCAGTCCGGCTTTTTTGAGGGCGCTGAGGATGTTGCGAATAAACACAGGGTTGCAGCCGGTGCTTTCAGCGAGAAGTTTGCTGGTGACTTTGGCAACGCCGTTGGCTTCGTGCATGAAGATGAGGCAGTGAACGGCGACAGAGCATTTTGTACTTATATACATGGCGGGTTCCTTTCAAGTGATTTAGCGATTGATGTAATCGTTGACATTACATCCTGGCGATGGTACACTGTTCGCAGGATGTAATAGGATTTGTTACATCGTAAATTGTAACAGTCTTTGCGTGATGTTTCAAGAACGTGAGAATTGAAAACGGCTGAGAAACGAGGGATTGTATGAAAGCTGTTCAGATCAAATGCTATTCACGTTTGGCAATGAATGTCGTTGATTCATGGTATTTTTGGTTGGAACAGGTTGACGAAGCGCTGCAGTTGGCAGCGTATGGACCGACCAATGGCAAGGTGATTCTGCGGCCTTGAACGAACAATATTGCATGGAGGGAGCAAGAACTATGAACGTCTATGAAATCGTATTCAGTCCAACAGGCGGCACCATGAAAACTGCAGACATGGTTGCACAAACGTTGGCCGATGCAGTGACATTGGTGGATTTGAGCGACAGCAAAAAAGATTTTCGCAGTGTGGCATTGAACAAGAACGATGTGGCAGTGATCGCGGTGCCGTCTTATGGCGGTCGTGTGTCGGCAACAGCGGTAGCGCGCTTGGCAAAGTTGAGCGGCAATGGTGCACGTGCCGTGGTGATGGCGGTTTATGGCAACCGTGCCTACGAGGACACCTTGCTGGAATTGCAGGATACAGCGGCGGAAGCGGGTTTTACGGTCATCGCTGCGATTGCCGCAGTGGCCGAGCACTCCATTGCGCATCAATTTGCCACTGGCAGACCAGACGCACAAGATCAGCAACAGCTGGAAACCTTTGCGCAGAGCATCAAAGAGAAACTCGCCAGCGGTGATTTATCCGCGCCGCAAGTACCAGGCAATCGACCTTACAAAACAAGCAGCGTCAGCATGGTGCCAAAGGCAACCAAGGCTTGCGTGAGCTGCGGCCTTTGCGCACAAAAATGCCCTGTTCAAGCCATCGATCGTTTGCATCCACAGAATGTCGATAAAAAAGCCTGCATATCCTGCATGCGCTGCGTTGCCATCTGCCCACACCACGCTCGCCGCCTCCATCCAATCATGCAGGCAGCAGCTGGTCTGACCTTGAAAAAAGCCTGCGCACAGCGCAAAGAAGCAGAATTGTTTATTTGATGATGGTTGGCCCTGCCCTGTGATGAAGGGCAGGGCTTTTTGTAGTGTTTGTGCCTATGCTATAATTAGAGAAAGATCATTGAACAGGGGGATGTTCAGATGCTGCGACAGATTCAATATTTTCAAGCGGTTGTACGCCATAACAGCTTTTCGGAAGCGGCGGAAGAATGTCATATTTCACAATCGGCGATTTCTCAGCAGGTGAAAGCCTTGGAACAAGAGCTAGGGTTTCAGCTGTTGGAGCCCATAATCGTTCCTTCACATTAACGTCGGCAGGCGCGTATTTTTACAAGAAAAGCCTGATTCTTGTGGCTGATTATGCGCAAATGTGCCGAGAAGCAGAGAAAATTGCCCAGGGCGACGAAGCGGTGCTCAAAATCGGTTATTTGAGACGTTACAACGGTCTGCAATTACAGAGTGCCTTGGCAGATTTCGCGGCAGCTTTTCCGCAGGTATCGTTGCAGTTGATGTGCGGTGATCATGAAGAATTGTTTCGCTGGCTGCGTCATGGTGATGCCGATGTGGTATTAAACGATCAGCGGCGGGCTTTCTCGGAGGAATATGTGAATCTGGTTTTGGAGACCAGTGATTTTTGTGTTGAAATTGCGGCGCGTAACATTATGGCTGACGTGTCATCGGTTTCCTTGCAGGAATTGAAAAATTTGCCATGCATCCTTGTTGCCGATTCGTCTCAGCAGGCTGTGGAACAGGCGTATTTTCAGACGGTTGTTGGCTTTCGCGGCACGTTCCTTTTTGCAAATACGTTGGAAGAAGCGCGCCTTTTTGTTGCCAGCGGGCAGGGCTTTTTGCCGGTGACGGAGAAAAGCCTGGCGACGTCAGAGGACACCATTCGGCGTCTGCCGCTTTATCGAAACGATGCGCCGATCCATCAAAAACTGTGCCTGTTTTGGAAAAAAGAGAATTCCGGCTACTATGTGGAGTCGTTTGCGGATTGTTTGAAAGCGCGTTTTACAACATAATAATAAAGGCTGTGTTCCATGCATGATGGGCACAGCCTTTTCGTATTAGCTGAACTTATTTGAAACCGCTGAAACCCGAATTGATTAAGAAACAGGGCGCTTTTACAATAAAAATGATAACAGGAGTTCTGCTTTTAGAAATAGGCATAAACAAGGAGTTGATCTGGGATGGCAGCAGTGGTGGTTTATTATTCACGAGCTGGTGAAAATTATTTTGGTGGGCAATATCGTTATGTGGACAAAGGCAATACTGAGATTGTGGCCGAAAAGATTGCCGCAGCAACGGGTGCATCGATCTTTAAAATTGAACAGGCGGTTCCTTATTCGGACGATTATCAAACCTGCATTCAGCAAGCGCGTGAAGATTTGAAAAAGCAGGCACGCCCTGATTTGGCGGCGTATCCGAAAGACATGGCAGCCGATGAGATTTATCTGGGCTATCCGAACTATTGGGGAGATCTGCCAATGGCTGTGTACACCTTTTTGGAGCATTACAATTGGCACGGGAAAACCATTCATCCATTCTGCACCCATGAAGGCAGCGGCCTAGGCAATACTGTGCAGCGTATTGGTCAAGCTTGTCCTGGTGCAAATGTGACCGAAGGATTGGCGGTCCTTGGTTCACAGGCGGCGCAGAGCGATGGTGCCGTTGCAGCGTGGCTGAATCAATAAAGAAAGGAGACACCTCTCATGAAGAAGAACGTAATGATATGGACAGGCGCCGGGCAGATTGGTATGGCGATTGCTCGGCGTATGGGTTATGGCATGAAGATCGTTGTTGGTGATAAAAAGCTGGAAAACGCGCAAACCATAGCAGAAATCATGAATGCGGCTGGGTTTGACGTGGTGCCAGTGGAAATGGATCTTTCCAACAGAGCTTCCATACAGAACCTTATTACAGAAGCACAAACATACGGTGATATTACCATGATGGTCAATGCGGCAGGCGTATCGCCAAGTCAGGCACCGATTGAAGCCATTTTGAATGTGGATCTTTATGGCACAGCAGTGCTGTTAGAGGAAGTTGGCAAAGTCATTGCGCCTGGCGGTGTTGGCGTGACAATCTCCAGCCAGTCCGGCCACCGTATGCCAGCCTTGACACCAGAAGAAGACGAACAATTGGCATGTACACCAAGCGAAGAACTGCTGGCGCTCGAACTGTTGCAGCCAGAAAACATCACCGATACCCTTCATGCGTACCAGCTGGCCAAACGCTGCAACGAAAAACGCGTCATGGCCGAATCGGTTAAGTGGGGAGCACGTGGTGCACGCATCAATTCCATTTCTCCTGGCATTATTGTGACGCCATTGGCCGTTGATGAATTTAATGGTCCACGCGGCGATTTTTATAAAAACATGTTCGCAAAATGCCCGGCAGGACGCCCTGGCACAGCCGACGAAGTCGCGAATGTGGCAGAATTGCTCATGAGCGATAAAGGAGCATTCATCACTGGTGCGGACTTCCTCATTGATGGCGGAGCCACAGCCTCCTATTTCTATGGCCCGCTCAGACCATAAGCTGGAAGGCGTGCAAATAAAAGAGACGTGCGAAAACGCGCGTCTCTTTTGCTTGCTATTCTTTTAACCGTCGTGGCGAAGTGCCATAGTAGTGCTTAAACGCTTTGTAGAAATTGCTGCTGTTGCTGTAGCCCAGCATGGCAGCAATTTTTTCGATGGAAAGATCGGTGTGATTGAGCAGCAAGTGTGCTTTTCGCATTCTTGATTCAAGCAGAAGCTGAGAAAACGTTTTGCCGGTCTTTTCAGGGAGCAGCCTGGAGATATAGACAGGGTGGTAGCCAAAATGGGCGGCGGTGGATTTTAATGTAACGGAATCGGAATGGTATTCAATATATGCTGTGATCTGATCGACTAATGAACTGTTGGTCGGCAGGTTTTGTCGTTTGTATTCTGAGGAAATGTACATGGCCAGTGACATAATCATGGGCTTTAGGATTTTTTGTGTATCCTCGGTTTTATTGGCGTATTCAAGAACCAGCAATCCGAGCAGCCGCCAGATGGGTGAGGTTGTTGGAATGGGAAAATGGATGCATACATCGGAATAGGCATTTTTCTGCGGCGCTAGAAAAAAGTGCAGCATGGCCGTATCTGCTGACAGCGATGGGAGAAATTCTCGGATGAAGGTTTCTTTTTGAATCAACACCCCGATGATGGTGCAAAGCTGATCGCTGTCGCGTGTTACAGCATAGCCGCTGTAAGGCTGGCCAACATAACAGTCTCCTTCTTTGATGGTGATGCGATTGTCTGGATGAGCGCTGAGCGCCTGATAATCGCCGCTGTAGGCAAAGTGGATAAAGAAAAAATCATGGCGATGGAAAGGTTCTTGGATCTTTGTCCCAGTAAAGACATTGATCATCACTTCTTCTGATTCATCCCCCAGCCAATGCTGCACTGGCTCTTGCTTGCTATAAGCAGACGCGTCGGTGAAATTCCAGTGGAGCAGGTGAAAATCCTGCGCCAATTTTTTCAACGCGTGCAATATTTCCTCATCATGGTACGCATACATAGCTTTTGCCACCTTTCATTGATCAGACACGATGGTTAAATTATACCATATAAAATGTTAACACATGACGCTGTTTTTGATCAGAAAAGCGGGTATGCTATTGTTCAATGAAACGTGATTACGAAAGCAAAAAACAGACTGCTGCAAGAAAAGGAGCGTATGACTCATGATGAAAAATTTGGGCGCGCAAGCGTTTGGCTATGGCTACCCGGTTCCAGTTTTGATGGTTGCAACTTACAATGATGATGGCACGGTGAACGCTATGAATCTGCATGAAGCCATGCGGACAAATGCTGGCGATTTGGCGCTGTGCATTGGACCTTTCAGTAAGACCCACGAAAATGTCGAAAAAAGACGTGCATTCACGATGGCTCTTGTTGGTCAGGAGATGATGGCCGAGATTGACTATCTCGGCAGCGTCAGTGGGCACCATGTTCCGGACAAATTTGAACGAACCGGCTTAAAAGCTGTCAAGAGCGCCTATGTCGACGCTCCTGTTGTCGAAGGCTGTCCCGTGGTCATCGAATGCGAATTGGTTGAAATTGTTACCGGCACGCAGTTTTCTACCGTGTTGGCAAAGATTGTCAACATTGCTGCCGACGACAGCGTATTGAACGCGCAAGGTCAAATTGATGCCCTGAAAACCAATATGCTGCTTTATGATCCCTTCGGCACAGGCTACCTGACCCTTGGTGAGCGTGTGGGTATCCCATGGCGTGAAGGAAAAAAGTTTATGTAACAATGCGGTACTGTTAGCAAAACAAAAGCGATCTGCACCTTATTTGGCGGCAGATCGCTTTTGTTTTGAAAATGGCGAGGATGGCTCGGTTATGTAAGGAATGACCTAATTGTTTCAAAAAATAAGTGTTTAGGATTCTGTTCTCAGGGAAGGCTTTTTGCTACAATGAAGAGACAGTAATGGGTTGGATAATCTATAAACAAAGGAGCGAAATAACACATGATCAATGTACTTTTTGTCTGCCATGGCAATATTTGTCGGTCGGCAATGGCTGAGAATATGTTTCGTCAGATGGTGGAGGAGCGCGGGTTGTCGGATGTGGTGATGGTGGATTCGGCGGCGACGTCTCGGGAGGAGATTGGCAACACGATTTATCCGCCGGCGGAGGCAAAGCTGGTGGAGAAGGGCGTGGAGGTGTGTGACCATCGGGCGCGGCAGTTGGAGGCGGCGGATTATGCGCGCTTTGACTGGCTGGTTGGGATGGATGCAGCGAACCTGCGCAATATGGCGCGGATTTGCGGCGGCGATCCGGACGACAAGATGGTGCGGCTGCTGGAACTTGTCGGTGAATCGCGGGACATTGCAGACCCGTGGTACAGCGGCGATTTTGAGTGTACGTATGAAGATTTGCAGCAAGGGCTTGAGGCGTTGATGGCGCAGGTGGAAGCGGATTGTGCTGATGAGATTTGAACTGGGTTGGCGCGTAGGTTTATTTATCGGCGGCTTGCTATAGGATGAATCTATAGCAAGCCGCAAATTTTTTGTATTAGCCAAGTCTAAAAAAAGCCTATATAATAAGTACAGTAACTACGATAACAGAGGAGACTGACGATGAGTTTATATACACCATTTCGTTTTGACTATGTAGGCAGTTTTTTGCGCCCAGAATCCTTAAAAAAGGCACGTGCTGACCGTGAAGCGGGCCTGATCAGTGCTGACGAATTGAAGGCAGTGGAAGATGCAGCAATCACGGATTTGATTGAGAAGCAGAAGGCTGCTGGTTTTCATGTGATCACCGACGGGGAATTCCGCCGTTCAACCTGGCACTTGGATTTTATGTGGGGCTTTGAAGGTGTTGACCACAAAACCACCGAGAACGGCTTGCAGTTTCACGGGGAAGCAGCAAAGATTGATGATACGTTTTTGACAGGGAAGATTGGTGTTGGCACGCATCCATTTGTGGAGCATTTCAAGTTTGTGAAGCAGTTTGAAGATGCAAACACTGTAGCGAAGCAGACGATTCCTGCACCGGCACAGTTTCTGGAACAGTTCATTATGCCAATGAACATTGAAAGCACCCGCAAGTTCTATGCTGATGACGATTCTTTGGTGGCTGATATTGTGGCTGGTTATAAGCAAGTGATCGCTGATCTGTATGCTGCTGGTTGCCGCAATCTGCAGTTTGATGACTGCACTTGGGGGCTCTTTATCGATGAACGTGCGCATCAGTTCTTTGCGACAGATGATGCTGGTTTGGCACGTTTGAAGGAGCTGTTCCTGACGATCAACAACCTTGCCATCGAAGGCAAGCCAAATGATATGGTGATCAATACACACATCTGCCGCGGCAATTTCCATTCTACCTGGGCTTGCAGCGGTCCTTATGATGGCATTGCGGAATATGTGTTTGCCCGTGAAAATGTGAATGCACTTTATTTGGAATTTGATGATGCACGTTCAGGCAGTTTTGATTGCTTGAAAGAGGTTTCACCGGATAAGAAGGTCGTCATTGGGCTGGTGACCACCAAGTCACCGCAGCTGGAAGACAAGGATGCTGTGATTGCGCGCATTCACGAAGCTGCACAGTATATTCCGCTGGATCGCCTCTATCTCAGTCCTCAGTGTGGGTTTGCATCCTGTGAAATTGGCAATAAGCTGACGGAAGAAGAACAGTGGAAGCAGCTCGCACTGGTCAAAGAAATCGCCGAAGAAGTGTGGGGCTGAAACATTGACAGCAATGAATCAAAAACGGCATGGGTTTGACGCCATGCCGTTTTTTGTGTTCTTTTGATGAAAAAAGCCTGCCGATTGGCAGGCTTTTTGCGATTAACGTCGTGTGAAGACGACGCTTTCTGTAAGGTTGTTGGAGCCGGTGACGGCGCGTACGTCATAGCCGATGACTTCGGCAACGAAGCGAATTGGCACCATGGTGCGGCCGTCGCTGTTGATGTACGGCGCGGCATCCATTTGGTAGACGGTGCCATCAACGGCATAGTGGTTGTAGCCGACGGTCATCGTCAGGACGCTGTCGTCAAAGTGGGTGGTGATGGTGCGCACGGCATTGTCGTATTCGATGCGGGCACCGAGCAGTTCACCAATGGCACGGTATGGCACGTAGGTGCGGCCGTTGCGGATGACGGCGGCAGTGTCAATTTCCATGGTGCGGCCATCAACATCAATGATGTTCGAGCCGATGTCGAAGCGCACGCGTTCTGGACGGTATTCGTAAGCCGAAAGCGGAATGACAACTGGCGCGTCGTTGACGTCGCAGCGCAGCTGCAAGGTGCTGTTGTCCGATACAAGACCACTGACGGTGAAACGAGCGATGCCGTTTTCATTGGTGCGCACAAGCACATTGGAAACGGTCACATTGTTGGATGTGGTGTTGATGTAGATTGGTACATCTGCCCCAACGGAGAGCCCATTGTCGCGCAGCAGGGCCAATTGCACTTCGGTGGTGGTGGCGCCGCTGGAATCAATGGAGATTGGGGTGGTCAAGGTTTGGTTGCGCGGACCAGTGATTAAGAAGGAATCCACGCTGATGCCGCGGATTTTGGTTGAAACGACCATCATGGCGACGTCAGAGGCCGGTGTGGCGTTGACGGTGATGGTGCGTTCGGCTTCGCTGCTGCCGGTGAGTTCGTATGGCCAGTAGTCGCTGACGGCATTGGGGTCAATGGAGCCGGTCGGCATATAGAGCGCATGCAATTTGTAGGGCCCCTTTTCGGCCAGCTTCAAATTAAAACGCTGTGTTTGGATGAGTGCAGCGGCATCCATAATCAACACGCCCTGACGGCTGGTTTGATGCATGTAAACGTTGTCGCCCAGGGAAAGCTCCACAAGATCCAGGCCGTCGCTGATGCGGTTGCTGGCATCGGTGGCCCAGAGATAGACTTTGCCCGCAGGTGCGCTGGTCAGGTTGCTGCCAGAGGCGTCGCGTAATGTGATGCTGACGCTGAAGCTCTGGTAAGGATCAACAGTGGTGCTGCTGGAGCCCGTAGTGATGATCGATTGAGAGGGCGAAGCATCGGCTGCCATGGCGTCGCTTGTGCACCAGGCGCCGCCAGCTAAAAAGAGCAGGGTCAGCGCCAAAAGCTGTATCAATCGTTTGTGCATGATTATACCTCCTTTTTTGTAGGTTTAAGTCTATTGTAACAAATCCAGTGATGCATTGTACAACAATAAAATGACAAACGGACCATTTTCGTCACCGAAAATGGTCCGTTTATGTTTTAACTGATCTGTTGAATGAACAGAATGGTTTTGCTTGGATTCAGTGCACTGCTGCCGTATCCGCTGATCGAGAAGGAGTGATCGTTGATGGCATAGGTGCCAGCAAAATAACCTTCGTCACTGCCATAGAAATTGAAACCGCTTTGGTTGGCTGGCGCAGTGCCTACTTCCAGGGCAATGCCAAGGACGGCAGAGAGATCGTTGACGCTCATGGTATCTGGAGCGTTTTTGATGACAAAACCAAGATCGGCCCATACCACACCGGTAGCAACAGCGGTGGTTGATGGGAAGGTTGGCATGTCTGGAATTTCAACCTTGTATTCAGTGGTTTCATCTTCTTTGTTATTGTTGTTTTGATTCTGGGTCGTGTTGTTATTATTGTTGTTGTTGCTTCCGGTTGACCCATCGGTTGTGGTACTGCCAGTGTTGTCGTTATTGCCGGTGTCTGTGGTGCCACCGCTTGGTGTTGTAGAATCGGTGTATGGTACGGTGTTGCTTTGTGTCAGTCGTGACACTGAATAGCTTGCAGTGTTGGTGCTGAGAGGCTTCACGGTATATTCACCGCTGCTCTTGGCAGACAGAGGCACTGTTTCCCCTTCGAACTGAACGGCAAAATTACCGCCATCACCACGGAAGATGATGTATTGATTGTCGCCAATGACACTCAACGCACCAGGCCCGTAGGTGCCAGCCAATTCTGCATAAGTTTTGCCGACGATGTTAAAGGCATCGGTGTTGACGCTCATGCTTTCAGCCATGGTTCCGTCTTGGCCGACGCGGCCTGCCGTATAGCCGGATTCAAACACAGGGTCGGTGATCAAACCACCAGAACTGTCGCTGCTTGATGCCAACTGAATATGATCGGCATCGGTGAGCACAAAGTTGTACACGTTGCCTTTTTCATCTTTATAGACATATTGGTTGTCTTTGAAATCGAGCTGGTACACCTTTTTGCCAATGGTCCAGCGATAGCGCGCAGTGCCAATCTTTTCGATGACGCTGCCGGTGTTGTAGTGACGCCAGTGGCCAACGATGGTGTCTTCTGCGAGACTGGTATCTGGTGCGACGGTATCAGCATTCTTGACTTGTTCAGAAGGATCCGTCGGAGGTGTGGTGTCAAACACATCGGTGAAAAGATAAATGGCGGCGACAGCGGCCAGAATGATGCCAATGATCAGCGAAACAGCTGTTAAGATTTTTTTTCGGCGGTCTTGGCCATCGGTGCTTTCGCGCAGAGCGTTGTCGTCCGCAAGCTCATCATCTTCCATCAGAAATGCTGGTGGTTTTGGCAATGTATGGTCAGACTGTTCGTCGGTGTCTGGATTTTCTGTATCAGTGGTCAAATCTGTTTCAGTGGATTCGGCCGATGGTTCGTCCGTTTCAGGTGTCGCTGGCGCGTCTGCTGCAGCGTTTTCGTTGGACTCGGCCTGTTCGGCGTCATCTAAGGCTTTTTCCAGTGCGTCTACTGCGGCTTCTTTATTGTCATCATCGGACGTTGATTCAGACGGCGTCTCATGTAATTCTGATAATGGCGGCATGACGCGTGTCAGATCGCTGGCGTCCTGGTCCAGCGGCTTGCCGCATTTGCCACAGAAACGTCCTTCCTGATTGTCGGCATGACAATGAGGACATTGCATAAAATCATCTCCCTTGCAGAAGAAAATCTAAATAGAATAGTTGCTATCATTATCACAAAAAAAGCCGCATCACGCAAGGCTTTCGTGTTTGGATATGGTAAAAAACCGTTGCGTTTGAGCTTCCTATGACGGCGTGTTATACTGGTGACAATCAATTATTTAAAGAAGGAAGGAATCTTTCATGGAAGAAAACAAAACCCCAATGTCCTGTGTTGATTGCCATGTGATCAATTGCCGCCGTGGTGAAGAAGAAAAATATCCAGACTTCTGCCTTACCACCCATGTTCCGGAAGAAGTGCAGGAACACGCTATGGCCTTGCTTCGTGAGCCGGAGAACAATCGCATCGCTGTTGCAGCAGCAGAAGTTGAAACGGAAGGTTATTGCAAACGCACCCGCGTTGAAGAGGTGATTCAGTTTGCACGCAAAATTGGTGCAAAAAAACTCGGCATTGCTACCTGTGCCGGTCTTGCTGAGGAATCGCGCATTCTGGCTAAAATCCTGCGCACCAATGGCTTTGAAGTGTATGGTGCAGTCTGCAAAGTGGGCGCTCATCCAAAAGTATCGATCGGCATTCCAAAAGAATGTGAAGTCACTGGCGTTAACATGTGTAATCCTGTGCTGCAAGCTCTCTCTCTCAATGAAGCCCACACAGATCTCAATCTTCTCATGGGACTGTGCGTTGGGCATGACAGCTTGTTTATCAAGTACTCTGATGCGCTCGTAACAAGTGTTGTGACGAAAGACCGCGTACTTGGTCACAACCCATGCGTTGCTTTGTATCAGGCAGATAAATATTATAAACGCCTGCAGGAAAAACAAGACTGAGGAGGCGCGTGTGATGCCATTCAAAACGGCCACCATGGACGATTTTGACATCGCCTTTGATTATATTGAAAAACTTTGGACGTACAACACCTATGAGCGCGAAGCCATTCGTAAGGTTTATGCTGAGATACTGGCCGACGACAACAGTTTTGCCTTTTTTCTCGTTGATGACGCAGGCAAAACCCATGGCTTTTGCCACGGCGCCTACTTCAACACCTTTTGGCTCTCCGGTATGACCTGCTATCTGTCCAGCTTGATCGTCAACGAGAGCGAGCGCGGCCAGGGCTATGGAACCATGCTCATGGATCACGCCCGCGATCTTGCCAAAGCGCGCGGCTGCAAAGGCATCGTCCTCGACAGCGGCATGCCACGCACCGAGGCCCACGCTTTCTATGAACATTACGGTTTTGACAAAAGCTGCTATGGCTTTGACTATTATTTGAAGGCATGAAGAAACGGCACCACGCAATCTGCGTGGTGCCGTTTCTTTACGTGTCCTGCCGTAGAATGTCTAAATATTCCTCATAGGCGAATACACGATTGCGTGCAGCATTTGTTGTTTCGTGAAGGATTCCAAGCTCTTGCAGCTTTTTGACTGCGTGAGCGACCGTGTTATAACTGAGAGCAAGGTCGGCAGCGGTATGCTTGATATCAATGATGGGATGTTCTTCGATATAGGTGAAAAGTCGGCGGATGTTGTCCTGCTTTCGCTTTGAGACAGGGAGCTTTTCTGCATTGATGTTGTGCAGCTCCGAAAGGTTCCAGATGGTTTCTGTTGCGTCGATGGCAGCCGCGTTGACAGCCTCCAGAAAAAATCGCACCCATTGTTCATAATTGCCGCTGCGGCGTACTTCGCTGATGCGGTCGTAATACTCGCGTTGATTCTTTTTCAGAAAGTAGGAAACATAGATAACCGGTTTTGTCAGCAACGATTTTTCAATGAAGTAGAGCAAGATCAACAGCCGGCCGATGCGGCCGTTGCCATCCGGAAAGGGATGAATCGTTTCAAATTGGTAATGGATGAGCGCGGCGTCAATCAATGGCGGGTAGGGAGAATCTTCGTGGATATACTGCTCCAGCTCGTTGAGCGCAGTGGTTATGTCTTCGACGTTTGGTGGAATGTAGCGGGCGTCTTTGAGGGAACAGCCTGCAGCGCCAATCCAGTTTTGGCTGCGGCGAAATTCGCCGGGGTTCTTTTTTTCGCCGCGAACGCCAGTCATCAACACAGCGTGGGTTTCGCGCAGCAGTTGATTGCAAAGCGGCAGTGTACGCATTTGCTCGAGCGCAAATTGGGTTGCTTTCACATAATTGATGACTTCCCCCACATCGGGGTTGACAGTTGCGTTCAATTCTGGGTCCAGAATGTCTTCCA
Source organism: uncultured Peptococcaceae bacterium (assembly GCA_937976375.1). Taxonomy (GTDB): domain Bacteria; phylum Bacillota; class Peptococcia; order Peptococcales; family Peptococcaceae; genus UMGS1590. The sequence goes on along the minus strand of CALJRU010000063.1, from coordinate 103,314 downwards.
AGGTGCATGGTGTGCCTTCGATTTGTGATGAGAGCAGCGCTTCCTTGCGCATATACATGGAGCTGAACCGATCGGTGCTGGGAATGAGCAGGGAAAAGCGCGCCAGATTGGTCAGCTGCCGGCTTGTTTCAATGAGCAGTCGCCGCATCTCGTCATCAATTTTTAATTCTGGCTCAAGGGGCAGTGGTGCCGGGCGAAAAGACCAATAAGCAGCGTCTCCGCTGAGATTTTGAACGAGTGTTCCAGCTCTTGTCATGAAAAACATCCCCTTTAAAATTGAAATAATAAGGCCATGGTACGTTCCTTATTTCAGAAAGTCAAGGATATTTTGAAATAATATACTATCGATGGCATGCTTATTTCAAACGATGCTATTAAAAACGGCACCACGCAAATTGCGTGGTGCCGTTTGTTGGTTTTGTGTGTTCTTTACGCCAGCTTAGCGTTGAGGCGTTCGGCGATGGCGTCAAGGAATTCTTCGCTGTTGACAGCGTGTTTGTTTTCGATGGTGGACAGGCCCATGAGGTCTTTGGTCATGGTGCCGCTTTCGATGGTTTCGATGGTGGCTGCTTCGAGCGCGTCAGCGAAACGTTCGAGGTCGGCGATGCCGTCTTTTTCGCCGCGTTTGCGCAGCGCACCGCTCCATGCGAAGATGGTGGCAACAGAGTTGGTTGAGGTCTGTTCGCCTTTGAGGTGTTTGTAGTAGTGGCGCTGTACGGTGCCGTGAGCAGCTTCGTATTCGTAGTAGCCTTGTGGGGATACGAGCACGCTGGTCATCATAGCAAGGCTGCCGAATGCGGTGGCAACGAGGTCGCTCATGACGTCGCCGTCATAGTTCTTGCAAGCCCAGATGAAGCCGCCTTCGCTGCGAACAACGCGGGCAACAGCGTCGTCGATGAGGGTGTAGAAATAGGTGATGCCGGCTTCTTCGAAGCGGTCTTTATAGTCGCGGTCAAAGATTTCCTGGAAAATATCTTTGAAGCGATGGTCATAGATTTTGGAGATGGTGTCTTTGGTTGCAAACCAAACGTCCTGCTTGGTGTCAAGTGCGTAGGTGAAGACAGCGTTGGCGAAGCTGGCGATGGAAGCATCGCGGTTGTGCATGCCCTGGATGACGCCTGGTTCGGTGAAGGTGAAGATTTCTTTTTCTTCGGTGCGGCCGTCTTCGTAAGCCACTTTCAGGCTGGCGGTTGCTGGGCCGTCAACGCGCAGTTCGCTGTTTTTGTAAACGTCACCGTAAGCATGACGGGCAACGGTGATTGGTGCTTTCCAGGTGCGAACGAATGGATGAATGCCGTTGACGAGGATTGGCGCACGGAATACGGTGCCGTCGAGCAGCGCACGGATGGTGCCGTTTGGACTCTTCCACATTTCTTTGAGGTTGTATTCTTCAACGCGGGCTGCGTTTGGGGTGATGGTTGCGCATTTCACGCCGACGCCGTATTTTTTGATGGCTTCGGCAGCGTCAACTGTTACCTGATCGTTGGTGGCATCGCGATGTTCAAGACCGAGGTCATAGTATTCGCTCTTGAGGTCTACATAAGGGAGGATCAGTTTTTCTTTGATCCAAGCCCAAAGGATGCGTGTCATTTCGTCGCCGTCCATTTCAACGAGCGGCGTGGTCATTTTGATTTTTTCCATCGATGAAAGACTCCTTTTATCATTTTTCATGTTTTCGTTTTTTATTTTACTTTAATTTGCCTGCGTTGCGCAACAAGTCTTTCATTATTTTTGAAAGGTGTTATAATCAAGGGGAAAGCAAGGGAAACACCTGATTTTACAAGGAGAATGATAACAATATGAAAAATCGTTCGAAGTTTGTCGCGATCTGTCTGTCGGCAGCACTTCTGACCATGAGCACCATGCCGGGTCTCGCTGAAGAAAATGCCGATCCGATCAATCCGCCGGAAGTCACTGAACCTTCCGAGGATACACCGGTGACACCAGAAAATCCTTCTGTAACAGAAGACACAGAAGTTACGACCACGACGCCTGCTTATAACGACAGTCATCAGGAGGCCGATGGCACGACGGTGATCAGCGGCATTTTGTTGGTTAATAAAGAACATCCACTGCCAGCCGATTATGCACCGGATTATACCAATGGTGCTGGTCAGAGCACAAGCCTGCAAGGCGATGCGGAAGCTGCCGCAGAAGCATTCCTGGCAGCGGCCAATGCACAAGGCAACAGCATGTATATTTTGTCCGGCTATCGCAGCTATGATGTACAGGCATCTCTGTTTGCCAATTATGCAGCAGCCCATGGTGAAGACAAAGCCAATACGTTTTCTGCGCGTGCTGGTCAGAGTGAGCACCAGACAGGCCTGGCCTTTGATGTGGGCGATGCAGCACACAGTGGGTACAATTTACAGACCTCTATCGACCAATTTCCAGGGGTACAGTGGATGATGCAGCATTGTGCAGAGTATGGCTTCATTCTGCGTTATCCTGAAGGCAAGGAAAAAATCACTGGTTATCAGTATGAACCATGGCATTTCCGCTATGTTGGCGTGGAAGCAGCAACGGCCATTATGTCCAGTGGATTAACATTGGAAGAATATCTTGGTGTGGCGCAGACGGACGCATCTGCTGGACGGCAGACCGCCATCGGCCGTAGCGACAATTCTGTGCGAATTGATGGAAAGTATTCTAAAGTAGCCAGCTATAATATTGGCGGCAATAACTATTTCCGCCTGAGAGATTTGGCAACGATTCTTTCTGGTACAGAAGCGGAATTTGATGTGGGGTACAATGATGAAAAACGGCTCATCACCATTTCCTCAAAAACAGCACTGTCAGGGACGCCAACCCTGATTCAGCTGGATTCCAACGATGTTGCTCTGCCAAACGAAATGACCGTGATGGTTGATGGACTCTATTTGGCGCCAACCGCCTATAATATTGATGGATTCACTTATTTTAAACTGCGTGACATTGGCCAGATTCTTGACTTTGGCGTTGATTGGGATGCCGATGCGCAGAGCATGGTCATCACAACAGATGGCGATGCCATCATCAACAGTTTGATGGCACCAGTGACCATTGCAAAGTGATGGGATAGAAAAGGAGGATTTCTATGTTTGAAATTGATAGCATTGCCAGCGAACTGGAAACCATTTTGAACGAGATGGTGGAACGTCAGGCACCGCAGGATGATGATATTTTTGTCATTGGCTGCAGCACCAGCGAAGTCTGCGGCAAGCGCATTGGCAAAGCTGGCAGCCCTGATGTGGCAGCAGCGCTGTTCCCGGTGCTCCGCCGTTTTGCACAGGAACACAACCTGCATCTTGCTTTTCAGTGCTGTGAGCATCTCAACCGCAGCCTTGTTGTGGAACGTGAAACCATGCGACGCTTCGGCCTGACTGAAGTTTGTGCAGTGCCTCATGTACGTGCAGGCGGCTCCATGGCAAGCCACGCGTATCGCCATTTTACCAATCCTGTTCTGGTGGAAGGCATCAAGGCTGGCTATGGATTGGACATTGGCGAGACCATGATCGGCATGCACATGCGTCCAGTGGCAGTGCCAATGCGCCTGGCGCATCGCAGCATTGGTGATGCGCGTGCCAACCCAAGTTTCTCACGTCCACGTCTTGTCGGAGGCATTCGTGCGCGCTACACGCTTGAAGATGCCGACCATTTCGGCGAGGAACAACATTAAACAAATGAAGCATCAGGATGATTCATCATTCTGGTGCTTTTTTTCATTTATGAAAGAAATGATTTTCCATCCATGGCAAAGTATAGTATGATAGAATAAATACCTAACACATTGATGGTTTGTTATGAAAAGGAGGTACTTATGTCTTTTTATCCACCAAATGTATTACCGCGTGTTGAATTGAAGTTCAAAGCAAAGTCGCTCTTACGCGGCAATTGGATGATCTTGATTGCAGTCACCTTATTGTATCTGCTGCTGACGGGGTTCCAGTTTACTTACAATTATGGCGGTACGACGGAGACTGGACCATCGCTGCTTTCTGGGCAGGCGTATAACACCATGGATTATTTTCAGCTTTATTTCCAGTATTCCATGTCATCTTTGGGCACGGCTGTTGGCAATATTGGCATTGAAAATATTGTTTTGGGCGTCGTATTGGCCATTGTTTCTGCGCTGCTTATTGACGGGATATTGACATATTGTTACAACGCCTGGTTTGTTACGCTGACGGAGATTGGCGATAGCCGCCGATTGACCTTTGACGATTTTGTGAGCCATTTTAGTAATGCGGTGACAGCGCTGCTTGCTTATCTGTGGCAGCAGCTGTGGCTGATTATTTGGGGGCTTCTTACCATTCCTGGCTTTTTGCTGGTTGTGGCCAGTGCGTTTACCTACACTTCAAATTCGACAGCTTTGCTGACAGATGTAGCTACAGGAACGGCAGCCTTTGCCATAGTGGGCGGAAGTTTATTGTATCTCGCGGGCATGATCGCTGCATACATTGCGACCTTACGCTACAAATTTATCTATCAGATTATTGCAGACGGTCGCGGCAAAGTCGGTCCACGTCAGGCGCTGCGTTATTCCTGCGCGATTACGAAGGGCCATCTCAAAGAACTTTTCGTGCTTGAACTGTCGTTCATCCCATGGTATTTTGCTGGCGCGATCACCTTTGGCTTGGCGTTTTTCTATCTTTTTCCATATCTGTCGACGACCATGGCGTTGAGCTATCGTTGGCTGCGTGATCAGGCTTTCCAAGATGGACGCTTGGACCCAGCGGCGCTCGGTTATGTGAAAGCTGGCAGTGCACAAGCTGCCAGTGGTAACACCATCGATATTTGAAGGGGAGAACGCCTATGAGTGAACAGCAACCAGTCTATACACGTGTGGAAGAAGCCTCATCTGTTGAAAGTGGTGAGCAGCAGCCGTCAAAGCGTCCTCGCAGCAAATGGGTGGCGCTTTGTGTGAGCATTGGCATTCTGGTGGTCATCGCATTGATTGCATTCTTTGGCTTGGATGGCAGTGGCGGTGTGGCAGCGCAACGCAATGCCAACAACGTGGAAGTGATTGACATCAGCGGCACCATCGAAGAAGCTGGCGATACGTACAACCAGGATTTTATTGAAAAGCGCATTGCCACAGCGAAAAATGATCCAAATAACATTGCAATCATGCTGCTGATCAATTCCACCGGCGGTGCGGTGTATGAAAGCGATGAGACCTATCTCAAGCTGATGGATTATAAAGAAGAAACAGGGCGCCCGATTTACGCTTACTGTGAAGATTATTGCGCGTCTGGCGGCTATTACATTGCTTCTGCTGCTGACGAAATTGTTGCCAATCGCAACAGCTTTGTTGGCTCTATTGGTGTCATTTGCGGGCAAATTGTTGATGCCAGCGAATTGCTCAATAAACTTGGCATTGACATCACTACTGTGCACAGCGGCGCCAACAAGCTGATGGGCAGTTCTTATGAACCGCCAACAGAGGAGCAGATTGCTATTTACCAAACGCTTTCTGATGAAATTTACGAGCGCTTTGTGGGCATTGTTGCCGACAGCCGCGGCATGAGCGTGGATACGGTGAAAACGCTGGCCGATGGCCGTATATACAGCGCCAGCCAGAGCAAGAACAACGGCTTGATCGACAACATTATGACACAAGATGAATTTGATGAACATCTGCGTGAATTGCTTGGCGATGATATTACGTTTTATCATGAAACGTATCAGCAGAGCGGCGTGAGCAAGCTGTTTAATCTGGCCTCTAACGCAATCAGCGCTGTGCGCGCTGGTTCCAGCGAGCTGTCAGCGAGCTTGGAAGCGTTGGACGAGCTGACTTACAACGAACCGATGCTGATCTATCAACCATAAAGCGTATTGCCAGTAGACGCGGAGCTGCTTTCATAGACTGTCGTCGTGATTGTACATCTGTTAAGGAGTGAGTGGCGATGAAACAATTATGGAAGATGTGTTTGGTTGTTGCTCTTATTATTGTGACTGGATTGATTGGTTATGGATGGACGACGGGGGAAGAAGAGCAGCTGTTAAAAGAACCGCCGCGTCTTGTTGTGCATTGTGGCATGTATAGCGTCAAAGCAGGCAATGGGCCCCATGAGTGGCATGCTGACGTTGTTGAGGGGAAAATCGATGTTGGAAGCACAGCGATCCGTGGGGAAAACGACAGAGACTACGAGAAATCCATTCTGACACCTCTTAGGCTGTCGGAAGAAGATTTAAAAAATGATACCATGATAGCCACTTTGGATTTTGATGGCGCGCAGCCAGATGCGGTGACGGTTTGTTACTGGCCGCAGGATGCATACTGGCAGTATGAGGACGTTGATCAACGTGCAACGTCCATTCCGATCGCTTCGACAGAAGCGGACGGTGATGGCGAAAACACCTATGCTTTTCCGCTTGTTGAAACCGGTGGCCTGTATGAAGTCACTGCGGAATGGACGAGCCACGATCGTTACGGCGGCACGGCTTCCTATGCTTTTTACACGGAAGCTTAGTGGAACTCTGTATTGGCAAGGCCTGTAACAAAAACATCCGTCTGATGAGTTGTCAGGCGGATGTTTTTTTATAGAAGCGTGTAACGAGAGTGGTGGTTTTGGTGCTTTATGAAGTAGAGAAAGGGGAGGACAGCGATGAAGAAATATTTATTGTTAAGTGTGGCACTTGCTCTGTTGGCGCTGGCGCTGATTGGCTGCGGTCCTTCGAAGGAGCAGGCTGGTTTGGGCAGCGAGCCGCCGGTGTTGGTTGTTCACTGTGGAGAAAACAGTGTGAAGGCCTTGCGCGGCACCTACAGCTGGTCCTATGTGCAGAATGGGCAAGGGGTTGGTGTGGCTGCGGACAGCGTGCATCCGCTGGAGGCCAAGGACAGTATGTCGCCGCTGGAGGTGGTGCGTGACGATGATTCAGCGGTGGTGCATCTTGAGTTTGAGGTAGTGCCAGACAGCGTGTCGGCGTGCGCCTGGGATACGGCGCTGTGGAATAAGACCGATGTTGAGGCGCAAGCGGTGGATGTTGCAGTGGACGATGAGCAGGCGCTGACGCTTTTGCCGTACGACGCGATGTATTCGGTGACGGCAACATGGGATCAAGAAAATGGCTGCGGCGGCACAGCTTACTACAGCTTTTACACGGATTCTGTGACGACTGAGCAATAAGGGCGTAGCATCTATCAGTCTTCGTTATACATTGATCGGCGCTTGACTTTAAGCGTCAGGAATAATAAAATTAAACTAGCTATGAAAGGGCTTGTCAGTGATGTTCTATACAGAGAGCCGGTGGTTGGTGCGAACCGGATGGAAGCAGCTGATTGTCCACCCTGGAGCGTTGGTGTAATGGCCACGGCTGGCAGCCGTTATCTGCCTTTTGAGTGATGACCATTGTCATAATCTGGGTGGCACCGCGGAAAAATACTCCGTCCCTGTTTTTAGGGACGGTTTTTTTATTTTACGAAAGGAGGAATGACCGTGAAAATCATTTTGGAAGAGCGTCTCTGTGATGAAGCCATGGAAAAGCTGGCTGCTGCTGGCGCTGACGTGGCTGTAGATACGGAATTAACCGATGCAGCATCGGCAGATGCTGTGATTTTGACAGGACAGGCGACATTGCCGGAAGCAATGTATGAGAAGACGGCGGCGGTGCGCGTCATTGGCTGCCTGGGGCCGGACAATGAAAATTTTGATCGTGCGCGTGCTACCCGTTCTGGCTTAATGCTGCTCGAGCCGCGTTATGGTGAAGCGGCATCTGTGGCAGACTATGCCCTCTACCTCATTCTTTCAATGGCACGTGAACGCAAGGATGGTGGTGCCATTGAGCTGAAAGACAAGACCATCGGCTTCTTGGGATTTCCGCCTTTGGCTGGCGAGATTGCCAAACGTGCACAGGGGTTTGGCATGAAGATGCTGTGCTACGATCCAAACTTGAATCGCGGCCGTGCAATGTTGTATCATTGCGAGAGCACCAGTCTCGTGGATCTTTTTGTGCGCAGTGATTTTATTATATTGTTGTCCCTGCCGTTGGCTTGGAATGAGGGTTTGGTCGGCAAAGATGAAATTCAGCTCATGAAAAAAGGCGCTGGTCTCATTTGCCTGACCGATCCGCAAATCTTCCGTTGGGAGGAATTGGTACGGGCGTTGGATTGGGGCTATCTGGAGTATTTTGCCATCGATCTGCCTGCGGGCCAGGAGGCGTTGGTGAAAGAGGTGGCGCCTTATGGACGTGTGACGGTGGCAGAAGCTGCCAATACCCGAGAAGCGCGCATTGGCAATCAGGTTGAGATGGCGCAGGATGTGGTGGCGGCTCTGTCTGGTGCGCAAGTGGATACGGCAACCAATATTGCTCGTGTACACAATGCCAATCTCAAAGAAGGCAGCAGCTGGTGTGCCCTTGGGCATCTGCTCGGTGTTTTTATGGGGCAGCGCTTGTCGGCATTGCCAGAAACGTTGCTGATTGAGGAAAGCGGTGTGCTTCCGGTCACAGAAAGTGATGCCATTGTGGCGTCGGTGCTTGCAGGATTGGCGGAAGGCCTTGGTGCCGTTAAGATCAATTCTGTCAACAGTCACCTTTGGGCAGATGCGCAGGGATTGCGTGTGGTGCTCAAGAAAAACGACGGCGTGCAGAATGAACAGCTGCGACTGTCGGTGGAAACGCCAAGCAGTCACCTGCAAGTGGCTGGCGACCGTGCCGGTGGTGAGGACAACATCATCCAGGTGGATGACTATTATTTCCGAGGTCATCCGCACGAACATGTGCTCTTGGTGCCGCACATCAATCGCCCTGGCTTGATTGGTCAGGTGGGCACCCTCCTGGGTGAAAAAGACGTTAACATTGCCGAAATGGTGCTGGGCTACAAACACCAGGACCGCACGACAGCCCTGATGTGGATGCAGATTGAGCAGCCGCTGGATCGCTCCATCAGTGAGGAAAGCCGTAAACTTGCCAGTGTGTTAAGTATGGAATATATTCATTTACCAATTACAGAGTCATTTAATTTTTAGGAGGAAACATCAATGTTAGACATCAAACTTATGCGTCGTGAACCAGAACGTGTTGCCAAGGCTGTTGGCCGCCGCGGCAAAGAAATTGATATGAAGCCATTCCTTGAAGCCGATGAAAAGCATCGCGAAGTCATCGCCCAGATCGAGGAATTGCAGAGCCAGCGCAATGCCAAGAGTAAAGAAGTCGGCCAGCGCAAGCGCAATGGCGAAAGCGCCGACGATCTCATGGCTGAAGTGTCTGCCATCAATGAAAAAATCAAAGCCCTTGATGAAACCAAGGATACTTTGGAAGCACAGGTTCGTAAATTTGTGGTCAGCATTCCTAACATGCCAGACGACAGCATTCCAGACGGCGGCGAAGACGATTACCGCGTTGAACGCAACTGGGGTGAACCTCGTCAGTTCGATTTTGAACCAAAGGCACATTGGGATCTTGGCGTTGATCTTGGCATTCTCGATTTTGACCGTGCTGCAAAGGTTACCGGCAGCCGTTTCACTTTCTACAAAGGCCTGGCTGCGCGTTTGGAACGTGCCATCATTGCATTCATGATTGATATGCACACCGATAAGCATGGTTACACCGAATTGATCCCACCATACATGACCAACAGCGCGTCTGATTTTGGGACTGGCCAGCTGCCAAAGTTCGCTGAAGATATGTTCCATCTTGAAAATACCGACTATTATCTGATTCCTACCGCTGAAGTACCAGTTACCAACTATCATCGTGACGAAATCCTCAGCGAAAAGGATTTGCCTGTTAAATATTGTGCATTCAGCCCATGTTTCCGCAGTGAAGCTGGTTCTGCAGGCCGTGATACCCGCGGTATCATCCGTCAGCATCAGTTCCACAAAGTTGAAATGGTAAAACTGGCACATCCTGATCACAGCTGGGAAGAATTGGAAAGCCTCACCCGTGATGCTGAAGACATTCTCCAGGCACTCGAACTGCCATATCGTGTCATCTGCCTGTCCGCTGGTGACATTGGTTTCAGCTCTGCCAAGACCTATGACCTTGAAGTTTGGCTGCCAAGCTACGGCAAATATCGTGAAATTTCTTCCTGCTCGAACTTCCTTGACTTCCAGGCACGCCGCGCCAACCTGCGTTTCCGCGATGCTGATGGCAAGGTACGTTTCGTTCACACGCTCAATGGTTCTGGCCTGGCTGTTGGCCGTACACTGGCTGCAATCCTTGAAAACTATCAGAACGCTGACGGCAGCGTCACCATTCCAAAGGCACTTCTGCCATACATGCACGGTTATACCGAAATTCGCTAAGGTTGTACGCCCATGACAAGAGAATTGGATTTTTCACGTATTCATCGTTTTGTATTTGAAGATTTGCATTTGATGCTCGACATCAACAGCGGTTCCATCCATGTCACTGACGAAACTGTTGACGCCTTCCTCGATGCCCTCGAGGAAGGGAAGACATGGGAAGATGCCATTGCACAGACAGCGGCTGTGTATGGACAAGAGGATGCCAAGGACGTTGCCGAAGGCATTGCTGAGCTGATCGACGAAGGACTGTTGTTCAGTGACATCGATTTCAGCGACTTTACACCACATACCGAACCGATCGTCAAAGCTTTATGCCTGCACATGGCGCATGATTGCAATCTGCGCTGCGGCTATTGCTTTGCTGACAGTGGCGCTTACGGCGGCGGTCGTTCTCTGATGAGTCTGGAAGTTGGCAAGAAAGCCATTGACTTTTTGATGGAAGCCAGCAAGCATCGCACACACGTGGAAGTGGACCTCTTTGGCGGGGAACCGCTGCTGAATATGGATGTGTGCAAAGCCGTTGTAGAATATGGTCACAAACGTGCTGCCGAATTGGGCAAGGTGCTGAAAATCACCCTCACCACCAACGGGGTGCTTTTGGACGACGCCTGCGGCAAATGGGTCAACGACGAGCACATGGATGCCGTCCTGTCCCTCGATGGCCGCAAGGAAGTGCATGACAACATGCGCCGTTTTGTTGGCGGTCAGCCAAGTTATGACGTTTGTGTCGATCATTTTCAGAAATTCGTGGCGACACGCGGCCAGCAGTGGTATTATGTGCGCGGCACCTACACCCATTACAATCCAGACTTCGCTGCCGATGTGATTCATTTGGCCGATGATCTGGGCTTCAAGGAAATTTCTATGGAGCCGGTGGTGGCACCTGCTGAAATGCCTTATGCTCTGACCGAAGAAGACAAGCCTGTCATTCTTGAAAACTACAACATTTTGGCGCGCCATTATTTGCAGCGTTGGCGCGAAGGCAAGGGCTATAATTTCTTCCACTTCAACGTGGATTTCACAGGCGGTCCATGCCTGCCTAAGCGTCTGTCCGGCTGTGGCAGCGGTCATGACTATCTGGCAGTCAGCCCAGAAGGCGATCTCTATCCATGCCACCAGTTTGTTGGCGAAGAAGACTACAAGATGGGGACTGTATTCACAGGCATTCAGAAGCCAGAGATTGCGGAACGCTTCCAGAAAGCGAACGTTCTCACCAAGCCAACCTGCATGGATTGCTGGGCACGCTTCTACTGCAGCGGCGGCTGCCACGCCAACAACATCCGTTACGGCGGCAGCATCAACGAACCGTATGCTTATGGCTGCGATTTGCAGCGCAAGCGCATCGAAGCAGCCATTTACGTGCAAACCGTGAAGCTGCTTGAAGGTGAAGGGAGCGAAGACTGATGGCATCACTGTTGCCTCCTTTTGCGACCCCGATTGAACAGCCTCGTGTGGCATTTCAGGGTATTGAGGGTTCCTTCAGTGACGGCGCCTGCATCAAGGTATTTGGTCAAGATGTTGATCGCACGGGTCTGTCGCATTTTCAGTTTGTGGTTGAAGGCGTGGTCAATGGAGACTATGACTACGGCGTGCTGCCGATAGAGAATTCCTCTACTGGTAGCATCAACGACGTGTATGATTTGCTCTATGAAAAACCTTGCTTCATTGTTGGCGAAACATCACTGGAAATCACCCAAAACCTCATGGCGGTGCCAGGCACCAAGCTGGAAGATGTAAAATTCGTCTATTCTCATCCCCAGGGCCTGGGCCAGAGCCAGCGTTTCTTGCTGGAACATGGCATTGAGGCGCGTCCATATGCCGACACAGCCATGAGTGCGCGCTACATCGCAGAGACAAAACCTGCCAATGGCGCTGCCATTGCATCCAAGCAGGCTGCGGAAGTGTATGGCCTGGATATTCTGGTGCCTCATGTTAATTTCAACTATTCCAACATCACGCGTTTCGTGGTTATTCGACGTGAGCCGGAATTAAGTGAAAGCCAGAACAAGGCGAGCATCGTTTTCAAAACGGCACACCGTCCAGGGGCGCTGCTGGAAGCGCTGCGCTACTTTGCGGAAGGTCACTATGATATGAGCCGCATTGAATCCCGACCAGTGATTGGTAAGCCATGGGAGTACAGCTTCTACATTGACTTGCTTGGCCGCTGGGACGATGAGAACTTCCTGGAATGTCTGCGCCAGGTGCGTGACAAGACGGTAGATTTCCGTGTGCTCGGCACCTATGAAGCAGCAGAACAGCATTATCTATAAGAGAAAGGAGACCAAAACAATGAACGATCTCTTTTCATCCATTCCTGGTGTGGCAGAAGTACGTGCCAACGAGCCATTGTCTCGTCACACCACGTTTCAAATTGGCGGGCCCTGCGATGTGATGGTGTTCCCAGAAACAGCAGAAGCCCTTGCCGATGTCATCCGTGTATGCAGCGAAGAAGATCAGCCATATTTTGTGCTGGGCAAAGGCAGCAATGTGCTGGTCAGTGATCAAGGCATCCGCGGTGTGGTCATTGCTACTGAACGCTTGCAGCGCTTGGTGGTTGATGGCACAACAGTGACGGCATCTGCCGGTTTATCGCTGATCAATGTCAGCAAAGCTTGTGCTGAGCTTGGACTGTCCGGGCTGGAGTTTGCCAGCGGCATTCCAGGCAGTGTTGGCGGCGCGGCGTACATGAATGCTGGCGCTTACGACGGCGAAATGAAAGATGTTGTGACGTCTGTGACCGTACTTGACGAAAGCGGACTGATTCGCGACATTTCGGCAGAAGACATGCGTTTCAGCTATCGCCACAGCCGTCTCAAAGACGAGCCGCTTGTTTGCCTGGCTGTGACCATGCAGCTGCAGTATGGCGATAAGGCGGAAATCCTTGCGAAGATCGCTGATCTTACAGAACGTCGCTCCAGCAAACAGCCATTGGAAATGGCCAGTGCCGGCAGCACTTTCAAGCGCCCAACCGGCCATTATGCCGGACCGCTCATCATTGACGCAGGCATGCAGGGTTATCACATTGGCGGCGCCCAGGTGTCCATGAAGCACGCTGGTTTTCTCGTCAACACTGGCGGAGCCACTGCTGACGACGTGATTCATCTCATCCATGCGGTGCAATCCGCTGTCCTGAGAAAATTTGGCGTACGTTTGGAAACCGAAGTGCGTTTTATTGGCGAATGGGAAAATCATCCTCTCTATCATGAGATCATGATGGTGGACTAAATAAAAATAACAGAGTCGGGCAGAACCCGGCTCTGTTTTTGTATAAAGCGGGCAGCTTGCGCACGCTGCAGCAACCCGCTATCATAGAATCAGGAGGCGATCGAGATGGAAGAAAAGCGTTATCAGGAAATTGCCGAGCAGGGTGCGGCGCTGTTTCCGCAGATCCAAGCCTTGCGGAGGCAGCTGCATCGGCAGCCGGAGCAGGGTTGGTTAGAAATTTGCACCTCGGCGCTGGTGGCAGAACGGCTGCAGGCGTTGGGCTACGAGGTGCTTGTGGGAGACGCGGTGACGGCAGACACGCGCATGGGCTTGCCCGATCAGGCGGTTTGTGATGCAGCTTATGAACGAGCTTTGGCGGCTGGTGTGTCGTTGGCGCTAGCAAATCGCATGCGTGATGGCCGCACCGGCGTCATCGGTATCTTGCACTGTGGTGAGGGGCCTGTGGTGGCGCTGCGGTTTGATATGGATGCGCTGCCGCTTACGGAAAGCGATGACAGCGAACGTCAGGCGGTGCGCGAAGAGTACACATCGGCTCAGGCTGGCAGCATGCACGCCTGCGGACACGATGGCCACACCGCCATCGGTCTTGGTGTGGCAGAAATTCTAGCCACTCAGCGCACGCAGCTGCACGGCACTGTGAAGCTGATTTTTCAGCCGGCGGAAGAAGGTGTGCGCGGTGCAGCAGCCATTGTTGAAAAAGGACACCTCGACGATGTGGACGCGCTTTTGGCGGCGCACATTCAAGATCGCGGCGATTTGGACGGCGACGTCATTCCAGGCAGCTGCGGTGCCTATGCCACCACCAAATTAGACGCTCATTTTCACGGCCGAGCCGCCCATGCAGCCAGCGCGCCCGAAAAAGGCCGCAATGTCATGCTGGCAGTGGCGGCAGCCATCACCAATCTTTACGCCATTCCGCGCCACAGCGGCGGCGCCTCGCGTGTCAATGTGGGCACTGTTCACGCAGGAAGTGGACGCAACATCATCGCCGATGCTGCGGATATGACCCTGGAAGTGCGCGGTGAAACCACTGCCATCAATGCTTATATGGAAGACTATGCGCGCCGTATTCTGAATGCCTCAGCTGCCATGCACGGCTGTGAAGTGAGCATCGATAAACGCGGTGAAGCCTTCTCTCTCGCCAGCGATGCCGCTTTGATGGAACGTGTACGAACTGTTTGCGCAGCGCTTCCTGACGTGACTCTGTCGTCTTGCCCAGAACAACACCTCAACGACAGCGAAGACATCTCTTATATGATGGCACGCGTGCAGGCCCACGGCGGCCAGGCCGCCTTCATGCGCCTGCTCACTGCCACCAGCGACGTGCCCCACGGCTGCCGCTTCGATTTCGACGAACACGTTCTGCAAACCGGCATGAGCGTATTCAGCGCCGTGACGATGGAACTGCTGGATAAATAAGCAAATAAAAAGGATTGCCTCTGCATTTTGCAAGGGCAATCCTTTTTTGGTTTATAACACTTGGCTGATGTGCAGCACTTTGAGATCTTTGTAGCGCTCCAGCTTGCCGAGCTGCATGAGGCAGCTTGGGCATTCGGCGACGACAATGTCTGCGCCAGTGGCTTTGAAATCTTTGTATTTATTGTTGAGCACCTTGGCAGAGGTGGATGGGAAATCGACCTGGAAGGTGCCGGCGCCGCCGCAGCACATGGTGGCATTTTCAGCTGGCAGGAAGGTGACGGCTTTTTCCAGCAAGGCCTGAGGTTCTTTGTTGATGCCTTGACCACGATTGAGGTGGCAGGAGGCATGATAGGTGACACGCAGATCTTTGTGTGGTGTTGGTTCATAGCCGACGGCATAGAGGTATTCAGACAGGCCCATGATTTTCTGGCTGAATTTCTGTGCTTTGTCGCGCATGGTGAAATCATCGGCAAAGAGTTCGCCGTATTCTTTGAGCATGGCGCCGCAGCTGCCACAGTCGGTGATGATGAGATCGTAGTCTTTGAGGGCTTCAATGTTGCGTTTTGCCATTTTCTTAGCAAGTGGAATCATGCCGTGGGATTGCTGTGGCAAGCCGCAGCAGTCAACGTTTGGCACGTCAACCTTGCGGCCCGTCTTTTCAATGAGTGCAATAGACGCGTCGCTGGCATTTTTGAAGAACAGTTTCATGGCGCAGCCTTTGAAGTAGGCGACGCGTTTCACCTTGCTGAGATCCACGGTGCATTTGGCAGCTGGTTTGGAGAACACTGCTGGACCGCTGTGCTGCATGGATTCTGGTGCTGTGTGGTTGGCTGGCAGCAAGCCGCGGGTGAGACGTGGGAACTGTAAAGTTTGTGCAGCGCCAATGAATGGTCGGCTCAGCGATTTCAGTGGGCTGTTGGACATGAATCCGCCGATGAGACGGTATTTTGGCGAGAGACCGTGGTCTTCACGCAGCCACTGACGCATTTCGATCATGGCCTGGTCGGTCATGACCTTGCCAGGGCAAACTTCGGTGCAGGCTTTGCAGAGCAGACAGTAGTCAAGGGCATGGCGCAATGCTTTTTCGTTGCCATCGAGCTTGTCTTCGAGCATGGCGCGCACAATGGCGATCTTGCCGCGCGAGGTAGCGCGGTCAATGCGGTTGACTTTGTAGAGTGGGCAGACCGTGGTGCAGGCGCCGCAGCGGTCGCATTTATCTACAATGGCTCTGAGTTTTTCATAATGTTGGTTCTTTTCCATGACGATCACCGATTGAAGATCTTTCCGGGATTGAGGATGTTGTTCGGATCAAGCGCCTTTTTGATCAGGAGCGATGCGTCAATCTCTTCTTTTTCTAAAGCGATGTCGATGTAAGGCTGCTTCGATACGCCGATGCCGTGCTCACCGCTGAGCATGCCGCCGCAGTCCACGGCAGCCTGGAAGATTTCGCCGACACAGTCGTGAACTTTTTCAGGCACGCCTGGCTGGCTCATATCGCAGAGCAGGGAAGGATGCAGGTTGCCGTCGCCAGCATGGCCAAAGATGGAGACTTTGAAGCCGTAGCGTGTAGCGATGTCAACAATCTTGGTGCAGATGGCTGGCAGTTCAGCACGTGGTACGGTGATGTCTTCACCGACACGGTCTGGTGCGAGGCTCTTGAGCGCGGTGCTCAATTTGTTGCGCAAACTCCAGAGATGGTCACGTTCTGCATCGTCTTTGGCATGGGTGAAATCGAGGGCACCATCTTTGCGGCAAACAGCTTCCAGTGTTGCCATATCGCTTTCGCAGATGTCAGCGGTGTTGCCGTCGAGGTCGAAGACGAGCATTGCGCCAACTTCATCGCCGATAGGGAAATCGTTGAACTTGGCGGTGGCTTCGCAGCTCAGTTTGTCCATCAATTCGGCAGCTGTTGGGGTCACGCCGCTGATCAGGCAGTCGCCGACAGCTGTGCAGGCGTCTTCAATGCTGCGGAAGGTAGCCATGGCACTCTTAACAAATTTCGGACGGCCGATGACTTTGAGGGTGGCTTCGGTGATGATGCCCAAGGTCCCTTCAGAGCCAACAAACAGCTGTGTCATGTTGTAGCCGGTGACGTTTTTGATGAGCTTCCCGCCGGTGTGGATGACATCGCCATTGGCGAGCACCACTTCCAGCCCCAGGACATAGTCGCTGGTCACACCGTATTTTACAGCACGAATACCGCCAGCGTTTTCAGCAATGTTGCCGCCAATGGTGGAATATTTGTAGGAAGATGGTTCTGGTGGATAGTAGAGATTGTGGTCTGCGCAGAAGTCGTGGACTTCTTTTGTCAGTACACCTGGCTGAACGCGCAGGGTCAGGTTCTTTTCGTCGAGTTCGACAATTTTGTTCATCTCGTCGACCATCAGTACAATGCCCCCGCGGACAGGAATGACGCCGCCGCTGCGGCCGCTGCCGGTGCCGCGGCAGACAACAGGGATTTTGTGGGCATTGGCATATTTCATGAGTGCAGACACCTCAGCGGTGCTGTGGGCCTTGCAGACAAAATCCGGTGTTTCATCTGGGTTCAGCGCTTCCGGAGAAGCGTCGTAACTATAACCAAAGCAATCAACAGGTTCATGCAGCACGCGTTCTTTGCCAAAGATATCACGCAGTGCGTGCAAATGCGCTTCTTTATTTTCTAGCATAGAAGGAATCCTTCCTTTCATTCTTGTAATACAGTTTGTCTCCTGTTTGGTGCCTCTTATTATAGCACTCTGTACGAGAATTGACAGAAGTTGAAGGCAATTTTTTTTAAAACATTGCGCAAAAATCATATTCGCTCTATAATTGTGCTATAACAGTTTATTTTATTAAAGGAGTTGTTTTCATGGAAACCCAATCCGTTTTCCTTCCATCGTACAGCATCGGTGGTAAAGATGTTTATAAAAAGGTGCCAGATATCTGCCGTGCTTATGGCACCAAGGCTATTGTCATCGGCGGTGAAAAAGCCATGGCTGCTGCCAAAGAAGATCTGCTCGCTGGTGTGGCTGGCAGTGACATTGAAATCACCGGCTTCCTTAAGTATGGCGATGACGTTACCTATGAAGCTGCTGATGCCCTTTGTGCCAATCCTGATGTGCAGGCAGCCGATATGATCTTTGCCGTTGGCGGCGGACGCGCTACGGACACTTGCAAAACAGCCAGCGATAAGATGAACAAGCCATTGTTTACCTTCCCAACTATCGCTTCCAACTGTGCAGCTGTCACCCTCGTCTGCGTCATGCACAACTTGGACCGCAGTCTGGCGGGTTTCCATTATCGCAAAGAACCAGCGAAGCATTGTTTCATCAATCTCGACATTATTTCCAAGGCTCCGCTGGAATACATTTGGGCCGGCATCGGTGATGCATTCAGCAAAGCCTATGAACCAACTTTCTCTTCTATGAATGATGATCTGGATCACTCCAACATGATCGGTGTAGACTTGGCAAAGCACTGCGGCGAACCATTGTTCAAATATGCTGTTCAGGCGTATGATGACTGCAAGAACCATCGTGCCAGCGAAGCACTCAAGCAGATTGTACTCAACATCATCATCACGGGTGGTATCATCAGCACCTTGATCGAAACGGAAAAATACAATGGTGCCATTCCGCACTCCATTTTCTATGGCAGCACACCAATTCCTGCCTGCGAACAGAATCACCTGCATGGTGAAGTGGTTGCCTATGCCTGCCTGCCACAGCTCATGCATGAACAGCGCATGGACGATTTCGAACGTCAGTTCAACATCAACCGTGCTCTTGGACTGCCAACCAGCCTGGCTGAAATCGACATTACCATCGGCAGCGCCGACTACGAAAAGCTGCTTGATGGCACCATGGCTGACCGTTGCATGCAGTATCTGCCATATCCGATCAGCCGTGACGATGTGGACGAGGCCATTCGCAAAACCGAAGATTACCACAACGCGCATCAAGACAAGTAATTCGTGATTGTCCTACTCCCGACCAGCAATGGTTGGGTTTTTTTGTTGCTCGTGGATTTTTTTGAAAATAGCAACAATTATCAAACTCTATTGGCATCAAAGGAATATATGGCGTATAATATAAAAAAACGAAGGGGGTCATCATTTTGGATTTTGTAACATTGAACAATGGTGTCAAAATGCCTCTGGAAGGGTTCGGCGTATTTCAGGTGACCGATCCGGCAGAGTGTGAGAAAGTGGTTCTGGAAGCAATTGAGACAGGATATCGACTGATCGACACAGCCGCAGCGTACATGAACGAAGAAGGCGTTGGGCGCGCCATCAAAGCTTGCGGACTGCCTCGTGAAGAGTTGTTTATTAGTTCAAAACTTTGGGTTCAGGATGCCAGCTATGAAGGGGCAAAGCAAGCGATTCAGACCTCTCTTGAAAAACTGGGGATCGACTATCTGGACCTTTATCTGATTCATCAGCCATTGGGCGATTACATTGGTGCTTATCGTGCGATGGAAGAAGCTTACAAAGACGGAAAACTGCGTGCCATTGGGGTCAGCAATATGTATCCAGCGCGTTTGGTTGATTTTTGTGAGACAGTGGAAGTTATTCCTGCGGTGAATCAGGTGGAATTGCATCCATTCTTCCAGCAGCCACAGGCCTTGAAAACCATGGCGCAGTATGGCGTTCATCCAGAAGCCTGGGGGCCATTTGCCGAAGGTATCCATGGTATTTTTACGCATCCAGTGCTCACTCGTATTGGTGATAAATATGGAAAGAGTGCCGCTCAAGTCGCTTTGCGCTGGAATGTTCAACGTGGTGTTACTGTTATTCCAAAATCGGTGCATAAAGAACGTATGGCCGAAAACTTTAACATCTGGGATTTCAGCTTAAGTGATGAAGACATGGCGGCGATCGCTAAACTTGATATCGGTCACAGCGACATTGTTGATCACGACGATCCAGGTTATATCAAAACCCTGCATAAATTAAAAATTCATTGATTGCAAAAAACTGATAAGCTCCCTTAGTGTAGTCTCAATCTTTGTTATTTTGAGTATCTACTCTATGGGGAGCTTATCAATTTCTATGAGTTTTTTCATTGCAATTAGATTGTAAATTCAAAGGTAAACAAACAGCCTATTTTTCAACGATCATGCTAATAACGCATATTTGCAATGCTGGAGGTACGTCTACTATGCAAATTAAACAATTTGAATATGTTTTAAAAGTGGCTGAAGAGGGTTCTATTACTCATGCTGCGGAAAAATTATATGTTTCTCAGCAGAACATTTCTGAATCGCTAAAATTGCTGGAAACGGAATTGGGATTTCGAATTTTTCAACGTTCCAAGAAAGGAGTGACATTAACGGAGTCGGGAAAGGTTTTTCTTAAAGATTTGGATCAAATTATGGCTGTGATAGACTCATGGAAACTTCTTGCTCAAAAAGAGCAAGAAATGCCAACTATTGAAATTCTATTACAATATGGATTGCGAGATTTATTAAACGACAATAATCTATATGATATTTTTGATAATGAGAGTGTTAAAATAAAATGGAAGGCTTTAAATGGCTATCAAATGATAAAGGAGTTAGAGAGGGAAAATAATGTTGTTGGTATTATGCTTCTAGAACATGAAAGCTTAGTTTATAAACAATTGATGAAGCTAGCTGAAAAAAAGAATTGTTCAATAGAGCGTTTTCAGGCTGGTGAAATGATGGTGGTGTTAAAGGCGGAGGATCTTTTATCCAAAAAAGAAGTCATTTCTTTAAAAGATTTACAAAGTTATCATCTGGTATGCCATAATGTAGCCGATAAATTAAGCTTTATGGATCAAATTCGATTTTTTTTGAACAAGCAAATTTTTTATTTGCCTGAAATAGCTGATATATATTCATTTATAGTTCAGCATTCTCAATCGTTTAGCTATGTACCGAGTATTACTTTAAAGAACAATGTTTATATACGAGAAGGAAAACTTGTTTGTCGTGGTTTAAAAGAAAATAATTTTAGAAGCAAATTATCTATGTTTGTTATTATGATTAATAAAAATGGAGACGAACTTTATTCAAGAATTTATGATTCTTTGACAAAGTTTTTAAAAGAATATAGTAAGATATATGGAAATAAATTATAGAGTGAAACAATTAATTTTTTATATCAAATTCTTAAGAATAATAAAACACTCCGGATCTGTATATATTTAATACAGATCCGGAGTGTTTTATTATTTTAGTATCAAGTTAAGATAAGCTATTACTTTAATACAGTAATAGTCTTACGCAATTTATCAATTTAGAACATGAATCGTATAACATTAACTAAGGTTGCAATGATGGTGAATACAATTAAAGTTGGGATTGCATATTTATAAGCATCTTTTGCTTTTATCCACGTTTTGTTTGCAAATAGTAGCATTGCGGATGGCGAAGCTGAAGGCAAACAGAAAGCGATCGTGCAACAAACTGTCAATAAATAGATGATTTGCTCTGGTGGAATGCCTAGATTTGCGCCGACAGGCAGTGTAACCGTAATCATAATCATGGCAACCACCATGTTTATAGTAAAATTTGTTAAAATAACAGTAATCGCAACAGAAATTACAAAGAACCATACTATAGAAATGTCAGCGAAAATTGGTGTTAACAAATTAGATAAGAAAATACTGATTCCAGTTTCTGGCTTAGCCATTAAACCTACAAAAGCTAAGATTGAAACAGTCATAATAACCATATTCCAGTTAACACCTTTTACGGCTAATTCTCCAAATTTAAAAATGTGTTCACCATTTATTTTTATAAACGCTAAAAATATAAACACCATGATTAATTTTGGTGTTAAACCAATGGAAGAGAAAAACTGTGTAAAAGCCCAAGAAGAAGGGAAGATACTTGGAATTAATAGAAGAAAAATCATTAATGCGATAGCAAAAAGAGATATTTTACGTTCTGGTGTCAGTGCCAAATCTTCTTCTGAGAAGAAATCAATTTTTAAATTTTTTAATCTACTAACGTCAAGTTTAAATACCCAACGGCATAGGCATAAGTAACTAATAATTGCTAAAAGATCAAAAGGAATTGAGTAGGTTAAATAGTGCAGCATATCAATGTTAATGTTTTGAGATTCAGAAATTGAATTCAAAATGACAAGAGCATTGCCTTTCCAAGGGAGTGCGGATAAGCTTAATGCGCCCATTGCGACAACTCCGAATAAAACAATGGTAGAAAATTTTTCATATGGTTTATAGTTTAAAATATCTAAGACTTTATAAATAATCCCCCACGTTATGAAAACGCCAGGAAAAATTTCTACAAAAGTGCATAAAATCCACGAGACGAAAAGAAGCATAAAAAGAAATCTCCAGGGATGCCCATTTAGAAACTTTCGACTCATTAACCAGGCGGCAACAAAAGAACTGGTTCCTGTTTTTTCTAAAAATGCTATCATAACAAAGATAAGAACCATAAAATAGAGCATATCATTGCCCCAACTAACAGCCATTAATCCTTTAAAATCTGTTAGGCCTGTCATTAAAATAAGAACGAATGCTAGAAAGCTAGGCCATACTTCAGAGGTCGCTGTCCAGCCATAAATAACTGCAAATAAAATACCTAGTAATTTAATGCCTTCTGGGGTTAACCCATTTCCTGCTGGAATGATCCAACCAGAAAGGGCTAATAGCATAAACACTACAAGTTGGAAGTATATGTTATTGGTTATTCCGTTGCGTTGTTTACTGACCATGTTTGACACTCCTTTTAATAAAAATAATATAGTATTGTTTGATGGTTTTTGAGTAGCATGTTATTTTAACAAACTTGGGAAATTCTACATAATGTAGTATTTCCCAAGTTTTATTAAAAAATTTAAAGTGAATCATCGGTAACACAAGCGTCCGCTTTAACGATACGGTTTTGAGCTTCCTCTACTTCAACAATATTATCAATCATTCCCATAGCGGCTCCAGGGACACGAAACGTTTTATTGTCTAATCGTTCCACAGGCACCTCTTTCGGTTTTTCTATTTGAGGGACGAATTCGTATGGATAACGATATGCACGATAAATAAAATCATCTTTTTCAAAAGGTGCATAATATTCCCAAACAACTTCTTTTTCAGGAGTTACCTCAAAAATACGGCAGCAGCAACCTTCTGTAATTAAAGTGTTTCCATTTGGCAGGCGTTGTGCAGAACTAATTAACTGGCTGTAGAATTTTGTTTTTGAAACCATGTTAGTCATTCCGCCCCATATACCTGCGTCAAAAGCCCACTCAACTTTCAAAGTAATAGGGTTTAATTCGATGATACGAGAATAATCACGACGATCCGATTTAGTGCCATCTTTTGATGTGCGAGAGGGTAAGCCGTAACCAGCCCAGCCACCGTTATCAAAAATTAAGATGTTGCCTTCGCCGGGTAATCCTTTTGGAATCATGTGAACATGATGTTGGCCAATGATTTGTCCAATTTTACGTAATTCTTTTGTTTCGGTGAAATCTGGTCCTATTTTCCATACGACTTTACCGGTTTTTTTGCTAATAATTGCTAAAATATTTGCTTCTCGCGCATCCCAAATGATGTTGTCAGGATGAAAGCGTTCATCGCCGGCTTCATACCATTTGTTTGGTCCAAGCATACTCATTGAATTAATATGCATCCAGTCACATTCGCCACCGCCATTTGGTTGATAATTGGGGTTTCTAAATAAAGTATTTTTTTGAATTTCATTAAAACCATATTCTCTGAAATGTTCGCTTGCATTCCATTTCCAAATAATGTTGCCGTTCCAGTCAATCTCGATAATGCAATCATCTAATAAGCGCTTGTCCGTGATAGTATGGTTATATAGATTTTCATGACATAGCATTAAGGTGTTGCCACTGTCAATCTTACATTCCATCTCGGGTACATAATAGCCAACAGGGTTGCCTTCGCGTTGGTAGTCATGGTGTTGTCGTGCAACCCATTGTTTTACGCCGTTATCTACAACTTCTTCTTTATGGTCAAATTTCCATATCAGCTTACCATCCCAATCAACTTGCGCTAAAGCAGTATTATCTTGATAAGCAAATTTGGAATCTCTACGACCTAGAGATCCCATAATATAACCGCCAGGTAAAAGTTTATTTGGTGAGCCGCTAAAATTCTTCCATGTATGTACCACGTTGCCATTCATATCAATTAATACGGCACCTATACTAGGAATCGGCATGATTGTATAGCCATTGTAGGCTTTTTCTGGGTTATAAATTGTTGTTCCCATTGGAAAAACAGTTGGTGTTCCCATTATTCTAAAGCCTCCTATAGTGATTTTTTAATCTTCTTCAATTGTTAAACAGAATCCTGCTACATCGCCATAGCCTTCGACACCATTTACCTGGACCATGCGACGGAATTCCTTGCTTTTCGCTCCAGGCAACCGGAAATCTTCATTGTCAACGGGAGCGATGGCAACTTCTTTTGGTGGCTCGACTTGAGGTACGTAACTATATGGATAGCGATAGGCGCGATATACCATATTAGTGGTAATATGATCGCCAAAATATGGGCTAATATATTCCCAAACAATTTCATGGTCTTGTGTCACTTCTATTAAACGTCCGTCTGAACCTTCAGTGATTAAAGTATTTCCATTTGGCAGTCTTTGTGCGCTGGAAATATAGCAACTATAGAAATGATCCGCGATGAATGGTTGCATATAACCTAAGTCCATTGGACGGCACTGCCAAACGATTTCCATCTTTATTGGATCAATTTCAATGACGCGTGAATAGTCGCGCAGTGCATTATTATTACCTGTCAGAGAAGATGGGTTTGGAGCACCGTATCCGGCCCAGCCGCCGTTATCGTAGATTAGAATGTTGCCGGCGCCAGGTAATCCTTGTGGAATCATATGTGCATGATGTTGACCAATAATTTGCCCAATTTCTTTTGCCTTTCCTGTGGTATAGTCTGGACCAAGTTTCCAAACAATCTTACCTGTTTGTTTATCAATGATTGCGATGATGTTTGTTGCACGGCTGTCCCAGATGATATTATCTGGATGGAATCGTTCATCTCCAGCGTCGTACCATTTGTTAGGACCCAGGACGCTCATACAATTGATGTGCATCCAATCTCCAAGACCATTGCCAACGAAGTTAGGATTACGAGCCATGGTATTTTTAGCAACTTCATCAAAACCTAATTCGTCGAAGTGTTCATGGACATTCCATTCCCATATAATATTTCCTTCCCAATCTACTTCGATCATTCGATCGCTGATTAATTTATGAAGAGAGATTTCAGGAACTACGACATCAATATGTGTTAAAAGAAGCGTGTTCCCACTATCGGTCTTACAGTCCATTCCTGGAACGTAGTAGCCAACGGGATTTCCTTCGCGTTGAAAATCGTGGTGTTGACGTGCCATCCATTGAGCATCATATCCAGGATCTTCAACAAATTGATTTTTATTAAATTCCCATACAACGTTACCGTCCCAATCGACTTGAACCAAATCTTTTTGATCTTGCCAGCCATAGGTACTGTTGCGTTCACCACGTGAACCAAAAATTTGTCCGCCTGGCAAAAGCTTGTTTGGAAAACCTTGCAGTTTCTGCCAATGATTGACGACGCCTCCATTCATGTCAATTAGCGTTGCGCCGGTTTCATTGGCCTGAAAAACGGTGTATCCGTTAAAACATTTTTCTGGTTTGTAGATAATAGTGCCTGTTGGATGTACTGATGGTGTTCCCATATTGGTGTCCCCTTTCAAAATAAAAAATCGGTTTGAAATGAAATTTCATTTATATTATACATAAGGAGCAGAAATAGAAATAACAGTTGTTTTTTGTTTTGTCACAAGAAAAAACTTGTAGATAAACGTATGAAGGGTATGTGAGAGATGTTTTGCATTATTGATTTTTGTGGTTCATCACGGATTTCTTAATATCCTTTGATGTAGTAACTTTTATTGCGATGACGAAGGTTTCACCTTGCTCTATTGCAACCATGAGAAGGATGTTACTCTGCTGTAAATTTAAAAAGAGTCATAAAAAAACTGGAACCTAGGAAGGATTCCAGTTTTTTTATGAAAAATGATTTTTGTTAGTTTCTTTTTTACTTGTGAGGGGCTGTCAAAAATGACAGCCGAGTTTTTTTATGCGTTTTCCAAATGCAGCATGAGGTAGGAGAGCAGGCAGAGGCCGGCGGTCTCGGTGCGGAGGATGCGTTTGCCGAGGGAGACGCTTTGGAAGCCCTGGGTTTTTGCCTGCTGCCATTCTTCGTCACTGATGCCGCCTTCTGGGCCGACGAGAATGGCGATCTTTTTTGCCTGAGGCAGCGATGAAAGGAGAGCGCTCAGGGTGCCGCGGCTTGTTTCGTCCTCGTAGGCGATGAGTTTGATGTCGGCATCGCTGACGGCGTCGAGGGCACTGGCAAAGGACTGCACACCGTGCACTTCAGGAATGATGCCGCGCTTGGATTGGCTGGCGGCGCTTTTGCTGATTTCATGCAGGCGTTCGGCTTTGCGATCGGCTTTTTTTTCATCGATGCGCACATTGCTGCGTGCCATCATGACAGGCACAATGTCGTGAGCGCCCAGCTCGACGGCTTTCTGAATGATGAACTCGAGCTTTTCACGTTTGGGCAGTCCCTGCAGAAGCACAAGCTGACAGGAAAGTTCATTTTCGCTGGCGCGGGTTTCAAGACATTTAGCAGTGATGGTGTTCTTATCGCTGGCGATCACTTCGAAGAGATGCTCACGGCCGCAGCCGTCGGCGAAGAGAAACTGTTCGCCTTCGCGCAGGCGCAGCACGAAGAGATGTTGGTATTCTTTGCGGGAAAGCACGAGCGGCGCCTTGAGCGCGTCGTCGCTCAGTGGTTCGTTGAGAAAAAATTGATGCATGACAAACTCCTTTGCTGAGGGTTTTTCTCTATCATAGCACGCGTGGCGCGGCGGGAAAACAGGTATTTTCATTTCCTGTCGAACACGGTACAATGAAAGGAAGCAGAAATCAGAAGGGAGAGACAGCGATTGAGTGAGAAGAAAAGTGAGCGGCGAGCCGTGGCGGAGGTGTTGTTTGCGGCGACCTGCTGGGGATGCATTGGGCTTTTTACTCGCTATTTGTCTGCGGGCGGCATGTCTTCGCTGGCGATTGCGTTTTTCCGCAGCTTCGCGGCGGCGGCCATGTTGGCGGTATATCTGGGTGTGCGGTCACGGCAGACGTTTCGCATCAAGCCGCGCAACATTTGGATGTTTATTGGCACAGGTTTTGTGTCCATCGGCTGCTTTAACGTGTTTTATTTCATGACCCAGACTTTTACAACGCTGAGCGTGTCAGCCGTGCTGCTCTACACGGCGCCATTTTTTGTTATTTTTATGTCGCGGCTTTTCTTTAAGGAAAAAATTACCAAACAGAAGATTGCGGCGGTGCTCTTGGCCTTTGCAGGTTGTCTCTTTGTCACTGGTTTGATTGGCGGCGGCAGCGTTCAGCTGGCACCGATTGCGATTGCAACAGGCATCGGCTCGGCGATTTGCTATGCGCTCTACAGCATTTTTGGGCGTGTGGCCTTGGACCACTATGCGCCAATGACGGTGACGTTCTATTCGCTGTTTGTTTCAGCGTGCTCCATGGGCATCGTTTTTGCTCTGACAGGTGCAGAGCTGCCACCGATCAGCGGCGGCATGGTGCTGGGCATCTGCGGCCTGGGCTTGTTTTCGACGGCGCTGCCATACATTTTCTACACCCGCGGCTTGCAGGTGCTGGCGCCAAGCAAGGCCAGTGTGCTGGCGTTTGCCGAGCCAATGGTGGCGACGCTGATGGGGATCGTGGTGCTGCACGAGCCGATCACGGTGCCAGCTGTGATTGGCATTGCGCTTATTTTTGCAGGAATTGTTGTCCTAAATCGACGTTCAAAATAAATTGGAGGGTATTATATGATGGAAAAACAGAAAACCGAACCAGAATTGGTGCATTACTTTGGCTCTGAATATGAAAAAGTGCCACGCTTTTACTATATGAACGACGCTGGCGAAGAAGTGGTGCATCCCGCTTTTCATGACCCGACAGAGGGTGAAATCGATGCGTTTTATGTGCGTCAGCCATTGATGCTGAGTTTTTGCCGTTTGCGTACAGCGGCACGTTTGAATTATCGTGAGGTCAACCCACGGCTTTTCCGTGACTTTGATTCCAATTATCGTGAAATGACACCAGATCAGGTGGATGCTTATACGCGTTATATTGAAGGCGATTTTACACGTTTAGACCAGTAAAGGAGAATCATTATGGGACTCAACAGAATAGGCGGCGCTCTTGGCGCTGGGATTGGTGCTGTTGGCGGTGTGCTGGCAGATACCTGGAAGGACTACTTTGTCTGCGATGCCATGGCAGCCGATGAATTGGTGCGCAAGGGTGAGCAGCATCAAGGCCGCCGCGGTGTCAACCGAAAAGGCAGCGAAAACATCATCACCACCGGTTCTGTCATTGTGGTTGCCGAGGGGCAGTGCATGCTCATTGTGGATCAGGGGAAAATCGTGGAATTTTGCGCCGAACCAGGTGCTTTTGAATACGATGCTTCAACGGAGCCAAGTCTTTTCTGCGGCGACCTCAAAAAGGGCCTCATCGACAGCTTTAAGCTCGTGGGCAAACGTTTCACCTTTGGCGCGGAAACGGCTCATGACCAGCGTGTGTATTATGTGAACACCAAAGAAATCATCGGCAATAAATATGGCACCGCCAGTCCTGTGCCGTTTCGCGTGGTCGATGCAAACATCGGCCTTGATGTGGATATTGCCATCAAGTGCTTCGGGGAATATTCCTACAAAATCACCGACCCACTGCTCTTTTATGCCAACGTGGTCGGCAACATCACCGATACCTACACCCGTGATGCCATCGACAGCCAGCTCAAGACGGAGCTTTTGACAGCGCTGCAGCCAGCTTTTGCCAAGCTCTCGGCACAGGGCATTCGTTACAGTGCCCTGCCTGCTCATACGGCAGAAATCGCTGACGCACTCAACGACATTCTCAGTGAAAAATGGGGACAGCTGCGCGGACTGTCTGTGGTGTCGTTCGGGGTCAGCTCGGTATCGGCATCAGAAGAAGATGCTAAACTCATCAAAGAAATCCAACGCAACGCTGCGCTGCGTGACCCACGCATGGCGGCTGCCCACCTCACCGGTGCACAAGCGGAAGCCATGCAGACAGCCGCTGCCAACGAAGGCGGCATGGGTGCCATCGGCGCCTTCATGGGCATGGGCATGGCGCAGAATGCCACCGGCAATACGGCGGCCAATTTGTTCGGCATGGCGCAGCAGCAACAGCCTGCCCAGGCGCAGGCCGCCGGCTGGACGTGTCCGTCCTGTGGTCAGGCTGGCAACACTGGAAAATTCTGCACCAACTGCGGCCAGCCGAATCCAGTCCATGCCGCAGCAGCTGCCGTCCTTTGGACCTGCCCTGCCTGCGGCACCCAAAACAGCGGCAAGTTCTGCAGCGAATGCGGTGCACCGCGCCCACAGCCAGCGCGATACGCCTGCAATAAATGCGGCTGGGTGCCGGAAGATCCAACCCATCCGCCAAAATTCTGCCCAGAATGCGGCGATCCGTTTAACGACGACGACATCCAGCGCAGCTAAAGGAGGTGCCGCCGATGGCGGAGGTAACAAATTTCAAATGTCCGAACTGCGGCGCGCCGCTGGCCTTTTCGCCAAGCGACGGCGAGGTGCGCTGTGCCTATTGTGACAGCACCTTCCAGGCAAGCGTGCTGGAAAAACTCTATCAGGACGAGCAAGGCCCGCAGGGCACAACCGACAGCGTTCTGGATTGGGGCGATCAGCCGCCTGGCAGCAGCTGGGCAGAAGGCGAAGAAGAATCGCTCCAGGTGTACACCTGCCCTTCCTGCGGCGCAGCCATCATCTGCGACGAAGACACCATCGCTACCACCTGTGTTTACTGCGGCAATCCTACGGTACTCGAGGGGCGCCTCGCTGGCACTTTGAAACCCGATTATATCATTCCTTTTAAGAAAACAAAGGAAGAAGCCATTGCCGCTCTCAAAAACTTCTACAAAGGCAAACGCCTGCTGCCGAAAGTGTTCGCTGCTGACAATCACATCGAAGAGATCAAGGGCATCTATGTGCCATTCTGGCTTTTTGACAGCGAAGTGGAAGCGGACTATGTCTACGACGCGGTGCGCTCGCATATGGCCATCGTTGGTGACAACGAGATCACCACGATCGAGCACTATCGCGCTGCGCGCAAAGGCCGCATGGGCTTTGACAAGATTCCTGTCGACGGCTCCACCAAAATGGAAGACCGCTACATGGATGCTATTGAGCCGTTCAATTACGACGACCTGGTGCCTTTTGTGCGTTCATATCTGCCGGGATTTCTCGCCGAAAAATACGACGTTGATGCTGAAAGCAGCCTTTCCCGCGCCAGTGCGCGCATCGAGGAAAGCGTGGGCATTGCCATGAACGCCACCCTGCCCTACGACCAGTACACCTTGACCCACCGCCACATCTCCTTGACGGATAAGAGCGCGCGTTATGCGCTCTTGCCTGTGTGGATGCTGACCACACGCTGGAAAGGCGATACCTACACCTTTGCCATGAATGGCCAAACAGGCCGCATGATCGGTGATCTGCCCATTTCCAAAGGGCGCGCCGTTGGCTGGTTTTGCGGCGTAACGGCTGGCTTTGCAGCGGTGTTCGGCGCACTGGCACTGTTATTGATGTAGGAGGTGCAGCCATGACACAAAAAAGATTCGTGAAACGATGGTTTGCTGCACTGCTCCTCCTTGCTTTGCTGATGCTGCAAACAATGCCCGTTTTTGCTGCTGAAGGCGGTGCGGCGCAGCTGGTCAACGACACAGCTGGACTGCTCACTCAGGCGCAGTCCGCAGAGCTTGAAGCCAAAGCTCAGGCCATCCGCGATGAGTACGGCCTCGATGTTGCTATTGTCACAGTGCCGTATATGGCCGGGACCACCGATGCGTACGCCTATGCCAAGCAGCTCTATGACCAGTACGGCATCGGCACTGGTGCAGACCGCAGCGGCATCCTGCTCATGCTGTCGATGCAGCAGCAGGATTACGCGCTAATCGCCCACGGTGAAGGCAACAACGTGCTCACCGACTATGGCAATGAAAAGATGGCCGACAGCTTCCTGGATTATTTTCATGACGACGACTGGTACGGCGGATTTAACGATTATCTGGATACCGCCAGCGACTACTGCCACGATTACTATGTGGACGGCGAAGCCTACGACGTCAGCCTGGCGCGCAGCTTTGGCAAAATCTGCCTGGCGCTGGCCGTGGTCGGCGCGCCCGTTATCGGTGCGCTCACCGTGGCCGCCATGGTGCAGAGCATGAAGACAGCGCGCCGGCAAACCCATGCCGAGTACTATGTCGATCATGAAAACGGCGGCCTGGTTCTCAGCGATCAAAGCGACGATTATATTTTCAGCCAGACCATCATCACCCATCGTCCGAAAATGGACAACGATGGCGGCGGTGGCTTTGGCGGCACCACCATCGACGCCGGTGGTTTTTCCGGCAGCTCTGGCAAATTTTAAAAGATCGGTCCACGCCCAGGCGGTGTGGATCGTTTTTTATGTGTAAAAGTTCAGTAACGAACAGTAAATTTTATCAATTCATTATTTGCTTAACCAATGACATCAATAGTGCTATACTACTGCGGTAAAGAACGACTGAAGAAAGAAGACGTTATCATGAATAATAAAGGTCCTTGGTTGGTATTTCTATGTTATTTTTTGTTTGGTGTGCTGCCGGTGTATTGGAAATTTCTGGTCACTGTTGACAGTTATATGATTTTGGCCAATCGTGTGATATGGTCGCTGGTCTTTGCATTGATCCTGCTCTTGATTTTGCGTCAAACGCATGCTTTGAAGAACGTATTCAAAGATCGGCGTGTCATGCGCACTCTCTTGATCAGCGGGATTCTCATTGTGGTGAACTGGGGCAGCTACATCATCGCTGTCAACACCGACCACGTCATCGATGCCTCTCTGGCCTACTATCTCAATCCGCTCATGTCAATTCTTATTGGCTGTTTCTTTTTCAAAGAGCAGCTCACCGGCCTGCAAAAGCTGTCCGTTGCGCTGGCAGCAGTGGGTGTGCTTTATGCCATCATCAGTTATGGCGTGGTGCCTTGGCTGGCGCTCGTCATTGGCGGTTCTTTTGCCGCTTATGGTGCCATTAAGAAAACGGTTGTTCTCGACGGCATCACCTCGCTGACTGTTGAATGCCTGTGGATGCTAGTGCCAGCCCTTGTCATGCTGGTTTGGTTGTTTGCTCACAATCAAACGGCCACCCCTGGCGAAGCGATTGCTTGGTGGCAGTGGCTGCTTCTGCCAACCACTGGCATCATCACCGGTGCGCCGCTTGTTGCCTTTGCCAAAGGCATTCAAACCACCAGCTATTCTCTGTCGGGTATCCTCATGTACATCAACCCAACCTTGCAGCTGCTCTGCGGCATTTTTCTGTTCCACGAAGCTTTCACTCGCACCTACGCCGTGATGTTTGCCTTCGTCTGGGCGGGTGTCGCCCTCTATATCATCGGCGCTGCTTTGAGCCATCGCAGCCACAGCCTTTCGGAATAAAAAAATGATCATAAATAAAAGCAAGACCTTTGCGGGTCTTGCTTTTTTTGCTATATAATAATTAATTACTTATCGAGGAGGTTTTTTCCATGGAAGATCGTTGCTTATTTTCTGCTCAATTGTATCAGTATCATGCGTTTTTGGAAGAAGAAGCACGTGCCAAAGGAACCGTTGACCAATACATGCGTGCGCTGCGTGCCTTTGCGCGTTGGCTGGATGGCGCACCAGTTACGCATCAGCGCGTGAGCCGCTGGGCCGACGCCCTTCTTGAGGAAGGCTATGCGCCTGTCACTGTCAATGCCATGCTGGCAGCGCTCAATGGCCTTTTTCATTGGCTGGGCTGGGAAGATTGCCGCTGCCGTTATCTGCGCGTGCAGCGCCGGCTGTTTCGTCCCGCCGAGCGTGACCTCAGCCGCGATGAATACACGCGCCTTGTACGTGCCGCTCATCGCACAGGCAACCATCGCCTGGCACTGCTCATGGAAGCCATTTGCGGCACCGGCATTCGTGTCAGCGAAGTGAAAGCCCTCACCGTGGAAGCGGCAGAGCAAGGGCGCGCCGACATCCATCTCAAAGGCAAGATTCGCACCATTCTGATTCCATCCAAGCTCTGCCAGAAATTGCTGCGCTATGCACGCGCTCATAAAATTGCCGCTGGTGAAATCTTTCTTGCCAGCGACGGCTCATCCCTGTCGCGCTGCCGCATTTGGTTGGAAATGAAGCGTCTGGCAAAAGCAGCCAACGTTGCGCCAAGCAAAATCTTTCCGCATAACCTGCGGCATCTCTTTGCCACTTTGTACTATCAGACTTACAAGGACATTTCGCGTCTCGCCGATGTTCTTGGTCACTCTTCTATAGAAACCACCCGCATTTATCTGGTGACTTCTGGCAATGAATGCCTGCATCAGCTCGATCGACTGCAGTTGGTGCTCTAGCATAATAGACAAAATCAATATTTTGTTAATTTCTATTCATCAATCCAATGATTCTCATTCGAAAAGCATTAAGCAAAACGTTTTAAGCTTATTACGTAAAGATTTTTTTGCGCAAAAAAACAGCTGACCCAATACTGGTCAGCTGTTAAAGCGCGCACGAAGCGAGGCCATTACATAACGAAAATCTAATGACCTTGATTTGTCATGCAAAAAAACAATATCATTATTTTTAGGTTTTAAATGACAAAATTCCGAATCTTGTGTTATAATTTTCGCATATAACAAAGAGCTTTGAGCTCAACAAAATATTGATTTTGACCAAGCGCTATAAAAGTGAAAGGAGGCTGACGATTTTGAGAGAATCATTGCTTGATTTTTGCCTGCGCACACAGCGGGAAGAACTTCTCCGTGAATGGGACAATGAGCGCAACGCACCGCTTACACCGGCGACTGTGTCTCATGGCAGCAAAAAGCGTGTTTGGTGGTGCTGTGCAAATGGGCACCGCTGGCAAGCGGCGGTTCATACCCGAACTGGTAGTGGCACAGGCTGTCCCTATTGTTCCGGACGTTATGCTATTGCAGGCGAAAACGATCTGGCCACTGTCCATCCTGCACTTGCCAAAGAGTGGCATCCTGAGAAAAACGGCGATCTCACCCCAAGCCAGGTGCTGCCTGGCAGTCACCGCCTTGTTTGGTGGCGCTGTGCCAAAGGCCACGCATGGCGCGCGCAGATCAAATCGCGGGTGAATGGCACCGGTTGTCCCATCTGCGCCAACAAACAGCTCAAAAAAGGCGACAACGACCTGGCCAGCCGCCACCCACATCTCGCGAAGGAATGGCATCCCACCAAAAACGGTGCCCTCACGCCGAGCGATGTGGTGCCGGGCACACGCCGCCGTGTCTGGTGGCAGTGCGCCAAAGGCCACGCCTGGCAGGCCAGCGTCGCCAGCCGTGTCAACGGCAGCGGCTGTCCTGTGTGTGCCGGCAAGGTCGTCGTCGCTGGCGACAACGACCTCGCCAGTCAGTACCCGCACCTCGCCCGAGAATGGCACCCCGTTAAAAACGGCAGCCTCACCCCTGAACAGGTCGCCCCAGCCAGCAATCGCAAGGTTTGGTGGCGCTGCCCGCAGGGCCACGACTATCAGGCCGTGGTGGCCAGCCGCACCCAGCGCGGCAACGGCTGCCCCTATTGCTCTGGTCGCAAGGTGCTGGCGGGCTTCAACGATCTCGCCACCAAATACCCTGAGGTCGCCAAAGAATGGCACCCCACGCTGAACAGCAGCCTCACACCGCAGGACGTTACCCCGGGCAGCCGCAAGCGTGTGTGGTGGCAGTGCAGCCAGGGCCACACCTGGAAAGCCATCATCTACAGCCGCACCGGCAGCCAGCGCTGCGGATGCCCTGTGTGCAGCGAACATACAGCAGGGAATAAACGGCATTCATAACAATGACACTTAACGAACCATTGAAGGGGGAATGTGCACGCGCAACAGTGCGTGTCTTCAATTAATACACCTCGCAAAACAATGAAGGGAGAGATTAAAATGGGTAAATTAAAAAAATATTTCTGTCTGCTGATCGCCGTGCTGCTGTTCGCAAGTATTATTCCTAGCGTGGCATTGGCAGATAATTCGGTTGCTTCGCCAACCGAGATTTATGTATCGGCGAACACTGAGAAGGATCCGAATAAGCCTATTGGGACGAGAGAGAATCCTTATTCAACTTTGGCTGATGCTGTGAACGCAATAAATAGTAGCTCAGAGAATAATTTTACAATTTATGTTATGTCAAATTTGGAAGTAAATTCTCTGGCTCGAATTGCAGATAAGCATGTAACGATTACCAGTGAAGGTGGTCCTTGGACAATCACACGTGGAGATAATATGAGTACGGCTTATGATACGGCACGTTTAACTTACAATCCTGCGATGATTGAAGTGACAACGCCTAATGAAAAAGGTGCGTCTGTTACTTTAACGAATATTACGCTGGATGATCATGAACGGCATGAAGGAATATATTATTTACAAGCCGCTTCTAATGCAAAGGGTGAAACGGAGTTTAGTTCAAACTATAGTGGAAATCCACCTGAGAGTTATTTTAGAACATACCAAAATACGGAAATTGTGCAGGATGCAATTATTGCAGGCTACGGAAACGGTGATGCTACTGCAAATATCATTCTCGGAGAAAAGGCAGTATTGAAAAATTATGGCGGGATGTCTGCTGTTCGCGTCACAGGTGGATCGACACTTACTATGAAAGACGGAAGCCAAATTATAGATGATGATACAAAAGCAAATTGGAGTCCAACAGCAGGTTATCACGAAAATGATAAAAGACAA
Source organism: uncultured Peptococcaceae bacterium (assembly GCA_937976375.1). GTDB lineage: Bacteria > Bacillota > Peptococcia > Peptococcales > Peptococcaceae > UMGS1590. The sequence continues at coordinate 67,607 of CALJRU010000063.1, read as the reverse complement.
AACGCTAAAGAAGATCATGGTGCCGCAGGTGCTGTCTGGGTACAAGGTACAGAAGCAACCATGAACAATGGCTCTGAGATCAGTAACGTTGTTGGCCGCGCGATCTATGCAGATGGCGGCACTGTAAACATTGGTGGGAAAATTAAAAATATAAAGAGTAATTCAGACATGTGGCAAGGAACCAGTGGTCTTGTGACTCATGTTCGAAATGGTGCATTGTGCACAATAAATCAGGGTGCTGTAATCAGTAATAATTTTATCAGTTTAGCAGATGCTTCAGGAACGCTTTTTGATATTATGCAAGCAAAGAGTAGTTTGGAAATGAAGAATGGGGCAACAATTGGTCCGTGGAATGGCACAGGAAATGTTTTCTTCATGCGAGGCATGAAAGAGGAGGAAAATAGAGGCACTTTAACTATTGATGGTGAAATTAAGGAAGTTAATACTAACGGCAATCATATCGTGCAAACTACACAGTCGTTTATTAATATTGGTGAAAATGCAAATATTCATCATAATAAGGTTTATTATGGTACGATATATATTCAGGGAGGAAATAATGTTGAGATAAGAGGCTCAATTTGTAACAATTATAGTACTGACCGTGGCGGTGCAATAGCCATAACCAATCATGGGGATAGTTGGGTTAATATGTACGATCCTGCTGTGATAAGCGGTAATTATTCCAACGAGACTGGTGGCGGCATCTTGGTCAGTGATGGTATCTTTACCATGTATGGTGGAACCATATCTGATAATTACGCTCGTTTAGATGGTGGTGGTGTATTCGTACGTCAAGGCGGTAGCTTCATAATGAAAGGCGGTACCATTACAGAAAACTATACAGCCACTGTTGGTGGTGGTATTGCTTTTCAATCCGGTGATGATGGAGGCAACGTAGAAATAAAAAAAGGTACCATAGAGGACAACTATATGTCATCGATCTTGGCTCCTAATGAAAATGCTGGGGTTCCTGATGAAGATGCTGGCACATGCTCTGTGAGTAATGTAGGAACTTCAAATGATATTGGAATAACAACTAGTGGAGGAAGCCGCATGGCCACTCACATGACACTTGATGATGATCCGAGCATTCAAGATTCGCGCATCTACATGCAAAAATACGACTTCTCCATTAAACGTCCATCAGAAGGTGTGAAATTCGGAAATGCAGCAACTGCTGATAATTTCAATAATAATAATCCGCTTCCATCAGGAACCGTTGCCTGTGATACAGCAGTGATAACAGCGCTTAGTTCTAAAAATTTAACAAATGTTGTTGGTGCTATGTGGTATCAGACGGATAAGGGTAATTTGCCGTTGACAGTGTATGATTTAGCCGTACCAACAAATCCAAGATATGATGCTAATAAAGAACTGTATGCAGCCGTTGTTAATACAAACGAAAAAGGAACTGTGGATGAAGGTAAAAAAGTTGCGCTGTATACGGTTGATGTCAAAGCGAATGGCAGTTTTGATCTGAATCTGCCTGGTGGAGCAGCAGATGGTGCTACAGCGAACATCATTACTTTGAAGCCTGTAGATCTAACAGCCTATATGGGTGGCGATGGCGGATACGATCAAGTGGTCATTCCAGGAGCTGCTGAGCAACCAGGAAGTAACACCCTGCCTCATCCATTGTTTCAACTTATAGGTACAGACGGAACGCCAATGAAAAATGTAGAAGGAACATTCGCCACTAGTGGCAAAACTTGGACTTTGGTTGAAGATGGAGCAGGTTACTATCATTTCAAAGAAGGCGAAGGTCAACCACCGGTGCGTGTGACATACACCAATGACACAACTGGTGAAACCACATTGAACGATAATTTTGAATTGAAAGATGTTCATGATACGTTCAATACCTATACCGTGGCCCTTTATACGGGTGAGGTGGATATGAGTCAAGTAACTGCAACACTGAATGGTGGCACGACATATGCTGTAGCATTGGGTACCAGTAAATTGACCGTGCGTGCTGTCCAAAATGCCGATCCTACGACTCCGATTTTAGCAGCAACTCCAGATTCTAAAGTTGCCGCTGACAGCGCAGCAGCTGTTGTTCTGGAAGGCACAACGTATACATTGAACGGCCTTGACGGTGTGACAATTCCAAGCGATGCTGCTCCATCCCTGCTCTTTGATAATATCATTGCATCTGATGGCAAGGGGGATGAGCGAAAAGCAGCATTAAAGGCTGCCGTTGATGAGGAACTTGGTGGTTCAAACAGTAACCGACAATATGAATACAAGTATCTTGACCTTGTTGATGCAAACAATGGCAATGCCTGGATTAAAGCAAGCAATGCTGTCACCATTTACTGGGGATATCCGACGGGTACGAATAAGACCACAGAATTTAAGATTCTTCACTTCAAAGATCTGCATCGTGACAGTGACAAATCCGGATTTGAAGTCGAGGATGTTGCAACATCTGAGATTGATGTAATCACGCCGACGATGGAAGATCAGGGCATTAAATTTGATGTCGCGCCGGGCGATTTTTCACCATACGTGCTTGTATGGGAAACGTCCACAACACCGGACCCAGGCACGAATCCAGGCACGGACCCAGATCCAACGCCAGACCCTGATCCTACACCAACACCAGAGCCAGAGGAACCAGATCAGCCTGAGTTGGAACGCGACGACCACTATGCGTACATTTTTGGCTATGAGGACAACACGATTCGTCCTGAGAATGACATCACCCGTGCTGAGGTGGCTACGATTTTCTATCGCTTGCTGACTGATGAATCTCGTGAGGCGTACCGCACGACGGACCACGATTTTACCGATGTGAGTGCCGATGCATGGCATGTTGAACCGGTGGCGACGCTGGCCAATGCTGGGCTGCTGGCAGGTTATGAAGACGGCAGCTTCCGTCCGGATGCGCCGATCACCCGTGCTGAGTATGCAGCGATTGCGACACGTTTCGACGAGCTGGCGGCTGCTGAGTCGAATTTCACGGACATCAGCGGTCATTGGGCCGAAGATGCCATCAATGCGGCGTATGGCGCTGGCTGGGTTGGCGGTTATGAAGACGGCACCTTCCGTCCTGACCGGAACATCAGCCGTGCCGAAGCCATGGCATTGATCAACCGTGTGCTGGAACGCGCCGTGGACAGCGAGGGCATGCTCGATGAAATGACGCATTGGGCCGACAACGATCCAGAGGCCTGGTACTATGCCGACATTCAGGAAGCCACCCATTCTCATACCTATGAGCGTGAGGAAGGCGAACAGTACGAAACATGGACAGACTTAGTGCCTCACAAGGTGTTCTAAGAATGGCTTGTTGTGTATGTAAAAGGACGCGCGTTGCGGCGCGTCCTTTTTTGCCGGTCTGACCTGTTTTATTTCCAAAAGCAAGCATTATTGACATGCCAGATATGGCCTGGCATGTCGAGCTGGCCTTGCCAAAAGTTTTGATATTGGCTATTTCAAAGAGGTCAGATCGGCGTATAATGAGAGTCAGTAATCATTCGGAGGAGGATGCTCGTTATGAAAAGAGTGTTGACGATTCAAGATATTTCCTGTTTTGGTAAGTGTTCGATCACGGTGGCGCTGCCGGTGATTTCAGCGATGGGTGTGGAGACGACGATTCTGCCAACGGCAGTGCTGTCGACGCACACGATGTTTAAGGATTTCACCTGCAAGGATCTGACCGATCAACTGGTACCGATTACGGACCACTGGAAAAAAGAGGGCATCCATTTCGACGCCATTTACACCGGTTATCTCGGCAGCCAGGAAGAAATTGAAATCTGCAAGAAGATCTTCGCCGAATTCAAGGACGACGACACGCTGATTTTCATTGACCCTGTCATGGCGGACCACGGCAAGCTGTATCCTGCTTTTGACGAAGCCTATGCGAAGCAGAACGCCACCCTCTGCGGCGAAGCGGACATCATTGTGCCAAACCTCACCGAGGCTTGCTTCATGACCGACACAGAGTATAAGGAAAGCTACGACGAAGCCTATGTGAAGGAGCTGCTGAACAAGTTGGCTGCTTTTGGCAGCAAGGTTGTGGTGCTGACAGGCATTGCTTTGTCTGAAGGCAAGAACGGCGTGTACGGGCTGGATACGCGCAGCGGCGAGTATTTCTTCTATCAGAACGACCATGTGGACGCCGCTTATCATGGCACTGGCGATGTGTTCTCCAGTGTGTCGGTCGGCGGGATTGTGCGCGGTTTGGCGCTGAAGGATGCTTTTGCGCTGGCTGCTGACTACACGGCTGAAACGATTCGTGAAACCTTGAAAAATCCAGACAAGCCTTGGTACGGGGTGGACTTTGAAACCACCATTCCACAGCTGGTGAGTGGCCTGGCGGAAAAACTGCATCAATAATCGAAAAGCCCTGCGCGCGCAGGGCTTTTTTGATGGAAAAAGTGAAACTTTACATAGATTTTAACAAAGCAAGGTGGCAGGCTTTACAATGGGTGCGTAGAATAATCATCGGTGAGTGAAACCGAGCGCACTGCGTTCCATCCCCTGGCGGTGATTGGGCAGTAGGACGCCACCAATAAGCTGGCCCGTCACCGTGAGACGCACCCCTGTTAACGCTCGCGCACTTTCCCACGATATCATTCCCCTTGCTTGGCAGCCTGGACTGGGTTGCCTTCTTTTTTTGAACACTTGCAGGCAAAAAGCAGGCCGACTGTCGTTGATTGGACAGTCGGCCTGCTTTGTTTGTGATGTTGTATTGTTCAGCGGCAGGCGCGGCAGCTGCTGCAAGCGGCTGCGTCGGCATTTTCACCGAATACGAGGGTGTTGAGCTTTTGGCCTGTTGGGGTCATGGCGAGGCCGCCTTCTGCGGTTTCGCGCAGGGTGGCTGGCAGGGTGTCGCCGATGCGCTTCATGGCGAGGATAGTTTCGTCGGCAGGAATGTGGCTGGCGATGCCGGCAAGGGCGACTTCGGCCGCCATGAAGGCGGTGGTGACGCCGCCGGCGTTGCGCTTGATGCAAGGAATTTCGACGAGGCCGGCAACAGGATCGCAGACGAGCCCGAGGATGTTTTTGATGGCGATGGCAACGGCTTCGCCGCTCATGGCAGGCGTGCCGCCGGCCAGTTCAACCACGGCTGCAGCGGCCATGGCACTGGCGGAGCCGCATTCGGCCTGGCAGCCGCCGGAAGCGCCGGCGAGGGAGGCGTTGTTGCCAATGACCATGCCGACAGCGGAAGCGGTAAAGAGGGCCATGACGCAGTCGTATTCGTCGAGGCTGTATTCTTCCTGCATGGTGACGATGGCTGCAGGCAGAATGCCGCAGCTGCCTGCGGTTGGTGCAGCAACGATGCGGCCCATGGCGGCGTTGAGCTCGCTGACGGCGAGGGCGCGCCAGATGGCACCGCTGATGAAGCTGCCGGTGAGAGACTTGCCTTGCTTGTGAACGCTATAGAGTTTATAGGCATCGCCGCCGGTGAGGCCACTGGTGCTGCGGATGTTGGGATCGGTGCCTTTTTGGATGCTTTCTTGCATGACATGGTAGTTGTCGCGCATTTTGTTGAACAGCACCTTGGGTTCGGTGTCCATTTGCTCGGCCTGATCGCGAAGCACGATTTGGCTGATGGCTTCACCGCGTTCGGTGGCAGTGTTGACAAGTTCGGCGATGCTGGTGTATTTCAATGTTTCCATAGGAGATCCTTCCTTTCTCACGCAATCGGCTGCACAGCGATGCATTTGTAGATGTTGTTGGCGGCTTCGATTTCAGCGCACAGTGCGCCGATATCGTCATGACGGAGGCTGTCCATGGACAGGGTCATGATGGCTTCGCCGCCGCGTGTTTTGCGTGAAAGGTCAAAGTGGCAGATGTTGCCCTGATAACCGGTGAGAATGCGGGTCACTTCTGCAATGGCGCCCGGCGCATCGCGATGGATGACGATGAGGGTGAAGTATTCGCCAGTCAATGAAACAGGCATGTCGTTGACACGCACGACTTCGATGCGGCCGCCGCCGACACTGGCGCCGCGCAGGGAAGCGGTGCTGCCGTCGGCTGCTGTGAGATGGATCTCTGCAGTATTTGGATGGCTGTCGGCAAATTCGGTTGGCGTGAAGGTGATGGCAACACCTTGCTCTTGGGCGATGGTGAGGGCGTCACGCAGGCGTTCGTCATCCGGACGCATGCCAAGAATGCCAGCAACGAGGGCGCGATCGGTGCCGTGGCCTTTGTACGTTTTAGCAAAAGAACCGTGCAGGAAGATCTCGGCTTGGACAGGTGCCTGGCCGAGCAGCGTGCGTGCCATCAGGCCGATGCGCGCAGCGCCTGCAGTGTGAGAGCTGGAAGGCCCGATCATTACGGGTCCGAGGATGTCGAATACATTCATAGGGCGTGGTCTCCTTTACTATGTGATTGTTTGCTGTCTTTAGCATAGCATTTGCATAGAGGGGCTGCAATGGTTGGCGTAAGGCTTTCTATAAGAATGATAAATAGTTCATGTACACCGGAAACGGTATGTATATACATATCAACTATTTATCATTGTCAATATGCAAGGAAAATGATAAAATCAATATATAAACAATCGGCGTAAAACATTTGCTTTTAGTGACTTTTTGTAACTGATCGATGATCGAAAGGAAGGTGTCTCTTATGCGTGTTCTGGAAAAGATTCGCCGCATTTTTGCTAGTGATGCCAATTACAGCAAACGTGACAAGGCCGATTTAATGAGCAATTCTTTGTGGGATGGTGTCTATGACCGTTCCGGCGTGCCAAAAGATGGGCGCGGGGCAATCCCTAAAGATCTAGGTAAAAAAGTCAATAAATAGCAATGAAAAAGGACCATGCATGACGCATGGTCCTTTTGTGTTAGCGATTGGTGATGTGATTGACGGTGATGAAGCTGGCTACAAAGGCAAAACATTGGATGACCAGCGGCATAGGATCATCGAACAGTCCATCTACTGGCAGGCTGAGAATGCCACGCTCCACCAAGAAAAGCAATAGGAAAGGGCCGATCACAACGAGCCAGGAGAGCGCCAGTGTGATGGGCGGCACCGTTAAGCGGCTACGCACGCAGAAATTGAGCATGATGCCGCTGATGATCCAGCCTGGTAACGATGGCACCAAACTGGCCTGCAGGCTGGTTGGCCAGTGGATGGTGTAGGCTGAAAAGATGGTGTCGAAAAATGCGTAGACGGCGTCAGAAAGGGCGAAGGCCGCATAACAGAAGATGACATAGATAATGAAGCGTAAAATGTTTTTCATAGTGAGGCCTCCAATAGAATAATGTCGGTCAGCGAGAGGTGCGTTTGTCACGGCGTGCACGCCATGCACGATCCTTGAGTGCCAGCACATGGGCAATCAGCCAGGAAACAAGAAAGACCACGATGGACCAAAGCAGAATGGTCAGCGTTGGCCAAGGAACGAGAACATCCCATGTCGGCTGAACAAAGACCTGAAACGCAAAAATGACCAGCGCAGAAACGATGTAAATGCGCAGCGTGCATTGAGAAAGATATTGGATCTTGGCGCCGGATTTATAATGGCGGCAGAGATAAGCGATCAGGTAAAAAATACCGGCTGCGAGCAGCAGTTCGCTGTAGGTGTTCAATGGCTGCAGTGCACTGCTGGCTTGGTAGGTTGGTGTGCTGAAGAGCTGATAGAGACGAATGCCCACACCGGCAAGCACGGCAACGGCAGCTGCAAGTGCCAGCTTAGGTCGGTGCGGTACGCGGTACAGCCAAGCGCCAAGCAACAGAAAGAAAAGCATTGTGCTTGGGTTCATAAGGATGACTTGATCGGCAAAGGTCTGCACACACACTGGCAGATGTGGTGCCAATGGGTTGTAGATGTAGATGATGATAAACAAAAGCAGCGTGGCATAGCTCAGTGTTTGCAGTCCTTTGAGACGTGCAAGCAATGGCATCAAAAGATAGAAGCCAAGAAGCATTTGTAGATACCAGAAGTGATACGGTCCGCGTACCCAGCTGACCACCATTTCTGCAGGCGAGAGCAATACGTCGCCATTGTACAGGCGCATGGCCTGATCGACAACGACATAGAGTGCCGACCAAAGCACGTAGTTCTTTAATATGAAGGAAAATTTCTTTTTCAAATTAAATTGGTAACGGTCTCGCAGCAGCAATACGCCGGAAATCATCATAAAGAGCGGCAGCGCTGTGCGTGCTAATGCGTTGATGATGTAAGGCAGGGCGCCGGATGGATTCAGCAGTTGTGCATCCATGCGCACGTAAATGGCTGATACATGGAGCAAAACGATGGCAAACGTTGAAATGATTTTGAGAATATCGATGAACGACAAGCGTTCAAGTGAATTCATAGACATTCAGTGTCCCCCTCTAATGCGATGCAATAAGTTTATAGTACCAGTTTCACCGAGCGCGGGCAACAAAAGAGTTGCGTTTTTTCGAGATTTCTCCAGATGCGTTAATCACACATGTTATGGGCTGATGACGACGGTGGACGATTGTTTCAGAGAGGCCTCACGAAACGAGCATAAAAATGACAAAACAGTAACACTGCGGTGACATTTTTGGTGGTGATAGCGGCAAATTGTCATGGCGCTGTTGAGATTCGCGCAGGAAAATGCGTTATGATAATAACCGTTGCTTCGCACCTATTTTCTCAAGAGGAGGAGGATACAATGAATCAGGGACGAATCAATCATTTCAAAAAGATGGCTGTGGCGCTGATGCTGACCATGGTGGTATTGCTGAGTTCAGCAGCACCAGTTTTTGCAAAGGACGACGCGGCTCAACATATCATCTTGACGGTTGGTGTCAGCGACATGCAGCTGGATGATGAGACCATTTCTATTAAAGATGGGGTGCCAGTGCTCAATGGCGGGCGTGTGTATGTGCCGCTGCGCGCTGTGGCTGAAGGCTTTGGAGCAGAAGTCAATTACGACGCTGCCACTGGCGACGTGACCATTACCACCGATGACAATGAAGTGGTCATGAACACGCTGGCGAGTGTGTACACGGTGAATGGCACATTGAAATGGATGGACATGGCGCCATATGTAAACAGCGATGGCCGTACCATGGTACCAGTGCGTTTTGTATCTGATGGACTTGGCTATGCCATCGAAACAGGCACTGATGACAATGGTGCAACGACGGTCACCATTTCTCGCAATGATGAATAAGAGCGCTGTGATAGGAAACGTTACCAGCCTGTCATTTTAAAATGGTGACGATCAGAGACTGCCTTGCGGCAGTCTTTTTTTGTTTCCGCCTTGTCCCTTGAAATTTATAGGGAATCATATTATCATGGATGAAACGAGTGCAAATTTTCTCTATGTAAAGAAAGGGATGTGAACCTATGAATTTGCGAAAAATCCTTCCAATGGCCCTTGGCGCGCTGGCGATTTGCGTGCTGCTGCCATTGGCACCAAGTGCTGGTCATGCAGCCGAAGTGACCAGCATCGATCCGCCGAAAGCAGGCGATACAAAACTTTGGGTGACGTTTACCAACGGCAAAGATGGAGATAAGTATGAAATCTATGTGAATGGTACCAAAGTGAATTCTGGCTCTTTAAGCGGGGAAATTTCAAACCCGAATCGCATGTATTTTAACCTTGAGTATGTTCCGGAAGGTGGTACTGCAAAAGGCGTGGCAGCTGGTGATAAGATCGAGCTGCGCATGCAGAATGGTTCGGAAATGATTTCTCGTGAAGTGACCGTTGCATCGGATGCCGATCCACATCCGCCAACAGAAATGAAAGTGGAATCTGATAAGGTTGCCCAAGGCGATGCCGTATTTGCAACGCTGGTCTTTGACAAAGATTATGTGCCACATGCGGATGATAAAGTTATTGTCATGCGTTATGACAAGGATGACAAGGATCTTGGCATGTATACCGTGGATCTGCCGGATGTTTATGATGGTTCTGTGAAGGTGCAGCTCAAAGACAGTGCCGAAACAGCATATTACACTTTGACGTTCTTGTCTGGCGGCGAGACGGTCAACCTGCCTTCCGTGCGTGTGGATGTGACTGAAGGCGGCGATTCCGGCACCACTGATGAGCCAGATAAGGACCAGCAGGAAATCCTTGACAAAGCAGTATCCATGACATTTTCTTATCCATCGAGCACCGTTTCTCTTGGGGAATCTGTTACCCCAACCATTCAATTGACTGATGCAGCAGGCAATACCTATGATTACACTGGTTCAGTGATTTTCAGTTACAGCGGTGATGCTGTGGCAGAAGGCACCTTTGATGCCAACGGCCGTTTCACTGTTGGTTCCGACCAAAGCTATATTGGCACCAAGATTCAAGTGACGGCAATGGTGGGCTCTTTCTCACGCACCGTTGAACTGACGGTCCAGGCTGGCGACAAGAGCTTGATCCTGACGCCGGATTCTGGCAGCAGCGGCAACGCTCGTGCGGTCACCTTCCAGTTGGCCGATGGTTCCGGCAATCGTCTGCGCCTGGTTTGGGAACCAACGGTTGCTGAAGTGGTCATCAAACCAACCGATTCTCAGAGCACCGCTAAAATGGCAGGGACTGTCACCAATCTCAGCTCTCTGACCACCAATGGTTCCGGCACCATGCTGATTTCCAGTGATGCCGTGGCTGATGCACAGCTGTACATTATCTTCCGCGATAACAGCGGTCGTTTCTATCAGACTGCACTCACCAATTTCAGTTTCACAGAAGGCACTGGCGAAAATGAAATGAGTTTGCAGCTGAACATCAACAGCAACAGTTATTCTGTCAATGGCATCACCTATACTGCAGATACGCAGCCAGTGGTTCAGGACAATCGCACGTTCGTGCCATATCGTCTCCTGGCAGAAGCCCTTGGCGGTTCTGTTACCTATGACAACAGCACTCAGACCATCACTACGGTTGACGGTGGAACAAGCATCATCATGACGATTGGCTCCACAAACTATACGGTGAATGGCACGCCGGCGACAATGGATGTTGCACCGTTCATCAATTCTGATAACCGCACGATGGTGCCACTGCGTTTCTTAGCGGAAGCCCTCGGCTGCAAAGTAACACCACAATATGCGGCCAATGGCACAACAACCATCGGTGTCTTAGTTGAACGATAATGAATGATTTAAGAGCGCTTCGGCGCTCTTATTTTTTGCAGCTTGCAATGGGGTGTGGTTTTCGGTACAATATAGAGAATAACAACCTTATCTAAAAAGAGGAGGCAGCAGAGTGTTTAGTTTAAGAACGTTGATCATCTTCATTATCTATGCTGCTGTATTATATTTTGGCTATCGCCTTGAAAAGCAACTGTCACGTCACAATAATGCACGTCCAGGCTTGATCTTGCCGGTGCTGGCAGTGATCGTGGCAGCGGGACTGAGTTTTAGAAACTTTTGGATCGCTTGGGATGTGCAGTTTAGTGTCTTTGCTTTTTTGGCTGCGGTGGCATTGTTTGTGTTTTATGCAGTGCCAGCCATTTATTTTATTCTGCTGTATATTGAAGGGCGGCAGGAAGTGCGGTCGCGCAAATTGTCACGCTCGGTGCGTGCACGTCAGGTGAAAACGCAGCAGCGTGTGCAGGCAAATTTGCAGCAGCGCTATGAGTCACCGCTTGTGAAGCAGGAACCAATCATCTATATGCCGGAAAAACGCACCACGCCAAATATCCGTGCGCCGCAGAAAAGTGCAGCGCCAAAGACGGCGGCGCGTTCATCATCTCCGCAGACATCGCGCACAAAGCGCGAACGTCAAACCAATAATCGCAACAATAAGCGGAAACGCTGAAAAAGGGACCGTGCCGATGGCGGCGCGGTCTTTTTCTGTGCGGGCAATCTCTGCTCGGCATTGTTGCCGAGCAGACAGGATGATATAATGAGGGGACAGGCGCAAACGTTGCTTGTTCTAAAATGATTTTGCAGAATCTCTTTTTTATAGAAGCTTTTCACCGAAAGGAGTTTTAATTATGGAAATTCAACAAGTTGTATCCGGCTTCCGTCTTGTGGAAGAGCGGCAGGTGCCGGAAACCAACAGCCTGGGGCGTCTTTTCATTCATGAAAAGAGCGGCGCACGGCTGCTGCAGCTGGCCAATGATGACAGCAATAAGGTGTTTGGCATCGGCTTCCGCACACCGTCAGCCAACAGCACCGGTGTGGCACATATTCTGGAGCACAGTGTGCTCAATGGCTCAAAGAAATATCGTACAAAAGAACCGTTCATGGATCTTTTGCGTTCCAGTCTTAGCACTTTTTTGAACGCGATGACCTTTTCTGATAAGACAATCTATCCAGTGGCAAGCCAAAACGACAAGGATTTCGACCACTTGATGGATGTGTATCTTGATGCGGTGTTCCATCCGGCTATTTATGAGCGCAAAGAAATTTTCCTGCAGGAAGGCTGGCATTATCACATTGAAAAGCCGGAAGACGCGATAAGCTATCGCGGCGTGGTTTACAATGAAATGCGCGGTGCGCTGTCCAGTGCCGATGCGCAGGTGGGAGATATGATCTTGTCCTGCCTCTATCCGGATACCATTTATGGCAAAGAGAGCGGCGGTGATCCTTATGAGATTCCTAGCCTGACTTATGAAGCCTTTTTGGATTTCCATCGCCGTCTCTATCACCCGGCCAACAGCTATATCTTCATTTATGGCGATGGTGACATTGAACATTTTCTGTCTCACATCGATGAAGCTTATCTGAACGATTATGACAAGGCGGAAGTGGATTCTGCTATTTCTTGGCAGGAGGCCTTTGCGGCACCACAGGAAGTAGAAGCCACCTATTCGGTGGCACCAGATGCCGATACGACGGACAAAGATTTTCTGGCGTATGCGGTTTCTTTGGGTACGCGCAAAGACCCTGCTGATATTTTTGTGGAAGAAGTGCTCAGTGAAGTATTGGTGGATTCCCAGGCTGGATTGGTCAAAAATGCACTTTTGGCTGCTGGCATTGGTGAAGATGTTTCTGCCTTCAGCAACGATGGTTTGCAGTTGCCATTTGGCATTGTGGCAAAAGAAACGGATGCGGCCAAGCGCGAAGACTTTGTGCGCATTGTTGAAGACACCCTGCGCGGTTTGGTGCGCGATGGCATTGATAAAGATCTATTGACGGCTGCTGTGAACAAGATGGAATACGCACTGCGCGAGGCAGAAGGCTACACCACTCGCGGCATTATCTACTATATCAATGCATTTGAAACCTGGCTTTATGATGGCGACCCATTTGATGCACTGTGCTACAATGACACGCTTTCCATGCTGCGCGAAAATATTGCGAGCGATTATTATGAACGTTACATTGAAGAGCGCATTTTGAACAACCCGCACAAGGTGATTCTGACGGTGCGTCCACAGCCAGGAAAGAACGATGAAAAAGACGCCGCCATTACGAAGGCGTTGGCTGATTACAAGGCTTCCTTGAGCGAAGACGAGGTGGCAGCACTGGTGGAAGAAACACAGCGCTTGCTGGCGCGTCAGAACCGTGAAGACACGCCGGAAGAAAAAGCAACCATTCCGCATTTGGAACGCGCCGATGTGACCGGCAGTTTCCCAGTGATTCCGTGCAGCGAAGAAACCATTGCCGGCGTGACGGTGCTGCATCATCCGCTTTTCACGGCAGGCATTGATTATACCGATATGCTGCTGTCTCTGGATCATATTGACGTTGACGATCTGCCATACCTCAGCCTGCTGACTAGTTTGATCGGTGCGGTGGACACAGAAAACTACACATACAGTGCCCTCAGCACGGCGGAATATTTGACCAGCGGCGGCATTCGCATCACCAGCCGCGCCATCCAGGATTATCATGATCCTGACAAGTTTACTCACAAACTTCTCGTATCTTCGAAGACGCTGAGCCCGGAAGACACCGCTGGATTTTTGAACCTTGCCTGGGAGCAGCTGACCAAGAGCGATTTCAGTGATAAAAAACGTTTCCGTGAAGTGGTTCAGATGCTGAAGAACCAGATTCAAATGGGCATTTTCCAACAGGGACATACTGTGGTGGCAGGCCGTGTGACGGCGTACCACAGTGCGTTCAGCCGTTTCAATGAATATCTGAACGGCCTTGATTTCCTGTTCTTCCTGCAGGACCTTGACAATCATTTTGATGAACGCTTTGATGACGTGCTGGTACGGGTACAGGGCCTTTATGCGAAGCTTTTGACGCGCAAAGGCATGATTGTTTCTGTGACTGGCAGTGATGAAAGCTATGCAGCAATTCGTCCGCTGCTTGCTGAATGGCTCGAACGCCTGCCGGATGTGGAGTATCCGCATGCTGATTGGCAGGTGCCGGTGGAAGTGCTTAATGAAGGCATTCAGTCTTCAGCCAATGTGCAATATGTGGCAAAAGGTGCAGATCTGCGTCCTTTGGGCGTGCGCTACAGCGGTGTGATGGAAGTATTGTCCAATCTTTTGACCAATGACTACCTTTATAATAACATTCGCGCCAAAGGCGGTGCCTATGGCCAGGGAATCCGCTTCAGCCGCAACGGCAGTGTCAGCTGCTATTCCTATCGTGACCCAAATTTGGAAAATACCATTGCAGTATATGATGGCATGGCGGACTGGCTGGAAAATCTGGAGATGGATGACGCGTCGCTGACCAATGTCATCATTGGCGTCATGAACCGATTCAACCCTGTGATGACAGCACGCGCTCAGGGTACTTGGTCCTTAACCAGCCATGTCAATGGGGCAACGCGCGAAGACATTGTGAAGGCGCAGGAAGAAGCATTGGCGACAACGGTTGATGAACTGCGTGCGTATGCACCGGTGCTGCGGCAGGCGATGGCAGAGAACCATCTCTGCGTGCTCGGTGGCAGCGAACGTGTGAAACAAGCAGGCGCAATGTTTGACCACGTCATCAAGCTGGAAAATTAAATAAAATACATGCCTTAGAGGCCGATCAAAGAGGGGAGCTGTTCGCAAACAGCACCCCCTCTTTTTGTTAAGAAACCTGGTTATATTGCGCGGATAATCGGGCAAAGTGGCGGTTGTGCCAGCTATGGCCATGTGCTACAATGAACTTGATTTGCATTTTGAAAATAACCTTAAAAGGAGCGTGAACTCCGTGTCAAATGATCCAAAACAGGGTGGTGGTCAGAAACCAACGTCGGACCTGCCTCCTTATGAACGTATCATGCAACAGAACACCGCTCAGGCTAAAAATCCAACCCAGCAAGCGCCACAAAAGGCAAAAACGCTGGAGGATGCAGCTGCACAGCGCGCAGAAGCACGGCGGAAAGGCATGCAAGCTGCTGCTGCCAGACAACGGGCTGCTCAGTCAGGGAATGCCAAAGAACAGGCTGGTCGTCGTGCGGCAGCTTCTGAAGGGCAAGCGCCAAAACGGAAGCCGGCGCCGCAAGGTGGCAGCCATAAACAGCCTCCGAGACGAAAAAAACGCCGCCGCCGCATTCCGTGGGTGGCCATTGTTCTTCTCGTGTGTATGGCCATTGTCGTCGTTGCTGTTGTGCAGTTTGGCCGCAACTGGGTGCTGCCGGCGAATGCTGACGATACACAGTTGGTAGAAGTGGAAATTCCGGCTGGCACGCCTGTCAGCGAAATGGGGGATATCCTTGAACAACAAGGCATCATCCGCTCAGCAAATTCTTTCAGCCTTTATGTGCGGTTGAAAGGGGTCGCAAGCAATCTTCAAGCTGGGGTGCATGACCTGGCGCCATCCATGACGTTGGAGGAAGTGGTTGAAACCTTGCAGCAAGGCGCAGAAGAGGCTGGCCTTGTAAAGGTAACGGTCAATGAAGGGCTGACCATCGATCAGATCGGTGATGTTATTGATGAAAGCACGCGCTACAGCAAACAGGATTTCCTTGATCTCATGAACAATAGAGAGTTCTTGGAAAAACTGGTGCAGCAGTATCCGATCCTTACCGATTCTTACAATAATGCCAATGTGCGTTATGTGTTGGAGGGCTATCTGTTCCCTGCTACGTATGACATGGCATCTGATGACACCTTGGAAACCTTGGTGACTCAGATGGTTGATAAAACCAATGAAGTTCTCAGTAAGTATCAGGCAGATATTGATGCCTCCAGCTACAGCTTGCAGGATATCATGAGCATTGCTTCTTTGGTTGAAAAAGAAGGTGTAACAACCAAAGACCGAAAGCTCATTGCAGGCGTCTTCTACAATCGTTTGCAAGCAAACATGCCAATCCAGTCCGACATCAGTGTGCTCTATGCATTGGGCACCCATAAAGAGATCGTGACGTATGACGATCTGCAAGTGGATTCTCCATATAATTTGTATCTGAATACTGGCTTGCCACCAGGACCATTTAACAGTCCAAGTGAAGATGCCATCGTTGCGGCTTTAGAACCAACCGCCAGCGATTACCTCTATTTCTATGCCAACATTGATACTGGTGAAGTGTTTTACACCAATGACTATGAACAGCATTTGAAGTGGCAGGAAGAGTATGAAGAAACTGGAGACATTCAGAATTGAGACAATGACTTTGTTTTTCGTGCAATGGTGAAGTGATAAACAAAGAGGGGATATTGTGAGCAAAGAAACTTCCCGAAAATCCTATTATCCGGCGCTGGACAGCTTGCGTGTGCTGGCCATGGTGGCCATTTTGGTCTACCATTATGCACCGCATCGTTTGGCTGGTGGTTTTATTGGTGTGGATCTTTTTCTCGTCATTTCTGGTTTCCTGCTGGCACGCAGTTTGCTGAAATGGGAGATCAAGGGATTTAAGAGAAACTATGCAGCCTATTTGGTTAAGCGTGTATTGCGCTTGGGAATACCAATGGTGCTGGTGTTTCTGGCGTCGGTGTCAGTGATCAACATTTTTTTCCCAGATCTTTTGTACAACATTCGCGGAGCCCTGCTTTCGAGCGTCGTGTATGTGAACAATTGGTGGCAAATCAATCTGGGGTATTCCTATTTTGAACAATATGTGCATCCATCTGCTTTTACCCATCTCTGGTATGTAGCAGTATTGATGCAGTTGTGTGTGGTGTGGCCGCTGCTTTTCATGCTGCTGCGCCGTATGAAGAAAGGTCCCTTTGCATTGGCAGCGGTGCAGCTGGTGCTGGCAGTGGTCAGTGCGGTGCTCATGGCGGTGCTTTATAGCGGTAACGGGGATCCTTCACGTGTATACTACGGTACCGATACACGACTCTATGCTTTCGCGCTTGGCGGCGCCTTAGGCTGCATTTGGCGGCCGGGAAAAATGGTGCAGCAGCATGGGCGAAAGATGGGCGTTTTAGCCGATATCGTCAGTGTGATTGGCATTGCACTGCTGGTTTTGCTTGCCTTACGCTTGCAGGATCAGTCGGTGTGGACCTATCGCGGTGGTTTGTTTTTGGGCGCGGTGGTCAGCACCATCACGATCGCCGCTTTAACGGTGCCAGGAAGTTTGGTGGCGCGTCTTTTTAGTCTGCGTCTTCTGACTTACTTGGGCAAATGTACCTTTAGCACCTACTTGTGGTATTATCCTGTCTTGACGATGGGGAATATGACGCCATTTTTGGCGTCCAATAAATGGATTCAGTGGATCATTTTGCTGGTGCTTTCGCTGGCGACATATCAATTCATTGAGCAAGGTTTTGTCAGCAAAGTGACAAAAGGACAACTGCCTGACAAACAGCGTATTGCCGATTTCCTTGCGTCGGTGGCTACGAATAAGCTGCATTTTGCAGCGGTGGTGCTGGTAGTGGCACTTTGTGTCTCCAGTGGTGTTGGTTTTGCGCGAGCGCAAAGTGGTGACAATGAAACAGTGGCTGAGATGCAGGCACAGATAGCTGCTAATGAAGCGCTGTTGGCAAAACAGGAAGCGCTGCGCGAACGCAACGAGCAAGCGGAAATCAAAGACATTCCTTATCTGGATCGCTCCGTCATGCTCTATTGCCGTGAACTTAAAGTCACTTTTGTGGGAGATTCTATTTTGCTTGGTGCGGCAGCACCGCTCACGGAAGTTTTTCCACAGTCTTATATTGATGGGAAAGTGGGCCGTCAATTGAGCCAGAGCAACGACGTGGTGAAAAGTTTGATTGATGCTGGCAATATGAATGATATTGTTGTCATTGTTTTGGGGTCCAATGGTCCGTTTACGGAAGAACAGCTGGACAGCCTCATGGAGCTATTAGGGGATCGCGAAGTGTTCCTGATGAACACGAAGGTGCCGCGTGAGTGGCAGGACAGCGTGAATGCCATGCTGCAAAGCTATGCTGATAAGAGCAAGAAAGACAATTTCCACCTTATCGATTGGAACAGTTTCATTGCACAACATCCGGAATGGTTGTATGAAGACGGCACGCATCCAACGCCGGAAGGTGCGGAACAATTTGCGAAGCTGATCGCCGATTCGCTCTATGATGAATTGGCCAGCGATGAGCGTAAGGAAAAAGACAAGTTGGCGGATGAAGCGACCAAAGAACAGACAACATCTGCTGATGCCAAGGAAGACAGCGCTAATACAGATGATAACAGTTCTGATACATCTGCAAACAGCAATAACAACAAAGGATAAAATGATACAGTGAGAGGCAGCGTTCATGAGAACGCTGCCTCTTTTTTTGAATAAAATAAATAAAAAAATATTTCTTTGGGGGATTGATTGTTGAGTGAGAGAGAACTATAATACAATAGAAATCGATACAAGAGGCTGTGATGTATAACAGCAAGAGGAAGGGCTTGGCGAATGCGTCGACAACTTGTCGGCGCATTCACCAGGCGCTTGCTTTCTGGCCAATGTATCGTGGCCTTCCGTTGTGAAGGCTTGAACATCATCAGAAGGAGTGTCAGTTACTATGAATAGTTACAGTGTTGCATTGCCTCAATACACCATCGGGGCAGATTGTTATGAAAAGATCGGTTATTTTGCAAGATATTACGGCAATAAGGCTGTCGTCATCGGCGGGGAAACAGCTATGGCCAAGGCCAAAGATGCGATTTTGGAAGGCATTAAGGATTCCAACGTTGAAATTTTGGACTTCATTTGGTATGGTGGCAACTCGACTTATGAAAACGGGGATGCGTTGATTGCCAACCCGACCGTTCAGGAAGCGGATATTATTTTTGGTGTTGGCGGTGGCCGTGCCTGCGATACTTGCAAATATGTTGCCGATAAAATGGACAAGCCACTGTTCCTGTTCCCTACTGTAGGCAGTAACTGCGCATCTGTAACAGCTATTTGCGTTATGTATAATGAAGACGGCAGCCTCAACAGCTACTATTATCCAAAGCTTGCTGAGCATACGTTCATCAATACACAGATCATTGCAGAATCTCCAACAGAAATGCTTTGGGCTGGTATCGGTGATGCTCTTTCCAAAGAATGCGAAGCCGTATTCTCCAGCCGCGACGATCAGCTTTCTCATACACCATTGATGGGGGTTCAGCTCAGTAAGATCTGCACAGAACCATTGCTGAAATATGGGAAAGAAGCCATGGAATCCAGCAAGAAAGGTGAAGACAGCGAAGCATTGCGTGAAGTCATTCTTGACATCATCGTTTCCACTGGTTTGGTTTCCAACATGGTTACACACATGCCAGAATACTACTATAACTCTTCTTTGGCACATTGCGTATATTATGGCACTGTTGGTACCCCTGCTGGCGAAGAACACCGTCATGGTGAAATCGTTTCTCTCGGTGTGCTCTGCCTTTTGACTTACGACAAGCAGCTTGAAATGCGTGACCGTATCATGCAGTTCAACTATGATCTTGGACTGCCAATCTGCTTCGATGATCTTAACATTGATGAAAGTGAATTTGACAGCATGGCAGACAAGTCTGTCACCGGTGCTGAATGGAAGTTCCGTTCTAAAGACATCACTCGTGAAAAATTCATTCAGTGCATGAAGGATCAGAACGCAGCTGGTCGTGCATTCAAAGAAAAAATGCAGGCACAGGCCTAAGTGGCTCTTTATGACGGCTTATAAAACAGACAAATATCTTGACAGCGTTTGTGAGAACGCGTAGACTTTTAATCGAATAAAATATGTTACAAATCTTCAGGGCGGGGTGTGATTCCCCACCGGCGGTATAGTCCGCGAGCCGAAAGGCATGAACCGGTGTGATTCCGGTACCGACAGTATAGTCTGGATGGGAGAAGATGGTGTCCCTGGGATTTTATGTATCGCCAGGGACATTTTTTGTGCCGGCGATTAGGAAAGGGGACTTGATATGAGTCGTTATAATCGTGTGAAAACCGTTGCTTTTGTCGGTGTGCTGGGCGCGCTTAGCTGTGTGTTGATGCTGCTGCGTTTTCCGTTGCCGTTCGTACCATCGTTTTATGAATTTGACATTGCAGAACTGCCAGCACTTTTTGCGGGCTTTTTCTTAGGGCCAGTGGCAGGCTGTGGTGTAGTTTTAGTAAAGATTGTGCTCAAGTTGATGTTTCAGGGTACATCGACCGTTTTTGTCGGTGATTTATCGAATTTGATTGGCAGTATGTGCTTCATTTTATCGGCATCATTGATCTATCGCCGCATGCATACAAAAAAAGGCGCAAAAATTGCGCTCGTTTTTTCGACGATTTTCGTCAGTGTGGTGTATGTTTTTTTGAATGCCTACATCATGCTGCCGATGTATGCAAGCTTGTACGGACTGCCTATTGAAACAATTGTGGCAATGGGCCATGCGGTCAATCCATGGGTTAACGATACCGTAACCTTGATGATTTTTGCAGTCTTTCCGTTCAACATTATCAAACATGGTGTGACATCATTGTTGACATATTTATTGTATAAACGTGTCGGCAATGTGCTGCGGTCAATGATGGGCTTGTCGCCAGATAATACCGTGCGCTGACATAAAAATAGCAGGATGAACGCTCATCCTGCTATTTTTTTATCCTTCATTATAAATGGCGGTGGCTTCGTCGTCACTGAGATAACCTTCATCCACCATGCGGTTGAGCACTTGCCGTTGACGCTGGCGGGCGAGGTCGTAGTTGACGGTTGGCGCGTAAACGCTTGGTGCGTTCGGTACACCAGCGAGTATGGTGGCCTGGCCGTCGCTTAAATTTGCTGGCGCGACGCCGAAATAGCCCCAGCTGGCGTCGGCGATGTTGTAGTAGCCGTCGCCATAATAAATGGTGTTGATATAAGCGGCAAGAATGTCATCTTTTGAATACTGACTTTCGATTTTTGCTGCAGTGATCAATTCGGCAATCTTGCGAGAAAGTGTTTGCTCTTGTGTGTAATAAAGGTTGCGCGCCAGCTGCTGAGTGATGGTGCTGCCGCCTTCTTGGAGTTCACCGCTGATGGCGTTGCGCACAAGGGCGCGTGCTGTGCCAATGATATCGAAGCCATGGTGATCATAGAAGCGGTGGTCTTCGGTGGCGACAACGGCATTTTGATAAATAAGAGGAATTTGATCCAAAGGTGTATAGTCGGGCTGTGCCTGGACCTCTGCCATTGCCTGGTTGATAGGGCGCGCGCTGGTGGCTTCGTGATAGGAATGATAGCCAATGACGCCGAATATCGCTAAAGCCATCACGGCAAAAAACAATGCCAGAACGATGACAAATCGCAGCAGACGACGGAGCAGGCGTGAAAAAAAGTGAAGCATGGGTGCCTCCTTTGCAAAATAATACGCAATATCTTACTCTTATTATATCGAAATCTGGTGACAATATGTGGGGAAAAGTCGTGGTTTTCATAAAGAAATAATGAATTTTTACCGACAAGGGGGAAGTTCTCCTAGGGATTATGGTGGTTCTATGCTATAATGGGGACGATAAGGAGGGCTGTTGCATGAGTGATAAAAAGAAAAAGTCCTTACGCGAAAGTATCAAACAGGTCGTTTCCAGTTTGAAATTATCACATTTTATTTTATTGATTTTGCTGTTGCTGGTCGTTGTGGGTATTAGTACCGTTGGGACAGTAATTCTGGCAGCAACCAGTGGCATGCCATCAATTGAAGAAACCGATGTCACAGATTTTGATGTAACGAGCTATATTGTCGATAAGGATGGCGTTTTCGTCGATAAGATGGTAGATACCAATTATATCGGCGTTGAATCCAATGAAATTGCGCAGAATATGAAAGATGCGGTTGTTTCTATTGAAGACAAGCGCTTCTATGATCACCATGGGGTCGATCCGATTCGTATCGGCGGCGCGATGGTCGCAAACTTGCGTGCTGGTGGTATTGTCCAAGGTGGTAGTACCATTACCCAGCAGCTGGCTGGTTTGGTCATGGAAAACCGTGATGAAAAAACGTACAAACGTAAGATTCAGGAAGCTGTTTTAGCGGTACGTATTGAAAATGCGTACGACAAAGATGAAATTTTGACAGCTTATCTCAACCGCGTATATTTAGGCATTGGGATGAGTGGACAGGCTTGCTATGGGATTGAAGCAGCTGCAGAAGATATTCTTGGCAAGCATGCTGATGAACTGACCATTGCAGATTCTGCGTTACTGGCAGGGATGATTCAAAATCCAACGTACTGGTCGCCAATTACAGATCCAGAAAACGCAAAGGTGCGCCGTGAGCAAGTATTGAGTGCAATGCTTGACAATGGTGTTATCACGCAGGAAGAATACGACGAAGCCAATAACTCAGAAATTGTTACGGGGTCGATTACCACGGATAATGGCACTGAAACCCAAGCCTACAACCAGAGCTATATTGACTACGTGGTTCAGGAGGCAACGTCCCTGCTCAATGTTAGTGAACAAGAGCTTTATAGTGGCGGTTATATCATTCATACTGGGTTGGATCAAGACCTTCAAAGCTACATGTATGATTACTTTGAAAACGATGGCAACTTCCCTGTTGGTGCTGGGGAAGGCTATCTTCAGGCCGGGATGGTTGTATTGAACAACGATGATTCAACGATAGCTGGCATGATTGGCGGCAGGCATCAGGAAGAAGGCACAGCTGGTTTGTGGAACAACGCTTGGCAGGCCAAGCGGCAGCCGGGGTCGTCCTTCAAGCCGATCTTTGTCTATGGTCCAGCCTTTGAAAAGGCCGATATGGGAACAGGGACTGTTTACGATGATGAACCGTATACAGTCGATGGTCATACCATTAAAAATGCCGATCTCAGTTCTCATGGCAACGTGACCATTCGTTATGCGTTGGAACAGTCGCTGAATACTGTGGCGGCGCAGGTGGTCAATGACATCGGCCCAGAAACCGGTGTTGAATTTGCGAAGAACTGCGGCATTACCTCCCTTGTCGAGAAATCAGACAATGGGGTCACCGACTTAACCATTTCTGCCGGCTTGGGTGGCTTAACCAACGGGGTCTCTGTTCTGGAGATGGCAGGCGCTTATGAATGCTTCGCCAACGAAGGAATTTATACGAAGCCACGTGCAATTACCAGCATCACCGACAGTGATGGCAATGTAATCTGGCAGGAAGAGCCAGAAAGCCATCGCGCAATGGAAGAAACCACTGCGTACATGATCACCAGCTGCCTGCAGAGTGTTGTCAGCGATGGGATCGGCAGCGCAGGGCAGATCTATGATGGCCGTCCAACTGCTGGTAAGACTGGTACGACCGATGACACCAAAGACTTGTGGTTCTGCGGTTACACGCCACAGTACACAGCAGCGCTTTGGCTCGGTTATGATCAGGCTGCGACGATTTATTCAACATCCAGTTCAGCAGCAGCTGTCTGGGCAGCGATCATGAGCCATGTTCATCAAGGTCTTGATGTTGAAAACTTTAAAGAGCCGGATGGTTTGACAGAAGTGACGATTGATACCAAGAGCGGTCTTTTGGCAACACGTTCTACGCCATACTCTTATCGCTCAACAGAGTTGTATAAGTCTGGTACGGAACCAACCACGTATTCCAGCAACACGTATTCCTACTATCAGTACAGCTCCAATTCAAACACGAATTCCAGCACGACGACGGATTCCAGCACAACCGATTCGACGACCGATAATAATACAGGAACGAATACGGGTACCGGAACTGGCCCTGGTACAGGAACAGGAACAGGAACAGGAACAGGAACAGGTACCGGAAGCTGGGGCACTGGTACTGGTGGTACAGGAACCGGCACAGGTACAGGAACTGGCACCGGAGGCTGGGGCACTGGCACCGGTGGTACCGGAACTGGTACAGGTGGCTGGGGCACCGGCGGTGGTGAAAACACTGGTACGGTCAACTAGCTTTGAAATGATTAAAAAGGCACACGCCATGGCGTGTGCCTTTTTTTGTGATCAATGGATGATAGATGCTAAAAGTATTCGGAAAGCGTTTCTAATTGGTGAAGGATTTGTTATAATAGAAGCCATGAACATCCGAAAAAATTTGCAATGAGAAAGGAACGAAAGCAATGGGCTATGTAGTAGCATTAGATATCGGAACCACCAGCACGCGCGCGATTGCATTCGATCATGCGCAGACCATCACTGGCATGCGCCAGCAGGAGGTCAATCAATATTATCCGCAGCCGGGCTGGATGGAAGAAGATCCAATGGAGCTCTGGGCTTCGTCCTTTGGTGTTCTTCAGGAATTGCTGGCCATTACAAACATTCATCCTGATGATGTGAAGGCTATTGGTATCACCAATCAGCGTGAAACCACCATTGTCTGGGATCGTGCGACAGGTAAGCCGGTGTATAATGCCATTGTTTGGCAGTGCCGCCGTACGGCAGATGTGTGCGAACGCATCAAGGGCAGTGAGTGGGAAGAAAAACTGTTGGAAAAAACAGGGCTGGTTGTTGATGCCTATTTCTCTGCGACCAAACTGGCCTGGATTCTTGATCGTGTGGACCCAGACCGCAGCCGCGCCAAAGCTGGTGAGCTGCTTTTTGGCACGGTGGATACATGGATTCTTTGGAAATTGACGGAAGGTCGTGTGCATGCAACCGACTATACCAATGCATCGCGTACCATGCTGTTTAACATCAACGATTTGGAATGGGACCAGGAAATTCTGGATTATTTCAATATTCCTCGCTGCATGCTGCCGGAGGTGCGTCCGTCGGGGTATCATTTTGGCACGGCGTCCATTGGTTCGGCGCATATTGAAGTGCCTGTGACAGGGATTGCTGGCGATCAGCAGGCAGCCCTTTATGGACAGATGTGCTGGGAACAGGGCGAAGCGAAGAATACCTATGGCACGGGGTGTTTCCTGCTGATGAATATTGGCAAGGCGCCGACCAAGAGCGCGCATGGTTTGGTGACCACCATTGCTGCAGGCCTTGATGCAAAGCCGGATTATGCGTTGGAAGGGTCCATCTTTGTGGGCGGTGCTGTGATTCAGTGGCTGCGCGACGAGATGCGCTTTATTGAGGAATCATCCGACAGCGAATTTTTTGCCGAAAAATTGAAAGACAATGGCGGTGTCTATCTTGTGCCAGCTTTTGTAGGCCTGGGCGCGCCTTATTGGGATATGTATGCACGTGGCACCATTCAAGGGCTGACGCGCGGCACTGGCCGTTCGCATATCATCCGCGCGGCGTTAGAGGCCATTGCTTATCAAACGCGTGATGTGCTTGAGGCTATGGAAGCGGATACACATGTGGATATGGCAAGCCTGCGTGTTGATGGCGGCGCTTCTCAGAATGGTTTTCTCATGCAATTTCAGGCAGACATTCTTAATCGTTGCGTTGAGCAGCCGGAGATTGTTGAAAGTACCGCTATGGGTGCGGCGCTGTTGGCAGGACTGACCGTTGGCTTCTGGAAAGACAAAGATGAGGCGCGCAGCAGCCATCGCTTGGCGCGTGTGTATCAACCATCGATGAGTGATGAGGAACGTGAGAAAAATTATAACGGCTGGAAAGAAGCCGTTGCCCATACCTTGACAAAATAAAAGGAGTGAAAAATGCCCCAAACATTTACCGCGTAAATGTTTGGGGCATTCGTATTTTAGAATAGAGATTTCTTTTTGGTGTCGCAGCCCTCTTCGGCATGAATCTTGACGCAGAGACCATTCATCATCTGATCCAATTCGCTGCTGACATCGGCGCATTTTTTTAATTCTGCAGCCATCTCCGGTGTGAAAATATACTCTTTTTTATAATGGAGCTGATGCTCAAGTGCCGCCCAGAAATCCATGGCGATGGTGCGCAGCTGAATTTCAACATTCATGCTGCGTTTTTCATTCATCAAGAAAATTGGCACAGAAACGATCAAGTGAAGGCTACGGTAGCCGTTTTCTTTTGGATTGGCGATGTAATCTTTGCGACGGACCAAGGTGATGTCGTCTTGCTGCAGAAGCGCATCGGCAATGCGATACACATCGTCCACGAATGAACATATGACACGTACACCGGCAACATCGAAAAGGTTTTCTTCAATGGATTCGGCGTTAAAAATATAGCCGTGTTTGACCATCTTTTCATGAATGCTTGTTGGCTCTTTAAGACGGCTCTTGATGCTTTGGATGGGATTGCGTTCATATTGATAGGAAAATTCTTCGTTGATGACGTTGAATTTTGTCTCAATTTCCATCATGGCGCAGCGATAGTAAGCCATTAACCGTCTGAAACTGTACACTTGTTCACGAATGTAGTGCAGCAGTTCATCTGGATTGAATTCTTCATCACTAAAGTTGCAGTGTGACAGAAACGCTTCTGCCTGCTGGGTGTCGATGCCAAGATCACTTTGCATGATGTATTCTTCCAGTTGTTTAAGGTCCATAAGACTCCTCCTCGGTGATGGTCGACCGCCTGGAGGCGATGATTCGTGCTGGCGTCAGGCGATTTCCGGCCTGTTGTTTCTTATATTATAGACACGGTGTTCACGAAAAACCAATGGCAACAAAAAAGCGCGAAGGAAACATCCTTCGCGCCAACTCTGGACCGTCAGGGGATCGAACCCTGGACAACACGATTAAGAGTCGCGTGCTCTACCAGCTGAGCTAACGGTCCATTTCGCAACTGCAGTATTTATTATAGCGACCTAAGTACGGATTGTCAACAATAATTTATCAAGCTTTTACAAAATGTTTAACTTTTTTTCCTCATCCATCAGCGTGGCTTAAAGATCACGGATGGCGGCTTCTGGTTCCCAGATGGCCTGTACAGGAATCAATCGATGTGCCTTGGCATGGCTGGCTACTTTTTTGACACAGCGTTCGTCGCCTTCAAGTACCACATAGTCACCAATTTCGGATGCTTGATCCAGCCAGTTGAGGATATCTTGAATAGGTTCGTCAATGGCATCGTAGGAATCGGCATGCTTCCAAAAACTTGTCATTGTAATCGGTGGTTTGTGCATATCGCGTGCTTCACGCAGCGCAATGGCAAGATAATGATCATCGGTCAAACGACGTTGGGTTAGTAAAAATGCTTTACCACTCATGTGCTACACTCCTTCTTGTCACAGTACCTTCATTATATCGAAACGCTGCATGCGGCGCAAGGATGAGGGCGCGCAGGGGTCATTTTTTTCGATGGTTTTCAAAATATTGCTTTGGCATAACGATGATATTGTTTTATCGTTTTGTTAATAATGGAATTTTATAGCCGTTGTCGGAATTTTTTAGGATATTATTCCTACATGAGCAAAGGAATAGGTAAACATTTAGCACGGTAATATGCTATAATGTGGTTAAAGATGTTTATTCAGGGGTGATGACCGTGAAAATTTCAACAAAGGGGCGCTATGGGCTTCGGGTCATGCTTGATCTGGCGACTTATAGCGTGGATAAACACATTCCGTTGCGGGAAATATCTCAGCGACAGAATATCACTATTAAATACCTTGAGCAGATCATGACGCCTCTGCTCAAAGCGGGATATGTAACCAGTTTCCGCGGCAACAACGGCGGCTATCAGTTGGCGTGTGCACCGGAAGATGTCAGCGTTGGTGAGATTATCCGCACCATGGAAGGCTCACTGGCACCGGTAGCATGTTTGGAGGGAGAAGAAAACACTTGCCCAAATCGCGATGCTTGCCAAACACTGCCCGTGTGGGAACGTTTGGACGAGCTGATTGGCAATTATTTGAACAGCATCAGTTTGCAGGACCTATTAAATGATGATCATCAGGCCCATGAGACCTGCCCTTTGACGCAGGGACGCCGCAGCTGAATTTTTGAAACGGAGGATGGATGAGCATGATTTATGCCACATATACTTTGGGCATTTTAGCGTTGATCTTGTGTTCGGCGTTTTTTTCCATGGCAGAGATGTCGTTTTTGCTCGCCAGTCCGGTCACGTTGCGTCATTGGGCGGAAGATGAAGACAATCGCTCGGCGGCAGTGGCACTGGGTATGCTGGATGACACCAATCGGGTGCTGACGACCATCAATATCGGTGATACGATCGTGAATCTGGCAGCCATCATGTTGGGCACGTTGTTCATCATGTATTACTATTCTCAGCACGGCATTGTTATTGGAATCATTGTGCTGTTTTTGGTGATTCTGATTATTGGTGAATTATTGCCGCGCATGATTGCGCAGCGCTTTGAAAATCGTGTGTTCTGCCGCGTGGCAAAACCGCTGAAACTTTTGATGGTGCTTCTGCGGCCGCTGACATTTATTTTTGGCAGTGGGCATATCATCATTGAACGCGCCAGCGGCGAGGATGATGAAGAGGAATATGTTGAAGATGAGCTGCTGAACATGATCGATGAAGCCGAAAGCGGCGGTGAGATGGAAGCGCGCGAAAGTGATTTGATCCGTTCAGCGATCAATTTTGAAGAACTGCTCGTCAAGGATATTTTGCAGCCGCGTGTGCGTGTGGTGTCCATCGATGATGAGATGGATGTGCGTGATGTGCTGGATGTTTTTTCCAACACAGGTTATTCACGTTTGCCAGTGTATCATGACAGCATCGATAACATCATTGGCATTTTGCATTTGAAAGATGTCTTTAACGCCATGCTCGATGGCGAGTTGAGCGAGTATGTGTCCTTGCTGCAGCCAGTGGAAGTGGTGTTCATTCAGTCGAAAGCATCAAGCCTGCTTTTGAGCTTGCAGAAGAACCAGTCGCATATGGCGGTGGTTGTCGACGAATATGGCGGCACAGCTGGGATTGTGACCCTTGAGGACATCATCGAAGAGCTGGTCGGTGATATTTGGGATGAACATGACGAAGTGGCAGAGCAGCCAATTATTGCCATTGAACCTTCGGTGTATCTGGCCGATGCCAACATGGACATTGATGATTTCTTTGAGTTTTTCGGGCTCGATTTCGACGACTATGAGGACGACATTGAAGCGTCGTCGCTTGGCGGCTGGGTGGTCGATCTTTTGGATCATCTTGCCAGCCCGGGTGAGGTGGTGACTTTTCCGCCGTTTACCATTACAGTGCTGGAAGTTGAAAAACGTCATATCGAAAAGGTGCGGGTCGTTTTTGAAAAACCGACCGATGCCGACGATGAATAAAATCATGGTGGGAGCCGTTTGCGCTCCCATCTTTTGTATCAAGGAGGGATGAGGATGCGGCTTGACAAATATCTGCATGATTTGGGCTATGGCAGCCGCCGCGATATTGAACGCTTGATCAAGCGGCAGCAAGTGACCGTTGATGGTGTGCGCGCAAAGCAAGGGGCTGTTAAGGTTGCGGCTGACAGCGAGGTGGCGATTGACGGACAGCCCTTGGTGTATGCGCCGACGGTGTGGCTGATGCTGAACAAACCAGCCGGAATCATCACAGCTGCCAAGGATAAGGAGCAGGAGACGGTGATGGATCTTTTGCCGGAGCGTTTTGCACGCATGCAGGTGATGCCGGTGGGCCGGCTGGATAAGGACACAACAGGGTTGTTGCTGCTTACCAATGACGGCGCTTTGGCTCATCGGCTGCTGAGCCCCAAGCAGCATGTGGAAAAGGTGTACGAGGTGTTTTATGAAGAAATGCTTGCCGCGGATGCTGCGGCGCAGTGCGAA
Organism: uncultured Peptococcaceae bacterium; assembly: GCA_937976375.1. GTDB lineage: Bacteria > Bacillota > Peptococcia > Peptococcales > Peptococcaceae > UMGS1590. Next base: position 37,914 of record CALJRU010000063.1, on the reverse strand, counting down.
GCAGGGATCGATCTTGGCGATTTTACAAGCGCACCTGCCAAGCTGGACGTGGTGGCACCAGGCCATTGTTTTTTACGATTGCGGGAAGGCAAATTCCACCAGGTGAAGCGGATGATGCATGAGCTGGGCGGTGTTGTGACGGCGCTGCATCGCGTCAGCTTTGGCGGGCTGACGCTGGATGAGGCGCTGGCGCCTGGTGCATGGCGTTTGCTGACAGATGATGAAGTGGCGTTATTAAGCGTTCAGGGTTTGCAAAAAGGAGGAGATCAACGATGAATTTATACGACTTTGATGAGACGATTTACGATGGTGACAGCACGCGCGATTTTGTGCTCTATTGCTACCGTCATTATCCACGTACATGGCGTTATGTGCCTCGCCAGTTGGCAGCAGTGGCTGCTTACATGGCAGGTAAGATTGATAAGACAACCTTTAAGGAACGTTATTTCAGCATGTTTGCAGCGGTACCAGACATCGACGCTGCCATCGAAGCTTTCTGGGACACGCATGAAGATCGCATCATGCGTTATTATCCACGCCAGGCGCGTCAGGATGATGTGGTTATTTCAGCATCGCCGGCTTTTATTGTAGCGCCGCTTTGCAAACGCTTGGGCCTGACCCATGTCATTGCCAGTGATGTCAACAAATACACCGGACATTTTCTGAGTGAGAATTGCTATGGCGCAGAAAAGGTGCGGCGATTTGTGGAAGCGGGCTTTGATCCGGCAGAGGTGGAACACGTTTATTCTGATTCTCTCAGTGATACGCCGATTGCTGAACTGGGCAAAGAGGCGCACATTGTGCTTAAAAACGGCACGCTTAGTGCTTGGGAAGCGCCAAAACAGAAAGGCATGCAAGGTTTTTTCACGCTCTTCAACAAACGTGAAGCGCTGCTGACGATTCTTGCGGGCGCTGTGCATTTGCTGACAGCTGGCCATGCTGCAAAAGTGGTGGTGTGTAAAAAGAAATGGCCAGCAAATAGAACCTTCGGCGTTTTGTTTGCACTCAACAGCCTCTCTATAACGGCTGCGCTGGCGATAGCTGGCAAGAAAAATGCGTTGTGCGCGCGTGTGGCAAAATCGTTTGCAATTCTGTCGGTACCATTGGGTGTGGCAACCGTGGGCATTGTAAGCGGCGTGACAGCATTGATCGGTGCGCCGGTTCTTGCATTGGGTATTGCTACTCTTGCGGGGCTGCCGCTGCTTTATAAAGGCACCCAGCTTTTGTTCCGCAAGGAAATCGCACAAATGCAGGCTACGCAGCATCTCAAAAATGGCGGGAGTGACAAGTAATGAAAATTGCCATCGTTACTGGTGCAACGTCTGGCTTGGGACGCGCCTTTCTTGAAGCGTGGCAGCGTGAAGGCTGCTGGTTTGATGAAGTGTGGCTGGTGGCACGGCATCAGGAGGCACTGGCGCGTACTGCCAATGCTGTGCCATGGCCGTGCCGCCAGTTTGCCATCGATCTGGCGCAGGCTCAAGAACGCAAGCGTTTGTTTGAGGCGCTGGCTGAGCAGCGGCCACAGATTCAGGCCGTGGTGAATTCGGCCGGCTATGGCAAAACCGGCCCAGTGGACAGCATCGCACCTCAGGAACAAACCGGGATGATCGATCTCAATTGCAGTGCCCTTGTTGCTGTCACACAGCAGGTGCTGCCTTATATGATGCGCGGCGGCGTTATCTACGAGATCGCCTCGGTAGCGGCTTTCTTGCCACAGCCAGGGTTTGCCGTTTACGCAGCCACGAAAGCTTTTGTGCTGTCGTTTGCACGCGCACTCAATGCTGAACAGAAAAAACGCGGTGTGCATGTCATTGCTGTTTGTCCAAATCCGATGGATACGGGCTTCTTTGACCGTGCTGGTGTGGCGCCGACCTTGATCAAGCGTCTTGGCTTTGAAGCGCCGGAAGCCGTTGCACGCAGCGCCATGCGAGATGCTGCCCGCGGGCGCGACGTCAGCACCAACAGCCGTCTGGCTGGTGCCATTCGTGTCTGTGCAAAATGTCTGCCCCATCGCTGGATTGTTGAGATGGAACGCTGGCTCTTGTAATAAATGTTGAACGCCATTTTCTTTGCGGCTTGTGAAGAAAATGGCGTTTTTTAGGGCGTGCTGTCCGGCAATACCGACGATCTTTTTTCTGCATGATGGCCAGTGAATCTGCTATAATAAAAACAGACTTATTAGGAGGCAAAAACATGGAAACAATCAAAGATTTTAACGTAGACATTTTCAAACTGTTTGATGACCATTGGGCACTGCTCACCGCTGGAACGCCAGACAATTACAACACCATGACCATCAGCTGGGGCAGCCTTGGTACCATTTGGGCACCACGCGGCAATGGCCGTCAGATTGCAACGGTTTATGTCAAACCTAGCCGCTACACCTTCGGCTATCTGGAAAAGAGCGACTATTACACCATCAGCTTCTTCCCAGAATCCTGCCGCAAAGATATGGCTTATCTCGGCAGCCACTCTGGTCGTGATGAGGATAAATTGGCAGCCACCAGCCTGACGCCAGTGGAAAAATCTAATGGTACCATGGGCTTTGAAGAAGCCACCTTGACGCTCGTCTGCCATAAGCTTTACAGCGATGCGTTCAAGAAAGAAGGCATTCCAGCTGATATCGTTCAGGCTTATTATGACGGTGACGAACCTCATCATTTCTTCATCGGTGAAATCGTCGACTTTGACGAAAAATAAATTTATTGTGAAATCGGAATCATAGAAACGATACCCATTCATTGATGGGTATCGTTTTTTTTGAAAAGAAACCGAACAAGAGTTTGGATTCAATGATTTGTTGATGCTGGATTTTACTTCAATGAGGCTTTGATTGCTAAAAAAATGATTTATAGATAGAATAAAAGAAAAGAAGGATGGCCATTCTTCATAGATGTGAACTTATAATATTTTGCCAATAAGAGTAGGGGGATAATAATGTCAGTCGCGAAAAAACAATCGACAACAAAATGGTATATTCATACCATTATAGCCGTTGCAATTATGGTGTTTTTTAGATTTATTCCTGCACCAGCGCCAATGACACAACTGGGAATTACAGTTGTAGGTATCTTTCTGGGTGCAATTTATGGTTGGTGTACAACAAATATGATATGGCCTAGTATCTTAGCTTTGATCCTTTTTGGTTTGACAGGACAAATGCAGATTTCCTCTACTTGGGGAAGTTTGATGAATAATCCGACGATTGGCGTTTGCTTCTGGTTGATGTTAAGTGTTGGTCTGCTAAAGGACACTGGTGTTATTCAATATATTGCAAACTGGTCAGTTACAAGAAAATTTACCAGAGGAAAGCCGTGGCTTTTTATTACGCTTATTTATTTATGTGCATTGATTTGTGCCTCTTGTCTCAGTGAGGTAGCAGTTACTCTTGCTTTCTGGGGATTACTTTGGTCGATCTGTGATGAAGTTGGGTATGAAAAAGGCAGTAAGACTGGGGCTTGGATGACATTTACAGTTGCTATTTTAATCGGTTGTGGTGGATGGATGTTGCCATTTAAGATGGCCGTATTTACCAACTTTGGATTTTTAGCAGCCGGTTCTAATGGTGCCTATGACGGTTCCTTTGATTATGCTGCATGGACTGCATTTACGCTTTCAGTTGTTGCTGTATTATTGATTGTATATATGTTAATCAGCAAATTTATTTTACGCATTGATCTCTCAAAGCTTGGTAATTATGTTCCAGATGAAACGAAAGTGGTCAAGATGACTAAAAAGCAAAAGATTTCTCTTGGTCTGTTTGTTGTTCTTTTCATTTTATTGATGGCGCCAAGCTTTTTGCCTAAAGGATTATATATTACTCAGCTTGTTAACAATTTTGGCACTGTCGGTATTGGTATGGCAATCATTGGCATTACCTGCTGGATTCGCGTAGATGGTGAACCACTGCTGAAGTTTGAAGACATTGTCTATAGTAATGTTATTTGGAATATTATTCTTATGTTTGGGACAGCACTCCTATTGTGTCAGTGCATAAACAGTGAAGCGTCTGGCGTTTCCGCTTGGTTGACTTCGATTTTTACACCATTGTTTTCTGGCGTAAGTCCTTATGTATTCTTAGTATGCTATTTCTTAATTGCATCTGTTGTTACAAATTTTATCAATAATGCAGTTGTCGGTGCTGTTATGATACCAGTGTCATTCTCATTAAGTGTTGCTATGGGATTGAATCCAGTTGCAGTTTGTGCATGCATCATTTTGTTTGCTGACTTTGGTATTTTCCTGCCAAGTTCCAGTCCTACTGGAGCATTGATTCACAATACTCAAGGCTGGATTCCAAGAAAGTCCTTGTTTAAATATTGTGGTTTAGGTGTTGCTTTGTTTGTTTTGACCAGCTTAATTGTTGGCTGGCCGCTATCCAATGTGTTATTTCCATTTTCCATGTGATAATTAGAAGTAGAAGTTATAGAAGTTGGAAAAATTTGAAGAAGAATTTTTAGGAGGAATTGATTATGGGTCGCAAACAGATTAATGATAAGATTCTTATTTTGGGTGTGGATGCTTTGGACCCAAGAGCAACCAAACATTATATTGAAGCTGGAAAGCTGCCAAACATTAAAAAACTGCTTGATCGTGGAGCAGCGAATGAAAATTTAGAAATGATTGGTGGTCATCCTACAGGTACCCCGCCAATGTGGACAACGTTGGCAACTGGCTGCTATGCCAATGTACATGGTATTACCTGTTTCCATAATCCGAGCGATAAAGGGCCGGAATATGTCAGTTATGCATTAGACTCACGAAAATGTCGCGCGGAGCAACTGTGGAATGTATTTGTTGACAATGGTATGAAAACGCTGGTATGGCATTGGCCTGGCTCTTCATGGCCACCATCTAGTGACAATCCAATGCTGCATGTTGTTGATGGGACGCAGCCGGAAGGTGTCAACATGGGTACCGGAATTGTTGCTCATGATTTCTTTGCAGTCGGCAGTGTTGATGAAAAAGAATTACTGTATCGTAAGAAAGATGCGGATAGTGGGATTGCACCATGCGCAATTGGCGATTTAGAAGTGGATAAAAAAGAAGAAGTAAAAGGGAAAATTGGTTTAAATAAACCAGATAGCTCGACAATCCTTCTGAATAACATGGAAGGGACGGAAGGTTTTGTAGTATTTGGTAAATATGACTATTCTATCAGCCCTATCAAGCCTGCAGAAAAGTGGGCCGATGCGCCGGATGATGCGTTGGAATTTATCATTTTAATGAATGGTGGATTGGTTAGACGTCCGTGTTTGATTGTTAAAAATGATGCTGGTGTCTACGATAAAGTGTATGTATATACTAGTAAGAAAGCTGATGCTCCATTAGCAGAATTGACAGTGGGCAATATTGTTCATGAAATTCTGGATTATGATTTCCGTGGCAATGACAAGGTTGAAACAATAAAAAGCATTTGTTTGTTGGAATTGAATGAAGATGGCAGCTATGTGAAATTATACATTTCTTCATCGATGGATATTCACGAACATCAATTGTGGCATCCAGAAAATCTGTATGAAAAAGTTGTAGAAAATGTGGGTTATCCTCAGGCTGCGCCAATGCTGAATGCAGAAAATGGCGCGCAGCTTTTCCAGTGTATGGTGCCTTTGTGGGAACGTTATTGCAACTGGTCTTCGGCAGCGATGCAGTATCTTATTGATAATGAGGGATATAATGTTGTATTCAGTCATTGCCATAATGTAGATGCGCAGATGCACATGATTGCACGTCATATGAAACATCGCGATTATAGTAAGTATAGTGAAGAAGATGCACTGAAGTGCATGGAAGCTATTTACCAGCAGACAGATGATTATGTTGGATCTTTTATGCACTATTTAGATGAAGGTTGGAATATTTTCCTTGTTAGTGATCATTCGATTGTTTGTCCTGAATACGAAAAGCCTGAGTTTGGGGATGTTAGTGGTGTAAATGTTGGCTTAATGAGAGATCTGGGATTTACGGTTATGAAGAAAGATGAAAATGGTAATGAAACCCATGAAATTGATTGGAGTAAAACTAAAGCGGTTGCAAGTCGTGCCAACAATATTTATATCAATCTCAAGGGAAGATATGATCATGGTATTGTAGAACCGGAAGATAAATATCAAGTTGAAGAAGAAATTATGACGGCGTTGTATGGGGTAAAGCATCCGATTAGCGGACAGCGTGTTATTGCCTGCGCGTTAAGAAATAAAGATGCCATTATTTTTGGCTATGGCGGTGACCGCTGCGGGGATATCATTGCTTGGACGGCTGAAGGATACAATGATGACCATTTTGATGCGATGACGACAACATATGGTTTACATCATACTTCCCTGCTGCCAATCTTTATTGGTGCAGGCCCAGGGATTAAAAATGGCTTACTGACAAAACGTGTCATTAGACAAATCGACTTTGCACCTACATTGGCTGTAATCGGTGGTGTTCGTATGCCAGAACAGTGTGAAGGTGCTCCGATTTATCAGATTTTGGAAGACCAGTTTTAATAATTAATGAAAGGTTGATGGAGAATGAGTTTAGAGCGAAAAATAGTTAATAATAAAATATTGATCATTGGTATAGATGGCATGGATCCTCGTGCAACCGAACATTATATCAGTCAAGGAAAAATGCCAAATACGAAAAAGCTTTTGGAGCTTGGCGCAGCGAATGAACATTTGGAAATGATTGGCGGACACCCTACAGGTACCCCACCAATGTGGACAACACTGGCAACAGGTTGCTATGCAAATGTGCATGGCATCACCTGCTTCCATAATCCGAGCGATAAAGGGCCAGAATATGTCAGTTATGCATTGGATTCAAGAAAATGTCTTGCGGAACCACTGTGGAATGTTTTTGTTGAAAATGGTATGAAAACACTCGTATGGCATTGGCCAGGGTCTTCTTGGCCACCAACCAGCGATAGTCCGCTGCTTCACGTGGTTGATGGCACACAGCCAGCCGCAGTGAACATGGGGACTGGTGTTGTGACTCGTGAATTCTTTGCCGTTGCGAGCAAAAATATTGAAACCTTGCAGTATAAGCCAAAAGGCGCGACCACAGGCATTGAGCCATGTGCAATTGATGATCTTGCGTCAGAAGGAAAAAAAGAGACCAGCGTAAAGGGACGTGTAGGACTCGACAAACCAGATAGTAAGACCATTTTGTTGAATAATGATGAAGGAACAGACGGTTTTATTAAGCATGCAAAATTTGACTTTTCCATGAGTCCAATCAAGGAAGCAAAAGGCTGGGAAGATAGTCCTGAAGGCGCATTGGAATTCACTTTGTTGATGAGTGGCGGTTTCATTAGACGACCAGCTTTGATTGTAAAAAATGAAAATGGTGTTTATGATACTGTTAAGATTTATGAGAAAAAGAGCAAAGTAGAACCGATTGTTGTATTAACAAAAGATGAAATGGCTTTTGATATTCTTGATTACGATTTTCGTGGCAATGACAAGGTGCCAACTGTAAAGGCCATGAGATTGCTGAGCTTGGCTGAAGATGGAAGTCAGTTAGAAATCTTTATTTCTGCTGCTTTAGATATTTATGAAAAGCAGCTATTTTCACCACAGCGTTTATATGATCAAGTGGTAGAAAATGTTGGCTATCCCGTACCAACTCTTAATCTTGCTGCAAAGAATGGCGATGAACTGACAAAAGTGATGCTCCCGCTATGGGATCAATATTGCAAATGGCAATCGGATGCAATCCAGTATTTGATCAAATCTGAGAAATATGACGTTATATTTAGTCATTGCCATAATGTTGATGCACAGATGCATTCTATTGGACGCCATATGAAACATCGTGATTATAGTAAATACAGTGAAGAAACCGCAAGAGATTATATGGAAAAGGTCTATATTCAAACGGATGAATATATTGGATCGTTTATGCATTATTTGGATGAAGGATGGACGCTTTTTGTTGTCAGTGACCATGCATTGGTATGTCCAGAATATGAAAAACCTGAATTTGGTGATGTCAGCGGCATTAACGTTGGTCTTATGCGAGATCTTGGATTTACAGTAATGAAAAAAGATGAAAATGGCAATGAAACGCATGAAATTGACTGGAGCAAAACAAAAGCAGTTGCTAGCCGTGCAAATAATATTTATATTAACCTCAAAGGTCGATATGACCATGGTATTGTAGAACCAGAAGATAAATATCAGGTTGAAGAAGAAATTATGACCGCTCTTTATGGGGTGAGACATCCTGAAAGTGGACAACGTGTCATCGCTTGTGCTCTCAGAAATAAAGATGCTATTATCTTTGGTTACGGCGGAGATCGTTGTGGGGATATTGTCGCTTGGACGGCTGAAGGGTACAATGATGATCATTTTGATGCTATGACTACGACTTATGGCTTAAATTATACGTCATTGCTGCCAATTTTTATTGCAGCTGGAAAGGGAATAAAGAAGGGGGAACTTACAAAACGTGTCATTCGCCAGGCCGATGTAACACCAACGGTGGCGGTGATTGGTGGTGTTCGTATGACAGAACAATGTGAAGGTGCACCAATTTATCAGATTTTGGAAGAAAGCTATTAAAATGAAATAAATGATAAAATCCACCAAACGTTTTGGAGCATCAATTAAAGCAACGGTCCAAAATGTTTGGTGGATTGTTTTTGCATAAGAAGTAGAGAAAATTTCATAATTGCTTCATATATTTATATTGTTTTTTCAAGAAGTTAAGTATTCGAAGATAATACGATTGCTCGACCAACTCAGGATTGATAACAAGAGCGTGAGAAATATAAAGTTTTTCCTTAAGGGGAAGGACAATGGTATTGTCTTGGAATAGTGGGTTCTTTGGCTGACGGGGATCGTTGACAAAAGGAACAAAACTAAATCCCATATTGTTTTGAATGAAATTCTGACAGATTTTTTCAGATCGTACAATATAATGTGGTGTAAAACTGACGCCGAGGTTTTTTAGAGCCATCAGTGGCAGCGTTGTTTCGTGATTGTCTGGAATATAGGCAACCAGAGGCAATTGGTAAAGATCTTTTACAGAGATGTTTTTTTTGTATGGTTCAACGCTGTTGCGATTGATATGAACTCCCAGGCGGTTTTTATAGAGAGAAAAGATTGGGACGTTTGAACACTTGTTTTGGATTAAATTAAGCTGAGAGTCAAGTAAGTTTAGAAAAATGAGGTCGTAATTAGAAAAAAGTGTTATGCAGTCGTTTTCCAGATAATCAAGCACTAACATGGCATCATTGATATCGATAAGAGCATTTTGGAGTGTGAATTTTTTGCTGAGGTGCTCAAGGAGCAATGATGTAACGGTACTTTCTGAAGGTACAGACAGGATATGAATGCGATCAATGTTTTGCGAGTTTGTATCTGGTAGCGTTGAATTGTCATTTGAATATGTCGATTTGAGTTTGGTGAGAATATCCGTAACCTTTTCAAGCTCATTGACGATATATTTACCATCTTCAGTAAGAAAAACGCCGGTGTGCGTTCTCGTGAAAATTTGTATGTGGAGTTCTTTTTCAAAGTCCTTGATCAGTTTGCTGATATTTTGTGTAGATGTATAAAGGCTTTCTGCTGCTTTTTGCATAGACTTTTGCTTTGCAGTTTCTAAGATGGCTTCAAATTGTTCTAATCGCATTTTATACATCCTTTCTTGGTCACTGTATTATTTAATATTATAACCGTGAGAAAGGGAATGGCGCAAGATTTTGTCGGATAATAAGGTTTGTTAATAATTTTAGGAAGGTGAACGGTAATGTCATGGGCATATGGTGCTGAAAATCGTATTGAACATCTAAAAAAACGTGCTGAACGATGTGTGTGTAAATTTTGTGGTGAAAAATTGCGAGTAAAGAATATTATTTTTAATGACATCGATGAGGTGCGAGTGGAAATTTTTTGTAATAACTGTGACAGCATCGAATTTGGTGTTGAGCCGGAAATTTATCGAAGTGCCAGGGATTTTGTTGACAACTATGAGTTTAATTATTTTCCAGAGTTGGATATGAATGAAAAAACGCGAAAAATGAATATTGCAAAAGTATGTGAAATTTTGAGCTGGGGATGCAAAAACCTGGGTGTTTTAAATCAGGAAGGATTTACAATCTCGGTAAAGCCTGACGATGGTATTTGGGCAGAATGTCTTATGACAAAGAGCGAAGAAATTGATACTGAAAAAGATTTTGAAGAGTTTGTGGAGGCGTTATCATGTCAGCGCTTGTAGAGTTAAAAAATGTAAATCACAAAATCGGGAATAAATATCTGCTTCATGATATAAATTGGACAATAGAGGAAGGTCAAAACTGGCTTATTTTTGGATTGAATGGGAGCGGGAAAACCACGTTATTAAGTATATTGGCGGGATATCTTTCACCGTCATCGGGAGAAGTGCGTGTTTTTGGTGAGACATATACCCGAGAAAATATTTATTCGTTACGAAGAAGTGTTGGATGGATTTCAAATGCATTTTTTGACAAATACTTTAATAATGAGTCTGTTTTACAGATTGTGCTTTCGGCTTTAACAGGAACATTTAATATTAATGAGGAGATTGGTGCTGAAGATGTGCGTGAGGCAAAATATTTGCTTAGTACGTTGGGCCTGGAGTCAAAAATGAATCTTCCTTTTCGAAATTTAAGCAAGGGTGAGAGACAAAACGTGTTGATCGCTCGTGCTTTGATATGTAGACCTAAGATTTTAATTTTAGATGAGCCGGGAGCTGGCCTTGATATATTGAATCGTGAATACATGCAAAACATTATTGAAGGACTGGCTTTAAAGAAATTGGTTACTGTTCTATATGTTACTCATTATCCTTCTGAAATAAAAACTTATATGGATCATACATTACTATTGCGAAGAGGAACAATTCTTGGTAAAGGTGCAACAGAAGATGTTTTCAATGAAAAAAACATATCACGAATGTTTCAACAGCAAGTAGCTATTTATCGTGGTGAAAATGGAATGTTGTCTTTTGATATAAAGACAGACCTTCAATTGTTAGAGTGGTATATGAAGAAGGATGGTTATAGCGATGGAATCTAATAGACAACATAGGGATATTCAATGTGCCGACGATGTGAGATTAATGGCAAAGATGCGTCGTTTTGATCAGGAGTTTACAGTATATGGAACAACAGAATGGAGGAAAGGTGATGAGGTTCGATATCTGGCAACAGCAAATTTGGAAAAATTGTTCGCATATATTGAACGCAGAAAAATAGAAGATAGTTATTTTACACCTGTTGAAATATTTAGTAAGCGAACGCCAATGCCCTCAGGGATGGAAGAAGTTTTACAACTCGCTGCAAAATATACGTTATTGGGCCAGTTGAAAAATGCCTATGAAACCGTAGGTTACTTTGAATGTATGGAGGATTTTTTCAGAGCTCAAGGCAACGATAGTGGTTTTCCAATATTGGAACGGTTTCGAAAAGAGATTGACGGATATTTTGAGGATCATTCTTTACAATTATTATCTGGGTTTGTACGTTGGGCATATGAAGCAAAAGTCTTGTCGAATGAACATCTTTGGTACTTTTTAAACTGGTGCGATGATGCGTATCGTCAAATTGAAGATAGACCAGTTGCAGGTGATAAATTTAATAGAACCTTTTACGGATTTATTTATTATGAAAATTTACAGGATGAAAATGCACAGATGTTTTATGATGCTGAGAAAACTGAAGTTATTACAAAATGGAACCAAACAATAATAAAAGGGTGGAATGTTGGCCCGATTTTGAAAAAAACAATTTATTTTCATCGATTTGATCAATTGAAACAGGCTCGTGTAAATTTTAAAGATTGGTTGCAAAAAGATCAGAACATCGTGCGAGAACTTTTATTTGCCATAAAATGTTTACCTGGTGTGGTTGACCACTCTGTACTTGGGACAGCATTAAGACAGTGTGAGGCCAATGAAAAGGCAATGAGAGCTGTCTGCTATTATAAAAATGTGACAAATAGGTTTTAGTTTATATGCAAGGAATAACGAAAGGAGATGGATGATGATGGAACTTGAAGGTAGTGTAAAAAAACAAAAATATCTTGGTGAAAATGGAACGATTTGCTTTATCATATTAATGAATATGTTTATCCCTTTATCAACAGATTTATATTTGCCAGCGATGCCAAAAATGAGCTCGTATTTCGGTGTGTCATCGTCACTGGTTAATATGACGCTTGTCAGCTTTTTCTTCTTTTTTGCAGCAGGCACGCTGCTTTGCGGGCCGTTAAGTGATAAATATGGGCGTAAGTTAATATTATTGGCTGGTAGTGGATGTTATTGTATCACCAGTCTGGTATGTATGCTGTCACCAAACATTTATGTGATGATTGCGGCAAGAGTGTTTCAAGGTATTGGTGCTGGAGCGATCATTGCGGTTTCTATTGCCTTGGTAAAGGATTGTTTTTCTGGTAAACAACGCGAAGCAATTTTGGCGATTGTACAATCTTTTTCGAGTTTGGCACCTATGATTGCACCTGTCATTGGTGCTATGTTGTTGAAAATCACAGATTGGAGAGGTGCATTCTTTTTATTGACATTTGCTGGTTTGCTTTGTTTCGTGCTGTCGTGTTTATATCAGGAAACATTAAATGACGAGGAACGTTTGACAGAATCAACTTTTGCAACGTTGGGAAAATTATTCAAAATAGGTCGCAATATTGGATTTATGTTGCCTTGTTTCATTTTTTCGTTATTTAATTTGGCGTTTATGGGATATATTGCGGTGTCATCATATATTTATGTGGATCATTTTTCTTTGTCTGAACAGGTTTATAGTTATTTCTTTGCTGCGAATGCATTATTATCAGTTTTGGGCCCAATAGCTTATGTAAAATTTTTTTCAGAGTTTAATAAAGTTCGCTTGATTTATACTTGTTTTATTGGATATGTCGTGTGCGGTATTCTATTATTGACTGTGGGGCATAGTGCACCAGTGTTATTTTGGATCGGGTTTGCGCCTGTAACCTTTTTGGGAACTTTTATTCGGCCGTATAGTTCAAGTTTAATGCTTGATCAGCAAAAAGGTGATACTGGATCGGCTTCATCTCTTATTAATGGCATCTATACGGTATTTGGAAGTATTGGTATGGCTGGCATGTCTGTGTGGAATGATAATATTTTTGGCTTGGGAGTCATAGTGCTTCTTACAGGTATGATTAGCGTTTTGGGATGGTTATTATTTATGCGCTCCAATATTCCTTGTGTGGGAATAAAACCTAATAAAAATCAATGAACGATAGATTAAAGCCCTGTTAGTATTATTGACAGTCGTCACATCTTTTCGCTGCAAGCGGGAGGGTGTGGCGATTTTTTGCGATGACGGCAAGGATTTTGCGGAGGATGGTGTTATCTAACAGAAAATTATGGTAACATGATAATATACAACAATGAATGACGAATCTGACGCGGGAGCGTGATGATGATGAAAGCAAAAAAAATCAAGATGCTGGCGGCGGAACTTGTGACAGAGTTGTCGAGCCAGCGTTTTTTGGATAAAACAGGCTTGACGGCACAGCGTGTGCGCGAAATTGCTGGGCGTGAATATTGGGAAAAGATTTTTTGGAAATTGTTTCCGATTCGCGAGCGATTGACGTGTGCCGAGGTGCTGGCTTTTTGTCAGGGGCCGATGGCGGAAATCAGTGAGACGCCGGAGGAGGGCTGGCTGCCGTTTATCTATCAATTTGGCTGCGCGGTGCTCTACCCCGATGCAGAGGCTGAAGAACGGTTTCAGCCGTATCATGCAGCGGCGTATTTCTATTTAACGGTGCTGCAGTTCTTGCTGGACCAAGAGCGTAAGGTGGTGAAGCCGGAGCCGTTTGTGGATTTTGAACTTCTGCAGCCCGAAGAATATGAAAAATTTGAGTCCCGCAGTGAATATGCGCTCTTTCTTAAAGCGTGGCGAGAGGACTATGTGTACGAGCTTTTCCGCTTGAATATGGAGGCAACATCGTTCAAAACATTGGAACATGTGGCCGGTGTGCATTATGTGTCGATGTTTGTGGCGCGGGCGCTGTATGCGGTTGGTGTGCCGATTGATCTGGCGCTGGTGAGCGGCGCGGCTGCTGGTCACGACTTGGGAAAATTTGGCTGCAAGCCAGGTGAAGCGGTGCCGCACATGCACTATTACTATACGGACCGCTGGTTCAATCGTCATCAGATTACGTACATCGGGCATATTGCTGCAAACCATTCCACCTGGGATCTGGAGCCGGAGCGTCTTAGTGTGGAATCGCTGGTGTTGATCTATGCGGATTTCTGTGTCAAGCAGGAGCGGGTAAATGGCGAAAACCGCACACGCATCAGCTCGCTGAAAGAAGCGTTTGAGATCATCTTGGATAAGCTGGAGAATGTGGATGCGGAAAAACATCGCCGTTATCAGTTCGTATACTCCAGACTCAAGGATTTTCATGACTACATGGTGTCTCTTGGTGTGGATACGGAGCCGTTGGACGATGTGCCGGTGCATCGAAAGCAGATGCCGTCGGTGTCGCTGCAAGATACCGATGACACGGTGCAGTCTTTGGTGTACATGGGTGTGGAAACCAACATTGCTGTGATGCACCGCATGGGCGCCGGGCGTCAGTTCGGGAATTTTCTGGAGCAGGCACGCAGTGAGACCGATCAGCGCAATCTGCAGGTCTATCTGCGATTGTTCGATCGCTACACTGCTTATACCGATGATGAACAGAAGCGGCAGACGGCGGCCTATCTTTATGAGCTGATGATGCACCGCGATGGGGATATTCGTGTCGAAGCGGCACGGCTTTTGGGTAAGACCATTGCACAATTCAACTATGGTTATCGCAAACGCTATCCGAGCGGCATGAAAAATGTTGATGTGCTGCAGGGCTTTGAGCTGTGGCGTCATTATGTCGCGGCTATTTTACGCCCTGATCTGAAGTTGACAGACGTGCAGAAACAGCGCATTCAGACGAATGGTAAAAATGTGTTGGCATCACTGCTGCGGCATGCATCCAGTGAGGACCGTGAGACTTTTCTCGAGCTGTTCATGGTCAGTTTCGATGAACCACTGCATTGGACAGACGAGGAGAGCATGGCGCTTTTGAACGATGTGTTCGATTTGCCGCTGTCTGATATGAGTGACGAGGACCTGACGCGTATTGGCCGCTGTGCGCTTGCGTGGAGCGATTGTGAAAATTATGAGACGAAGATCGCCGCCTGGCGCGCCATGCATTGGCTGACCTATCTGCGGCCGCAGCTGCCGGTGACAGCAGAAATCGGCAGCTTTTTGCAGAGCCAGGACGTGACGGGCAACATCACGCTCAGTTACTTGAAATACAAAATGCTCAGCGATTTGGGGCTGTATGCGCAGGACACCTGCCAGACGTTCTGCAACGCAGACACGGTTTCTGACATTTTCCTGGAAAACCTGCAGACAGCGACACCGTGGATCGTTAAGGCGGTCAACATTCGTTTGCTGTCGGATCATATTCGGCAGGACCCTGGGCAGCATCGGCTGCATATTGCAGCGCATTTTTCCAATTTGCTGAAAGTCAATGACATCATGGTTGTGCCGCGTGATGCTGGTCAGGCCATGAGTCAGCTGTTTCCTGTGCTGCGCATTGATGAACGCAACGAGGTGGTCACTGAATTGGTCGGTGCCCTTGAAGTGGCGGATGCAAGGTATTCGCGGTACATTCCTGAATACCTGGCGCGAACGCTTCTCTGGCTGCCGCCGGTGCAGCTGGATGAAATGATCATTCATATCACAGGGCTTTTAGCCAGCAGCAACAATGGCATTGTTATGCGTGCGTTAGACACTATGGGATACTTGCTGCGCTATTTCCCAAAATATCCAGAGCGTTTTTCGATCACCGAGGAAGATTACTGCCATCGCCGCCATCTTCTGCTTGGCGCCATTCTCAAAGGCATGGCCTGCTATCGGGAGAGCGTGCGTCAGGAAGCGATGATGGTTTTGAGCGACGTGTTCTCTGATGAGACTGAGCTCGAAGAAATGGCGATGTCGGTTGAAGAAAAATACTATCTCTTTACAACGGGCTGCCGGAAGATTCTTTTCTTACTTTCAGAAGTGGAAGGCGGCGACATCAGTCTCTTTGCCCGTGCTTCGGCAGTGTCTTCGATTTCGAATTTCATCAGCCAGTGGCGTATGGATCATCAAACTTTTGATGTCATTGAGTGGTCAAAAGTGGCCTTTTTGCCAGGCACCTTCGATCCATTTACGCGTTCTCATAAAGAAATCATGCGCAAGATCCGTGACCAAGGCTTTGAAGTGTACTTGGCTGTTGACGAGTTTTCCTGGTCGAAAAAGGCGCAGCCGCACCTGATCCGCCGCAAGATCGTCAATATGTCGGTGGCGGATGAGTTCCATGTCAATATTTTCCCGTATCAAATTCCGATAAACATTGCCAATCCACGTGATTTGCAACATTTGAAAGAACTCTTTGCACCGCGGGAAGTGTATATGGTGACAGGCAGCGATGTCATCACCAATGCTTCCAGCTATCGCAAGCCGGTGACGGAACATTCCATTCACACCATGAACCACATCATTTTCCGCCGCGGCAAAGATATGGATTCAGACATCCTCGATGCTCTGAAAACGGTTCATGGCAAGGTGGAGATTGTTGATCTGCCAAAAGAATTCCGTGATATTTCATCGACCATGCTGCGTGAGAACATTGACCTCAACCGTGATGTGTCGAACCTTGTGGACCCAATGGTGCAAGGCTATATTTATTCCAGCGGCCTTTATCTGCGTGAGCCGGAATACAAACCACTCGTCGATGGCAAGGTGTTGTCTTTCGAACTGGTGGAGCATCCTGATGAAACCTTGATGGAAGAAATCTATAATAAGATTCTTGTGCGTTCTGAATATGTCGACATTATTTGCAACAACATGCGCTGCCAGGGTGATTCACTGATTCTTCTGCGCAATCGCCTGCGTGACAATCGCTTGGTTGGTGTCATTCGCGGCCGCATGATGGCGTCGGAATCGCTGTATGAGGTGCTCGGCGATTTGGAATTGGCCGATCAAGTGCGGCGCAATACGACCGGAAAAATCCTGCTTATCAGTGGACTCTACACAACCAAAGATGAAATGATCAGCGATCCAGCGCAGCTGCTTTTGACAGAGGCGTTGGCAGGGGCCTGCGGCAAGGGCTGCGGCTACGCGATGTTCTTCCCGAAAGATGCCATGCCAAGTGAATACATCATGGGCGCTGTGCGTCGCCAGGGCTTTGTCCTAGCGGAACAAATGGAGGCGACCATGCCGGTGTATCTGGTGGATATGCGTCAGCCAATCGTCATTCTCCGCAACTTGCAGAACTTCATCAAAGAGCCGCTGATCAGTGAGCCGCAGGTGGTGCGCGTGATCGAAACGGGTTATCGTCGTCTGCAAACAACGCTGCGTGCGCTTTACCCAGGCGAGTTGGTTTTGACGCTGGCTTCTGAAGTCATCTTCCCGCGCATGGTTGAGAAAATCACGGCCATCAACGAAGTGCCGAATGAGACTGTCACCCCACGTTTGCTGGGCGAGAATATGTGCGTGCCATTTGGCCGCATCCTGCGCGAGCGCGTCATTCCAAACACAGTGACCAAGACCATGCACACCGATACTGTTTATAAGGAAGACCTTTCAGATTACAGCGTTGGTCCATTTGAAGGCTATCCGCCATTGGCCGATCAGGTGCGCATGATTCGCTCGTTTAACCGTCCGATCATCCTTGTCGATGACATCATGAATATTGGCAAGCGTTTTGCGGTGCTTGACGAACTGCTGCAGAATGAACAGGTGCCAATTCGTGAACTGGTATTTGGCGTGATTACCGGCGTTGGCCGTGACCGTGTCACACGGCGCGGTGTTGAGGCGGACAGTGTGTACTATATTCCAAACGTGCGCAAATGGTATGTGGAATCGTCGCTTTATCCATTCATCGGCGGAGACACTGTGGATCGAGAGTGCTTTAATATTTCTGAGGTTTCACCGTCGGTCAATCCGGTGCTGCCATACACAAATCCGGACTTGCAGGGGGCCAGCAGAGAAGCTTTGTTTGATTTTTCTGCGTGCTGCATTCGCAACGCTCGTGATATTTTCTATGCATTGGAGGAATGCTATCGTGCCCGTTATGGCCGCAACCTCACCATGGAACGATTGGGCGAAGTGATCACGGTGCCATCGGCGCCAGACCGGGGAACATGTGTGACCTATGATCCAAATTTGGCGGCGAGTGTTTATCTGGATAACGATCTGAAAATGCTCTATCGCTTGCATCAATAAAAACGCCGCCGTGATGCAGTTTCTGCGAGACGCGGCGGCTGTTTGTGATGAAAAGGAGAAAATCAATGTACTATTATCGTGTCAATGATGTCATATGCTGCAGCTGGACGCCGTTGGACATGCCGGAAGCAACGCCGGAAGAGCAAGAGAATGTACGCGTGTTTTTATTTGAGCGTCCATTGACGGTATCGCGCGCTCACTTTCTGGTGAATCATGAAGCGTTGCTTTATCAGACACAGGAAGACGCTGGCTGGCTGTCAGAGACGGTGCTGGATGCTCAGGCAGCGGCGCAGCGGGCCTTTTTGGGAGAACCGGATGCTGCGGTGCAGCGTGCCATTGCAGCCGGCAGACTGCGGGCAGTGAACTGCCTGCACCCGCGCTGGCAGGATCTGTTGAGCGATGACACGCCGCTGCACGGCGGCAAAAAACGGGTGCATATCCTGGCGCTTGGTGATGTGGGCAGTCACATCCTCATTGGACTGCGTCTTCTTGGCGGCGACTGCATTTCGCAGATTGGCATTTGTGATTTGAATGAGAAGGTGGCAGCGCGTTGGGAATTTGAGGCCAATCAGATTGCACTGCCTTGGAATAACGACGCTATGCCGGAGGTTGAGATCGTTTCTCAGGAGCGGCTTTTTGACTGTGACGTCTTTGTGTTTGTAGCCTCAGCCGGTGTGCCGGCAGTAGGCAGCAACGTGGAAGATGTTCGCATGGTGCAGCTTGAGAAAAACACGGCCATCATCAGCAGCTATGCCAAAGCGGCGCGGAAAGCACATTTTCGCGGCTTGTTCTGTGAAGTGGCTGATCCGGTTGATCCGTTGGCAAAAGCTGCCTGGCTTGCCAGCAATACCAATGACGATGGTGACTTTGACGGTCTGGGTCTGCTGCCGGAACAGATTCAAGGCTACGGTCTTGGCGTAATGAACGCACGGGCAGCCTATTATGCCAAGCGTGACAAACGTTTGGCACGTTTTCTGGCGGAAGGCCGCTGCTTTGGCGGCCATGGCAAGGAATTGGTCATTGCTGATTCTATTGCGCATTACGACGATGCCAATTCTCGCACGCTTACGGCGTTGGCGCTCAATGCCAATGTGCGCATGCGGGAGATTGGTTTTAAGCCCTTCGTGGCGCCAGCGTATTCTTCCGGCGTGTTGTCCATTTTGGCAACACTGCGCGGCGATTGGCACTATGGTTCGGTGTTCCTGGGCGGCAGCTACATGGGCGTGAAAAATCGTTACACGACGCAGGGACAGGAGCATGAGATCATGCCGCTGCCAGATGCGCTGATGGCGCGCATCTACGCTTCACAAGCATCGCTGCGTGCGATCAATTGAGGACGTAATTGAAAGAAGATGAAATTGATGGAAGACAATGATTTATTGATTATCATGCCGCGTGAATCGGGGGAAAAAGAAAACGCGCGGTTGGCACAGGTGTTGGACAAGGCACTGGCGAACGTAACGCCAAAGTTTCTGACCAGTGCTGCTGAAACGGAGCAGTATCTGCTGGCGCATCCAGTGGCGCAAGGCGCGCCTTTTGCACGGGTGTTGTTTGCAGCAGACCTTGGGGACGATGGCATCAATTTGGAACTCAGCCGTCTTTTAAGCATGCTGCGTCATCATCCGCACTTGCTGGAAGGCTGGCTTGGGGGTGTCATTATTGACGCACAAAGCGAGCTCTATACCAAATCCATGGCGCAGGAACTGGTGCTTGCGGCAAATATGAGCGGCTGCGCCTTTGTCGGTCGTTCTCTGGTGGAAGGCACCGGCACCTTGCGCAATTTTACAGTGGCAGCCCATAAACTTGGGACAGACAATTTGATGGATGCATATGTGGATGGTGCCTGCCATCTGGTGGAAGCCGTCATGACGTTTGAAGGCTATCGGCGCGCCATGCCAAAGCTCACGGTGCTGCATGCTTCGAATCATAAGACCTCCAATACCTTTGCACTTTGGCACGCTGTCAGCGCAGAACTTGAAGGCTTTGCCATTGAAGAAATTGGCCTGCGCAATGGTGCAGTGCAAGACTGCGCAGGCTGCCCTTACAAAGCGTGCCTGCACTTTGGTGAAAAAGAAAGCTGCTTCTATGGCGGGGTCATGGTGGACAATGTGTACCCATCGATCAAAACCGCCAATGCCATCGTCATGGTTTGTCCAAATTATAACGATGCCATTTCGGCCAATCTGACAGCGTTTATCAATCGGCTCACAGCGCTCTATCGCAAACGCGCGTTTTATGACAAAGCGCTCTTTGCAGTAATCGTCAGCGGCTACAGCGGGTGTGACATTCTTGCCAAACAGCTCATTGCAGCGCTTAATATGAATAAGAGCTTTTATCTGCCTGGGCATTTTGCTATTATGGAAATGGCCAACGATCCCGGCACGGTTCTCCAGCTGCCTGGCGTGGAACAACACGTGCGTGAATTTGCCCATACCATCACGCACACCTTCCGTCCGGAAGAATGACGCAACATATTTGACAACGAAAGGACAACAAACATGATCGATTTCATGAAAAAATTACTGCTCATACTTGGCGCAGGTACATTGCTGGTGTTCCTAGCAAAACAATTCCTGCCGCTTGCCCTAGGCAGCAGCAAAGAACAGGCATCGCAAGGCGGCGCCAGCGCTGTAGCAACCGCTGATACCGTCAAAGGCATTTTTCAGCCTGCACTTTTTAACATCAATATTCACAACGAACGATGACAATGAAAACGCGCCGTACTCACAAACAATTGTGAGTACGGCGCGTTTCGCTTTTTTATGGAAAGATAAATATGTCTTCGATAGGTGCTTCGACGGCGCGGGCGATGTCAATGGCGAGTTTTAGCGAAGGATTGTATTGTGCTTTTTCGAGCCGCATGATGGTTTCGCGGCGAACGCCGACACGTTCGGCGAGTTGTTCCTGGGTCCAGCCTTTGGCGAGGCGATATTGTTTCAGGCGGCATTCAAATTCAACACCCATGATTTACTCCATCCTTTCGTAGCGATAGAGAAGATAATTGGAGAGGAAGAGGACGAGGCTCCAGATGAAAGACATGCTGGCGAGCATGAAGACGGCACACCATTCGACATTGCGGCTGAGAAAGCCCATGCCCATGAGCCAGATCACGACGAAAAGCAACACAAAACCGATGCGGTATGCTTTGAGTTCTGCGCGCCGGCGGTTTTCCTGAAAGAGTTCGTCTTCAAGGGTGTGGGAGAGTTTGCCTTCAAAGAACAATCCGAAAAAGCCGAAGAACACAAAGAAAATAAAAGGAAAAATTTTGCCAAAAGAGGCGTAGGTCCAAAATCCGCCAAACCCTAAAAATCCGCAGAAGCCAAGCCAGCCAAAATGCGGCGAAATGGTACGTGAGTACTGACGACCATCTGCTGACGGCTCTTTGGTGAACATTAGCCTAATGGCATGACTCCAAATGGCGTAGAGAAAATAGACGACGTAACAGAATAGCAGTGCGCCGGGAATGAGCATGGAAAGATCTTTCGGTTGGAATGTATAAATTGATAGGTCCATATCGTGGACAAAACGGCCATTGTTAAATACCAGGGCATAGGCCGTACCAAGGAGTGACAGTATTACCACAATAATGGCACCAATGATGAGACGACGGCGGGTTTTCTTTGGCAAACGTTTATCCATGAGAATCCGCTCCTTTCTGAGAAAAGTGATATATTTATCTCTTGATAAGACAAATATATCACTTTGATGTGTGGCCTGTCAATAAGAAAGTGACAAATAAATCTCATTGACAGATGGGCATAAAAAATGCCTTCTCTATAGCGAGAAGGCATTGTGTGTGTTATTAAAGCTCGCCGCGTTCTTTCAATGGAATGTAGGTGAGGTCGTTGGCGTCGAGATAGAAGTAAGCAGGACGCATGATTTTGCTGTCCATGACCTGCTCGAGGCGATGTGCCGACCATCCGGCGATACGTGCGGTGGCAAAGAGCGGTGTGAAGAGATCCGATTCAATGCCCATCATTTCATAAATCAGGCCGGTATAGAGGTCGATGTTAGGGCAGATGTTGAAGTCGAGACCTTTGCGGTCGCGCATGATCTCTTTGGTCATGCGGGTGATACGGCTGAGCAAATCGTATTGTGCTTCAAAGCCGGTTTCCTGAGCGAGCACTGCGGCTTTTTCTTTGAGCAGTTCCGCACGTGGATCGCTGAGGGTGTAGACGGCGTGGCCCATACCATAGATGAGGCCGCTGCGGTCAAAGGCTTCACCGGCAAGGATCTTTTTAAGATAGTCGGCCACTTCGCCGTCGTTGTTCCAATGCTGAACGTGTTCCTGGATGTCTTTGACCATGGCATGGGCGCGTTGGTTGGCAGCACCATGACGAGGCCCTTTCAGGGAACCAATGGCAGTGGAGATGGCAGAGTAGGTGTCCGTACCAGAGGAAGACACAACGTGGGTGGCAAAAGCGGAGTTGTTCCCGCCGCCGTGGTCCGCTTGAAGAATCAGGCAGAGGTCGAGAATTTTTGCTTCCAGCGGGGTGAACTCACTGTTTGGTCGGATAAGATGCAGAATGTTTTCTGCCGTGCTGCCATTTGGCAGTGGATGATGCAGAATCAGACTCTTGTTGTTGAAATAGTGTTCTTTGGCTGCGTAGGCGTAAGCCACCATAAGCGGCATCTTTGCGATGAGGTCCAGGCACTGAGCAAGCACGTTGCCGAGTTCGATGTTGTCTGGATCTTCGTCGTAGGAGTAAAGAGAAAGCACGACGCGCTGCAATTTATTCATGAGGTTGTTGCTTGGGATGCGCAGGAAAATGTCTTCTTTAAAATTATCAGGGAAGACTCGGCGCTTTTGCAGCGTTTGGGTGAACCAGTCGAGTTCCTGGCGATTTGGCAGAGAGCCGAAGACCAGAAGATAAACGATTTCTTCAAAACCGAGGCGATCTTCACGTTCAAAGCCTTGAACAAGATCGGTAATCGAAATGCCGCGATACATGAGCTGGCCTTCGCATGGAATTTTTTTGCCGTCTTCAACGGTGTAGCCGCTTACTTCAGAAATACGGGTGATGCCAACGAGTACGCCGGTTCCGTTGGCGTTACGCAGGCCGCGTTTGATGTCATATTGTGCATATAATTCCGGTGAAATGGAATTATTTTCTTTTAAGTAGTGAATTTTGCTGGCGATTGAAGCGCGCAGCTTGTCAATTTCAAGAAATGCATCGTTGTGCATAGGACGATCTTCCTTTCTGTAGGAACTTTGTATTATTATACCATATAATGGATGAAACTTGTACCAATCGAGAAAATATTGTGCATCACTGTGCCTGTTGTACAGATTTTTTCACAGAAATTTACCAAGAGCACATCAATATTTGCTATAATCAAAGGCATGAAACCAATAATGGCGACACATCGTTAGCCCAAATGGGAGGAAATAGAATGAAATACGCATTGTTTGATTGTGATGGAACTCTGCTGGATTCGATGCCAATGTGGATCAATTTGGCGACGGATGTACTGGCATCCTATGGTGTTGATTTGCCGCGTGAAGCAGAACGCGAAACAGCGAGCATGAGCCATGAAGATGCAGCAAAATTTTATGCTGATACTTTTCTCGGCGGCAAAGGCGCCGAAGATTTGGCAAAGACCTTTACAGCCACGCTGGAACAGAACTACAGCGAGAAATTGGCGCTGAAGCCACATGTGCGCGAGGTGCTGGACACGCTTCACGCAAAAAAAGTCCCTATGGCGGTAGCTTCTTCCACTGATGCTTATCTGTTGGAAATGTGCTTGAAACGCTTGGGGCTGCGCGATTATTTTCTGTTTGTGCAGACAGTGGACAACAGCGGCTTTTCGAAAAACAGCGATGAATATTTTAAGCTTGCTGCCGAACAGCTGGGATGCAAGGCATCGGACATTCTTTTCTTTGACGATGCGCTTTATGCTTTGGAACGGGCGAAGAAAAACGGCTTGATGACGGTCGCTGTTCAGGATGACACACAGATGGATCATGATGCAGAGATCCACGCTGTTGGGGATTATTATATCAACGATTTCAGTGAGATTGATATTGACCGCTGGTTCTTTGGTGAATGATGAAAGGAGGCGGGGCGTATGACCCTGCGACGGTTTGCATGTGCGGCTTTTGATCTGGATGGAACACTTTTAGATGGTCATTCGCAGCTCAGTCCGCGCACCAAGCAGGTGATGGCACAGCTGGCAGCAGCGGGGATTCCTGTGGTTGTGGCCAGCGGCCGCCCTTTTTCCACCATCCCGCATGAAGTGCTGGCGCTTGAGGCAGTGCGCTACGTCATCACGGGCAATGGTGTGCGCATTTATGACAAGGTCAGCAATCGTGATATTTATCATTGCAGTCTGCGCCGGGAATCACTGAACGAGATTTTCCATGTTACCCAGTATTATCCGGTTGGCTATGAACTTTTCATTGCCGGCAAAGCTTTTGCCAATCGCAGCTATTTGAACAACCCAACGGCGTTCGGCGTGCGCGATCATGCTTACCATTATCTCCTCAGCACACGTGAACCGGTTGATGATGTAAGCCAATTTGTGAAAGTTCATGCTGGTGATATTGACAGCATCGGTCTTTCACTGGCAGATCAGGCTTTGAAGAGTCAGCTTTGGCAGCGCTTGGAACATGAGGTAGAAGGCATTTATGTGACATCATCGCTGCCGCGCTTGATTGAAGTGGCAGACAGTCGTGCTGGCAAAGGATCGGCACTCGCCGTGGTGCTGGAGCGTTTGGGGCTATCGTCGGATGGTCTGGTGGCCTTTGGTGACGCGGATAATGATTTGGGCATGCTCCAGTTCGCTGGGCTGGGTGTGGCCATGGAAAATGGTGCCGATCATCTGAAAGAAGCCGCTGACCGTATCGCACCACGCCACGATCAGGATGGTGTGGCACAGGTTTTGGAAGAGTTGTTGAAGGAGTGTTAGAATGATCAAAAGGCTGGACGCAGAAACTTTGGCGCAGCTCTATGAACGTGAAATGAAGCAAACCTTTCCCCGCCGTGAATTGAAACCGCTTAAAGCCATGCTGCGGATGCAGGCAGAAGGCAAATATGATGTGCTGGGCTATTATTCCGAAGAAGGCACTCTTTTGGCCTATGCGTGCGTGTGCACGGCGGCGGTACCGGTGCTTTTGGATTATTTGGCTGTTGTGGCAGCGCATCGCGGTGAAGGCCTGGGCTCGGCCTTCCTTTCGGCCTTGATGGCGGACAAGACCTTCTATCCTGCCATCATGCTGGAGATTGAAGCGGTTGACGATGCCATTGATGAAAGCGATCATAAGATGCGCGCCCGCCGCCAGCACTTTTATGAGCGCTTAGGTTTTGCTCGCACGACAACCGAAGCGCATGTTTTCGGTGAGCACTACTGGGTGCTGGACAATCAGCAGACCAGTGATGCACATAGTGTGGCAGAAGCCATGGCAGAAATCTACCACTATATGGTGCCGGAGCAAGAGGCATTTGATAAAAATGTGCGCATTTGGAATTGACAAACGGCGCTGCAAACGAGAATCATTCGTTTGCAGCGCCGTTTTCTATTGGAGATAATTTATCAGTGTTTCATAGGCTGTGTCGGGAATGGTGAAGGTCAGTTGAAAACCAAGAAGGTCTAAATCGACAATGGGTGTGTCATAGAGATGAAGCTGGGCAATGTCATAGAGTTTGCTGTCGTTGTCTGTTTCATTAAAATGGATGGTTTTTTCCTGCGATAAGCCGAAGCTGCCGATGATTTGCGCATTCTTTGGCTGCTCGCTAAGATGCCAGTCGTCGAGCTGGAGGGCTGTGACAAAATCATCAATGGCGTCTTGATCTGTAATGGTGGTGAGAATGGTGCCGTCAGCGTTGGTGACGGCGATGGCTTGTGCCTTTTTGAGATCGCTGTCAGAAATATCGCTGGAATCGTTGCTGCTGCAGCCGCTGATGATGAGGAGCAGCAAAAGGATGCAGAGAATGCAGAGTTTTTTCATCATTGGTCACTCCTTTGATGTTGATGAATGCGTACCGAGCAGATGTCTATAGGCGCGAATGCGCCCTACTGAAAAAATGCAGAGTGCGGTGCCGAAGCCTGTGAGGACCATGCCGCTGGCAAGTGCAAGATTGTCAGCGACGTCACTTGAAAGTGTGAGCTCATAAGAGGGCAGCCAATCGGCTGGAAAGAGCAGCGGCAGGAGCAGAAGACCGATGCCTATGCAAATGATGCTGAGAAACAATTCGCGCTGTAAGCGCGGCCGTTCATCAGTATAACGCGTCATAAGGATGTGTCGCGTTTCCGATGACAATAGTGGCGATTGCTGTTTCAGTTCTTTATAGGGATTGATAGGGATTGTCTGCCGCGGCAACGAGAATGAGCTGCGCAATGGCGACAATATCAATGAGCATGAGCAGGAGCATGACCAGATCGCTGAGAAAAAAAGTGAGTCCAAGGCTGGCGATGAGCAGCAGCACCGCGAGACCAACACGCTGACAGCGGTGGCAGCGAAAATCGAGATAGCCTTCCGCCGCTGCGAGGGAAAGCTGTTCGTCTTCTGCTGAAGCGGCTGATGCAGCTGGTGCGATGTCCTCTGCATCATTGATAAATGTATCTAAGCTGACGTGAAAAAGTTTGGCCATTTTGATGAGCTTTTCGGTTTCGGGCAGGCCGTTGTCGTTTTCCCATTTGCTTACCGCCTGACGTGAGACGTCGAGCTGCTCGGCGAGTGCTTCCTGTGACAGTTGTGCATTTTTGCGCAGCGTGCGTATCTTCTCTCCCAATGTCATCAAGATCCCTCCGTTTCATTTTGTTCATTGTAACATAATGTTTGGGCCTAGCATAAAATTTCTAGGCTGAAAGTGCTACCAAATGGCGGTTGCGTTTGTGCTACGCGGGGTTGCGGCACTATTTTTCTTTGACAATGCGGCTGTTTTGTCAAAGTTTTTGACAGAATGGCCTATTTGTCAGGACAGATTTGATAAATTGCGAGTGGTCGATTAAGAAGGGGTGTGGTATAACTAAGAGCATAAAGGAGGTTTCTAAGATGGAAGTGACGCAGGAAATGTTTAATGCGAAATTGAATGAACTGAGTGAAAGCTATGAACGCATGCAGCAGCAGATTGCACACATTCAGAACGCAGATCCCGATGAAGTAAGACAGATTCGCACCCATCTTGAAGCAGAATGGGCAGATACGGTTGTTGAATTAAAAAATCGTGCCAAGATGATGCGATTTTTAACAGCGCAGCAATTGTCGCAAGTTCAGATGGAATATTGCCGCAAAGCAGCGGATATTTTACATGCTTCGATCAAGCAATCTTGGTCGGCGTTTTCTACTGGTGATGAGAGCGATGACATGGCATTGTACGCAGAATATGCGATTGATTTTGCAACCCTCGCCATGCGCTATGCATTGATGTCGGTGGCATCGGCAGTATATGTGCAGAATGAAGATGCGAAAAATAACAGTGATAAGGAAGAAAGCAAATGAATGAAGTGAAAAATCCAAAACGCCCCATGTATTTTTACTATGGGATTGTGCTGATCGTCCTTCTCCTGCTGAACATGTTTTTGATGCCATCGATCAACAATCGACAAGTTCAGGAAGTGGACTATGGCACATTCATGCAGATGACGGAGGATCATGAAATTGGCAAGGTAGAAGTTCAGTCGAATCAAATCGTTTTTACCAATAAGGATGAAACACAGGTTTACAAAACTGGGCTCATGGATGACCCGAATTTAACAGAGCGTCTGTATGATTCTGGCGCAAAGTTTTCCAGCGATATTGTTGAGCAGATGAGTCCGCTGATGAGTTTCATCGTGAGCTGGGGGATTCCGCTGCTGATCTTTATTGCGCTTGGGCAGTGGATGTCGAAAAAATTCATGAAGGGCAGCGGCAATTCGATGATGTTTGGCATGGGCAAATCCAATGCCAAGATCTACGTGAAGTCAACGGAAGGCATTCGTTTTTCTGATGTTGCCGGGGAAGATGAAGCAAAGGAAAATTTGCAGGAAATTGTTGATTATCTCCACAATCCATCGAAATACAAGGAAATTGGTGCTTCCATGCCAAAGGGTGTCCTCTTGGTCGGCCCTCCTGGGACAGGGAAAACCATGCTTGCGAAGGCGGTTGCTGGTGAATCCAATGTTCCTTTCTTTTCAATGAGTGGGTCAGAATTCGTTGAAATGTTCGTTGGTATGGGTGCGTCGAAAGTGCGTGACCTTTTCAAACAAGCCAAAGAAAAGGCCCCTTGCATTGTTTTCATTGATGAAATTGATGCCATTGGGAAAAAACGTGAAGGCAATTTTGGCGGCAACGATGAACGTGAGCAGACGCTGAATCAGCTGCTGACGGAGATGGATGGTTTTGAAGAAAACAGCGGTGTCATCATTCTTGCGGCTACGAACCGTCCTGAATCACTGGACCCTGCACTGACACGTCCGGGCCGCTTTGACCGTCGTGTCCCAGTAGAATTGCCTGATCTTAAAGGGCGTGAGGAAATCTTGAAAGTTCACGCGCGTAAGGTGAAAGTCGCAAGCGATGTGGACTTTAACAAAATTGCACGCATGGCTTCCGGTGCTTCCGGTGCAGAATTGGCCAATATCGTCAATGAAGCGGCACTGCGTGCGGTGCGTGACGGACGTAAATATGCCACACAGGCAGATTTGGAAGAAAGCATAGAAGTTGTCATTGCCGGTTATCAGAAAAAGAACGCCATCCTCAGCGATAAGGAAAAATGGGCTGTGGCCACGCATGAGATCGGCCATGCCTTGGTGGCTGCACTGCAGACCAATTCGGCACCGGTGCAAAAGATCACCATTATTCCGCGTACGTCTGGCGCATTGGGCTATACCATGCAGGTGGACGAAGACGAACACTATCTGATGACAAAAGAAGAGCTGGAAAATAAGATTGCCACCCTTACTGCCGGCCGTGCAGCCGAAGAAGTGGTGCTGGGCTCTATTTCAACGGGCGCTGCCAACGACATCGAACAGGCGACAAAATTGGCACGAGCCATGATTACGCGTTACGGCATGAGCAAAGATTTTGATATGGTTGCGCTTGAAACTGTCAACAATCAATACCTTGGCGGGGATGCATCCCTGGCATGCTCTGCTGAAACACAGGCGCGTATTGATGAACAGGTTGTTGGTCTTGTGAAGCGTCAGCATGAAAAAGCCGGCAAGATTTTGCTCGAGCATCGTGAGAAACTGCGTGAGCTTTCGGAATACCTGTATCAAAAAGAAACCATCACAGGCAAAGAATTTATGGAGATTTTGAATCGCTAGTCTGAAGGGATGTGAAGAAGGCAGCAGGACACACATATGTCCTGCTGCCTGTATGTTATGGAGTCTATGAAACTTTTATTCACCCTGGATAAAAACTATTTGCCGCAGCTTCATGTGGTGTTGACATCACTCCGTTTTAACAATCCTGGCGAGTCGTTTGACATCTATCTGATGCACCGCGGCTTACAGGACGAGGATCTGGAAACGATTGAACGCCGCTGTCAGGCGTATGATTGGCAGTTTAAGGCAATCACTGTTGATGAAACCTTGTTTGCACATGCACCGGTAAGCAAGCAGTATCCGCAGGAAATGTATTATCGCATGCTGGCTCCACATCTTTTACCAGCTGATGTGGAGCGTGTACTCTATCTTGATCCGGATATTTTGGTCATCAATCCACTACGCCCATTATGGGAGACCGAGCTTGGTGGTTGTCTTTTTGCAGCGGCGGCGCATACTGGCAAAACCGAATTGGTATCGAGTGTGAATCGTGTGCGGCTGAATGTGGAGCACGATTATTTCAATTCTGGTGTGCTGCTGATTGATTGCAAAGCGGGACGCCGCGCCATTGAACCACAGGTGCTTTTTGATTTCACTGCCGCTCATGGCAAACAATTGATTCTGCCCGATCAGGATTTGCTCAATCAGCTGTTTGGCACACAGGTACAGCCGGTGGAAGATACACTTTGGAATTATGACCACCGGGATTATCATGGCTACTATCTCACCAGCGGCGGCCACATGGATGCCGATTGGGTGATGAGCAATACGGCTATTCTGCACTTCTGTGGAAAAGCCAAGCCTTGGAAATCGAATTATCGCTATCGTTTTGGAATTTTGTATAAACATTATCAACAGTTGACACGTCATGAAGTGGCTGCTTTGTTAGGCGTTTGAAGTGAAATTATTGGCAGGCGGATGACCGTACAGAAAGTTGTCCACCTGCTTTTTATATAAAAAATAAGCGGCATTTATCATTTGAAAGGAAAATTCTCCTTTACTTCCCTAGGAATACTATGTATAATGCATCTAACAAAATAACATTTATCAAGAGCGGCGGAGGGAACTGGCCCAGAGAAGCCCGGCAACAGCCTTTGAGGGTAATGTGCTAAATCCAGCAGACAACGTCTGGCAGATAAGTGATCGATAGCGTACACCATTTCCTGCCGGAAATGGTGCTTTTTTATACCTTGGTGTTGTTGTTTTGTTGCCTGTTGTGGGAGTGGCCATTTACCACGACAAATTTAAAAAAGATAGGAGAATGATGATGAAATTCAAAAAATGGATTGCCACCGCTTTGGTGGCGACGCTTGCCGTAGGTTTGTTCGCAGGATGCGGCGGCAATAACAACAGCACAGGGAGCAGTGCAGCGGAAAGCAGTGCGTCATCTGACGATAAGGTGATTACCATTGGGGCATCTGTGACACCACATGCTGTCATTTTGAACCACCTTGCCGATCAGTTTGAAAAAGAAGGGTATGAGCTTAAGGTGGTTGAGTTTACCGATTATGTTCAGCCAAACAATGCACTGGAAGCTGGCGACTTGGATGCCAATTATTTCCAGCATCAGCCATACCTGGATAACTTTAATGAAGAAAACGGCACCGACATTGTTAGCGTGGGCGCCAATCTCTATATTCCAATGGCAATCTTTTCTGAGAAACTGACCAATCTTGACAGCATTCCTGATGGTGCTACGATCGCTGTGCCGAATGACACCACCAACGAAGCGCGTGCCTTGCTTCTTTTGCAGGAAAACGGATTTATTAAGCTTAAAGATGGTGTGGATATCAAAGCAACAGTCATGGATATTGAGGATAATCCTCATAATCTGGAGTTCGTTGAAATGGATGCAGCGCAAATTCCACGTGCCATTAAAGATACAGACCTTGCCATTGTCAATGGTAACTATGCGCTCGATGCAGGTTTGAATTTGGATGATGCGCTGCTCATCGAAAGTTCTGACAGCACAACAGCGCAGACTTATGCAAATGTCATCGCGGTGCGTGCTGGCGAAGAAAATACGGAGAAGACAAAGGTGATCGTTAAGATTTTGACTTCTGACGAAACCAAACAATATATTCAGGACAGTTTCAATGGTGCTGTTCTTCCAATCTAAGGAGCTGTGCAATTTTTCAGCCCCGTTTTATCGGGGCTGAAAAAAGATGCGCTGAGCAGATCGAGGTGTTATTGTGAGGCGTTTTTAGAAATAAGCACCGCTTATTCGATTTTCCGTGAAATCCCTTTACTTTTGTCGAAATATTATCTATAATGCTACTTAACAGAATAACATTTATCAAGAGCGGCGGAGGGAACTGGCCCAGTGAAGCCCGGCAACAGCCTCTAAAGGTAATGTGCTAAATCCAGCAGACAACGTCTGGCAGATAAGTGATCGATAACGTACACCATTTCCTGCCGGGAATGGTGCTTTTGTTTATATGTGTAATTTTTTGAAAGAAGGAATATCAATGAACAATGAAGAACTGAAAAATACTTCTGTGGCTACCCAGTGTATTCAAGGCGGCTACATTCCTGGCAATGCGGAATGCCGCACCATGCCGATCGTACAATCTACTACCTTTAAATATGATAAGGCTGACGATCTGGCAGATGTGTTTGACCTGAAAGTTGGCACACCAATGTATACACGCCTTGGTAACCCTTCCCTGTCATGGCTGGAAGAAAAAATTGCACTGATGGAAGGCGGCGTTGGTGCATTGACCACTTCCTCCGGTCAGGCGGCAACACTTTTCTCCATCATTAACATCACCCGTGCTGGTCAGCATGTTTTGGCACTGAGCAACTTGTATGGCGGAACGCACACCTTGCTTGGCAGTGTGCTGCCACGTATGGGCATTGAAGTTACTTTCATTGAGCCAACGCTTTCTTTGGATGAAATGAAGAACTATATTCGTCCAGAAACCCGCTGCATTTTTAGCGAAATGCTTGGCAACCCAGCGCTCGATGTGCTCGATTTGGATAAGATGACCACTTTGGCAAAATGGGCGGATGTACCACTGATCGTTGACAACACCTTCCCAACACCTTATCTTTGCCGTCCAATCGAATTTGGCGCAAATATTGTTGTGCATTCTGCCACCAAGTATCTTGATGGCCACGCTACCTGCGTTGGCGGCGTTGTTGTTGATGGCGGGAACTTCAATTGGGACAATGGCAAATATCCTGAACTGACCACTCCGGACCCAGACTATCATGGTCTTGTTTACACTGAAGCATTTGGCAATGCCGCTTATATTGCAAAAGCACGCGCTGGTTTGCTGCGTGATATCGGTGCAACCATGTCACCATTTAACGCTTTCTTGATCAACCTCGGCTGCGAAACATTGGCTGTACGTATGCAGCGCCATAGTGAAAATGCCTTGGCTGTTGCTGAGTATCTGGCTGCGCATGACAAGGTAGAATGGGTCAGCTATCCAGGCCTGAAGAGCGATCCAAACTATGAACTTGCTCAGAAATACCTGCCAAAAGGCTGCTCCGGTGTTGTTGCGTTTGGCCCTAAAGGTGGCAGTGCAGCTGCAAAGAAAGTCATCGACAGCGTAAAACTGACCACATTGGTTACTCACGTTGGTGATTTGCGCAGCCATATGCTGCACCCAGCAAGCACCACACACCGTCAGCTTGATGATGAAGCACTTGTAAAGGCTGGCGTACGTCCAAACCTGATTCGTTTCAGCGTTGGTATTGAAGACATCAATGACATCCTCGCTGATATTGATCAGGCACTCGCACAGCTCTAATTCTTGCTTTCTCGATAGATGGGGCTGTCTTGATGGACAGCCCATCATTGTTTTAGTGTGAAAGTAAAGGAGGACGCGCATGCCTGTTATCATACCTAAGGATCTCCCTGCAACCGAGACCCTCAAACAGGAATTCATTCCTGTCATGCATGAGGAGCGTGCTCGAACCCAGGACATTCGTCCTCTGCACATCGGGCTATTCAACCTTATGCCGAAAAAAATTGCTACGGAAACCCAGTTTCTTCGTTTGATTGGGAATACCCCGCTTCAAGTAGAAATTGATCTGATCATGCCGACCAATCATAAGAGTAAAAATACACCGCAGGATCATTTGCTCAAATTCTATCATCCATTCAGTGAAGTGAAAGAACGTCGCTATGATGGATTTATTGTCACCGGCGCACCGGTGGAAATGTTGGATTTTGAACAGGTGGATTATTGGGAAGAATTGTGCGAGGTCTTTGACTTTTGCAACACCAATGTGTATTCGACCTTTTTTATCTGTTGGGCCAGTCAGGCTGCATTTTATTACTACTATGGCATTCCTAAGTACATTTTGGAAGAAAAGTTATTTGGCGTTTTCCCACATCGCTTGATTCGTGATCGTGATATTACCCGTGGTTTTGATGATGTGTTCTATTGTCCACATTCTCGCCATACCGAGAACAGAGCGGCGGATATCGTGGCTTGTCCAGATTTGAAGGTGCTTGCTCAGAGTGACGAAGCGGGACCACTTTTGACCACAACCATTGATCAGCGTCATTATTTTTCCTCTGGACATATCGAATATGATCCGTTAACATTGGCGGAAGAATATGAACGCGATGTGAAGAAGGGCCTCGATAATGTGCCGTTTCCACATAATTATTTTCCAGGAGATGATCCAAATCTGGCGCCGATCGTGCGCTGGAGAGGTCATGCGAACCTGCTTTTTTCAAATTGGATGAACCACATCGTTTATCCTGGTACCCCATATGACCTGCGCGATCTTACGCCACGTAAGCCGCGCCGTTGAAAGAGGAGAGGACATCTATGCAAGAGGCGAAAGACCTCATTCAAATTCGAGACCTGCATAAGGTCTTTAAAATCAAAGGCCGAGATGTGATTGCGCTTGAAGGCATCAATCTTGGTATCAAAGAAGGCGAATTTTTTGGAATCATTGGGCTTTCCGGCGCCGGGAAAAGCACTTTGGTTCGCTGCATCAACTTCTTAGAAAAGCCGACGTCCGGAAGTGTTGTGTTTGACGGACAGGATTTAGGAACCTTATCTAATAAAGAGCTGCGTCAGGTACGTCAGCAAATGGGCATGATCTTCCAGCAGTTCAATCTGCTCATGCAGCGTACAGCCTTAGAGAACGTATGCTTCCCACTGGAACTTGCCGGTGTGAAAAAGGCGGAAGCAGAGGCGCGGGCTAAGGAACTTTTGGAAGTGGTTGGTTTGGCAGAACGTGCCAATGCTTACCCGGTTCAGCTTTCTGGCGGGCAGAAACAGCGTGTTGCCATTGCGCGTGCTCTGGCGACCAATCCGAAGGTGCTTCTGTGTGACGAAGCCACCTCTGCTTTGGACCCACAGACCACGGCGTCAATTTTGCAGCTTTTGCGCAAGCTCAATCAAGAAATGGGCATCACAGTTGTCATCATTACTCATGAAATGAGCGTTGTTGAAGAAGTATGCCAGCGCGTCGCAGTTATTGCCAATCATCGCATTGTTGAAGTTGGCACCGTACAGGATATTTTTACACATCCAAAGACCGATGCCACACGCCAGCTTGTATATCGAGAAAATGAAGATCCAGTCAGCTATCGACCAGGTGAAGGGCGCTTCTTGCGCGTAGTCTATAATGGCAGCCATGCGCTGGAGCCAATCATCGGCCAGATGATTTTGGATTTGCGCATTCCTGTCAACATCATTCATGCCAATTTGCGTTCCATCGAAGGGGACACCTATGGCGACATGGTCATTCAGGTGAGCGATGTGATTGAATCAGAACGCGTTTCACGGTATTTGAAAGATCGTGAGATCGCAGTAGAGGAGGTGGGCCAGGATGTTTGATTCACAGATGATACAAATGCTTGTGGAAGGGACCATTGAGAGTATTTATATGACAGTGGCTATTACAGTGATTTCTTATATCATTGGGATACCACTCGGTGTATTTCTTGTAATCAGTGATAAAAATGGCATTCATCCAATGAGCAGTCTCAATTGGCTTGTTGGCGGCATTGTTAACATTCTGCGTTCCGTACCGTTCCTCATTATGATGATCACCATTCAGCCATTGACACGAATGATTGTTGGCACCACCATTGGTACCAGAGCGGCGATTGTTGCACTGGTTGTCTCGGCAGCACCATTTGTGGCGCGTATGGTGGAGCAATCTTTGCTGGAAATTGACCATGGTGTGATCGAAGCTGCGCAATCTATGGGGGCATCAAATACGCAGATCATCGCCAAAGTATTGTTGCCAGAATCAAAACCATCACTGCTGAACGGCGCATTGGTCAGCGCTACGACCATTCTTGGCTATTCAGCAATGGCAGGCTTTATCGGCGGTGGTGGTCTCGGGGATATCGCCATTCGATATGGCTACAACCGTTACGATACAGGAACCATGTTGATCACTGTTGTGCTGTTAGTTATCTTGGTGCAAATTATCCAGTCTGTAGGCTCTCGCATAGCCAAACGCTCGGATAAGCGCATCAATGACTAAAATAAAAAAGTTCAAAAAAGACAAGGAGAATGAAAATGAAAAACAAAAAATGGATTGCAACAGCGCTTGTTGCTACGCTCGCAATCGGCTTGCTCTCAGGTTGCGGTGGTGGAAACAGCACCTCATCAAGCAATGCTTCTTCTGCTGCAAGCAGTTCTGCAGAAAGCAGTTCTTCTGACGACAAGACCATCACCATTGGTGCATCTCCATCTCCACATGCCGTTATTCTGAACGCAATGGCCGATGCATTCGAAAAAGAAGGCTACACCTTGAATGTTGTCGAGTTCACCGACTATGTACAGCCAAACAACGCGCTGGAAGCTGGTGACCTCGATGCCAACTACTTCCAGCATGGTCCATATCTGGACAACTTCAACGAAGAAAATGGCACCCACTTGGTTGCGGCATGCGACGTTCATTATGAACCAATGGGCATTTTCTCTGACAGTCTGACCAACTTGGATTCTATTCCGGACGGTGCAAAAGTTGCCGTACCTAATGACACCACCAATGAAGCACGTGCGTTGCTCTTGCTTCAGGAAAATGGCTTGATCACCTTGAAAGATGGTGTTGACATCACTGCGACTAAGATGGACATCGAAGAAAATCCAAAGAACCTGGAAATCGTTGAGCTCGAAGCAGCACAGATTCCACGTTCCCTGCCTGATGTTGCCCTGGGCGTCATCAACGGTAACTACGCACTCGATGCAGGCCTCAACTTCAGCGATGCACTCGTTGTAGAAGCTGCCGACAGTGTTGCTGCACAAACCTATGCAAACGTTGTTGCTGTTCGTGAAGGCGATGAAAACAGCGAAAAGACAAAAGTCATCGTTAAAGTGCTCACCTCCGATGAATGCAAACAGTTCATCACCGATCACTTTGAAGGCGCCGTTCTGCCAATCACCAGCGCAAGCAGTGCACAAGCTGAATAATCAAAGTAAAAAAATCCTCATTGATCGTAAAATCAATGAGGATTTTTTTGTTGATCGAGCTCTTGGAGAGCTATGAAAATACGAATACAAATATCATAGAGTTGATCGATATCATTTTGACTGAGCGTTTCAGTGACTTTTTCAAAAAGCTCACGAGTGGCTTGGTAAGCTTCTTGGCGGCAAGAAATACCTTTTTCTGTAATGATTATTTTAAATGCGCGTCGGTCCTTTTCATCAGGCTGTCTGACAATGAGTCCCTTTTTCTCTAAATGATCAAGAGTTTTGACAATGGTGGATGGATCTTTTAAACAGTATTGTGCCAATTCTTTTTGATTGATGCCTTTATGCAAATAAATTTGGTCTAAGACCGGCCATTCTGTTGCAGTTAAATTAAATGGTTTGATGACTTTATTCGTTCGCACGCTATAAGCTTTGCTCAATGCGTCAAATAGAAATCCTGGCGCGCGTTGCGTTTCAAATATTTTGTGTTTTTCCATGATATTCGCATCCATAACGTGTGACGCTCCTTTCAAGTATGACAGTAGTATTATACAACAAATCATGTAAAAAATGATAAAAGTATGTTTTTATAAGGAAAATGAATATGGAAACAAAGCAGGCACTCTTATAATAAGAGTGCCTGCTTTCAGACTGTAGATAAACCCTATTTTGGCATTTTTGCCAAAATAGGGTTTTCTCATCTATTCTGAAAAATAGCAGCTATCTTCCCTCAGATAGCTGCCACTGGCGTTCCATGTGTATTCTTCCATTTCCACATTGCCAGTTTCTTCAAATTCATTGCAGCATATTTAAGCTTCACCCAGTTTGTCACTTGGGCCAAGCCTCTATATGGTGTATAGCGCATCCCATGCTTTTCTTTTGCATCTGCAAAGACGCGCTCTATCTTTTCCTGCCGTTGCTTGTACAGCTCTTTGTATTTGTGTGTATGTCTGGCATCTTCTGCCATTTCTACATAATCACTCCACAGATGCCGGGTAACGGTTTTCTCGTTCTTTG
>CALJRU010000062.1 GCA_937976375.1 uncultured Peptococcaceae bacterium | reverse complement strand
TGAGAAAACCCTATTTTGGCAAAAATGCCAAAATAGGGTTTATCTACAGTCTGAGGCTCTTCATGATGAAGAGCCTTTTTTGATGGGTTGTTATTTGGTAGCAATGTATTTTGCGAGATCAATAACACGATTGCTATAACCCCATTCGTTGTCATACCAAGCGATGACTTTGAGCAGATCGTCGCCAACCTTCATGGTGGAGAGGCCGTCAACGATGGAGGAACGTGGATCGGTGTTGTAGTCGATAGAGACGAGTGGCTTGTCAGAATAACCGAGGATGCCCTTCATTGGACCTTCAGCGGCTTCTTTCAGCAGGTTGTTTACCTGTTCAACGGTGAAGTCTTCTTTGATTTGGAAAACAACGTCGGTCAGGGAAACGTTTGGTGTTGGCACACGCAGTGCAAAGCCATTCATTTTGCCATTCAGTTCAGGAATGATTTTGCCCATTGCCTTGGCAGCACCAGTGGTGGTTGGGATGATGGACTGGGTGCAGCCGCGTGCACGACGAGGGTCCTTATGGCGTGCATCGAGATTCTTCTGGTCATTGGTGAAGGAATGAACGGTGGTCATTGCCCCGGCAATGATGGTGAAGTTATCATAGATGACTTTTGTCACAGGAGCCAAGCAGTTGGTGGTGCAGCTGGCATTGGAAACGATGTTCATGGATGGGTCATAGGTGTTTTCGTTAACACCCATAACGATCATTGGAGCATCACTGGATGGTGCAGTGATAACAACTTTTTTGGCGCCGGATTCGAGATGCACAGAAGCGGTATCCAGGGTCTTGAATTTACCAGTGGAGTCGATGACAATGTCTGCGCCGACTTCGCCCCATTTGAGGTTTTTAGGATCACGGTCGGAGAAGAGGGTGATGCGCTGGCCGTCAACGATCAGAACGCCTTCTTCATAAGAAACGTCGCCCTTGTAAATGCCGTGGGTGGAGTCATATTCAAAAAGACGAGCGGTTCCTTCGGCGTCAGAAGTTGAGTTGATGGCGACCAGTTCAACTTCCGGATCCATTACAGCAATACGTGCAACCAAGCGGCCAATACGACCAAATCCGTTAATACCAATTTTAATAGACATGATATCCTCCTTATAATAAAGAAAGCTTTTATTCTCTTATAAGATACCTTATTTTTGACAAAAAATAAAGAGAAAGTCATGATAATCGGGTTGCTTTTGTAAAGAATGGTCAAAAATGAAGAGAATAGAGAACATTTTACATTTTCTACATCAAATTTGAAAAAAAGACTTGCAAAAATGATGATGGCGTGGTATCCTTATCTAGCGTTGAGGGAGCGGACTGGTGCCGTGACCAAAACGGTATGCGGAAATGGCTCAGTGGTAGAGCATCGCCTTGCCAAGGCGAGGGTCGCGAGTTCGAATCTCGTTTTCCGCTCTTAGCACTCCAAGCGGAGTGCTTTTTTTATTTAAAAAACTGAGGAGGATGGACATGCAGACAGTGATCATTGCCTCTGGCAATAAAGGTAAGTTAAAAGAATTTAAAGAATTGATGATGGATTTACCTGTTGAAGTCAAATCGTTGGCAGATTTTCCGGAAATTGGTGAGATCGAAGAAACAGGAACGACCTTTGCAGAAAATGCTTACATTAAAGCTAAAGCGGTTTATGATGCTACTGGGTGCCTCTGTATTGCGGATGATTCCGGCCTTGAAGTAGATGCGTTGAATGGTGCGCCAGGAATCTATTCGGCACGCTATGCTGGCGAGACCAAGAATGATGCGGCCAATAATGCCAAACTTCTGGAGGCGTTGGCAGATGTACCGGACGATGAGCGTGGTGCTCAGTTTCATTGCGCGATTGTTGCTATCGATCAAAATGGAAAACGATATGATGCTGAAGGTATCATGCGCGGTGTCATTTTACGCGAGAAACACGGAGATAATGGATTCGGCTATGATCCGTTATTTTATGTGCCTGAGTTCGATAAAACAACGGCCGAACTGTCTATGGATGAAAAGAATGCTATTAGCCATCGTGGTAAAGCTGTGCGCAAGATTGTGGAAATATTGAAAAGTGAAGTGTTTGGCGCATAAAAAATGCCCATGCAGACAATGTTGTCTGCATGGGCATTTTGTTTTACGTAGAGATCAATCAAGACGTTTTTCTAATGCTTCTAATTCGTCAAAAAGTGCTTGTGGCATTTTTTCGCCGTAGGACGCAAAATGTGCTTCAATAGATTTGGCTTCTTCGACCCAAGCGTCGTGGTTGACATTTAAGAGTAATTCTACATCTTCGTTAGAAACGTTTAAGCCAGCTGTGTTGAGGTCTTTAATATCTGGAATGTAACCAATAGCCGTTTCTTTGGCGCCAGCTGCATTGTCAGTACGGTTGAAAATCCATTCCAAAACGCGAATGTTTTCACCGTACCCAGGCCAGATGAATTGCCCGTCGCTGTCTTTGCGGAACCAGTTGACAGAATAGATACGAGGCAATTTGCTTTCATCGGTCAGTTTTGTCATATCCAGCCAATGCTGAATGTAATCACCAACATGATAGCCGATAAATGGCAGCATTGCGAATGGATCGCGGCGTACTTTTCCAAGCTGATCGCTGATAATGGCTGCAGTCACTTCGCTGCCCATGATGGAGCCCAAGAAGACACCGTGCTGCCAATTAAAGCTTTCGTAAACCAGCGGAATGGTCGAAGGACGACGGCCGCCAAAGAGAATGGCATCAATTGGTACACCTTCTGGCTTTTCCCATTCGTCTTCAGCGATGATTGGGCATTGTGCAGCAGGTGCCGTAAAACGGGAATTTGGATGCGCAGCGCGGTGGTCTGAATCTTTGGTCCAGTCATTGCCTTGCCAATCAATCAAATGATCTGGTGCAGGACTGAGACCTTCCCACCATACATCATTATCGTCGGTTAGAGCGACATTGGTAAAGATGGTATTTTTGCTAATGGTTTGAATAGCAATTGGGTTAGAACGGACAGAAGTTCCAGGCGCAACACCGAAAAAGCCGTTTTCAGGGTTGATGGCATAGAGTCGTCCATCTTCGCCAACGTGCAGCCAAGCAATGTCATCGCCGATGGTTTCAACTTTCCAGCCGGGCAAGGTAGGCACCAGCATGGCAAGATTCGTTTTTCCGCATGCACTTGGGAAGGCTGCGCAGATATGTTTTACACGACCTTCAGGATTGGTGATTTTAAGGATGAGCATATGTTCAGCCATCCATCCTTCATCACGTGCCATGACGGATGCAATACGCAGCGCCAGGCATTTTTTGCCAAGCAACGCATTTCCACCATAACCGGAACCATAGCTCCAGATTTCGCGCGTTTCAGGAAAATGTGCGATGTATTTTTCTTCCATTGGTGCACATGGCCAAGCATCATCCGTTTCTCCATTGTTCAATGGTTTGCCGACAGAATGGAGACATGGAACGAAAAAGCCATCATCGCCAAGGCGATCGAGCACTTTTTGTCCAGTGCGCGTCATAATTTTCATATTGAGTGCAACGTATGGACTGTCAGTAATTTGTACACCGATGCGGCCGGCAGGACTGTCAATAGGACCCATGCAGAATGGGATGACATAGAGCGTGCGCCCTTTCATAGAGCCGTTGTAAAGTGCGCGCATTTTTTCTTTCAGTTCTTTTGGTGGATACCAGTTATTGGTTGGACCGGCATCTTCTTCTTTTTCACTGGCGATAAATGTGCGTTCCTCAACACGGGCAACATCAGAAATATGCGAACGGAAGAGATAGCAATTTGGATGCTTCTCTTCATTAAGTTTTACAACAGCATTTTGGTCCATAAGGTTTTGTAGAATTTGTTGTTGCTGCGCGTCGGATCCGTCAAACCAGACGACATTGTCCGGCTGGCAGAGACGTGTCATCTCATCGACCCAGGACAGCAGCGTTTGATTGTTAGTCATGATCATTCTCCTTGAATAAAATCGGTAATATAAAATTAACATATTCTACACATTCATTCAAGGGATTTGAGGCAATTTGTAATCATATTTAATGAAAATGCCTCATAATTAAATGTGCTTTTTTGTTATGGAAAAAGTTGCATGAAAAAAGATTGTTGCAAGGGAAAACTCATGCTATTCTATTTTAGTACACATGGAGGTGAACAAGGTGGACGATGTTATAGTGATTGGCGCTGGTGCCAGTGGCTTGATGGCGGCATTGACTGCTGCGAAAAGCGGATGTCGCGTGGTGCTGCTGGAAAAAATGGCGTCTTGTGGGCGAAAAATACGTATTACGGGTAAAGGCCGCTGTAATGTGACGACAGTTAAGAGCCATGAAGAAATTTTGCAGCAGATTCGCCGCAATCCTAAGTTCATGTATTCCAGTTTGAATGCTTTTGATAACAGAGACGTGTGGAATTTTTTTACAGAACATGGCTGTGCGCTTAAAGTTGAGCGCGGAGATAGAGTATTTCCGGAAAGTGATCATGCACAGGATATTGTTGACACGCTTGTTGCAGAAGCGAAAAAACAAGGTGTTGCGATTCATTGTGACGTGAAGGTTAAAACGTTAACATGTTTGGATAATGGCCGCTTTGAAATTGTGGATGCTAAGGAAAAACATTGGCAAGCAAAGGCTGTGGTTATTTGTACTGGAGGTGCCTCTTATCCGGGAACCGGAAGTACCGGTGATGGTTATGCCTGGCTGGAAAATATGGGCCAGCCAGTGATAGCGCCTTATCCTGCGTTGGTGCCGTTGAATACGAAGGAAGAATGGGTGCCACAGTTACAGGGGCTAAGTTTACGAAATGTG
The DNA here is from genome assembly GCA_937976375.1 of uncultured Peptococcaceae bacterium. Classification (GTDB taxonomy): domain Bacteria; phylum Bacillota; class Peptococcia; order Peptococcales; family Peptococcaceae; genus UMGS1590. The sequence continues at coordinate 27,577 of CALJRU010000062.1, read as the reverse complement.
CGCCTGACCATTGATGATGTGCGTGGTAAGATTTTGTATAGTGAACAGGGAGAAATGCTGTTTACTCACTTTGGCATCAGTGGACCAATTGTATTATCTGCAAGTGGACATTGTGCTGACTTTTGGCAGAAAAAAAGACAGGTGCTTTTGGCTCATATTGATTTGAAACCAGCTTTGTCTGAGCACAAATTGGATGAACGCTTATTGAGAGAGATTCATGCGATGCCTAACAAGCATCTTTCAAATATGTTAAAAACATTGCTGCCGCAAAAAATGGTGCCTGTTTTTATCGCGCAGTGTGGTGTTGATGCTGATAAAGTGCTGCATCAATTAACGAAAGAGGAACGGCAGCAGATTGTCGCGCGTCTAAAAGATTTTTCATTTACGCTAACAGGTACCCGTTCTCTTAGTGAAGGCATTGTTACGGCGGGAGGCTTGGCAACAAAAGCTGTAGATCCAAAAACCATGATGGTGAAAAAAATTCCAGGTTTGTTTGCAGCTGGAGAGCTGCTCGATATTGATGCGTACACAGGCGGTTTTAATCTGCAAATCGCATTTTCGACGGGACATGCTGCAGGACAAGCTGTTTGTCAATATATCCATGAGAGGAAGTCTGAATAGTGAATACGATCAATCAGAGTAAAGTGGTTGCACGTGCAGCTGTGCATATGGCTATTTCTGAAAATAGAGAGACGGAACATCAACTTAAGAAAAAATATGCTGAAGAGGGTATCAAGACAGCTGCCATTGATATTGGTGGTGATTTTTTAAAATCAATGAATAAAATGGTGGAACAAGCAATTGTCGCGGCACGACGTGAAGGGCTTATTGCAGAGAATTCCCCACGTGAAGATGGTTCCATTGCAGGTGCACTGCATGATGCGCTTAGTCAAGTGGCATCGAAAGCCAGCGGTATGAGCGTGGGTGGAAAAATTGGTCTGGCACGGTGTCATGAGCATATCAGTGTCTCTGTGTTTTTGAGTATAGGATTATTGTATTTGGATGATGTTGCGCTGGGATTGGCGCATCGTTTGATTTAATCAGTTATGGAGGAGAAAGTATGCAGATTGCGATTGATGGGCCGGCTGGTGTTGGCAAAAGCACATTAGCAAAAGCGCTGGCAAAGCATCTTGGAATCATTTATCTGGATACAGGTGCTATGTACCGTGGCGTGGCATTTTTGGCACAGCGACATCATGTACCGGCGGAAGAAGGCGAAAAATTAGAGAATCTGCTTGGTGGATTATCCTTAAACTTTCGTATGATTGATGAGAAAAAATGCTTATTTGATCATGATGAAAACATTGAGGAAGCCATTCGCAAGCCGGAAATATCGAAAATCGTTAGTGAGTATGCAAAACTGCCGAGTGTGCGCATGGCAATGACACGTCAACAGCAGCGCATTGCGGCTGAAACATCAGTGGTTATGGATGGGCGTGATATTGGAACGGTGGTTTTGCCAAATGCGGACTATAAATTCTTTATTACTGCCAGTGTTGAAGAACGTGCGCGCCGTCGTTATTTAGAATTGGAGGCAAAAGGCATTCATCAGGATTATCAGGAACTGGTAGCAGATATCACTCGAAGAGATCGATTGGACAGTACAAGAGATATTGCACCTCTCAAGCAAGCAAGTGATGCTATTTTGGTAGATACGGATGCTTTGGATGCAAATCAGGTTCTGGAAAAAATAATTGAAATTATTTCAAAATAATGTTTGGCATTATGGCCGTTATTAGGTATAATAAGGTGTAATTGAATGTGCATACGTTTGAGAGGGTTAAGAATGGAAATCAAATTAGCGCCCAATGCTGGATTTTGTTTCGGCGTCAGAGCGGCAATCAATAAAGGTGAAAAACTCATAGAGGAAGGGAAAGGTCCTATTGCAACGCTGGGACCGTTGATTCACAATCCTCAGGAGGTTGCACGATTGGAATCTCTTGGTATTCGATCCTATGATGATTTGAAGGACATTCAAGAGAAAAACGTTCTTATTCGTACACATGGCGTTGCGCCTTCTGTTTATCAGGATATTGAAGCTGCGGGACACACCTATTTTGATTGTACCTGTCCAAAAGTCAAAAAGGTACAGCAAATAGCGCGTGAACATGCAGAAGCAGGGTATCAAGTATTGATTCTGGGTGATCGAAATCATCCGGAAGTAATGGCTATCGTTGGCTGGACCGGCGACACAGCCATTGTATTTATCAGTATGGATGAATTGAAGGCACTGTCTCTTACAGGCAAAAAAATATGCCTTGTTTCTCAGACCACTGAGAAGTATGAGCGCTTTGAAAATGCTGTGGAATATCTTAAAAGTCTTGATTTAGAAGAGCTTGTGATTCACAACACTATTTGTGCAGCGACAAGAGACAGACAATCTGATGCCAGCGACCTTGCACGCCAGGTAGATCTGATGATCGTTATTGGTGGTTATAACAGCGCCAATACCTGCAAGCTCGTTTCAATCTGCCAGGATGCAGGCGTAACAACCAAACACGTTGAATCTGCAGCTGATCTGCAGAATGAATGGTTTGAAGGCATCAATAAAATTGGTTTAACAGCAGGAGCATCGACTCCTGACTGGATAATTAGGGAGGTCATTGACAAGATGGAAGAATTAACAATGGAACAAGGTTTAGAACAGGGTTATGGTACTTTGGAACCACTTAATCTTTATGATGTCGTAACAGGTACCGTCGTAAAGATTAATCCCGACGAAGTAATGGTCGACGTAGGTGGTAAATCCGAAGGCGTTATTCCAATCAAGGAGCTGTCCTTCCAAAAAGATCCAGATGTCGAAGACATCGTTAAAGTTGGCGATGAAATCCAAGTTATGGTCATTAAGATGGAAAACAACGAAGGTCACATGGTTTTGTCCAAAAAACGTGCTGATCAGGAAAAAGCAATGGATGAACTTCAGCAGAAATTTGACAATGGTGAAGTCATCGAAGCAAAGGTTGTTAGCGGTGTCAAGGGCGGCGTTATCGTAGATATCGGTGCACGTGGCTTTGTGCCAGCATCTCATCTCGACACCAAGTATGTTGACGACATCAAATCCTTTGTGGGCAACACCTATCGCTTCAAGATCATTGAATTTGATCCAAATCCTGAAAACCGCAAAATCATTCTTTCCCGCCGTGTTGTGCTGGAAGAAGAAGAAAAGACTGCGCGTGAACAGTTCTGGGCAAACATTGAAGAAGGTCAGGTCCTCAAAGGCCGCGTACAGCGTATCGCAAACTTTGGCGCATTCGTGGATCTTGGCGGAGTAGACGGACTTCTTCATATTTCTGAAATGGGCTGGGGCCGCGTTAAGCAGCCTACCGACGTTGTCAATGTTGGCGACGAAATCGAAGTCTATGTTCTCAGCGCTGATCGCGAAAAGGGCAAAATCAGCTTGAGCTTGAAGAAGCTCATTCAGAATCCATGGGATAATGTTGCTGAAAAGTACCCAGCAGGTTCTGTTTTCACTGGCAAAGTAGTGCGTATTGCTCCATTTGGCGCTTTTGTTGCACTTGAAGATGGTGTAGATGGTCTTGTTCATATTTCTCAGATTGCTTGGGAACATGTTGACAAGGTTGAAGATGCACTGTCCATCGGCCAGGAAGTACAGGTTAAGGTTCTTGAAGTGGATGAAGATCGTAAACGCATCAGCCTTTCTATCAAGGATCTGAAGGAACGTCCAGTGGTTGAAAAGCCAGCTGCTCCTGCAAAACCAAAGAGACAGCCAAAGCCAAAGAGCGACATTCCAGAAGTGAATGAAGAACTCAGCAATGATGCATTTGCTCATCTGGCTGAACTCATCGAAGAAAACGATGACTAATTAATCTTTAAAAGCTCCACCGCATAGCGGTGGAGCTTTTTTGGTGTTAAGAAAAAATGGCGAAAAATATCAATGAAATAAATTTATATAAATAGACAAGACAAATGATGGATGCTGTTTGCATGAATTGACACAATCAAAATGATAAAATAGAATGTCGATAAATGCTGGAAAAAAGACGTTTTTCCAGATAATAGAGCGGGTAAATGAAGATTATTTAATAAAAAACGAAAAAAACGATAAAAAACGATTGACGAATCTCAACCTCCCTGCTATAATAAATATCGTTGTAGCGCAAGGCGCGCTCGGTGCGGCGACATAGCCAAGTGGTAAGGCAGAGGACTGCAAATCCTTCACCCCCAGTTCGAATCTGGGTGTCGCCTGTAGCCGGAGTGGCGGAACTGGCAGACGCACAGGACTTAAAATCCTGCGAAGGTAACACTTCGTACCGGTTCGATCCCGGTCTCCGGCATGACGGCATTAGATAAAAGGGCTTTCTCATATGAGAAAGCCCTTTTCGTTTGTTTACGAATATTTAACAAAGATTTTCTTGCAAATCGGGCATGAAAGTGATAATATAATCCTCGACATCTAGTTGCGAAAACTAGATTAAGACGAAGGAGTGATCAACATGTCATATATGACAAAAGCGAGAGAACCGTTTAGCAGTTTTAGTCACTTTATTGGCGCTGTGATATTTGCGGTCGCAACAGTTCTTTTAGTAGGAAAAACACTGGTAGCAGATGCATGGAATATAAAAATTTTGATTGGAGTGGCCGTTTTCGGGCTTTCGCTTGTAGCGTTGTATTCAGCGAGCGCTATTTATCATTTTTCAAATGGCTCTGCGAAGAAAATATTGCGTCTTCGCAAACTCGATCACTCAATGATATATGTATTGATAGCTGGCAGTTACACGCCAATTCTTTTAAAATATTTGCCGCAGTATGAAAGCTTTATTTTTGTATCAGTGATCTGGGCATGTGCTGTGGTGGGAACAATTATAAAATTATGTTGGTTTTCTGCACCGCGTTGGTTACAAACCATGCTGTATATTGCAATGGGATGGGCTGTTCTGTTTGATGTTTCTGTATTTAGGGATATGAGTGGCATTGCAGTATTTCTGTTGGCGGCTGGTGGCATTAGTTACACGATTGGCGGTATTATTTACATTGTTAAAAAGCCAAATATTTCAAAGGAATTTGGCTTTCATGAGTTGTTTCACCTATTTATTCTATTGGGGAGCATTTTTCATTATTTGATGGTGCTCTTCTATGTAGCCTGAAATACCGTACGGGTTCCAAAGATCTCCTGCATGGCGACTATTGACAGGGATTCAATTTGTTGATACAATCTATTTACAGTCAAATAATAACCGGGAGCTTGTTGGGCAGGCTGAGAGGAGATCTTAAGATCTCGACCGTACCTGATATGGATAATGCCATCGTAGGGAAATATAAAAATTGATCATCATGCCTGACAAGAGTCAGGCATTTTTTTGTGCCTGTTCCGAATCTTTGGGAGTAAGAAGGGAGTATAAGCAATGACTTATCATACTCAAATGGAAGCCGCTCGTCAGGGAATTATTACCCCTGAAATGGAGACTGTTGCGGCAAAAGAAAAGATTGACGTGAACGTATTGCGTGAACGTGTCGCGAAAGGCACTGTTTGCATTCCAGCGAATGTCAATCATAAATCGCTGTCTGCAGAAGGTATTGGTGAAGGCCTCTGCACAAAGATTAATGTGAATCTAGGGGTGAGTGGTGACGCCCATGATTACACAGAAGAATGGAAAAAAGTTGAAACAGCTTTGGAATTTGGGGCCCATGCCATTATGGACCTTTCCAACTATGGTAAAACCGTTGAATTCCGTACCAAGCTTGTTGAAGAATCTACTGCTATGATTGGTACTGTACCAATGTACGATGCCATCGGTTATCTTGAAAAAGAACTCAAAGACATTACTGTTGATGATTTCTTTGAAGTAGTAGAATATCATGCTCAGCAGGGTGTTGATTTTATGACCATTCATGCTGGCATCAACCGTCGTGCTGTATCGGCATTCAAAGAATCTGGCCGTATCATGAACATCGTCTCTCGTGGTGGGAGTTTGTTGTTCGCATGGATGGAAATGACGGGTAATGAGAACCCGTTCTATGAACACTATGATCGTTTGTTAGACTTGATGTACAAGTATGATGTTACGATCAGTCTTGGTGATGCATTGCGTCCAGGTGCGACACACGATTCATCTGATGCCGCTCAGATTTCTGAATTGATCGAATTGGGTATTTTGACAAAACGTGCTTGGGATCATGATGTTCAAGTTATGATTGAGGGTCCTGGTCATATGGCACTTAATGAAATTCAGGCCAACATGCAGATGGAAAAACGTCTTTGCCATGGCGCACCATTCTACGTTCTTGGACCACTGGTAACCGATGTCGCTCCAGGTTATGACCACATCACTTCTGCCATTGGTGGGGCCATTGCTGCGACTTACGGTGCCGATTTCTTGTGCTATGTGACACCTGCTGAACATTTGCGCTTGCCAGACTTGCAGGACGTGCGCGATGGCGTGATTGCCTCCCGCATCGCAGCACATGCTGCAGATATGGCAAAAGGCATTCCTGGCGCTCGCGACTGGGATGATGATATGAGTCGTGCGCGTAAAGAACTTGATTGGGAAAAAATGTTTAGCCTTGCACTTGATCCGGTTAAAGCACGTAACTATTTTGAAAGCAAACCGCCAGAAGATCGTCACAGCTGTTCTATGTGTGGCAAAATGTGTGCAGTACGTACAACAAACGCCATTTTAGCAGGTAAAGACATTCATCTTCATTCAGGCAATTGCTAATTTCTTTTCAATGACAGGTGTTGTGGTGGCAGCTGTCAACAGGAAGAAAGAGAGCCTTATGTATCATTATCTTTTGTCAATGATGCATAAGGCTTTTGTTTTTTTAAAAAAGAGAAGGACCTGTTATATAACAGAAATCAAGGCTTGTAAAAAGGCACTATTGAGATTTTGAAAGAAACGCGATATTCGCGCCGTTTAATACAGACTGACACTAAAGTTGATTGAATAAAGTATTTGGAACATTAGTGGTAGTGTTATAGTACAATAAGAAATCTTATGTGTACAACATTAGCATTTAATGTTAGAATAGAATTGTGTATAAGTTTCAAAAAATATGTGAGGTTTTGAAAAATCGAAAGGAGGACACAATATGGACACAAGAGTTGCAACCTTGGGAATTATTGTTGATCAAAGCGCGGATACAGAAGCGCTAAATGCGATTTTACATGATTTCCGTGATTATATTGTTGGGCGTATGGGAATACCGTATCGTCAAAAAAAAATGAACATTATTTGCCTAGTTGTTGATGCACCGCAAGATGAGATCAATAGTCTGACTGGAAAAATTGGCAGCTTAGACGGTATCGCAGCTAAAGCTTGTTACTCACAGGTTTGATTTTGTATGAATAGTGATGCAATCTTTGCCCTTATTGATAAATTGCGGAAAACACGAACCTTATCAGATGAAGAATTGCGTAAATTATATTTAATGCGTTCGCCAGAAACAAACGCCTATCTTTATAATCAGGCGGATGCTGTACGACGAGACAGCTATGGCAATAAAATTTATTTGCGAGGACTCATAGAGATATCCAATATTTGTAAGAACGACTGTTTGTATTGTGGCATTCGTCGAAGTAATGAATTGGTAATGCGTTATCGGTTGTCTTTTGATGATTTGATGGAATGTTGCGAGCATGGTTATTCCTTAGGCTTTCGTACTTTTGTATTGCAAGGTGGCGAAGACGGATATTTCAGCGATGAGGTATTGGTTGAATGGGTTAGTGTTCTAGCAGAGAAATTTTCTGATTGTGCTTTGACGTTGTCTTTAGGTGAGCGTACGCGCGAAAGCTATGAAAAACTTTATGAAGCTGGCGCAAGACGTTATCTTTTGCGTCATGAAACAGCAACAGATAGCCATTATCAAAAATTACATCCAAAAGAGATGAGTTTAGCGCATCGTTTACAATGTTTATCGGATCTTAAGGAGATAGGATTTCAGACAGGGTGCGGCATTATGATTGGTTCACCGTATCAAACTTGGGAGAACCTTCTTACAGATTTGCGTTATATGCAGGCTTTTGATCCTCAAATGGTAGGGTTGGGGCCTTTTATACCGGCAAATCATACACCGTTCGAGCATGAATCGGCTGGAACATTAGACGATACACTTTGGATGCTCGCTGTTGTTCGCTTGATGTTGCCGCATGTATTGCTGCCGGCAACAACAGCATTAGCAACGTTAAGTCCCGAAGGACGTGAAGCTGGTTTGAAGGCGGGCGCAAATGTATTGATGCCAAATCTTTCACCATTATCGGTGCGTAAAAAATATTCTTTGTATGACAATAAAGCAACTTTAGATGGAGAAGCTGCCGAAAATGTGGCGGCATTGTCTCAATGGCTTCAGGGCATTGGCTATGAAGCAGTTGTAGACAGAGGAGACTATAAGATCTAATGAGTAAGCCCTCAAGGCTGACTCAAAAGAGAGGAGAAAATATTATGTATAATCCAAAATCGCTGAAAGCAGAAGAATTTATCAACCATCAGGAAATCCTGGACACTTTGGCTTATGCCGATGCGCATAAAGACGATCTTGCTCTTGTTGATGAGATCTTGGAAAAAGCTAAATTACGCAAAGGCCTGAGCCATAGAGAAGCGTCTGTTCTTTTGGCATGTAATGATCCAGAAAAAAATAAAGAAATCATGGCACTGGCAGAACAGATTAAAAAAGACTTTTATGGTGATCGCATTGTTATGTTTGCACCGTTGTATTTGTCTAATTACTGCGTCAATGGCTGCGTATATTGCCCATACCATGCAAAAAACAAACACATTGTCCGCAAAAAACTGACCCAGGAAGAAGTAGCTGCTGAAGTACGTGCTTTACAGGATATGGGGCATAAGCGTTTGGCCATTGAAGCTGGGGAAGATCCAGTTAACAATCCGATTGAATATATTCTCGACTGTATTAAGACCATTTATGAAACCACGCATGATAATGGCGTGATTCGTCGCGTTAATGTCAATATTGCAGCGACCACTGTGGATGAATATCGCATGTTGAAAGAAGCTGGGATTGGAACCTACATTCTTTTCCAGGAAACCTATCATAAAGAAAGTTATGAAAACCTACATCCAACAGGTCCAAAACACAACTATGCTTGGCATACAGAAGCCATGGACCGCGCAATGGAAGGCGGCATCGATGATGTTGGTTTAGGCGTTCTTTTCGGTCTGGAACTTTATCGCTATGAATTTGCAGGCCTTTTAATGCATGCGGAACACTTAGAGGCTGTTCATGGCGTTGGTCCACATACCATTAGTGTGCCACGCGTAAAGCATGCAGATGACATTGATCCGGATGAATTTGATAATGGTATTGATGATGATACATTTATCAAAATCATTGCCTGCATCCGAATTGCGGTTCCTTACACCGGTATGATCATTTCTACACGTGAAAATCAAGAAGTACGTGGACGTGCACTTCATGTTGGTATCAGCCAGATTAGTGGCGCTTCTCGTACCAGTGTTGGTGGCTATGTGGAACCAGAACCAGAAGAAGAAAATTCTGCTCAATTTGATGTCAGTGACAACCGTACACTGGATGAAGTTGTGCAATGGCTGATGGGTATGGGATATATTCCAAGTTTCTGCACCGCATGTTATCGTGCTGGCCGCACTGGTGACCGCTTTATGAGCTTGTGCAAAGCTGGGGAAATTCAAAACTGCTGCCATCCAAATGCATTACTGACTTTGGAAGAATTCTTATTGGATTATGCATCTCCAAAAACACGTGAAATTGGTGAAAAAGTGATTCAAGAACAATTGAAACAAATTCCACGTGACAATGTTCGTCAGAAAACCGAAGAATATCTTGCACAGATGGAACATGGTGAACGTGATTTCCGCTTCTAAAAAAGAGGGTGAACGGATATGAGTTTGCAAGAAACACCAACTGCCAATCGATTGCATATTGGTTTTTTTGGACGCTGCAACAGCGGCAAATCTACTCTTATCAATGCATTCACGAATCAGGATGTGACCATCGTATCACCTGTGGCGGGAACCACAACGGATGTTGTCCAGAAAAATATTGAGCTGCATGGACTTGGTCCATGCACGCTCTTGGACACCGCTGGATTTGATGATCAGTCAAGTGATCTTGGTGCGCTTCGTATGGAAAAAACAGCACATGCATCTGAAAAGACAGATATTGCTGTTATCGTGTTTGACGAAGAAGACTTAACAGATGAAGAAAAATGGGTGCTTCAGTTTAAAGAACAACACACACCAATTGTTGCAGTCGTTAGCAAATGTGATCTAAGAACACCAGAGAAAGCCTGGCTGAAGAAAGTGGCAGATTTAGTAGATGATGAGCCACTGTGTGTTAATATCAACAGTCGCGATGACATGACAGCGCTGCGCTATAAGCTGGCAGCGGTTAATCCTCATAAAGAAGAGCCGGAAATCACCCATGGCTTGGTCAATGATGGTGATATGGTCATGCTGGTGATGCCTCAAGATATTCAGGCGCCTAAGGGTCGGTTGATTTTGCCTCAGGTACAGACACTTAGAGAATTATTGGACAAACGCTGTCAAATTTTATCAGTGACACCGGACCATTTTGTGGATGCATTGGATGCATTAAAAGAACCACCTAAACTTATTATTACTGATTCGCAGGTTTTTGCATTTGTTCATGATCATAAACCAAAGCAATCACAATTAACTTCCTTTTCCGTGTTGTTTGCGGGGCTTAAAGGCGATTTGCAAGCCTATGTAGAAGGCGCAAAAACGATCGCAGATTTGCCTGCAGATGCGCACATTCTCATTGCAGAGCTTTGCAGTCATGCACCATTGGAAGAAGACATTGGTCGTGTTAAGATCCCAAATCTTTTGCGAAAGAGAGTTGGTGAAAACATTGTCGTTGATGTGGTTGCTGGCTCAGATTTTCCGGATGATTTATCTGACTATGATCTGATTATTCAATGTGGCGCCTGCATGGTCAATCGCAAATTGGTACAAAATCGCATCACAAAGGCAAAAAAATTTAATGTGGCTATCAGCAATTATGGCATAGTAATCGCATATCTCAATGGAATACTAGATGATATTGTGTATTAATATGATAATTTTATCATAATCATAGTACATCGCTATTGTATCAGTAAAACATAGCGATGCGATAAAATCTTCTAAATTATGATGAAAATAAAAATGTTCCGAAAATTTGGCAGATATTGTATAATACAGAAAAGAAGAAAGTAGTAAGAGTTTTAAGCGATGGCTAATAACTGCTTGAACTCAAACGTGCACATTTAAGGGGTGTTACAATGAATTACGAAATGTTAGACAGAAACAAATTAAATGAGCTTGATGACTACATTGCCTCTTTTGAGGATAAACCAAGCCATTTAATCATGATCCTCCATCGCGCACAAGGTTTGTTTGGTTATCTGCCAAAGGAATTGCAGATTTATATAGCTGAAAAGACCGGCGTACCGGCTGCTAAAGTTTATGGTGTTGTCACTTTCTATTCCTTCTTCACAATGAAACCAAAAGGCCGTCATACCATTTCTGTCTGCATGGGGACCGCTTGCTTTGTAAAAGGTGGCGAGCGTATTCTCGATGTGGTCAAGGAAGAACTTGGTGTTGAAATCGGTCAGATGACTGAAGATGGCATGTTCACGCTGGAACAGGTTCACTGCCTTGGTGCATGTAGCTTAGCACCTGTTGTTTCGATTGATGGTAAAGTTTATGGCCATGTTACGCGTGACAAGATCAAAGAAATCATCCAAAGTTACTACATTGAAGAGGAGGATGTATGATGAGTGAACGTTTAAATTCCTATGAAGCCTTGAAGGCAAAGCGTGACAGCTTACAGCAAGCTCATGATGCTCTGGAAAATCCTGTCGAAATTCGTGTCGCTATGGGTACTTGTGCGATCGCAACAGGTGCCAAAGAAGTATTGGATGCCATTGAAGCAGCGATTGAAGAAAACGGCCTTGACAATGTAGTTCTGAAATCAACGGGATGCATGGGTTATTGCTATGCAGAACCAACCGTTGAAGTGGCTGGCATTGCCGTTGATCCTGTAATGTTTGGCTATGTTGACACGAAAATTGCACGTGACATTGTAGAGCAATATGTCATGAAACAGGAACCTGTCGATGCGCGAATTGACACCTGTCACGTGAATGCGTAAGGAGGAGGTTACACTATGGAAACGAAAAAGCCTGTTCAGCAGTTGCGTATTGCCCTCAGAAACTGCGGTATCGTTAATCCAAGAGACATTGACGACTGCATTGCTCACGATGCATATATGGCGCTTGGAAAATGTCTGAGTGAAATGACTCCGGCAGAAGTGGTTCAAGAAGTTTTGGATTCTGGACTGCGTGGTCGTGGTGGTGCCGGTTTTCCAACTGGGAAAAAGTGGCAGATCGCTTCAACTTACGATGCTGATGTAAAATATGTTGTATGTAACGCTGATGAAGGGGACCCAGGTGCATTTATGGACCGTTCCATTTTGGAAGGTGACCCACATTCTGTGCTTGAAGCAATGGCAATTTGCGGTTATGCAATTGGCGCTCATGAAGGACGCATCTATATCCGTGCAGAATATCCATTGGCTGTAAATCGTCTGGAACATGCTATTGAACAAGCAACTGAATATGGATTGCTTGGCAAAAATATCATGGGCAGCGGTTTTGACTTTAATATTGAAATCACGCTTGGTGCAGGCGCATTCGTCTGCGGTGAAGAAACTGCATTGCTGCATTCTATGGAAGGGAAACGCGGAGAACCATCCACTAAGCCTCCATATCCAGCTGAAAGCGGATTCATGGGCAAGCCAAGTAATGTTAACAACGTAGAAACGTTTGCGAATATTCCTACCATCATCAATAAAGGTGCTAAATGGTTCTCAAGCATTGGTACTGAAAAGAGCAAGGGGACGAAAGTATTCGCCCTTGCCGGTAAGATTAATAATGTAGGTCTTGTGGAAGTTCCAATGGGTACCACCTTGCGTGAAATTATTTACGATATTGGTGGTGGCATTAAGGGCGGCAAGAAATTCAAAGCGGTACAGACGGGTGGTCCTTCTGGCGGATGTATTGCAGAAAAATATCTTGATCTTCCAATTGATTATGACAACCTCGTATCCATTGGTTCGATGATGGGTTCTGGTGGTATGATCATCATGGACGAAGATGACTGCATGGTTTCTATTGCGAAATACTATCTGCACTTCTCCGAAGGTGAATCTTGCGGCCGCTGCACCCCATGCCGTATTGGTACCCGCCGTATTTCTGAACTTTTGAATATGATCACCGATGGCCGTGGTAAGATGGAACACATCGATGAATTGAAACGTATTTGCTATACCATGAAAGATACTGCGCTTTGCGCATTAGGCCAGTCGGCACCAAATCCTGTTCTTTCCACAATGGAAAACTTCTGGGATGAATATGTTGCCCACGTTGTCGACAAACGTTGCCCAACTGGTACCTGCCGAAAGATGACCCGTTATCAAATCGATCCAAGCCGTTGCGCTGGCTGCTCTCTCTGCGCACGCAACTGCCCAGCCGATGCGATCACTGGTGTTCTGCGTTCCCCATTTACCATCGATCAGAGCAAATGCATCAAGTGCGGAACCTGTATGGATAAATGCAACTTTGGTGCCATTTACATTGGTTAAGAGAGATAGGAGGAGAAGAGAAGTATGAGCGATGTAACCTTAACAATTAACGGGCGTGAAGTCACTGTCCCTGCGGGCAGCACTATTCTCGATGCCGCTAAAAAACTTGATATCTGGATTCCTACTCTCTGCCATATGCATCTGCATGGCACAGAAATGGACAACCATCCAGCATCCTGCCGTGTATGCGTTGTTGAAGTCAAGGGCAAACGCGCTCTGATGCCATCCTGCGCAACACCAGTATCCCCTGGTATGGAAGTTATCACCAACTCTGCACGTGTTTTGCAAGCACGCAGAACCGTTGTTGAGCTGTTGATCTCTGACCATCCAAAAACTTGTTTGACTTGCTTGAAGAATGGTGACTGTGAACTGCAGGCCGTTGCAGCTCGTTTGGATATCGATGATGTTCGCATCACTGGTAAGTCTCAGTCTACGTATAAGCTTGACAATACCAACTCTTTGGTTCGTGATATGAACAAGTGCATCATGTGCCGTCGTTGCGAAACCATGTGCAACGAAGTACAAAAAGTTGGTGCTCTTTCAGCGGTTGGCCGTGGTTTTGACGCAGTTATTATGCCTGCATTTGAATCACCATTGCTTGAAACTCGCTGCACCCATTGCGGTCAGTGTGTAGCTGTTTGCCCAACTGGTGCATTGGTTCAAAAAGATGCAACTTGGGAAGTTATTGATGCTATTGCTGACCCAGAAAAGACCGTTATCGTACAAACTGCTCCATCTGTTCGTGTAGCGATTGGTGAACCATTCGGCATGGAACCGGGCTCTATCGCAACTGGTAAGATGGCAACAGCATTGCGTATGATTGGTTTCGATCATGTATATGACACCGATTTCTCTGCAGACTTGACGATCATGGAAGAAGGCACTGAGCTGTTACAGCGTCTGCGTCGTTTCTTGAACGGCGAAGAAGGTCCTCTGCCAATTATGACCTCTTGCTGCCCAGCATGGGCCAACTTCTATGAAACCCAATATTCTGATCTTTTACAGTATCCATCAACTGCAAAATCTCCACAACAGATGTTTGGTGCTGTAGCAAAGAATTATCTTGCAGAAAAACTGGGTGTGCCTCGTGAAAAACTCGTCATGGTTTCCGTTATGCCATGCTTAGCTAAAAAGACAGAAGCAACACGTCCAGAGTTCTCTGTCAATGGTAATCCAGATGTTGATATCGTTCTGTCTACTCGTGAATTAGCACGTTTGATTAAGTTAAAAGATATTGACCTTGCAGAATTGCCAGAATCTGATTTTGATGATCCACTCGGTGAATCTACTGGGGCTGCTGTTATCTTTGGCTCTACTGGTGGGGTTATTGAAGCTGCTGTTCGTACTGCTTATGAACTGCAGACCGGTAAACCACTGCCTAAGATTGATTTTGAAGAACTCCGCGGCTTCGAAGGTATTCGCGTTGCAACGATCGATGTTGATGGCATTCCTTTGAAGATTGCTGTAGCACACGGGCTTGGTAATGCAAAGATCATTATGGATGAAGTGCGCGCTGGCAATCCAAATGGATATCATGCGATCGAAGTTATGGCTTGCAAAGGTGGCTGCATTGGCGGTGCTGGTCAGCCATACCATCATGGTGACGAACAAGTTATTTTGAAGAGAATGAAAGCCATTTACGAAATCGACAAGAATATGCCACATCGCAAGTCTCACGAAAACCAGTCTGTTCTGGCATTGTATCGTGACTACTATGGTGAACCAGGCAGTGAACTGGCGCATCAGCAGCTGCATACTCATTATATTGCACAAGATAAATATTGATTTGACACACCTGTCTCGAGGGGACCGCATTATTTGCGGTCCTCTTTTTCTGTTTCTGAGCGTTAAAGTTTTTTAGGGACGAAAAATCACTTCGAAACTAAAAAAAGATTATAAATAGAAGAATAATTGTATGAATTGTGGTAAAATATAGAAAATGTGTTGTTCGTAATTTTTGACATTATAAAAGAGATGAGAATAGTTTTAGAGACAGTTGTTGATAAAAGGATGGGTTAATATGTCAAGTGAAATAAAAATTTGTATGGGTAGTGCGTGTCATATCAAAGGGGCACCGAATTTGGTTCAGATTTTCCAAAAAGAGATTGAGGACAGAGGCGCTGGGGATAAAATTAAGCTCATGGGATGTTTTTGCAAAAAAAGATGTCTTGAGGGGATCAATGTAGAAGTGAATAATGTAACTTATGGACATGTGACACCAGAAGATGTGCCACGGTTGGTAGATATTGCATTGGGGGGAGAGTAATGAAACATTTTCCGTTTCCGATTGTTAACAAGGATAACTCGAATTGCCTGGATTGTTATCGTTGCTTGAGAAAATGTCCGTTGGATGCCATTGAGTTTTCATCAGGCCGCGCACGAATCATTACTGAATCATGTGTGGTTTGCGGAGAATGCATCAGAGAATGTCCTCAGAAAACCAAGCGTATCATCAGTGACATGGACTTTGTTGTACGTGCCTTGAACGAAGGCAAACCATTGGTGCTGAGTGTTGGCGAAATGGGACTTTTGGCATGTAAAATGCCAATTTTTGAGCTTGCTCAAAAAGCATATGGCGTTGGCTTCGATTATATTGAAGAGATGGATGTACTGGAAGAGGATGTTATCCATGAAGTGAAGGACTTTGTTCGAGCCAGTGACAAATTGGTGCTTTCCAGCCATTGCCCGGTTGTTGTTAATCTTGTTGAGCAGCATTTTCCAGAATGGATCGAACATTTGATGCCGCTGCCAAGCCTTGCTTCTATTCATGCTCGAGATCTCAAGAAAAGGTTTCCGAATCATATGGTGGTGCATGCGGCAAGCTGCACCGCAGAGTTTTATAATCGCCAGAATGATGAAGACATTGATTATTTGATTACGTTATCAGAATTGGAGCGTATCATTCGTTATAATCCTGTGGTTCGTAACTATGAAGAAGCCGAAGAGCCATATTATGTAGAGTTTGAAGGCGGTTATGCGTTCTCCGTTGTGGGTAATTTAGCAAGCCGATTGATCGATGATGCAGTTGTGGATAGAAATGCTGTAGAGTGGTATTCTGGGTTGGATGCGTGCATCGATATCCTGAAAAATAAGGATCAGGGATTGTGCGAAGAAGTGCAATTTTTAGAGCTTATGGCATGTGAAAGTGGCTGTGTGACCAGCGTGGATATTTTAAGTCCAGATAGTGTATTTGGTCGTTGTCTGCGTATCAAGCAATACAATGGTGATCGCGTTTATTTACCAACATTTCGTCTAAGTGTTCCTGTTGAGGAAACAACTTTTGAAAATAGAAAGTATGATCGTCCGAAGGCAGATTCTCAAGCGGTACGTGAGGAAATGGATGCGTGTTTCAAGGACACAGATGCAACCATTCTCAATTGTGGTGCGTGTGGATATGATACCTGTTACGCAAAAAGTGCTGCGGTGGTGCGTGGCGAAGCAACACGAGATATGTGCATCAGTTACTTGAAAAGCAAGGCTGAGTCTTTCGCGAATTCGGTTGTTAATAATATTGCCAGTGGGATTCTTGTCTTTGATAAAAACTATACAATTCTACAGCTGAATCCATATATTCAGAAAATGTTTGGCCCTTATCACATGGATGTGGGCGGCAAGATTTCGGATTACTTTGATGTGCGGTATATGCGTAAAACTGTTGAAAAAGGTGAAATTGTGCGCAACATTAAGATTGCGTTTAAAGATTTGGGCATCTGGACACAACAAACGATTCAACCATTGGACAGCGAGCGCTACGTTGCATTTATTGTTGATATTACCGATAGTGAAAAACAGCGAGAACAGTTCAATTCCGTTAAACGCGAGCTTTTGGTCAATGCAAACCAGGTTATTGATGATCAAATGCGCACCGCTCAGGAAATTGCTAACCGTCTTGGCGAAACAACAGCTGCCACTAAGATTACGCTGTTAAAGCTGATTCAGGAATTTGAACGGGAGAAGGAGTTGACTTAAAATGGCTGCAATTATCGGTGAAGTCGGTATTGCTCAGCTCAAGCATGTTGGCGAAGAACTCTGCGGCGATAATGTAGAAATCATCCGCAATGCAGATGAAACGGTCATCGTTTTGTCTGATGGATTAGGCAGCGGAGTAAAGGCAAATATTTTAAGTTCTCTGACTGCGAAAATTTGTTCAAAGATGATTGCTGCTGACGTGCCAATTGAAGATGTGGTCGACACGCTGGTCAATACGCTGCCAACCTGTTCGGAACGTGGTGTGGCATATTCGACGTTTTCAATTTTACGTTTATACAATAATGGTGTCGTTTATATGGTTGATTTTGATGGCTGTCCAATGGTTCGAATTACCAAGGACAAACAGATTTTTGCCATTGAAACCAATCCGACAGAGGCGAATGGCAAGACGATCCATGAAACCAGCTTTCGATTGGAAGCTGGAGAAACGATTGTTATCGTCAGCGATGGCGTTGTACAGGCAGGCTTAGGCGAAATGCTGCCGTTTGGCTTAGGTACCGATGGACTTATTGATACTTTGGAACGTTTTTGTGACCTTGACGACAATGTTCAGAGCATCGCTTGGAAGATTGTTAACATCTGTAAAAGCTATTATATGGGTGAACCAGGGGATGACACCACAGCGGTTGTTGTTCGCTTAAAAGAAGAACAAAGCATGGTTATCATGACAGGACCGCCAGTCAATCCACACGATGATGCGCGTATGGTGTCACGTTTTGAAGCCACAGAGGGCACGCATGTGATTTGTGGGGGCACCACAGCACAGATTTATGCGCGAGAAACTGGCAAAAAAATATTTTCTGATTTTAAGTATGTTAATAAAAAAATCCCGCCAACCTCTCGCATTGAAGGCGTGGATTTGGTGACAGAAGGCATTATTACCCTGTCTGCAGTGATGAACCTGTTGGAAGATCAAGAGATTCCTAAGACAGAGGATGGCGCCACCCAATTACTTGAGAAAATTCTTGAGAGTGATCGTATTGTATTTCTGCAGGGGATGGCGACCAATATTGCCATGAAAGACAATATGCCGCTCGATATCGATTTGCGCGATGTGATTGTTGAAAAACTGGCGGACAAATTGCGCAGTATTGGTAAGGTTGTAGAAATCTTCCAATATGATTGATAGCGCAGAGAATCTCGGAAAAAAGCTCTACGGTTATTGGCGTAGAGCTTTTTCTTCGTAAGGATGTGGTTTTGCGCAATTTGGAAAAGAGAGCAAAAATTTGCCGCCTGAAAGATCTGTTGAAAATATGAAGAAAGGAGCGGATGATAATGAAATTAACGGTTTTGATCGACAACAATACCTTTATTGATCAATATTTTCTCGGCGAGCCAGCATTGAGTTTTTATATTGAAGAAGGCGCAGTGCGTGTGCTTTTCGACGCAGGCTATTCCGATGCATTTCTAAAAAATGCAGATAAAATGGGCATTGATTTAAGTTGTTTGACGCATATGGTTCTTTCTCATGGGCACGATGATCATACACAGGGGCTGCCAGCCTTGTTCGCACGGTATGATTTGCGTCAGACACCGTTGATTGCGCATCCAGATTGTTTTTGGCCCAAGCGCAGTGGTGACCTGTCAATTGGTGCGCCGTATCGTTCGGAAGAAATTGCTGCTTTATGTGACTACCAGCCAAGTACGACGCCGATTCAATTGACGGAGCGTTTGATCTTTCTTGGTGAGATTCCGCGCACATTGGCCTTTGAACCTTCCTATGCAATGGGGGAACGACAGCGTGATGGACAATGGGAGCCAGATACGGTGAACGAAGACAGCGCGCTGGTGTATCAAAGCAACGCAGGACTCTTCGTTATCACGGGATGCTCTCATAGTGGTATTTGTAACATCATCGAATATGCCAAGCAAGTTTGTGATGATGAACGGGTGTTGGGTGTCATCGGTGGTTTTCATCTTTTCAAAGATGATGCGCGCTTGACGCAGACTGTGGATTATCTGGCTGCGCAGCAGCTTTCCCTATGTTACCCATGTCATTGTGTGTCGTTGGCAGCAAAGGCGCGTATGTTGGCGCGCCTTCCAGTGACAGAAGTAGGTGTTGGTTTGTCATTAACCATTGATGCATAAAAAAGAGGTTCAGATCCATGTGATCTGAACCTCTTTTTTAGTGCTGGCGAAGCTTTTCAGATAAAACACCGGCTGGCAAAGCAGACAGTGCTGGAGAGAGAACAAGGGCGATGACAAGCCCACTGATTCCTTGAACGATGTTGGCAGGAATGCTGGCGGCGGCGCCCCATCCGTAGAAAAAATATTCAAAGATAAAATACCCGCCGGCAACAAAGAGTGTGTCGACAATACCGCCAAGCACAACACCAAGAATATGTCCCTTTGGCAGTGGCTTGACACGTTGGTAGATCAAGGCGGTAAGCGCAGCAACGACGCCTTTGATCAAAAAAGTGGCCGGGATGTAAAAGAAATAGCCGCCAAAAAGATCGGCCATCCCAGCACCGATGCCGGCAGCTAGAAAGCCGTTGACAGGGCCGAGAAAGATGCCGCAGAAGATGACGAGCGCATCACCAGGATGAATATAGCCGCCAGTGCTGGGCACAGGAATGCGGATGACCATGGTGGCGACACAGGTCAGGGCTGCAAAAAGCGCGGTAAGAACGAGTTGTTTTGTTTTCCAGTTCATCAGAGATCACTCCTTTGTTTTACTGGACTTATCATAAAATAAAGCTGGCCTTCTTAAAAGAGCCAGCTTTAGAAATATTGATAGGTTCAGATTAGGTGCCAGTTTTAGGCGCGAAAGGCCAGACTGTCGCTGGTCATACTTTCAATAATGGCTAGGGATTCTACACGGATCCCTCGTTCGCGCAAACGGTCACCACCGTGTTGGAAGCCTTTTTCAATGACAATGCCGCAGCCTTCAAGGGTGGCACCAGAAGCCTCGATGATTTCGATCAACCCCTGCAAAGCGCAGCCATTTGCCAGAAAGTCATCGATGACGAGGATGTGGTCGTCAGGACCGAGAAATTTCTTGCTGACAACAACATCGTAGACTTTTTTATGGGTGAAGGATTCTACTTTAGAATGGTAAAGATCGCCATCAAGATTGATGCTTTGTGATTTTTTGGCAAACACCACGGGCACATCGAAATGCTGTGCAGTAAGACAGGCGATGCCAATGCCGGAAGCTTCGATCGTTAATATTTTGTTGATCGGGGTGTCGGCGAAACGACGCTTAAATTCTTTGCCAATTTCATTGATAAAGGCAATGTCCATTTGATGGTTTAAAAAGCTGTCGACCTTGAGGACATTGCCGGGCTTTACGACGCCGTCCTGTAAAATGCGTTGTTTTAATTGCTCCATGAATGAGATCCTCCCTCAGTGAATTCAACGTGTATTCTTCTATGATAGTGCAAGCCGCGCAGCTTGGCAATTCTTTTTTCAGGTTGACAAGAGCGTGCAGAGTGTATATACTGTGTATATAAGAACATCACACTTGCGAAAGGAGACATCGATGCGGTGAAAATTGTTCTGTCCAATGCGTCCGGTCAGCCATTGTATCAACAGATTAAAGATCAAATCAAAGATGCGATTCTGAAAGAAGAGTTAACAGAAGGTGCTCCGCTGCCGTCGATTCGTTCCTTTGCCAATGAATTGAAGGTCAGCGTTTTGACCATTCGTCGTGTGTATGATGAGCTTGAAAAAGAAGGCTTTGTTACCAGTCAGATTGGCGTGGGAACCTTCGTTTCTGCGGGGAACGTAGAATTGCTCAGGGAATCGAAACGACGGTTGGTCGAAGAAAAAATGCAGGAAATGATTACGTTGGCAAAGACCTTGTCGATCAGTAAAGAAGAATTGATTGCCATGATGGATATATTGTATGAGGAGGGGTGAATATGGAAACGGTATTACAGGTTACTGAGCTGTGTAAGACGTTCGGTGGCTTTTCGCTGGATAATGTGTCTTTTTCTATTCCTGAAGGCTGCATCACTGGTTTTATTGGTGCCAATGGCGCAGGGAAGACGACAACTTTGCGCGCCATTTTAGGATTGACGCAACGGGACAGCGGCAGCGTTCAGATTTTTGGCATGGACGCGGCAGCCCATGCGCAGGAGGTAAAAGATCGTATCGGAGTGGTATTGGATCATGGATGTTTTTATGAGGAATTGACGTTGCAGGAAATGAAGTCTGTCGTTGCGCCGGCGTATTCAACGTGGCGCGAAGAAGATTTTCGTTATTATATGGAACGATTTGCTTTGCAACCAAAGCAGCGCATTCAGACCTTATCGACAGGGATGAAAATGAAATTTGCGCTGGCCTTAGCCCTTTCGCATCAGGCAGAGCTGCTCATCATGGATGAGCCAACGAGCGGGCTGGATCCATTGGTGCGTCGCCAGTTTCTCGATTTGCTGCGGGAGTATATGGAGAAAGGAGGAAGAGGGGTACTTTTTTCTACACACATTACGTCGGATCTGGACAAGGTCGCAGATATGTTGGTGATGATCGATCATGGCAAGATCCTCTTTCAAGAAGAAAAAGATGCGCTGCTTGAGAAGTATCGCATCGTGAAAGGAGATCGTGTAATGCTCACTGATGCTGTGCGTCAAAAATTCATGACGCTGGAGGAAACGGCTTTTGGCTTTTCTGGTTTGACAAGTCATGCAGAGGAATTGATGGCAGCGTTTCCGGGCTTGGTGGTGGAACGTCCAACAATCGAAGACATTATGCTGGGGCATATTAAAGGAGGTGTGGTCTGATGCTGTTTCATTTGGTCAAAAAAGACTTTTTGATTGTGAAAAAATATGTGCTGCTGATGCTCGTGGTTTCTATTTTGATTCCGCCATTGATGCTCTGGCGTGTGCCGCAGTATGCTGGCACATTGGGGTTTGTTTTAGCAGAAATCTTTGCAGTTTGCATGCTGCTGCAGTATGTGTCATTGAAAGAGTTTCAATATCAACACGCGGCCATGCTGTTGAATGCGGCGCCATACTCGCGCACACAGATGGTCCTGTCAAAATATGTTTTTTGTTTGGTCATATTTGCAGTATGTGCGGTTGTATTCCTCATTGAAACCTTGTTGTTTTCTCAGCTGGGTTCGCTGAATGGAATGATGGTTGCTGGGACACTCTTGGTGCTCGCTTGCTTTGTTGGCATTTATTTGCCAGTGCAATATCGGTTTGGGTACGAAAGAACAAAATTTGCTTTTGTTGTGATCATTATGGCGTCGCCTTTTATTCTGCCTGCATTGCTAAAGATGGATCGATTGGCGGTGCCAGTGTCCCTTGCACAAGTATCAACAACACTATTGGCATCATGCATGGCGATACTGGCGCTGTGTATCTTGGTGGTTTCGGCTTTTGTGTCAGTGCGTTTTTATCGCTGTGCGGAATTGGCATGAGGGAAGTGAGCTTATGAGTAACGATGTCTTGGTTCTGCTGATTGTGGCAGTGCTGGCGCTCGTTTTTGCGCTGTTTAATGGCGTACGTTTATTGATGGAGCGGCGTCATAGTGTGACGGCGGTGGGCACCATTCAAACACTTGAATTGATTTATTGGGCCAAATGGGCAACGGTTCGTTATACCGTAGGGGCGTACACGTATGTATCTGAGAATCGTGTTCACGTGCCAGGATACGTTCAGATTGGCGATGAGGTGACAATTCGATATAATATCGACGCCCCAACACAGCTGTATCATGCATCTGCTCGCAGAGTGATTTTT
The DNA here is from genome assembly GCA_937976375.1 of uncultured Peptococcaceae bacterium. Lineage (GTDB taxonomy): Bacteria > Bacillota > Peptococcia > Peptococcales > Peptococcaceae > UMGS1590. The sequence continues at coordinate 4,304 of CALJRU010000062.1, read as the reverse complement.
GCGTTTGTGATTGTGGTGGTGTGTGCAGTGGTGGCATGGGTTGCCGCATGAGTGGTAGAAAAGGAGGATGAAACATGCCGGATTTGCCTCAGTGGCTGGTGCTGTTATTGGTCTTATTGCCGATAGGAAATTGGCTGTGGAAACGCAGCAATAAATAAAACGAGCCAGGCAGGTGAATCTGCCTGGCTCGTTGTTGTAAAAGGAGATGTTTTTATCGCGTCAGCAGCATGCGATCGGCAAGCATGATGTTGGCATTTTTGTAGTATTGCATGATGTCTTGTCCGGTCATTCCGGCTCGTTCTTCGCCTTTGATGTCGAGAATGATTTTGCCGCTGTCCATCATAATGGTGCGGTTGCCGACATGCAGCGCACTTTCGAGGTTGTGCGTAATCATCAAGGTGGTGATGTTGTTTTCAGCCACAATATCATTGGTCAGACGCATGACGGTTTCAGCACTGACAGGGTCAAGAGCTGCCGTATGTTCGTCCAGCAGCAGAATATCTGGCACGACAATGGTGGTCATCACGAGCGCCAGTGCCTGACGCTGGCCGCCAGACAAGGTGCCGACTTTGACATTGACACGGTCTTCCAACCCCATGCCGAAGCGGGCGAGGTGTTCACGGAAGATGTCGCGGTTTTTCTTCGATAAAGGAAAACGCAGCGGTCCAATGCGGCCAGATGTATAGGCCAAGGCAAGGTTTTCTTCGATGGTCATGTTTGGCGCGCTGCCACGCAATGGATCCTGGAAGAGACGGCCAATGATGCGGGAGCGCTTGTGTGCAGGCATATAGGTGATGTCTTTTCCTTCCAGTTCGATGCGGCCTCGGTCCACGAAAAAATCGCCGCAGATGGCATTGAACAAGGTGGATTTCCCAGCACCGTTTGAACCAACGATGGTGATGAAATCGCCTTTGTCGACGTCAAGAGAAAGTCCATCCAAAGCTTTGTGGGAATAGCCGGAGCCGGTCGAAAAAGTTTTCGTCAATTTAGTCAAAGTCAGCATGGCTGAGATTCTCCTTTCTCTTACGTGACATATCAATAAGCTGTTTGATGGCTGGGATGGCCAGCGCAATCGTAACAATGACCGCTGAAAGCAGGCGGAAAGCTGCTGAAGGGAAGATGTTGGTCTGATAAGCAAGGGCGATCAGCAAACGATAGATGATGGACCCGAGCACAGCGGCGCAGAGACCACAGAGAATGCCACGCTGTCCCAGGAATGCTTCCCCGATGATGACAGAGGCAAGCCCGACGACCAGCATCCCAACCCCGCTGGAAATATCTGCGAACTGCTGATATTGGGCGAGAATCCCGCCAGACAGGGCAATGATGGCATTGCTCAATGCCAAGGCCAGGATCTTTGTCACACTGATGTTGATGGAGGAAGCGCGAACCATGTATTCATTGTCCCCAGTGGCACGAATCGAGAGACCAATGCGTGTTTTAAAGAAGGTATAGATCAGGAAAATGACAAAGGCGACCAGAATCAGGTTGACCACGGTTTTGGCCATATCGAGATCATCGCCAAAGATTGGTGCAATGAGGCTGAAGATGGTATCGGTGCCAATCAGGGTCAGATTGGACTTGCTGTCCATCGTCAGAAGGTTGATGGAATAGAGCCCGCTCATCGTAAGAATCCCAGCGAGGATGGCCGGGATGCGCAGGTACACGTTCAAGGCACCGGTGACAACCCCTGCCACAGCACCAGCGATCAACGCCAAGATAATGCCGAGGATGGGATGACCAGCGTCGGCGCAGACAGCGGACACGACCAAGCCGAAGGTAAAGCTACCTTCGGCGGTCAGATCCGGAATGTTCATGATACGAAATGAAATGTAAATGCCTATGGCTAAAAAACCGTAAATCAGGCCAAGCTGTAGGCTGCCAATAAACAGTGTCATGGGAAACTGACATCTCCTTTTGTTACAAAATTATTTTTCGTCACCAGTGCTGGTTTTTACAAAGGTGGCGTTATCGGTGGCACCATCTGGGAAGGTGATGCCGAGGCTGGCGATGACATCTTCATTGAGCACTTCATCGCTGGCTGGGAAAACCACAGCTGGGATATCTTCAACAGCGGTGCCTTCCAGGTACTGGATGATCATATCTGCGGTTGCAGCACCGATTTCTTTATCGCTCATCGCAACAGTGGCCATGGCACCTGCTTCAACAGTGGCAGCACTGCAAGAGTAGGTTGGCTTTTTGTTTTCAATAGCAACATCGCTGACGAGCGCCATTGCACTTTGAACCATGGCAGAGTTTGGAATGAAGACGGCGTCTACTTTAGGGAAGAGGTTTTGAGCAGCTTGCTGTACTTCAGAGGAGTTGGTAACAACCGCTTCTTCATAGCTGATGTTCTTTTCATCGAGGTATGCTTTTGCAGCTTCAACGGTGGAAACGGCATTGTCTTCGCTGGTGTTGTAAATGAAACCGTAAGATTTCACGTCTGGGGTAAGTTTTTCGGCCAACGCAAAGATGTCTTCTACAGGGATGGCGTTGCTGGTACCAGTGGCATTTTTGTCTGGATGTTCCATTTCAGTGATGACACCGGCTGCAACAGGATCGCTGACAGCGGTGAAGAACACTGGGATGTCACTGCCAGCTGCGACACAAGCCTGGGTAGCTGGTGTGGCGATTGGTGCCAGCACATCCACACCTTCGGTGACGAGGTTTTGGACGATGGTGTTCAGGTTGGATGCATCGCCCTGTGCGTTCTGGAATTCAATTTTTACTTTGTCTTCGCCATAGCCTTTGGCTTCGAGTTCTTCGATCAGCCCTTCACGCATATCGTCGAAGGCTGGGTTGTCTTGCGCCTGAATGATGGCGACGGTTTTTACATCGCTGTTTTCAGCAGATGCGCTGGAAGACGATCCGCTAGAAGAATCGGATCCACCACCACAACCGGCAAAGGCAACAAGCATAGAGGCTGCAAGAACAGAAGCAACGAGTTTCTTAAAAGTTTTGTTTTTCATAGGAAATCCCTCCAATTTTATTTTGTTGGTTTGCCAGAAGTGGGGGACCGACGGTAATAAAAAAACACCTGTCCTGTTACAAGGACAGATGTTGAATAATCTGCGGTACCACCTTATTTAGCGCAATGCGCTCACCTCATGCAGGATGCCAACACATCCCTCGCCCTTAACGCGGGTGTAACGTCAGCTGCTACTAAGCGAACTTTTCACAGTGCCCTCCGTGGCCCATTGTGCCAGCGCGTATCCATCGGGCTTCCACCGTCCCCGACTCTCTATGCAACCGTGTGCTGGTTTTACTTCCACATCTTTGGTTTGAATTCATTCTATGGGATAAAAAAGAGATTGTCAAGAAAAAGTTTTAAGAAAATTGGTTTTTTGTGGAGAAAGTTTTGTCCACGCGTGAGAAATAAATACGTGTGTTTGCCATTCATTTCCATTTGACGGCAAACAATAGGAGCGACGATTCATGGTTTTGATGCTTCCTGGTTTTTATTGCACGATGGCTGAAGGCTGCGCTACAATGATGAAAAAAGGAGGTGTGCCGAATGATTCAACTGGCGATTTGCGACGACGAGCCGCAGACGGTGGCGCTGCATCGTCGGCTGGCGGAGGAGGCCTTGCAGGCGATAGGTGCAGCGGCAGCGGTGACCACTTACACATCGAGTGAAAATCTGCTGGCGGATATCTGTGACGACGGTTATTTTTATGATTTAATTTTATTGGATATTGAGATGCCTGGCGTGGATGGGATGGCGCTGGTGAGAAACGGCATTCACGGCTTCCGGGTCGCCCTCACGGGCTTTGAGGATTGTTTCATAGGGGAGAAGTTTACTCATTCCGGCTCACCCCCATTTCCTCGCGCAGCCGCCGCAAGGCAAGCTGGATATGCCGCCCCGCTGTGCTGCGTGTTCGGCCGATATGTGCGCCGATCACTCGCTGCGGCTGGTGCAGGAAGTAGTAGCGCAAAATCACTTCCTGTGTCTGCTTTGGCTGGGCGGAGAGCGCGGCGGCAAGAGCGGCGTTACAGAGCAGGACGGTCTGGCCGCAGACGGTAAAGGGGTATTCCTCGTCCGGCTCCGGCCCGGCAAACTGGACAAACTTCTCGTCCATCAGATAGTCAAGAGAAATTTGCCGCTCCCATTCCCGGCGAAGCTGCAAAATCTTATCGCGGGCAGCATAGCGGATTACTGCCTTACAAAAGGCGTTGTGCTTGCGCTGGATGTACTCCTGATAGGCTTCAAAGTCGGTCATGGAAATTCCCCCTCTCTGATAATAGTGCGGGGCGGCAGCACTCCTTGCTGTCGCCCCTTGATTGCCTATCTGCAAAGGCGGGCG
>CALJRU010000061.1 GCA_937976375.1 uncultured Peptococcaceae bacterium | reverse complement strand
AAAATTAAAAGGATCGACACCTGTAGAATACAGATGCCAATCCTTAAAGAACCAAGTTATTTAATTTTCATAGTGTCCAACTTTTTGGGGACAGCTCAGGAGAAGTGGCGGGCTTTTTTGCGGCCAGTGTCTGCCAGGCCAACCCGGTCCAGCAGGCTGTCGATGCCGTCGAAGCTGGGCATGCCGAGCACGCGGTACTGCTGGCGCAGGTTGTCGGCGGCGCTCATGTCGAGGTAGAGCGAGGGCTTTTCGATGACGGCGCCGATGCGCTTGCGGGCGCGATGGATGTCGCGGCTGCGGCTGTCGCTGCCGTAGAGGGTGAAGTGGCCCTGGCTTGGCAGCTGCAGGCCGCAGACCAGGCGGATGAGTGTGGTTTTGCCGGCGCCGTTGCGCCCGATGAAGCCGTAGATGGCGCCTTTGGGCACGTGCATGGTGAGTGCGTTGAGGGCGGCGGTGTGTTTGTAGCGCTTGCTCAGGGCGGTGGTGGTGAGCACATTGTCCATGATGAGGACCTCCTTTTGCTTGATGGCGCCATTGTAGCAGAGAGGGGTCAAGAAAACGGTCAGGAAAAAGGTAAAGATTTGGTCAAGCGTCGTCGGCTATTTTGAAGCCGATGCCCCAGACCGATTCGATGTAATCTTTGCCGCTGACTTCGCGCAGCTTGCGGCGCAGGTTGCTGATGTGCTGCTTGAGGGAGTGCTCGGTGCAGTCGGGGGTGTCATGGCTGATGCGCTCGAGGATGGCGGCTTTGGTGAGCACCTGGCTGGGGTTTTGCATGAGCAGTTTGAGAATGGCAAATTCTGTCGGCGTGAGATGAACCGGCTGGCCGCCGACACTGACGCTGCGCTGGGCGCTGTCCAGGCAGAGGGTGCCGAGGCGCAGCGGGCCGCTGGCTGTGCGCGTGCTCTTTTGGCGCAGCTGCACGGTGATGCGCGCCAGAAGCTCGCTGGTGTCGAAAGGCTTGGTCATGTAGTCGGCGGCGCCGCCCAGCAGCAGCTGGACTTTGTCCTGCACGTCCACCTTGGCGCTGAGAACGATCACCGGAATATCCTGGATGTGCGGCAGCACCGCTTCACCGCTGAGCCCGGGCAGCATGAGGTCCAGGAGCACCAGGTCGGGCTGAGTGCGTTCCAGCAGATAGAGGGCTTCTGTGCCGGAGTAGGCGCGCAGCACCTGATAGCCGTTGGCCTGCAGCAGTTCTTCGAGCATGTTGCCGATGTAGATGTCGTCGTCGATGATGGCGATGGTTGTCATAGGGAGCACCTCCGTAAAGTAACGCTGCTTTTATTGTAGCGGCTGCGAGCTGGTCCATCAAGATGCCGCCAGGCGCCGAAGCAAACACAGCAGCGAAGCAGGCAGCATTTTGGCGAAAAGTGAAAAGTGAAATCTGAAATGTGAACGCTGGCGGTGACGCGTACAAAATCCATGAAGAATCAGGAGAAACGAACATAAAAAGGAGCCGTTCCATGGAACGGCTCCTTTTACGTCCTATCATATAATTTAATAACTGAAGTAAAGAGAACTTTGAATGAAAAAATGCACAGCAATTTTCTATGAAATGGCGGTCTGTATAGTTTGGAACAATAAAAAAAGACCCTGGAACAGGGTCTTCCTATGCAGAAACCATGTAACAACTGTCATAGTAGTAGTAGATGAGTGCGTTGACAGGTGTACAACTTTATCCGCCATAAATAGAATACACGAATCACCTTCAACTTGCAAGCCCTGTTTATTAGTAACGTGGTATCATTTTTTTCAATACCTGACAGGATTGGAAGCGGACAGGCTATGGCGCTGTGCTTTCGGTTTTGCTGACGGTCATTTCTGGAATGGCGACGGTATAGCCGCCGCTGGTATAGGTGCCGCTGATGTCGTATTGGCTGGTGGCTGCGTTGTAGGTGAGGGTGAGTTGGTAGCTGTCTTCGTCATTGAGGTTTTCAATGTAGCTGTCAAGGTCACCGCCGCTGCTGAGGGTGGCTGCTGGCGTCAGGCCGTTGCGTTCCTGCTCCACAACGTAGAGTTCGGCGGCGCGCAGAATGGCAGAGGCGTTGTTTTGGGCAGCGGTTTCGCGGGCGCTGGTTACGTAGCCGCTGACGCGCGGCACGATGACGACGAGGAGCACGGCGAGAATGGCCAGGACGACAATGAGTTCGACGAGGGTGAAGGCGGTGCGCTTGTGTTTGTTCATGGGGGGACCTCCTTTTTTCTTTTGTATTCAGAATAACAAAAAAATTGGCAATAATCAACGCTGGACAGTGCGCGGATTTGTTGACAGACACGCTTCACGAATTGCATTGCCTGCGGGACTCTGATAGAATAAGTGGGAACATCAAATTTCCAGGAGGCATTATGGATAAGGAGAAGAACAACGTGTCCGAGGGGGCGCAGGAAACACGGCGGCACGATACCGTGCGGCTGGATGCGCCTGCCGGTGAAAACGCCGGCCGAAAGGGCACTTTTGATATGGATAAACTGAGACGTGATCTGGAGGCCAGCAAGCGGCTGCATGATGAAGCGCGTCAGCAGAAGCGGCTGGCTCAGGCGAGAAAGTCTCAGTCACAGGCACAGGATCAATTTGCGGCGGCTCAGCGCGCGGCAAATACACATAAGGAGCAGACTTCGTCGCAGCACGCCCAGCCTCAGGCTGCTCGTACGGCGAAAACAGCGGAGGAAAAACGTGCTGCGGACCGGGAAGCGCGCACGATGCCAGCAAAGGCAGCAAAAACTGCCAAATCGGCAGCGGCGGCTGCGGCATCAGCAGTGCCGCACCCGGCTAAAGCGGAGACAAAGGAAAAAACATCGCAGAAGGCGCTGTCGGCGCTGGCCGGCATGGCGAAAAAGCGCAAGGAGAAGCGAGCAGGGAAGGAGCACAAGCCGCTGCATAAACGCAGAGGCTGCGGCTGTCTTTTTTATTTGCTGCTGTTTATTGTGGTGATTTGCATTGCTTTTGGCACGCTGTGGGCGGTGCGCGCCCATAATGCGGCGACACCGATTGACCAAATTCCTGAATCAGAGCGGGCAGCGGTAGCTATGGAGCGCGAGAAGTCGAATGTGTACCTCCTGTTGGCGGGCACGGACCAACGTGCTGATGAGGCATCGCGCAGCGACACGATTATTTATGCGGCGCTGCGTCCGGTTGACCGTAAGATTGAAATGGTGAGCATTCCACGCGATTCGCTGGTTGAGATTCCAGGTGTTGGCGAGGATAAGGTCAATGCATCGCTGGCTTATGGCGGCATGGATCTTTTGGTTGACACGGTGGAAAATCTTGTGGACAATCCGGTGGATCACACGGTGCTGATTAATTTCCAGAGCTTTGCCAAAATCATTGACGCCATGGGCGGCATTACCATTGATGTGCCGGAGAAAATGTATCTGCCGGAAGAGGGCATCGATCTGGAAGCTGGCACGCAGAAGCTGGATGGCGAAGATGCCCTGGCGTTTGTACGCTGGCGCGGGGATGGCACCGGTGATATTGGCCGCATGCAGCGCCAGAGTCAGTTCATGCAGGCGCTGAGTGATAAGGTGCGGCATTTGACACCATGGCGTGCTGCAATGACGCTGTGGACGGTCAGCCACGAGATTGACACCGATTTGAGCACATGGGATATTCTGAAACTGGCCTGGAGCTTCATTGGCATGGGCAGCGATGCGTTGGAATATCAAACCTTTGAGTACGAGACACCATACATCAATGGCATCAGCTATGTCATTTTGGATGATCAGAGCGTCAACGAAGTTATTCAGAAAATGAAGTATGGCATGGTAATTGATGACAATGGTGATTCGGACGATTCTTATTACGATGACAGTGGTTATTACTATTAAAAAGGAGAATGAGTCATGAGACACAATGTATTGGGCATCGAGATTGACGCTGTGACAGAAGCGGAGGCGCTGAATATCATCACGGGTTTTGTGCGCGAAGGCGGTGCCCATCAGGTGGTGACCGCGAATCCGGAGATTCTGGACAACGCGACGCGCAATTTGCCGCTGCATGATCTGATTCGCCGCGCGGCATTGGTGACGGCAGACGGTCAGGGCGTGCTTTTGGCAGGGCGCATTCTGGGCACCCCTTTTCCTGCGCGTGTGACGGGAATTGAGCTGGCGGAAGCTTTGTGCCGCGAGAGTGCAGCGCGAGATCTTTCGCTGTATTTTCTTGGCGCAGAACCTGGCGTTGTGGACGAGGCGGCAGCCAAGATGCGTGCGGCCTATCCTGGTGTGAAGATTGTCGGCACCCATCATGGCTACTTCCGTAATGAAGGCCCTGCAGAGGTGCTTGCAGACATTACGCGCACCCAGCCGGACATTTTGCTGGTGGGCATGGGGTCGCCTTACCAGGAAACGTTTATTGATGAAAATCTTGCGCGTTGTGGGGTGCCGGTGGGCATTGGCGTTGGCGGCAGCTTTGACGTGCTGTCGGGGCGTGTGCAGCGTGCGCCGGAGATCTTCATCCGTTTGCGCTTAGAGTGGCTCTATCGCATTGCCAGCGACCGCAAACGCTGGAAACGTGCCTTGGCGCTGCCGCGTTTTGTGCTGAAAGTGTTGCGCCAGCGATTAACGCGATAAATAACTGTAATGGGTGTGGTCCATTCTTGGTTTTGCCTTGTGAGGCGTGTGTTAAACCGGGAATGGACCATTTTCTTTACACAATCTTTACAAAGAATTAACGAAAATGCGGTTGCGTGAAGTTGCGGCTGCGTGATATTCTTTTAGTGTTAATTGTCAAGAAAATGTGGGCGTTCTGTTAAGTTGAAAGGGTGGATACAGTCAATCATGAATGAGACGCTGCAAATTATCTTCGGGCTGTTTGGAGGGCTCGCGATCTTCCTGTTTGGGATGAATCTGATGAGTGACAGCCTGCAAAAAGTTGCCGGCGAGCGTATGCGTACGATTCTCGGCATGCTCACGAAAAATCCAGTGCTTGGGGTTATTTCAGGGGCATTGGTTACTGCTGTGCTGCAGTCGAGCTCAGCAACGACGGTTATGGCGATTGGTTTCGTCAGTGCAGGGCTGATGACTTTGCCGCAAGCCATTTCCATCATCTTTGGTGCAAACATCGGGACAACCATCACGGCTCAGTTGATTGCATTTAAGCTGAGCGATTACATTTATTTAATTATTATCATTGGTTTTATTTTCTATTTCTTTGGCAAAAAAGAAAAAGTAAAAGACATTGGTGCAACGATCTTTGGCTTTGGTCTTTTGTTCGATGGGATCGAGATCATGGGTTCGGTCATGAAGCCATTGGCAACAAGTCCTGTCTTTGCCGAAATGATTGAGAAAGTGGCCGACGTGCCAATTCTCGGCCTTTTGGTGGGCTTGTGCATGACGTTGGTGGTACAAAGCTCCAGTGCGACGATCGCTGTGCTGCAGAATATTGCGTCGACTCCTGGTCCGGGTGGCGGCAGCTTGATTGGCTTGACGGGGGCGCTGCCAGTATTGTTTGGGGACAATATTGGGACGACGATCACGGCGCTGATTGCCTGCGTCGGGCTGAGTTTGAATGCAAAGCGCACGGCGCTGGCCCATTCGATTTTTAACATCAGTGGGTCGTTGGTGTTCATTTGGCTGGTGCAGCCTTATGCGCACATCATCGAATGGATTTCGCCGAAGGGGCCGGAAATCGAAGTCATTTCCCGACAGATCGCCAATGCACATACGGGCTTTAACGTTATTATGACGCTTGTCTGGACGCCGCTTTTGTTTGTTATGGTCAAGATTGTTACAAAGATTTTGCCGGACAAGGAAGGTGCAACGGTTACCCATACCATTTCCGAGCCGATCTTCCTCGATCGCAAGGTGCTTGGTCAGCCAATGGCTGCCATCGAATTGGCGTCCAACGAAACGGTTCGTGTCACGGATCTGGTGCGTGGGATGCTGTACAAACTGGCGAATGCCAGCGAGAAAAAATTGCGGCCTGTTTGTGAAGAGCTGATTGATACGACTGGACAAGTTAAAGAATTGAATGCTCAGGTTCAAAGCTATCTGTCGTCGATTCTGTCTGCCGGTAAAGTGGATGAAAAGCAGGCGGAGCGTACCACGAGCATGGTCTTTATCATTGACAATCTCAATCGTATAACGGATTATCTGCAGGATATCTGTGAGAACATCTATAACGTACAAAGCGATGATAAGAACAGCTATTCCAAAGTGGCTGTGGATGATATTTTTGAATTCATGCAAAAGCTCATTGCCATGTATGAAACGGCCATCATCGGATTGGTTGGTGATGCTGAAGTGGATGTGAAGCAGTTGGAAATCCACCGTGCAGAAATCTTCGATTTACGCAGTGAAATGTTTAAGGCACACATGAAGCGTGTGCGTAAAGGCAAATGCGATGCCAGTCTTACCGTACCATACGGTGAATTGCTGCAGAACCTTGAATACATTGGGTCCTGCTGTATGGATTTGGCCGATCAGGTGGAAGAACAACACACAGTGTCTTTCGACTTAAAGATGGATGACAATGTCGTCACTGCATAAATATTTGGCCTGTCGATGCGTGCGCATCGGCAGGCTTTTTTGGTGCAGCAGGAATTGGTGATGATAATAAACAAACACGGCCCTTGCTGGTGCAGATGCATCGGCAAGGGCCGTGTTTGTTTGTCTGTTTATCGAACATCAAGGCAGGGTGCCTTCGGGATGTTTGAAGTGATCAGGCGCGCCAGGTAGATGGTGCAAAGAGCAGAATGAGCGGCACAATTTCAAGACGTCCAGCAATCATGCTGAAGGACAGCACGCATTTTGAGAAATCGCTGAAATTGCTGAAATTACCTGTTGGCCCGACGTTTCCTAGACCAGGACCGACGTTGTTGAACGTGGTGACAACGGCGGTAAAGGTGGTGGTGAAATCAAGATTTTGAAAAGAAACCAAGACCACCATCAGGAAGAATAGAATGATGTAGAGGATGAAGTAGAGCGCAATGTCGTTTTGGCTGCGTTCGTTCATTGGTTTATCTTCATAGATGATGACGCTGACGCGTTTTGGGTTTACAGATTGGCGCAGTTTTTTGCCAGCCATTTTTGCAAGGGCGATGACACGGCTGATTTTGAGCCCGCCCGCAGTGGAGCCGGCGCAGCCGCCAATGAACATCAGCATCAGGAGCACCATCTGTGCAAACAGCGGCCACTGACAGAAGTCAGCGGTGCCGAACCCAGTGGTGGTGACGATGGTGGCAACATTGAAAAAGGCATCTTTGAGGCAGAGCCAGAAACTGTCGTACATTGGCATGATGGTGATGGTGATGGCGGTGACGGCTATAAGGACGATGCCGACAAACCAGTGCAGTTCGTCGCTTTTCAATGCTTCACGCCAGCGCCCGCGCAGGGCGTAAAAATAGAGGTTGAAGTTGACAGCGAAGATCAGCATGCCAAAGGCAAGGATGATTTCGATTGGCACCGATTCAAAGGCGGCAATCGAAGTGTTATGATTGCTGAAGCCGCCTGTACCGGCCGTGGCAAAGGATTGCAATATGGCATCGAATGGTGACATGCCGGCGCTGATGAGGATGACCATCAGGATCAGCGTAAGAGCGGCATAGATGATGTAAAAGACACGGGCCAATTCGCTGATGCGGGAAAGCACCTTGTCAAAAGTTGGCCCAGGCATTTCTGATTTCAGAATGTGGATGTCTTCGCTGTTGGATTTTGGCAGGAGTGCCACTGCAAACACGAGCACCCCCATGCCGCCGAGAAAATTGGTGAAATTGCGCCAGAACAAAATGGAGTGCGGCAGCGATTCAATATCTGTGAGAATGCTGGAACCGGTGGTTGTAAAGCCGGAAGCGCTCTCGAAGATTGCATCAACAACGGAAGGAATGGCGCCGGTAAAAAGATAAGGCAGGCTGCCGAAGATTATCAATAAAATCCAGGACAAGCCTGTGATGGCCAACCCTTCGCGCACATAGATGGAGCGTCGCTTTGGCGGACGGGCGGCCATGGCGGCGCCCACAGCAAGGGTGCAGACCATGGCTTGGAACAGTGGGTAGATGGTTTCATGCCCTTCGTGGTAAATAAAGGCCACAATGATTGGCAAAATCATGAGCAGGCCCACCACAAAAGTGACACGCCCGGTAACATAAATGACCATGCGTCGATTCATAGGCTCACACCTTCTTCAATATATCGTCAATGCTGCGCAGGGAGTGGTCGGTGGTGGTGACAATGATCATGTCGCCTTCATGGAAGATGGTTTGACCACTTGGCGCGAGACGATTGCCAGTCTTCGTGATGGCTGCCGCAATAAGGATATTATCCTTGATTGGCAGATCCATCAATTTCTGGCCAATGATTTTGGAATCGCTAGGCACGCAGAATTGGAGCGCCTCAACCTGATTATCTACGAGACGATAGAGCGCTTCAACATTTTTGCCGCGGGTGTCGATGACGGCGCGAATAAGGCGCAGAATGGTGTCCGCGATGATGTTGCCTGGTGTGATGACAGCCTTGAGCTTGTCTTCGCCAAGAATTTCGAGCATCTGTGTACGGTTGACTTTGGCGATATAATCGTGCATGCCGCGTTTGTGGGCGTACATGCAGATCAGAATGTTTTCTTCATCGATGCCGGTGAGGGCGATGAGACAGTCAAAGTGGGTGATGCCTTCTTCTTCAAGATTACGGTAATTGCTGCCATCGGCAAACACCACGTCCACATTTGGATGCAGCTGCGCCAGGCTTTCCGCAGCTTTGCGGTTGTTTTCAAGAACCTTGATGTGGTATTTGGTGGAACCGTTTTCGATTTCTTTGAGCAAATAATGGGTGAGACGACCGGCACCAATAATCATCACCGATTTGATGCGACGGTTGTTGTTGCCTTGGCTGTCGAGACGGAGAAAACGCAGCAGTTCCGAGTTGCTGCCGCTGACATGAATGATGTCGCCGGCTTGCAGGCGGAAGTTCCCATTTGGAATGATCGCCTGGCCATCGCGCTCGACAATGCAGATGAGGACGTGTTCCTTGAATTGGTTCTGAAATTCGATCAGTGTTTGTCCAACGAAAGGGTGCCCATCTGGCAAAGGATATTCAACAATGTTGATTTTGCCGCGTAGGAATGATTCGACACGGGTGGTGGAAGGGAAGCGCAGCAAACTGGTGATCTGTTGTGCCGATTCGTGTTCAGGATTGATGATGGCATCAATACCAATGCTTTCCTTGATAAAGCTCTGATGAGCGGTGTACTCGTGTTCACGGATGCGGGCGATGGTGTATTTGGCGCCGAGCTGTTTGGCAAAGATGCAGGAAATGATGTTGATTTCATCTTGTGCAGTAACAGCAATAAAAACGTCACAGTGGGCGGTGTCGGCACTCATGAGCGCGGCATAATCGACGCCGCTGCCAACGATACCGGTTACATCGGTGGTATTGATATAGGATTCCAGCTTATCAGCATCTTTTTCGATGACCACAACATCGTGTTCATCGGTAAGCTCTTTGCAGATAATGCTGCCAATCTTGCCAACACCGACGATGACTATGTGCATGGAAATATCCTCCTTAAACAATGCTTATAATGAAGCGTTAAGATGTTCGTAAAATGTTTCTGTCTGTTGGATGATGTCGGCTTCGACATCGGAAAGCACCTGACCAATTGGGTAGGTGAGATAATGGACCAGGTTGATGGGTGCATCCACGAGACTGACAACTTTGAGCAAGCCGCTGGTGAACAGCGGATTGAAGTGTGCTGCCAAAACGCTCGTAATGCCAATGCCGTCACTGTGATAAACGTATTGATAGAGGCTGGAGGCATCGTCAAAAATAAGATGCTTTGGCAGGTCGGTCCAACGACTCTGCGATTTGACAAAACCTAGATCGGTGAGATCGCGTGGAACAGACAGCGGCACTTTAGACGGCAGATGGTTGAGGCGAACACTAGATAGAGACTGAAAATAACCACCGCTCTTTACAAACAGGCAGAGGTTGTCATTGTATTGAGGCATGAGACGCAGGTTCAAACTGGTGGCATACTCACGGTGGCGGCTGAGGTTGAAATCCAGTGCCGCAGAAAGCCCAATCGATGCTTTGTTTTCAGTGATGTCGTGAATGACATTGCTGATGAGTCCCTGGCGCAGTGTAAAGGACACGGCAGGGAACATGCTGCGCGTGTGAAACAACGATTCGCTGAGAATGCCGCTGGTGAAAAACGTCGCCAGCAAATACACGTGCAGGTTCACGGGCGTGGCGATGCCCGCTTTTTTGCGAATGTCGTAGTAATCATCCACTGTTTTTTCAACGAGCGGCAGAATCTCTCGGCCAAAGGCTGTCAGATCCATTCCGCGTCGTGTGCGGTGGAACAATGGCCGCCCCACTTCTTTTTCAAGACCGGCGATGGCTGCTGACAATGTGGGCTGCCCGACATTGATCTTTTTGGCAGTCAACGACAGTGAACCGTAATTGGCGACCTGAAGAAAATATTCAAGTTGTTCGATCCTCATAGGAAAACTCCTCCCTGGTTCAATCAGCAAAATGCTTTCCAATCAACGAATCATTCCTATTATAGCGCGGAGCATTCCCTTGTCAATAGTGATCGCGGAGACCGTCTGAAAGCCTGAAAGTTAACGAAATAATTGCCTTTTCTTTACGGAGATATTACAATGAAGCCAATATAAATTTTGTGAGCAGTGAAAGGGGGCTGGCGATGCTTCAGGCTTTGGATGTTTTCCGTGAAATGACGTTTTTGGGCGTGGCGCTGCGGCTGATTATGGCGATGTTTTGCGGCGGCCTTATTGGGTTAAACCGCGAACGCATGCGACGACCAAAGGGACTGGCAGGATTCCGTACGTATATGATGGTGTCTGTTGGGGCGGCCTTGACGATGCTTTTGAGCCAGTACGAATACACGATGATCACTCATCAATGGGCGTCTATCGCTGGTGAAGTGGGTATCAAGACGGACGTATCACGTTTTGGTGCACAGGTTATCAATGGGATTGGTTTTCTCGGGGCTGGGACCATTCTGGTCACCAAGGACAATCAAATCAAAGGTTTGACAACGGCTGCTGGCCTTTGGGCATCGGCATGTCTGGGGCTGGCGATCGGTGCTGGTTTCTATGAAGGTGCGGTGATGGCCGTGTGCGTGATCATCCTTTCCATGTATCTTTTCACAAATTTGAAGTTTAAAATTCAGGCGAAATCGCGTGTCATCTCTATTTATGTTGAAGTGAAATCGCTGGTTTATCTGGGGGATGTTCTGATGACGGTGCGTAAGCAAGGCGGTACCGTATTGGAAATGAATATCGACGACGATCATAACAAAAGCAAACCCATTTATGATGCCGAGATTGTTGTGAAATTGGCGCCGCAAATGACGCCCGATGCCATGCTGTCCTGTGTATCGCAGGTAGAACATGTGAAGCATGTGCATGAACTGTAAAAAGGAGGATGAACGATGCTGAGCATCTTTGACGGGTTGCGCGATTTTACGCTGCTTTCTGTGGCTGTTCGCATGGTTTTGGCTGTGATTTGCGGCGGAATCATCGGCATGGAGCGCGCATTGCGACGCCGGCCTGCTGGCTTTCGCACACATATTTTGGTCTGCTTAGGGGCAGCCATGACCACCATGACCAGCCAATATCTCTATCTTTATTTGGATTATTACACCGACATGGCGCGTTTGGGGGCCCAGGTCATCGCTGGGATAGGTTTTCTCGGTGCCGGTACCATCGTCATCAGCCGTCAGCGTGTGCGCGGTTTAACCACCGCCGCAGGATTGTGGGCGGCGGCCATCATTGGTCTGGCGGTTGGTGCAGGATTTTATGAAGGCGCAATTTTGACCACGGTGCTAGTGGAATTGGCGGCGACGGTGTTCCTGAAACTGGAAAAGCAGGTCATTACGAGAACGTCGAATATTCATATTTTCCTTGAGTACAACAAGCCGCAAGCTTTGGAAGATGTGCTGGCATATTGTCACGCCCAGGAAATTAAAATCATGCACTTGGAGATTTCACGCAATAAGGAACCCGAAAATGCAACCATTGCGCTGCTTTCTGTGCGCCTGGCGCACCAGATGAAATCGGAAGAAGCGCTGAAAGCAATGGTCAATGTTGATGGCGTCATGCTGGCCGAGGAATTCTAAAATATGAAAAAAATTACTTAATGTGCTTGCAAAGGGCAGGTTATTGTGCTATGATACGAGTACAAAATGAATTGGTAATTTTTAACAATCAATGATATGAAAGAGAGGATTTTAATCATGCAGAAATACGTATGCGATCTTTGTGGATATGTTTATGACCCAGCTGAAGGCGATCCAGATAACGGTATCGCTCCAGGCACCGCTTTTGCTGATATTCCAGATGACTGGGGCTGCCCACTTTGCGGCGCTGGCAAGAGCGACTTCTCTCCAGAAGCGTAAGGATAATAAAAAAGGCTTGAGCTTAGGCTCAGGCCTTTTTTGATTAACAAAAAATCCTGTGCAAGAATGACATGCACAGGATCATTTATTATTCTGCTTTGTGTGGTGGGTAAGCATGAAGGCTGCAGATTGGAATGCCGCGCTTGTGGAAGCGGCGCTCGTATTCTGTAGCAATGTTGTTTTCTGGTAGGTTGGCGTAGAGATCGTGGGTAACATCTTCGAGGCGCCAGCCGCATTCGGTGAATTCTTCAACCGACCAGTCGAAAAATTCGCGGCTGTCGGTTTTGAAATGAACGGTGCCATTGTCGGCGAGAATGTAGTCGTAAATGTCTAGGAAGGTGTGGTAAGTCAGGCGGCGTTTGGCGTGACGGTTCTTTGGCCATGGGTCGGAAAAATGCAGGTAGATGTCACTGACTTCTCCTGGCGCAAAGATTTCGTCGAGGTGTTCGGCGTCCAGCCAGAGAAAACGCACCTGTTCAGGGGCGCCGGTTTTTTCAGCGTAGTCATCGATGGCGTCCATGATGATTTCAGGCACCACATCGATGCCGAGAAAGTTCAGTTCAGGGTGACGCTTGGCGGCTGTGTAGAGCCAGCGGCCACGGCCTGAGCCGATCTCGATCACCAAGGGTTGTGGGGTTGGAAAGTTGTCCTGCCAATGCCCGCGTTGGGCATGAGGTTGGTTGATGGTATAGGGAGAAGCCAGCAGACGCTCCTGGGTGCCGGCTACACGACGAACGCGTGCCATAAAATCGCCTCCTAGTCTTTATTTTCAAGCGAAGATGGATTAAAATAATACAAGCATGATGGATCGCAGGGCGATCCGTTCAACTGTACTATCATAACACATGAGATGCGTTTTTGCGAGCAGCGACGCATTTTTTTAGGAGGTCTTGCGATGAAGGGTCATTTGGAATTGTTTGAACATCGTCTGAAACAGGTGGGCGAAAAGTTGCCAGGCATGGAAGGAAAGAACATCGATGATATTTTCGATGCATTCGTTGAAGCGCTGGGCAGTGATGAGGTACCGTTCTATGATGTCCATAGCGGCTCCACCTTGGCAGACTATTATAATTCCCAATTTATCCGCTTTGTGAAAAAACACGCAGGGAAATAAAAAATAGTCATAGAGTGACTAGACGCAACATTAATGGTCGTTTATTATTATAATAAAGTTGATTAATGAAAATGAAGGAGTGCTCTTAATTATGGAAAAACTGAATGACAATACTTTTGAAGAAATTATTTATGATGATGGCGAACCTTGCCTCGTAATGTTCTCCCGTAAGTCCTGCCATGTTTGCCAGGCTGTTCATCCAAAAATCGAAGAATTGGCTGCTGACGATAAGTACAAAGGCAAATTCGGTTTCTATGAAGTAGACGTTGAAGAAGAAAGAAACCTCTTCGCACGTTTCTCCCTCAAGGGTGTACCACAGGTTCTGTTCTTCAATGATGGCGAATATGTTGGCAAAATGGCTGGCGAAAAGGACATCGAAGAATACGAAGAAAAGATCGATTCCATCATTGGCTAATCAGTATTTTGCGGACCGTCGCGTTGCGGCGGTCTTTTTTTACGCTTATTGTAAACGATAAAAATAAAATGGTTTACAATAAGCGGGCAGGTTATTATAATGTAAATACAATCGCTTGAAGGAGGAGAAAAAATGGAAATGAATCGGAAACGCGTGGACAGCAGGCAGCTGGTGCTTTGTGGATTGTTTGCAGCATTGGTGGCTATTGGCGCCTTTATTCGCATTCCACTGCCGCTGATTCCGTTCACGCTGCAAACCTTTTTTGTGACGATGGCAGGATTTTTGCTGGGCGCGCGTTATGGCGGCCTGAGCGTGGTGCTTTATGTGGCGCTGGGACTTTTCGGACTGCCGATTTTTACGCAGGGCGGCGGTCCAAGCTATGTGCTCAATCCAACATTTGGCTATTTGATTGGGTTCATTATTGAAGCATATGTGGTGGGTAAGCTCACTGGCGGGCGCGGCGTGCCGTCGCTGAAGCGGCTGCTGGTCGCTGGGTTTGTTGGCTTGGCAGTGGCTTATCTTTTGGGTGGTGTATATTGTTATTTTATCACCAACTTTGTTTTGGGCATCCATAACAGCGCTTGGGCGGTGTTCCTTTCTGGTTGTGTGCTGGTGTTCCCAGGCAATGCGGTGTTCAATGTGCTGGCTGCGTATGCGGCGCGGCGGATTTTGCCGCATATGCCGGATTTTAGTAGGTAAGTGCCGGTTGGTGTGATAAAATAGTGGGTATAAACGAAAACGCTATTTTATCAATTCAGAGGTGATCCATTATGAGTCAGGCACTTTTTATTGCAGGCACAGCGGAAGGCGTTGGCAAAAGCACAGCGGCACAGGCCATAATCACAGCCCTGAACGGTGCGGGCTATGAAGCTGCATTTTATAAGCCAATCATCAGCGGCACCGACAGCATTCCAGAGAGCGACGCTGGACGCGTACGTGAAGTTTGCGGGCTTGATCAGGATGTGTTATCCATGACGAGCTATGTTTTTAAGGAAGCTGTGTCGCCGCATCTTGCCGCGGCACATCTCATGCAGCCGGTCGATGTGGATATGATCCAGGCAGATTTTGCGGGCGTGGCCCTTTTGCACGATGCAACATTGGTTGAAGGCAGCGGCGGCATCATTTGCCCGCTGACGCTCATGGCTGATGGCCGGCGTGTGATGCAAACCGATGTTATTCAGGCGCTGGGCCTGACGAGCGTGCTCGTTGCTGACAGCGGCGTGGGCACGCTGAATGCTACGTTGTTGACACTGGCGTACATGCGCCAGCAGAATCTGCCGCTGGCAGGCGTGATTATGAACCGCTTTGATGCGAGCAGTGAGGTGCATCAGGATAATTTATCCACCATTGAGCTCCTGGGCGAGATTGATGTGGTTGCAACCATCGCCGAAGGCGGCGAGATGACATTGCGTAAGCCGTTCTTTTTGCTGGAGAAGGAGTAAGGGGAAGAACGCGGTGTGCTGTTGAGACTTTTGTCAGAAAACAGGTGCTGCATGTCATGGCGCTTTGCGGCACTCGTGAACAAGCATGGATACCGGTGAATGAAAGGTATGCTGAGAATTTATTCGGAGAATGCAAAGAGCGTTTTACAAGGCGCGCGCGGTATGTTAAGATTGATGCATAGAGAATGGTTTCTCTATGCTTTTTTATTGCAATGACACTCACGAACCTGTGAGTTTGATCATCAGCCAACCATCAAAGGAGGGCGCTATAGAATGAAAATGATCTCATGGAATGTCAATGGCTTACGCGCCGCGGTCGGCAAAGGTTTTTTGGATGTGTTCGCAGATTTGGACGCAGACATCTTTGCACTGCAGGAGACCAAACTGCAGCCTCATCAGATCGACCTGGAGCTGCCTGGCTATAAGCAGTATTTCAACAGTGCAGAAAAGAAAGGCTATTCTGGCACGGCGATTTTTACCCGCCGAGAGCCATTGGATGTGCGCTATGGTTTGGGCATTCCTGAAATGGACAATGAAGGCCGTGTCATTACGATGGACATGGGCGATTATTATTTTGTAACAACTTACACGCCAAATTCTCAAAGTGAACTGGCGCGTTTGGATTATCGCATGAAATGGGACGATGCCTGGAGAGACTGCTTGTGTCGACTCAAGGCTGAGAAACCGGTCATCGCTTGTGGCGATTTGAATGTCGCACACACAGAAATTGACCTTAAAAATCCAAAGACGAATCGGCGCAATGCCGGTTTTACTGATGAAGAACGCGGGAAGTTTACAGAGCTTTTGGATGCTGGCTTTATTGACACTTGGCGTTATCAGCATCCCGGCGTGGAGCAAGTGTATTCTTGGTGGAGCTATCGCTTTAAGGCACGCGAAAAGAACGCCGGATGGCGTATTGATTATTTCGTGGTAAGCGATGACCTCAAAGACCGCATTGTCTCGACCGATATTCACACGGATATCTTTGGTTCCGACCATTGCCCGGTGGAATTGGTGCTCAAAGATTGATCCCTGCGTGTTGAGCAAGAGAAAGAGGGAACATGAATGAATGTAATCGAACGTTTTAATCGTGATATTGAATGCGTTTTTGAACGTGACCCAGCGGCCACCTCAAAAATTGAAGTTATTTTGAACTATCCAGGGCTGCATGCCATCTGGATGCATCGCATCACTCATAAATTGTACAAGTTGCATCTGCGGGTGTTGGCGCGCTTCCTGTCACAGGTGGCACGTTTCTTTACCCAGGTGGAGATTCATCCAGGTGCACAGCTTGGTGAAGGTCTCTTTATCGATCATGGCTGCGGCATTGTAATTGGTGAGACTGCCATTGTTGGCGATAATGTAACGCTTTATCAGGGCGTTACGCTGGGCGGTACCGGCAAAGAAACCGGCAAACGTCATCCAACTGTTGGCGACAATGTGATGATCTCCAGCGGTGCCAAGGTGCTCGGCAATATCAATATTGGCAACAATGTCAAGATTGGTGCTGGCTCTGTGGTTATCAAAGATGTACCGGATAACTGCACCGTGGTTGGTGTGCCGGGGCATATCGTGCGCCAGGATGGCAAGCGTGTGCATACCGATGCCCATCATCCAGATCTCAATCATAATCAACTGCCGGATCCTGTTGAAGATTGCTTGGAAATCTTCAAGCATCGTCTGGATCAGATCAGTGAACATTTGAAAGAATTGGAGGAAAAGCTTTGAACCAAGTGATGATTTATAACACTCTGGCAAAAAAGAAAATGCCATTTGAACCCCTTGAAGAGGGAAAAGTAAAAATGTATGTCTGCGGACCAACCACCTACAATTACATCCATCTCGGCAATGCCCGCCCAATCGTTGTATTTGATACGGTGCGCCGCTATTTCACGTATCTTGGATATGATGTGACCTTTGTATCCAACTTTACAGATGTTGACGATAAAATCATTAAGCGTGCCAATGAAGAAGGCAAGGACCCAATGGCGCTCTCTTCCTTCTATATTGATGCGTATTTCGAAGACACGAAAGCGTTGAATGTCATGCCGGCTACGGTTCATCCAAAGGTGAGCGAGCACATCAATGAGATCATTGCTTTTGTGCAGGGACTTATTGATAAGGGCTATGCATACGCCCTCGACAATGGCGATGTGTATTATTCTGTGCGTAAATTTGCCGATTATGGCCAATTGTCTGGCCGTGATATCAATGATTTGCTCAGTGGTGCACGTGTTGAAGTCGATGAAAAGAAACAGGATCCGCTTGATTTTGCGCTTTGGAAGAGTGCAAAGCCAGGCGAACCTTATTGGGAATCGCCATGGGGCAAAGGCCGTCCAGGCTGGCATATTGAATGCTCTGCCATGAGCGCAAAATATCTGGGGGACACCTTTGACATTCACGGCGGCGGCCAGGATTTGATCTTCCCACACCATGAAAATGAAATTGCGCAAAGCTGCGCCCTGCATGATGCACCAATGGCCCGCTATTGGATGCATAATGGATTTATTACCATCAACCAGGAAAAAATGAGCAAGTCCAAAGGTAATTTCTTCCTGCTGCGTGACATTCTTGAACGCTTTGATCCTCAGGTGGTACGCTTCTATCTGCTCAGTGTACAGTATCGCAGCCCACTGGATTTCGATGATGAAAAGATCGAAGTGGCTGGCCGCGGGCTGGAACGTTTGCAGCATGCAGCTGATGCTGTCGATAAAGCCATGAAGCTTGCTGGCGAACATGAAGACGAGGATGCCGTGCAGCTGCGTGCACAGGCAGAGAAAGCCAAGACCGACTTCTGCGCTGCTATGGATGATGATTTTAATACTGCGCTTGCCATTGCAGCACTCTTTGAATTGGCAAAAGACATCAACATCTACCTCAAGAAGGATCAGTTCGATGCAGCCAGCCTGGCGCTTGCTCAGCAGGTGCTGAAAGAACTGGGTGCGGTGCTTGGCATTGAATTTGCACAGCAGAACGCTGCAGATGATGATTTGGCAGATCAGCTCATGGACCTCATCATTGCCATCCGCAAAGATGCTCGTGCCAATAAAGATTTCCAGACTGCCGACCGTATTCGTGATGGTTTGGCTGAAATTGGCATTTTGTTGGAGGATGGAAAAGCTGGCACAACTTGGAAGCGTCAGTAATCATTAAACGATAACATAAAAAAACACATTCATTACAGAACTGGTGCATAACCAGAGCTTGTAACGAATGTGTTTTTTGCTTATAATGATTGGGCGTTGTCCACGGCCAATTGTGCCAGATTCACGGATTTGAGTGTGTTGTCAATGGAATTCTGCACATCGCTGAGTACGTAATGAACGGCGCAAAATTCTGGTGTATTGCGCGCACATTGACCGTCCGGTGCGGTGCAGGCATTGAGAATGAAGTCGTCTTCCATCACGTGAATGATGTCAAAGAGGCTGATGTCTTCTGGTGGCGTGGTGAGCACGTAGCCGCCGCGTTTTCCCTGGAAAGAGATCAGATAGCCTGCATCTTTGAGTCGTGGCACGATTTTTAGAAAATAGTTGTAAGGAATGTTCATCTTATCTGCGATGACTTTTCCTGAACAGCTGCCGTCCGGTGCAAACAACGGATCCGGATCATAATAATTTGCCAAGTACATCATGATGCGGATGGCATAATCTGTTGTGATATTAAGTGACAAGAAAGCCGCCTCCTTATAAATTGTTAGGATAATGGTAACCTTATCAGGTATCTATTATTTTAACAGATTGTGGCGAGGGTTTCTATATATAATTGGAGGTGCAGACTCACTTTTTTATTCTTTGTGCATGAAACCAACAACGAAAAGCATGTTGACATTTGGTGACAGGCCAACAGAGTTATGGAGTTTTGGAGAAAATGACTTGGCATTTAGAGGGAAAGTATAGGAAAAATCCGTTGTTTAGAGTATACTGGACGTAATCACTATGAAAAGATCCTGGAGGAATTGTTGATGAAGTTGCAACATTTTTATCAGATCATGAAGCGCTGCGCTGCGGTGCTCGTGCTGATAGCTATTGTATGTTCTATTTATGTGGGCGTGGTACGCGTGCAGGCAGAACAAAGCTATAAGAATGTCAATCTTTCTGTAAATGAGTCTGATATCCGTTCTTTGGCAAATGCCAATGGGAAAAGCATAGATCTTATGCTTGAGACGCTAAAGGATAAAGGAATCAGTCAGGTGCTCTTTAAGGAAAGCACCATTGCCAGCTTGGAAAACGCTGGGGCGTTGACGATCGCACAAGGCGCAGACGTGCTGACCTTGAGTGTGGCGGATCGTCTGCCGGCAGATTTGCCAATAAATGAAACCAATTATTATCTGGTTGTCACCGATGATAACTGGCGCGACCAGGTGCTTCGCGAAGTGCCTGCAAAAGTTCGAGGGGCAGTCGCTTATGATGACGGCGAGTTGGGTGTTGTTGCTGTGCCAACGAGCATTGAAGCCACTCAGAGCACCCAAAATAAAGCACAATTATCATTTGCCAGCATCGGCGTTGGCTTTGATCAAGAATGGATGAACACCGTTGCCAATGCAGGTTTTGATATCATTGCACAGGTCAGCAGCTGGGAAGAGCCAAGTGATGAATCGCTGGAAATGCTGGCAAATGATATCAAATCGGTGCCAAACCTCTGCATGCTGATGTTTAATGATAAATATATTCCTGGCTATCCAGACCCAGATAAAATTGAAGAGTTTTATCAACTCTTGCTCGATGACAATGGCAACATTGTTGCGCCTCTGGGACAGATCGAATTTAATCCACAGGAAGGCTTTAATACCCTTGCCAATTTAGCCGATAAAGATGTGGTGCGTCTGCATACCATTTCGAATGATGAAATGAGCAAGTTTGAAGGCGAAACAGGCGAATCAATGGACGCTGGCATTACTGAAGCGCTGGACCGCTGGGATCTGGCTGCGCGTGAACGTAATATGCGTGCATTGTTGGTGCGCTTCTTCAGCATTGATATGCCAGGGACCTATTACGACACCAATATGGCCTATTTAGATGCCATCCATACGCAACTGCAGGACAGTGGTTTTAATGTTGGCGGTGATGTGCAGCAAATGCCATCGCTGGATATTCCGGCCGCTGTACGCTTGCTTGTTGGCGTTGGGATCTGTGCGGGCTTTATGCTGATGCTGATGGAAATTGGGTTCCGCCGCATCGCTTTGGCCGGTTTCGTTCTTTCGTTGATTGCCTGGATTGGCATGTATATGGTTAATCAAACATTGGCCATGCAGTTGATGGCGCTGGCGAGCGTCATAGAATTCCCAATCTTATCGTGTCTGAGGTTCCTGCCGCCGAAAAAAGATCTCACCTTTGTGCAATCCATTGGCAGGCTGCTTGCCTTGTGTGCGGTCAGCTTCATTGGTGCCGTATTGATGGTTGGTGTGCTGAGCGATAAAGCGTTTATGCTCAAATTAAGCTCCTTTATCGGTGTAAAGATTGCACATGTAATTCCTATTATTGTTGTACCTTTTGTTCTTTACATTGTACGCGACAAGAAACCACTGACGCTTTGCAAATCGCTGCTCAACAAAGCGCTGGATTATAAATGGGCGATTGTTTTTGCGGTCATTGCTGTGGCATTGATGATTTATCTGTCACGTACTGGCAATGAAAGCGGTGAAATCTCAGGTGTTGAAGCAACAATGCGTCAATTCTTAAATGATACCATGGGAGTACGTCCTCGCAGCAAAGAATTTCTCATCGGTTATCCGGCAACCATCTTGTACTTGATGTATGCCGCCAAACGCCGCGTGCTGTGGGTATTGACCATTCCATTGGTTATTGGACAGATTTCCCTGGTCAACACCTATGCGCACATTCATACACCGTTGCTGATTGCACTTCAGCGCAGTCTCAATGGGTTGATTCTGGGCATTATTGTGGCGTTGATCGTGGTATTGGTGGTAAAATTGTGTATCCGAATTTTTTATTGGGCCACAGATAAATTGGCCAAACGAGAAGCATAACAACGAGGAGAGTTGATGGAATGGATATGAACCCGAAAATTGTCATGAGTGGCTATTATGGTTTTCAAAATGCCGGTGACGATGCGGTGTGCTACGCCATTATTGAAGCTTTGCGTCAGGAAATGCCCGACTGCAGCATCACAGTGCTGTCTAATGATCCGGCACTGACAGAGAGGGTCTACGGTGTTGCTGCCGCAGACCGTTGGAAAATCGGCAGCATTTGGCGCACATTGCGCCATGCCGATCTTCTGGTGAGTGGTGGAGGAAGTTTGATCCAAGATGTGACGAGTAAAAACAGCTGCCTCTATTACTTGGGTGTCATTTTTATGGCGCTTTTACAGCGCAAGCCCGTTGTTATTTATGGGCAAGGGTTGGGGCCGCTTGTTGGACGACGCAATCGCTTTTTAACCAAATGTGCCTTCAATCATGCACGCGCCATTTATGTGCGTGATGATGAATCCCATGCTTTGCTTCGTGAGTGCGGTGTGAAAGCACCAATTCAGGTTGCGCCAGATCCTGTGCTGGGTATCGACAATGATGTGGTGGATACCCAGCAGGGACATGTTCTCTTGGAAAAGCTTGGCTATGATGGCAAGCGCCCTCTGGCTTTGATGGCGCTGCGCGATTGGGGCGGAAAAGATCTGGTTCACGAATTTGCTGCTTTGGGCGATTATCTTTACGATCAAGGCTATGCCGTTGGACTTTTGGCAATGCATGTCGATCAGGATGATGTTCTTGCCCGGGCTGTGGATGCTCATATGCGCGGCGATTCTTTTGTGATTGCTGATGCCTATGACACGCCAACGCTGTTTTCCATTTTTGATAATGCAGCGATTGTCGTTGGCATGCGTCTACATGCTCTCATCATTGGGGCTGCTTTGGATAAGCAGGTCATGGCGATCAGCTATGATCCGAAGGTGGATTCTTTTATGAAAATGATCCACAATCCACATTGTGTCGCTTTGAATGCGGTGACGGAAAAACTGTTGATTGACACGGCAACATCCTGCTTCAATGAGGTTAAGCCTGAAGTTGCACATCGTGTACGGACGTTGAAGCGGCTCTGTCATACCCCTGCGAACAACTGCCATGAAATTCTCTTGCATCATTGATGCAGATTATGCTTGAAATTCGCGATTATGCTCTTTACAATAGTAAAGAGTGAGTAATAGTTTATTATTATATATGGAAGTGATCGTGTGGTTAAGGAGTTGCTGTTAGTAACCGTCTGCGCCTTTGTGCTGACAACCTTTTTTGTGCCGATTGTAAAACTGCTGGCTGTGCATATTGGTGCAGTAGACAAACCTAACGCGCGTAAAGTGCATCATAAGGTGATGCCGCGGATGGGTGGCCTGGCAATATACGCTGCTTTTTGGTTGGTGGTCTTTACCTTCTATCCGTTTTCGCAGGCTTTGCTGGCTTTTTTCCTTGGCGCAACAATGCTGGTTTTTGTTGGGATTGTTGATGATGTCACCGATATGCCGGCAAAATTAAAGCTGCTGGGACAGATCATTGCGGCATGCATTGTGACATTTGGTGGTATTCGCATTGACTTTGTAACGAGTATGTTTGGTGATGCGGCTATGACAACATTGAACGTGCTCAGTGTGCCGGTTAGTGTCATTTGGATTGTTGCCATCATCAATGCCGTTAACCTGATTGATGGGCTTGATGGCTTGGCTGCAGGGGTCAGCGGCATCAGTGCTGCAACATTGGCCATCTGCGCATTGTTAAACAGCACTGGAAATATCGCGGTGTTGTGTTTCACTTTGCTAGGTGCCTGCTTAGGCTTCCTCATTTACAATTTTCATCCGGCCTCCATCTTTATGGGAGACACTGGATCCATGTTTTTGGGATACACATTGGCTGTCTTGTCCATTATGGGCACAGCGAAAGGTGTAACTTTTGTTTCTGTGTTTATTCCGATCCTCGCATTGGGGATTCCGATCTTTGATACGCTGTTTGCCATTTTGAGGAGAATGATGGCAAATAAGCCAATCTTTGAAGCCGACAAGGCGCATTTGCATCATCGTCTGATGGCACGTGGCCTGAGTCATCGAAATACGGTGCTGTTAATTTATGCCATTAGCATTTGCCTGTCGGTGTGTGCCATCATAGTCAACGAGCTGACCAGTGAGCGCGGTTTTGTGGTCGTTGTTCTGGTGGTCACTGTGTTGTTGATCGGAGCGAATAAGATCGGCATTCTTGGTAGTGCCACAAAAAAGGACAAACAAAAGTAATTCATAAAGGAGCGAATCATTGAGATGACAAAGAAAAACATCCTTATTGCGATTCTGGGTGCTGTCGTATTGGGTGCGGTGCTGGGCCTGCTGATTGGTCTGATTGGTGGCTTCTTCACCTCGAGTGATGACACTGCTTCATCTGCAACGACTGAAAGTCGGACAACTGTTGAGGAAGAACAGGCTAAGCAGAAGGAAGAAGACGAAGCGGCAAAAGAAGCAGCGAAAGATGTTGTCGCTGATGAAAACAGCGATTCTACAGATAAGTCCAGCGACAGTTCTTCGGATAGTGATAGCAGCAAGAATACTGATAAAACAACTTCCAGCGATGATAAAAACAGTTCATCGACCAGTGACAGCAATTCAAGCAGCAGTCAGAATACCGCTAATGCGATGGGTACTGGTACGGTAGCGACTGGCGGCTCTGGATTGAATTTGCGTGCATCAGACAGCACCGACAGCAACATTATCGGCAGCCTGAACAATGGCGCTTCTTTGACCATTATTGGTGAAAGCAATGGCATGTATCAGGTTCAAACGTCTGATGGGCAGACTGGCTGGGTATCTTCACAGTATGTAACCATGAACTAATTTAGTTGATGGTCAATAAATATTAAGGAGGATGTAAATATGAAACAAAACGAAAAATTCTCTTATGATGATGATGCAGTTCTGATCATGGATGAAGCTGTTGCAGCTCAAAGCTATGACACTGTACAGAAAGCCATTTGTGCTGTACTTGGCCTTATTGGTGCAACCGTAGTTGTAACCTTCTTCAAGAGTGCAAAGGCACGTCGTCTGGCTAAAAAGCAGGCAAAGAAACTTGCTCGCCTTTACAAATAATCAGACTTCACAGCATATGAAATGATGGCACAGGTCCTGATTTCAACTTGGAATCAGGACCTGTGTTTTTTTAATGACAGGTTATTTATAAATACTATGTCCCAGGGAATTGACGGACCTAAGAATCATTTTCTAAAATAAAAGTAATGAGAATGAAAAATAATATCAATATACGGAGGTCTTTTTATGAAACGCTCTTTTCCTCATCTATGCAGTCCAATCACCTTGGGCAAGGTGACCTTCCGCAATCGCATGTTTGCGGCACCAATGGGCAGTACAGATATTACCGCTGATTGCGGTGTAGGTCCACGTACCCCGGGCTTTTATGAATTGCGCGCAAAAGGTGGTGCAGCAGCTGTTACGGCCAGTGAACTCGTTGTTCATCCAGCAACAGATGGGTCCCACATGTTGCATTTGGATCTGCAAACACCAGGACTATTGGCGGGCTTCACCTATCTTGCCGATGGCATCAAGCGTCATGGTGCAGTGCCAAGCGTGGAATTGTCTCACTCCGGACAGTACGCTGGCACTTACCTTGTTGACAAAGATAAAAAAGCGGGTCTCTGTCAATATGGGCCAAGCGATGGCACACGTCCTGATGGCATTCCGGTGAAAGCGCTCACAAAAGAACAAATCGACGATATCGTTAAAGCTTATGGCGAACGCGCTGCGCTGGCAAAGCGCGCTGGCTTCCAAATGGTGATGGTTCATGGCGGGCACAGCTGGCTGATCAACCAATTCCTCTCGCCATATTTCAACCATCGCACCGATGAGTATGGCGGCAGCTTGGAAAACAGACTGCGCTTTGCTCGCGAAGTGCTGAAAAGCGTGCGTGAAGCTGTGGGTCCAGGTTTCCCAATTGAATTTCGCATGAGTGGTTCTGAATTGTTTGAAGGTGGCTATGACCTCGAGGAAGGCTGCCGCATCGCACAAGGTGTGGAAGACCTCGTTGACATGATACATGTTTCCGCAGGTTCCTACCAATTTGGTTTCTTCCAGACCCATCCATCCATGTTCTCTGACCATGGATGCAACGTGTACCTCGCAGCTGAAATTAAAAAGCACGTCAGCGTTCCTGTTGCCACCATCGGTGCGCTCAACGATCCTGCACAGATGGAAGACATCATCGCCAGCGGTAAAGCCGATGTAGTGGAAATGGCGCGTGCACTGCTTGCTGATCCAGAACTGCCAAACAAAGTCATGGCCAACCATCCTGAAGACATCATCCACTGCCTGCGCTGCTTTGCCTGCATGGCTGAACGTCCAACCACGCAGACCAGACGCTGTGCCGTCAACCCACGCATTGGCCGCGAACTCGAAGGCATGGACATCGTTCCAGCTCGAAAAGCCAAACGCGTGCTTGTTGCAGGCGGCGGTGTGGCTGGTATGGAAGCTGCGCTGGTTGCTGCACAACGCGGCCACGATGTCACCCTGTGCGAGGCCAGCAGTGAACTGGGCGGCATTTTAAAAGAAGAACAGGCTATCCCATTCAAATATGAAATGTATGAACTTGGTGTTACCTTGGAAACACTCCTGCGCAAAGAAGGCGTCAAAGTCTGCCTGAATACACCAGTCACCGCGGAATTTGCCGATCATTTTGCGGCTGATGCCCTCATCGTCGCTGTTGGCTCCACGCCAATCGACCTGCCATTGCCAGGCAAAGAGAACAACACCGTCATCCTCGTTAATGACTATTACCTCAAAGGCGATCAGCTTACTGACAACGTCGTCGTCATGGGCGGCGGCCTTGCCGGCTGTGAATTGGCGGTGCATTTAGGCCAGCAAGGAAAAACGGTTCATCTTGTTGAAATGCGTGATTCGCTTGCTGTTGACTGCAACATTCGCCAGCGTCCAATCCTCATGCAGATGGTTGACAAATATGTGCAGGTTCACACAGGCTGTGCCGGTAAAGAAATTACCGCCGAAGGCCTTCTCTGTGAAACCGCCGATGGAGAATCTCTGCTTGTTCCAGGCACCAGCATCGTTATGGCTGTCGGTCAGCGTGCCAACAGCAAAGCCGTCGACGCTCTGCGCGATGGCGCCCCATTTGTTCGCATCGTCGGCGACTGCCAACGACCATCCAACATCCTCAATGCCATGTACGCCGCTTACCACGCAGCATTGGATATATAAAGCAGAAAAAGGAAGCTCCGATGAGCTTCCTTTCTTATTTTGCGAATAAAAAACCTCGAGCACTTTGCTCGAGGTTAAAATCATGGAGATAAGGGGATTCGAACCCCTGACCTTCTGAATGCCATTCAGACGCGCTCCCAACTGCGCCATACCCCCAGATACGAATATTATGATACACGATGTATCGTTGTTTTGCAAGGCTTTTGTATATAATGGCTGGAATAAATGATCGGGCAGTTGGTTTATGTGATTTATTTCCAGATTGTAATGCTTATATACTAGCCAGTCTTGTGAATTTTGTATATAATAGTTATAATTACGGTCTTTATGAATCAATATAGAGTATCATTTTTAGTGATCACAAGGAGTGAGCGTTTCATGAAAAAAAGAGTCATTGCAGTGCTGATGGTTCTGGCGCTGTGCCTCAGCTTTTTGCCGACGGCGGCATCTGCTGATGTGCTGACGGAAGACTTGCCGGAAGTTGGTGCTGCCAATTATGTGGTGATCGATGGGGACACACATCAGGTTTTGTTTGGCAATGATTATGATAAGTCGATTGATCCAGGCAGTTTGGTGCAGATGATGACAGCGGTCATTATTATCGATGAGGGTAATCTGAATGATTCTGTGACGGTGCCGGAAATCCCGGAAGATGCCAACAATGGCAATCGCTTGTATCTGCGTAAGGGAGAGAAGATCAATCTCAGCGATCTGTTGGAAGGGATCATCATTTATAATGCCAACGATGCAGCCATTGCTGCAGCCAACCACCTTGCGGGTTCGGAAGATGCTTTTGTTGAAAAGATGAATGCCAAAGCGAAAGAATTGGGCATGGATGATACCACTTTCACATCGGTGTATGGTTCTGCTGATGGTCAGAAAAGCACGGCACGTGATATGGCTATTCTCGCTGCTTATGCATCCAGTCTGCCAAAATATGTTGAGCTGGCCATTCAGCCAACGCTGGACTGGGACAGTGAAATGAACCAGGATACGGTGACCAACGTCAATGGCATGCAAAATGTGGAACAGCAGGCCATTGGCATTAAATTGAGTCCATCCGACCCTATCAATTTGACGGCGAGCCTTAGTCAAGGCGATCGAACCATCGTTGGTGCGATGATTGACTGTGAGAGCGAAGACGATGCTTATACAGATATGCAGGAAGCGCTCAATCTCGGCCTTAAAAATACATCGGTGGTTAATTTGATCACAAAAGATGAAACGGTGACGACTTTAAACTTTGGTGGCAAAAAATCGGTACGTCTTGCTGCAACAAAAGACTATGCGATTACGACTTCCCAGGGAGAAAGCGGCAATTATCATTCTTCAATTGTTGTTGACAAACCAGAGCTGCCGATCAATGAAGGTGATCAGGTCGGCGTGATTCGTATTTACGACGGCGATGAGGCCATTGATGAAGTGCCGCTGGTGGCGCAGGACAGCGCCAAGTCAGGGATCAATTGGCTCTTTGTATTGACGGCGCTCCTTTCGATTCTCTATATTGCGACTTTGATTTATAATGCACTAAAGCGTGTTCAGCGTCGCTCTGGCGGCAAACGTTTGCCAAACAAGCTGAGTGGCAATAAGAAAACGCCAGCTTCTCGTGTCAGCCGTCCACATCAAACCAAGACGCCTGGCGCGAAACCGCCGCAGCATCCACAGCAGCGGCCCGCTTCAAAGGCACCAGCAGGCGGTCAAAATAAGAATGCTATGAAGAATCCTTCCGTGGGTTCCAATGCAGGACGCCAAGGGCTGGAGCAGCGCCTTAAAGAAAAAGGCGGCAATAATGGAGGCCGTCGGTGAGCCTGCCAAGCGGCGTTCGCCTGTATTATGGCAATGATGGATTGCGCATGGATCAGACCATTGAAAAAATGATTGAGCGGGTGCTCCCTGATGAGGGCACCCGCCCTTTCAACCTTGAGCGTGTGGATGGTGAGGCTGTACGCCTTTCTGAGATCCTTGTGCTGGCGCGTAGCCTGCCATTCATGGCAGAGCGGCGTGTTGTTGTTGTAAGGGAACCGTCGTTTTTTGCAGCCGGTGCACGCAAAAAGGGGCTGATTACAGCAGAGGAAGAAAAAGCACTTCTTGAATTCTGTGCTGCGCCCAACCCGGATGCGCTATTGATTTTTCGCTATACCACCGAAGAAGCCCCCGGCGCATTTCTGAAAAAGGTGATTGCCAGTAGTGAAGCCATGCAGTGTCAACAGCCAAAAGGACGCGACGTAGCGCCGTGGCTGCGGGCAGAAGCAAAAAAAATGGGCAAAGCGTTTACGCCGCAGGCATTGGCTATTTTGGAAGACATGGCGCCGCAGGATGGCACCTTGCTGCTCGCCAGTGAATTGGAAAAGCTTGCACTGTATCTTGGCGACCGGGAGGATGCGCTGATTACGGAGGAAGATGTGGCTGCCATTGTCACTCCAACACCGTCGCGCACCATTTTTAATCTTACCGATGCACTTGTAGAGGGCCGCACCAGTACAGCGCTTGCTGCTTATCGTGACTGCCTTTATTTAGGCAGCAAATCGCCGCAGGTGCTGCGCCAGCTTTTGGATACGGTGCGACGGTTGCTTGAAGTGCAGTCTATGCTCGCAGAGGGTATGGGACAAAGCGCCATTCGCGGTGAGATTAAGCGTCATGAGTACTATGTGAAGAAGCTCATCAATCAGGCGCGCCATCTTTCGACCGAGGCGCTTTCCAGTGTGTATCTCTATCTTGTGGACTGTGACGTCAAAAGCAAGAGCACCGCGCGCCTCGATATGGACGCCTTCGTCGAAGAAGCCATCATCAACTGCTGCGCCACCATTGCCGTGCGTGGCCGCCGCATGGTTCGATAAGTCACCAACGCTCACAGTAACACGCTGTGGGCGTTTTTTGTTGGGCACATCGGTTTTTTCAGCCAGCAGCAGAAGCACGTTCAAAATTTCCTGGCACAACCCTTATAAATAGTGATGGATTGATGGAACAAAATCTGACTGAAAAAAGACTACCCGCTATGGGTAGTGGAAGGCGGGAAAACCTGTGCTATACTAAAAAAGGAGCTTCATAGCATCAAAAATGGAGATTTTTGTGGAGCTGTTCACGCACGGTTGATATAATGAAAATAAGGGGGGATGGTCATATGAAAAATAGAAACATCATTATCTTTCTGATTGCAGTGTTGTTGTTTTGCACAGGCTGTTCTAATACTGTCACAAAAGAAGAGGTGCCAACCACGATTACGGTTTGGCATGTCTATGGCGGACAAACGGATTCTCCCCTCAATGATCTCATTGACCAGTTTAACCAAACTGTGGGAAAGCAAAAACAGATCAATGTGCAGGTGACTTCGGTGTCAAATACCAATACCATTCATGAGCTGGTTCTGGCTGCTGCCAATGAAGAACCAGGGGCGCCTGAATTGCCGGATCTTTTTATCTCATATCCCAAAACGGTGCTGGCGCTGCCAGACGACAGCATTCTCGTGGACTATAAGGACTATTTCAGCGAAGAAGAATTGTCTGATTTTATTCCGGCATTTATAGAAGAAGGCACGATAGATGACCACCTGGTCATTTTTCCGGTGGCAAAATCTACGGAAATCATGTTCATCAATCAGACAATTTTCGATCGTTTTTCTCAGGAAACGGGTATAAGCATGGAAGATCTCGACACTTGGGAGGGCTTGTATAAGGCTGCAGAAACTTATGCTGAATGGAGCGATGCCCAGACACCGGATATTCCGGGAGATGCGAAGGCCATGTTTGTCCACGACTATTATTTTAATTATTTTCAGGTGGGGGTCGAATCTCTGGGCGAGGATTTCTTTCAGGGAGATAAATTGGCCTTTGGGCCTGTTTTTCAGACAGTGTGGGAGCCATTGGCGCAGGCTGCCTTCAAGGGCGGTGTCTGGCTAAAGGGCGGCTATGCCACTGAATCAATCCGCACCGGTGAAAGCATCGTCAGTGTGGCGTCGTCGGCCAGCATTCTTTATTACAGCGATGTTGTGACCTATTCAGACAACACTTCCGAGGATATCACCATCGTCTCTCGTCCATGTCCGGTATTTGAGAACGGAGAAAAGCTGGTGATGCAGAGAGGCGCAGGATTTTGCACCGTCCGCTCCACTCCAGAGCGCGAACAGGCTGCGGTGACTTTTCTAAAGTGGCTGACGGATCCGGAACACAATGTAGAGTTTGTGACTAGAACAGGCTATATGCCGGTGACCAAAAGCGCATTTGAAAATGAATTGCCAAAAGCCATTGAGGAGTTAGAGAGCGCCAAATACGTTTCTCTCTATCAAGCATATTTGGATACTCAGAAAAACTATGAATTTTATGTGCCGCCGCAGCTGCAGAGTTATCTGAGCCTTGAAACGACATTGGAGGATAATGTAAGAGCACAGTTTGCGCTGGGGCGCCAGGATTATCTGAATGGCGGAGAGGCCAAGTTGGCGCAGATCAGCACAGAGCGGCTCAAGACCTTTCAGGAGATTATGGAACGGTAATAGAGGAAGGGAGGAAATCCTGTGCTGAACAAACTGAAAGAGCTGCGGGCGCTGAATGCTTTTGCAAAAAAGCAAAGCGTGGGCATGCAGAAAAAATTGATGCTTTATTGGGCGTCTATGATATTGGTTGTTTTTGCAGCGATTATCCTTCTTCTATCTATTGCTGGAGGCTTTTCGCAAGATGACGAACAACTCCACGAGGTTATGGAAATTCAACTAAAGAGCACCCGGGATCATCTGGAGAATCATCTGGATAATTTGACCGCGCAAAGCTTGAATCTCTCGAAAGAATTAAGCCGGGAAATTGAACGCGTACTGGTTCAGGAAGGAATATCTTTTCAGGAGGTCAACGATTCACCAGAACAGCTGCTGCATCTGCAAGAAGCCATGTATCCGCTGATCAGTACAACGCTGCAGGTTTCAAACTGTAATGGTGCGTATGCAATTTTAAATGCAACCACCAATACTGGATTGGATGGAGCAGAAAACTTCAGGAGCGGTATTCATCTGCGCTATTCTAATCTTAGCGCCAGCAGTCCAATTACACCTACCGTGGTATATTTCCGCGGCATTCCTGACATCGCGCGGCAAAAGGATCTGGAATTGCACAACCGCTGGAATTTGGAATTTGACATCCATCAAATTCCAGGTTGTCAGGACTTGATGAATACCTCTCTGAATCGGCCTGCCGAGCAATACTTCTGGTCTACTCGAATTGGGCTCAAAGATACGTGGGAATCTGCGATGCTGTTGTGCGTCCCTATTGTGGGCAGCGCTGGGACAGTGTACGGTGTCTGCGGCGTCGAAATCAGCGCATTGTATTTCCAGTTTTCTTATCCTACAGTGGAAGGTCAATTTGGCTCCGTTGTTACCATCCTGGCTCCGCTTCAGGACGGCCACCTGCTATTGTCTGACGGGCTGGTTGGCAGCGTCAATGGCACCTACTTAAACGGCCAGGAAAATCTTGTCATTCATCAGGGGCGGTACTATAACGAATACGATTCGGACACCGGAAAATACATTGGTCTGCATCAAATCATCCCAGTTTCAAAAAATGATTCGGAGGATACGGTTTGGGCTGCTGCTGTTTTGATTCCCCAAGAGAGCTATGTTGCATATACGAACGGTGTCCAGCAAACCTGGATTATTGTGTCCATCGTGTTGCTCTTCATATTGTTGGTTGTTTCGTTCTTTTTGGCGCGGCGATTTGTCCGACCGATTACTGACAGTCTCAAACGGTTTCAGCAGGAAGAAATGTTGGAACAGGGAGTGTCCTCCGGAATTTCTGAGGTGGATGAGCTGGCAGAGTTTCTGAACGCCCGGGCGCGGAATCAGCGATTGGAGCAGGGGGAACTTCCGCCGAATATTGCTGAACTTTTCGATCAGTTTATAGAGCGAAAGGATTTGCTTACAGAGGCAGAACGCAACATTCTTCGCTATTACATCGATGGTCATGAAATTGCGGAGATTCCGGAGCTTGCTTTTATAAGTATGAGCACCGTTCGCAAGCACAACCGACATATCTATAAAAAGCTGGGTGTGGCCTCCCGAGATGAATTGATGCTCTATATCGATCTGCTTCGCCGTTGCGGAAGACTGCAGGAGCTTTTCTGAGTGTTCTCCAAATATTAAGCAAAGTGCACAGGAATCTGAGAAGGATTTTTGTGCACTTTTTGTATTATCCAATGGATACCATCTGTGAAAAGTATCCATTGGATAATATATTTTCCTGACCTGCTTCTGATATAGTCAATGTAAGGAAGGTGGTGAATGCGATGTTAAATCTTTTGTACAGTCATTTGGAGGATTGCTCCACACCACAGTATTTTTGTTTTGCTGTTCGCTGTGAGGTGTGCGGTGAATTTTGGTACAGCAGCAGTATTCCATTTTCTAAAGCAAAACAGGCGACCGAGGATTTGGAAAAGAAAGAGCTGTATGATGCCATCTATCAGCGAGAGAAGCGGCAAGCTCGATTAACGGCGGGAAAGGAAGCGAGGGAGCGATTCAGTCAGTGCCCCATCTGCCGACGTTTGGTTTGTGATTCCTGTTTCCTGATCTGCGAGGAGATTGATTTGTGCAGAGAGTGTGCCGCGCGGATGAAGGAATGCGGAGAGCCGGTGGCGCCATGAAGGTTCAATGGCTATCTCTTGTTCTTTTGCTGTGCCTGTTGCTGACGGGATGTGCGTCGGCGCCAAGCGACAGATATTTGGTTTCCGATGCAGAGGGCGCTGAAGAATATGTCAACACTCTGGGCACCTATCTTTCTGAGTATGACATTAGGGAACCGAGGGATGCAGTTTTTGCAGAGGTGGAAAATGGCAATGCGGTCGTTTGTTATGACGTTCAGGCGATTCCGGCGCTGAATCAGGGTGTTGGTCGGTATTGGTATCCGCAAGTATTGGGCACCGTGGTTATAGCTGTGGACCGTATACGGACCGACATTGATATTACTGGCTGGAACAGCCTTCGGGAAAGCCAAATTCCTGTCGGCATTGGAAGTGAATCCATCATTCGCAATATGCTGGCCATTGCTGCGCTGTCCTATGGGTTGAACCCGGAAGAGCCAGCCAAACAGGATGCCCTGGCGTTCTTGGAGCATCTCAGCCAGAACGGGAAATTCGAGCTCAATGATTCGGATGCGCCTATTTTGCTCTGTATGGATTACGAAGCCGTTGCGTGGAATCGAGAAGGGGGACAGTATGAGATCATTGTGCCGGCGGAGGGAACTTTATCTTATCGCATGGGGCTGCTCTCAGATGTTCCGCTGACACCCGATGTCGGATTGGATGAAGTGCTTTTGTCTGTAGGGCTGCCGCTGGTTAGCGGGGAGCGGCCGTGGGGATTTCCGAGCGATTATCGGTCGGCCCATGTGCTGGAAGGGAGTGACTATGATTGGGTTTTAGAGATCACTGGTGACAGCAGCAGAGATCTGCGCCGACAGGTTTTTCATACTCGGCTCTATACCTCCGCTGACCTTAGAGAACATATTTTATCTGCCCTGCTGGCAGTGGCTGTCATATTGCTGTGGAAAGGAAGCGTTTCCCATCGAATGGTTCGTTACGACGTTCGCCGGGTGGTCGATGTGATGAGCTGGTTGATGGTGGGATGGCTGCTGCTACGTTTGTTCAAATATCAGCTGATTCAAGAAGCTGCCCTGAGTCGGATGTGCTGGTATGGCTATTATATTTTTCAGTTGGCTTTGCCTGTTACACTTTTGTATTTGGTCAGGCTCACAGGACGCGCAGAGGGAGAAGGAAAGCCAGTGCGTTTTCTGTGGCCGCCGTTTGTTTGCTATGGACTTTCTGTGTTGCTGGTGATGACCAATGACTTTCATCAGCTGGTATTTGTTTTTGATCCTGATGGAAATTGGGCCAGTGATTATGGCTATGGTGCAGGATTTTGGTTCATTGCGGCTGCGTCGCTTTTAATGGTAGTGGTGGCCGTCGGCAAACTGTTTTATCAGGGGCGGCGAAGCACCTATTGGGGAGGAAAAGTATTTCCACTGTTGTTCTGCGCAGGGTTGTTTGCGTATGTCATTGCCTATATTTACCGGGTGCCCCTGGCCTGGGAAAGTGACCCAACGGTCATTATCTGTGTTATTGCCGTTCTGTTCTTTGAAACCGTACTTCATGCAGGGCTGATTCCGGTCAATGTTCAGTATCAGCGTCTCTTTTTCTCTGCACCCATTGGCCTGACGCTGCTCGATGAGAATGGTCGAACCATTTTGTCTTCCCTTGACGCGCGTCCCATTTCAAGTTCTCTATGGAAGCGACTGCTTATGGATATGGACCACCCCTTGCTGAGAGACAGCCAGACGCAGCTCCATGCGGTATTCATCCCTGGAGGCATGGCGGTGTGGCAGGAAGACCTTTCTCAGCTCAATCGGCTGCGGCAGGAAATTCAAGATGTGCAGACACGTCTGGAGGCGGCCAATGCGCTTTTGCAGGAGGAAGGTGAGATCAAAAAGCGTTTGTACACTTCAGCCACCAATCGAGCGCTGTTTGAACATCTGGATCGTGATTTGGAGCGTCGTGTCACATCTCTGGCACATTTGCTTGAAACATTGGCGGAAACAGAGCATTCGAGAGATTTGACCGCCTACATTGCATTGTGTCTGTGTCATATCAAGCGCAGATGTAATTTGTTTTTCCTGGCACGCCAGGATGTCTCACTTCTGGCAGATGAGATGAGCGTTTATTTGGACGAGCTGGCGGAGCTGGCTTCCTATGCGGGGATGCAAATACTGATCCGCAGCGGGCAGAGTGAGGGGATGAAGATTCGCAACGCAGCGGTCTGCTATGATTTTGCCTTTGAAATCATAGCATGGGCGTGGTCAACGAATACTTCTCCGGTGATGGGTTGTTTAGAATCCGAAGGGGCGCATCTGGTGTTCCGTTTTCTTTTGAGCAGTGATACAGAGAAATGGCATTTTTCTGAGGAACTGATGGCTGCGGTTTCTTCTTTAGGAGGACGCATCGCCTGCAAGGACCTGGAGGATGCTGCGGGGATTGTTTTGACCCTGCCCTTGGGAGGTGAGGAATGTGGCTGAGTTTTATCGCCTGCCTCAGTGGATGCTGATTGCATTGGTGATGCTGATTGCACTGTGCATCGTGCTGCAAAGCCAGGCTATTTCTTACAGCATTCGGCGTCTGCGTATCGGATGGGTGCGCAGGATGGAAAATGGGATGGAGTGCCTCATTTTGGTGATGCTGTTTGTCTTTGCCGCACTCCTTGCCCAGGTTCAATATGCGCTGTTCTGCGGATTTCTGGCACCTAGCGGCTATGCCCTCACTCGTCAGATGGTATTTTTGCTGATCGCAGTGGTTGCCATTATTGTTGCCTTGGGAACGGAGTTGATATGGCCGTTTTTCGTTGCTGCTGGGGCGGCAGTTCTTCTTCCCATAACAGAAGCGGCTGCTGGTCGCGCATATCCGCTCTTTTTCCTTGTGGGTATTCTCTATTTTATGAGCCGCAGTGTACACATCTGCCTGATTCGCCGACGGGAAATTCGCACTCAGATTTCGTTGGTTTCCATCAAAGAAACGATTGGCATTCTGCATACTGGGTTGCTGTTCTTTCGCCCGAACGGCGACATCCTTCTGTGTAATCGTCGAATGGAGCTGCTCGCTCAAGAGATGACCGGACAGCATTTGCGGAACGGAAGAGCGTTTCAACAGCTTTTGGAATCAGGGCCATTGCGCAGTGGCTGCATGCGGGAATTTCTGGGAGGCCAGCAGGTATTTCGCCTTTCAGATTCCTCAGTGTGGCGTATTTCCTCTCATAATATTCCAATACGACATCGGACATTGGTGCTGCTGACCGCCGATGACATTACGGAACAATGGGAGGCTGTGACGCTCCTTGCGAATCAAAATCAAATATTGGAGAAACGCGGACAGGAGCTTCGCCATACCATCGAGAATTTACAGAGCATCTGTGAAGCGGAGGAGATTGCCCGGAGCAAGGGCAGGGTGCATGATGTCTTAGGCCAGCGCATAAGTCTGCTGCTGCGAGCCCTGCGGGAGCATAAGCAGTTGGATGAAATGCTGTTGATAGATTTTGTACGCAGCCTTCCAAAAGCCTTTTCGGAAGATTCGGCGCCGAGTCCTGCGCATCGTCTGGAGATGCTGAAGGAAACCTTTCTTGGAATGGAAGTGGCTGTCGAAATCCAGGGAGAGCTGCCAGAAGATAGGACGGTGGCCAATAATTTTGCAGAGATTGCCGTGGAGTGTGTGACCAACGCTGTGCGTCATGGGTATGCCACGCGCATCCAATTCCATTTTTTTGAGAACGATTGTTGGCGCATGACTGTAACGGACAATGGAATTCCTCCGGTCGGACCAATCAGGGAAGGCGGAGGAATCACCGAGATGCGCCGACGGATCAACAGCCTGAATGGTACGCTGGAGCTTTATCTGGTGCCGCGGTTTTGTATCCAAATATTTGTTCCAAAGGAGGGAGTGCATAAATGATCAAAGTTTTAATAGTGGAAGATCATGCATCCATGCGAGAGTCGCTGACAGCAGCATTGACGGCTTCTGGTGAATTTTTAATCGTGGGGGAAGTCGCCAGCGCCGATTATG
The DNA here is from genome assembly GCA_937976375.1 of uncultured Peptococcaceae bacterium. GTDB lineage: Bacteria > Bacillota > Peptococcia > Peptococcales > Peptococcaceae > UMGS1590. The sequence continues at coordinate 71,155 of CALJRU010000061.1, read as the reverse complement.
CCCTTGATTTTTGCAAGCGGCTGCATCCCGATATGGTTTTGATGGATGTATGTACAGAAGGTGGAGCTTCTGGCCTGAAAGCGGTGGAGACCATTCGTCAGTATGATGCAGACATCAGGATCATCGTCATGACGGCTTTTGATGAGATCTCGTATATTCCGCGAGCCAAAGCTGCTGGAGCCAATGGTTTTGTGTACAAAAGCAAGAGCCTGAATTGTTTTTTAGAAGTGGCCAGAGAAGTGATGGCGGGTGGCAGCTGTTTTCCAGAGCCTAAAACCATTCCCCTGCCTCAAGGTGAAGCGCCGCTGACCGACCGTGAAATGGAAGTGTTGAGACTGATGTGCAAGCATATGACCAATAAGGAAATTGCGAAGGAATTATTTATCAGCGAAAACACCGTCAAGTATCATAAAATGAATATGCTGGGCAAGACCGGATTTTCTAAAGCAGTGGACCTGGCCTTTTACATGATTGCCAATGGCTGGATCAATCCCCTGTATTAGCCCAGCGTTTTCTGCCGTCGGACAGATCCAGGCAGCGCAGAGCTGGCGGGTCAGTAAAAATACATAAGAAAAATCCACAATGAGTTGGATGGCTAATTCATTGTGGGTTTTTTTATGGCTCATTTTGGCAAAAACTACCCGCTGCGGGTAGGGCGCAGGTACAAAAAAGCCGATACAATTAGGTCAAAATACAGGATATGCAGGGGGGTGGGCATCTGAAGACGGTCGTTTTAATCATGCAGCGGGCCTCTTTGGCCCAGGGGCTGATCACGAAGGTGCGGCATGATCCGGGCATCCAGTTGCGCTATGAACCGGATTATACCAGGGCAGATGTGGCAATCCGTGATCACTTGGCTGAAGGTGCTTTGCTGGAAGTATCGGAGGATGGCGCGCATGACATTGGTTATTGTTTGATGCTGTGTGCATGGCTGAGACAAGTCCTGCCACACTGTCGACTGATGCTGATGTGTTCGGAAAGTAGGATGGAGGATGTCCACCGTGCCATTGAAGCGAAGCAGAGGGGCGAAATTGATGACTTTGTATTTTATGATGCATCATTGGATTATTTGGTCGCCTGTCTGCAGGCACTGTAGCATGAAATCTGTTTTGGCGATTGTTCCGCAGTGGAAATGAGAGAAGGCTGGCAGGCTTGTTCGCCGAGACAAACGGGCGTGGGTGGAAGGAAGAATGCTTCTAATGTGAAAACGTGAGAGGAGATGAAACGATGGGGCTTATTAAAGCGGGACTAGGAGCTGCCGGAAGTGTGCTGGCCGATCAGTGGAAAGAGTATTTTTACTGTGAAGCCATTCCCGCAGATGTTCTGGCGGTAAAAGGCAGGAAAAAAGTGTCCGATCGCTCCAGCAATTACAAGGGTGACGAAAATATCATTACCAATGGCTCTGTGATTGCTGTTGCCGACGGTCAATGCATGCTGATTGTAGAACAAGGAAAAGTGGTGGAAGTATGTGCCGAGCCTGGCGAATACACCTATGACACGTCCACGGAGCCAAGTATTTTTGCAGGCGATTTGGGAGAGAGTATTGGCCAGGTCTTTCGGAACATCGGCAAGCGTTTCACATTTGGCGGAGAAGCGCCCAAAGACCAGAGAATCTATTATTTTAACACCAAAGAAATTGTAGGGAATAAGTACGGAACGCCTTCTCCGGTTCCGTTTCGAGTGCTGGATCAACGGGCGGGATTGGATATGGATATTGGCGTCCGTTGTTTTGGAGAGTACAGCTTTCGTATTGTCAATCCGTTGTTGTTCTATACCAATGTTTGCGGCAACGTAGATGAGATGTACAGCCGAGAAGAGATTGCAGGACAAATGAGAACGGAACTTTTGACTGCGCTGCAGCCAGCGTTTGCCAAGATCAGCGACATGGGAATACGATACAGTGCACTCCCTGGTCATACCACTGAGGTGGCAGAAGCGTTGAATCAGGAACTATCTGCCAAGTGGCATGATTTGCGAGGCCTTGCTATTGTTTCTTTCGGTATTTCCAGCGTAAAGGCCAACGAAGAAGACGAGCAGATGATCAAGGAGCTGCAGCGCAATGTTGCCTTCATGGACCCCACCCGTGCAGCGGCGCATCTGGTGGGTGCCCAGGCCAGCGCCATGCAGGCTGCAGCAAGCAATCCTAATGCCGGTCCAGCCATGGCCTTTATGGGAATGGGCATGGCTGGTCAGATGGGCGGCATGAATGCGCAGAGCTTATATCAGATAGGTGCGCAGGAACAGCCGCAGCCGACCACGCCTTCTGCACCAGTCTCCGCCGGCAGCTGGGTATGTTCTTGCGGACAGAGCGGCATCACCGGTCGTTTCTGCCCAAATTGCGGCGGCAAAAAGCCAGAACAAAAGCCATCTGCTGACAGCTGGAGATGTCAGCAGTGCGGCGCAGTGGTGAGCGGTAATTTTTGCCCCGAGTGCGGCACGAAAAAACCAGACGCACAGTCCAACGGCTGGACTTGCTCCTGTGGCGCGATGAATAAGGGAAAATTCTGTGCGGAGTGCGGCAAGCCGAAACCTGCGGGCGTGCCTCAATATCGCTGCGATCAATGCGGCTGGGAACCAGACGATCCCCAAAAACCACCAAAGTTTTGTCCAGAATGCGGAGATCCCTTCGACGATGGAGATCTTCAAGAATGATTCATAGTGTATTCATATGAAGCAGGGCAAAAACAGCCCGTTGTCCATGTATTGTCAGGAAGAAGCGGTCATTTTAAGAAAGGAAGAAAAATTATGAAGAAGAAAATGAATATGGTGTTTGCTTTGATTTGCATGTTTAGCCTATTATTTGTGACCGGATGTGGGGGAAGTGAGAAAAGTCCTTATGAAGGGAAGTGGATAGCAGTTTCGGCACAGATGATGGGCATGTCGATTGGCGTTGAGGAAGCATTCGGCGGTGCATTTGAGCTTGAAGTAAAGAACGGAGGAAAAGTAGATGTTGTCGTTGGTGAAGACAGCGGAAAAGGGGAGTGGTCCGTGCAGGACGATGAATTCACTCTCACAATCGAAGGGGAAGAAATGATCGGCGTGATTGGCGAAGATACAATTTCTTTTGATGACATGCTGGGCATGGGCGTAAAGCTTATTTTTGCAAAAGAAGGAACGGATGCCATGAACCCGGAATTGTATCTGACGGAAGAAGAAAAAGCAGTCTTGGGTGAGTGGATGTCAGAGAGTGTGGAAGAACTTCTGGGAAGTGGCCCGCAGACATCCATGGAAGGTGTAGATGACATTCATGATGCATTGCGTCTTCATTTTAAAGCTGACAGAAGTGTAGATGTGTCCTATAAAGGGCAGGAAGTTGGAACGTTCCCATGGTCTGTGGCTTTGGGATACTGTACGATAGAATCAGATAACCCATCTCTTTTTATAACAATAAATACAGATGGAACATTGGATGTGGATTATAGCACAGATGAGGATTATTACACCTTTCATTGTACGAAAAACAGTACTGAAGGGGAGTGAAAATAGAACGATAAAATAGAGGGATGCCAAATGAAAGGTCAGAGTTTTTTTAAGATCGCATCCATTCTTATGATCATAGGTGGTGTTATTGGTTATATCGCAGGTGTTATTACCATTTTATGGATCAGCATGCTGGCTATATTAGCAGGCAGCGTAAAAGGAACGGGTTTGTTCTATGTCAGCTCCATAATTTTAACGACGGCCTCGGTCATTCAATTTATTGCAGGCAGGAATGGGATTAGTGCTTGCAGTGCACCTCAAGAAGCTGTTGTTTGTATCAAGTGGGGCAGTGTCGTTGCAGTTTTATGCATCATCTCTTTGATCGTTGGGTTCGCTGCTGAAGGTGAGTTCAGTCTGGTCAGTCTGGTTCTTAATTTTTTGGTGCCGGGCGCTTATATTTACGGGGCCATGCAGATAAAGAACAACGGCAGCGTTTGATCGCATATAGAAAGGAATGTGAGATATGGGGCTCTTTGGGAAGTTGTTTGATAAAAAGGAGTGCGCCGTTTGCGGTGGTGAGATCGGCTTGCTTGGCGCTCGTAAACTTGAAGATGGGAGCATTTGCAAGAACTGCGCCGCGAAGCTTTCGCCATGGTTTAGTGAGCGACGTCAGAGCACAGTGGCAGAAATCAGAGCGCAGCTCTCTTACCGGGAAGCCAATCAGGAGAAGGTGTCTTCATTCTGCATCACTCGAACCCTGGGTGAGCGCACAAAGGTGCTGCTGGACGAAAACGCAGGGCTGTTTATGGTCACTGCTGCCAAAGATTTGAAAGAGGCGAATCCGGACGTGCTCTCCTTCTCCGATGTTACAGGATGTAAGCTGGATATTGACGAACGTAAAACGGAAATCGAATACCGGGATGAAGAAGGAGTGCGACATAGCTTCAATCCTAAGCAATATGCCTGTTCTTATGATTTTTATATTGTGATTCACGTCAATCATCCTTACTTTAATGAAATACGGTTTAAACTTAACAGCGATTCAGTGGACAATGACGTGGACACATTGTTTGACGGGCCTGATGCCATGCGGTCGCTGCGTGGTGATTTGTGGCCAGGCAGCAGTCCTCGAACATCCAACGCAGAAGAAGTTCGTGCCAGCGTGGAATACCAGCAATATGAAGCAATGGGGTTGGAGATCCAGGAAACATTGCTTCAGGTTCGACAGCAGGTTCGGGAAGAGATGGCTGCGGCCGTAGCTCCGAAGGCAGCGGTGACTTGCCCATTCTGTGGAGCGACAACCACACCGGATGCAAGTGGCTGTTGTGAATTTTGCGGCGGCGCTGTGAATGGATAGGCAATAAAAAGGAGGTCCATCATGAAAAATTATGAAATCTTGGGTGAAAACTTACCGGTTGTTGTATGTGAATTATCTGCCGGTGAATCCATGATCACAGAAAGCGGAAGCATGAGCTGGATGAGCTCGAATATGAAAATGGAAACCGTTTCTGGCGGCGGCATGAAAAAGATGCTGGGCAGGTTTGTTTCAGGCGATTCTGTTTTTCAAAATAAATTTACCGCAGAAGGCGGAGATGGGACTATTGCATTTGCATCGAGCTTTCCAGGGGCAATCAAGGCACTGAACATCAGCGATGGCCATTCGATGATCGTGCAGAGGAGTGCTTTTCTCGCCTCAGATGAAGGCGTAGAGTTGTCTATGTATTTCCAGAAAAAACTGGGTTCAGGAATATTTGGCGGTGAAGGTTTCGTTATGCAGAAACTCAGCGGAAACGGCACGGCGTTTATTGAAATTGACGGCCATGCGGCGGAATATGAGCTGAGCGCTGGACAGGAAATGCTGGTCAGCACGGGATACCTAGCGGCAATGGAGGAAACTTGCACCATGGATATTGTCACCGTCAGGGGCGCAAAAAATATGCTGCTCGGTGGCGAAGGCGTTTTTAATACGGTTGTCCGGGGGCCTGGAAAGGTGATCTTACAGACAATGCCGATCAGCAAAGTGGCTGAACTGTTGATGCCGTTTTTTGTCAATAATAAAAAATAAATAGCAAATAATAAATGCAAAGAGGTGAATGGCTATGAAGAAAAAGATAGGGATAACATGTCTGCTTTTTACGACACTGATGTTGTTCACCTTTACCGCCTGTGGCAAAGATGCCTCGGAAACTCAGGAGCAGACATCGGCAGGAACAAAGCAGGAAATACCTGCTTCGGTGAAATCTCCGAAGACAGTAAACGCCAGTCTTTGGGATTTGGTTTACGATGAGGAGGATGGCTGGACCTATGAAGAAGATGATTTTTATGATGAGGAAACAGCCTCTAGAATCACTCTGTCGATACCAAAGGATGGAGGAGATGAAAACTTTGTCAGTGCAGATATCTACGTTTCAGTGGAAGAACCTTACACGTTTCGCGACTATCTCACCAGCTATGGTTTTGATGAGTACGAATATGCGGTCAATGAATCTTACGATCTGACCAATATTGGAGGTGTTGACTGCCTCAAGCAGGAGGGAAAATATTGGGGCTATCCTTGCCTGCGGTATCTGAATCGTGTGGAAGGTGCCAGTGCCACTGTTTTGATTGAGGTCGTCGGTGAATACGAAAACGAGTGCGTGGATAAGCTCTTGTCCGGCCTGACGATTCGATTGGAGGATAAGGGGCATAAGGATGGACCTTGGTATTGGGAAGGCGAACCTTTTTCTGCCGAATCACGCAGCGTCATGGTGGGAACATTTACGATGGACAGCCAGTGGCTGCCTATTACAGACTGCATCGTGACAAAAGAAACCTTTGCCCATGACGTTGCTGTTGTTGGGAATCAGGCTTTTCTTTTGGTCGACGGTGCGCTGAAACGCTACGATTACGACGGCAAATCACTGAAATTTTCAGAGGATGTTACATTGAACGCGGAATATAAAAATATTTCCGCCGACGCGTCTGGAACCATTTGGCTTGCGAATTTCATGGAGCCGCTGATCAGTTGGAAGGATGGGAAGCAGACGGCCTCTTATGAGGGCCCAGAGTATGTGAGCATGCATCCGTCGGGAACGTGGGGCGTCAGTTGGTTCTCAAGTGCGGAGTGCGAGAAGATGACGCTTTCTGGCGGTGCGCTGAAAACAGAGCCGATTGTTTTTAAAGAAGTTGATGTGATCAGCCATCTGCTGATTGATGAAAACCATATCTATGTTTGTGGGTCTGCGGTGGATGACAGCGGTCATAAAGTGTTCGTCTATGATGCGAATGGTGTCTTGCAAATGACGCTGGCAGATTCCGATGGAGGCAGCCTGGGAAGCATTACCTTTGTGGCAGAGACGACAAATGGCTATCTGGCCTTAGACGGAAACATGCGCACTGTGGTGCTTTGGACGAAAGACGGCACCTATATTGGTGAGGCAGATGGCAGCGATTTGTTTGCTACAAGTTACCCATGGTTTTGCAGCGGCACAAAACTGTCAGATGGCAGTATTTTGGTTATTATGACAGAAACCAGAGCGGATAAATCCGCAGAGGAATTGCTTGCTTTCAAGCTTAGCGGTTTTTAATAAAGAGAACCGATTTGTGAGAGCTGATTCCTGAAAAAACAAAGCGCGCCATGACAGGCGGAGCCAATAAACCGATGAACAGGTCAAAAATTTTCCAACGCAGTTGGAGTCAGTTTGAAAACATTGCATCATCCCCGCTTTTGTTTTCGCTACATCGAGTTTGGCCTCAGTGGATGGTCTCATTGACATGACTCCCGCTCCAAAAGGGGCGGGAGTCATGTGTTTACGCTCTGTGATGCGAGCGCTTCTGGAAAGCTGGAGCATGTCTGCTGTGGTTTTGGCAGTAAGGTGTCCAAGCTTGACGATTTCTAACTGATTTCGGCGAGAGGAGGAAGATCATGAAAACAATTCTATTTATTTCAACCAATAAAATACTCGGTCAGGGATTATCGGCAGCCATTCTGGCCAAGCCGGAGATTGGTTTTAAGTGGGCGGCCCAGCTCAATTACTCGCAGGCTGTTGTCGGTGCGGATATTTTTCATGCTGATATGGTCATCGTGGATGTCGCGGATCAGATGGATATGGAGTACGCCGCTGACATCTGTCAATCGTTGAGGGAAAACAATCGTGCTGTTAAGATTCTGCTCTTGGTCAGGCCGGACCAGCCCATTGTTCGCAGAAAGTCTGTGGATGCTCAAAAGGCAGGCCTGATAGATAATTTTGTTTTCTACGATAGTTCTCTGACCTACCTGCTTGCGAAGTTGGAGGCCTTATGATGGTAGAAGCAAAATGGAAAAACCATCATTAAATAACTGGCACGGAAATATGCTGTGATCGGGCGCTTTTGCTGCTCGTATTAACGAAGGGGCTTTCCAAAACATAGAGCTCGCGCGGCCCGTTTTTGTTTGGTGTGCGTGGGAATTTTCCTGAGGAAGAGGTTTTCTTTGGCGGCGTTTTGGTGTATGCTGTAACAAATGTGCAAAGGAGTGGGACAATGCGAAGGTGTGTGATGGCGCTGGCGCTTTTGGCATCGCTGCTGTTGAGCGGCTGTGCGGCGCAGTATCCGAACAATGAGTTTGTTGGCAGCTGGCAAGCGGTGAAAGGCGCTATGGGCGGCGTCGAAGTGAATCTCGAGGACATCGACAGCCATTTTTCGCTGACGCTCGAAGACAGCGGCAAAGCGGTGCTGAAAATCGGTGAAACGGAACACGAAGGCAAATGGTCGCCGCTGGAAGATGACAAGGGCATTACGCTGGTGGTGGATGATGAGACGCTGGAATTGTCGAAGGTGCATGAAGACACGCTCAAAGGTCCTGTGCAAGGCATCACAATGACATTTGAAAAAGACGATGAATGATTCGCAGACTGCGCTGTCGCCAGACGGTGCAGTCTGCTTTTTTATGCGGCGCACGATGGCTGAAAAAGCTTGTGGGAACCTTTGGGCGGCGCTTTAAGGGCGCTGGCAAATATGCTATACTGATAGGCAACAGAACGATTTGAGAAGGAGCTGCATTCATGAAGTCTTTGTATTTTTCCGCCACGCTGCGTGGCGCTGAGGCGCCGGTGTGGCGTCGTTTTTGTGTGCCGATGGAGTATGATTTTGCCAAGCTTCATCAGGTGCTGCAAATCCTTTTCGGCTATTCTGGCCGTGAAGGGTACGAGTTTGTTTTTGACGATCCTAAGCTGCGCATCACCAGTGATGTGGACCTTTACGAGCGCTATCGCTTTTTGAAGAGCGATGAAGGCAAGCATTATCTGGCTGATAAAGAAAAGGAAGGCTACAACGTGGACATGTCGGTGGAAGTGGCCTGGGCGGAGGATCTGCCATTGGATCCATTATCGTTGAAGCATCGTCAGTTCCGCTATATCTACGATTTTAGCGATGATTGGACGTATGACATTGAGCTGGTGGATATTCTCGAGGATGTGCCGGCTGTGCCTGAGCTGCGCGAAGGCCTTGGCAATGCGCCGTTTGAGGCTTGCGGCGGTTTTGACGGTTATTATGAATTGATGGAAGCCTTGACGACGCCGGATCATCCTGACAATGAAGCGGTGCGTGCCTGGGTAGAGTCGATGGGCTACCATTTTTATGATGCAGATGCGGTTAATCACGCCCTGCGCGACTATCATGAAAGTCTGAAGAAATAGGTGTTGACATCATCGATTCACCGTGGTAAAGTGATAAAGCGAAAGGAGCGCGAAGTATGAAAAACTATTCCAAACTCACCCCTGAAGGCACACGCGATGTATTATTTGAAGCAAGTGAGGCGCAGAGCCATATTGAGCGCAGTCTGCGTACTTTTTTCTATTGCCGTGGCTTCCGCGAAGTGCGTACGCCGGGGATTGAATTTTTTGATGTATTTGGTTCGAACGGGAAATATTTTCCAGCAGAGAGCATGTATAAATTGAGCGACCGCAACGGACGATTGATTGTGATGCGTCCGGACTCCACAATTCCAATGGCAAGATTGGTGGCCACCAAGTATAAGAATAAGACCATGCCGCTGCGTCTTTGCTATGACCAGACGGTGTACCGCACCAGCCGTACGCTGGACGGGATCAGCCATGAACTGCGTCAGATGGGCGTGGAAGTCATCGGCGGCAGTGGTGCAAAAGCAGACATGGATATTCTGAAGATGGCCTGTGATGTGTTCTACACCATTGACATGGGTGAAGATTATCGCCTGGAAATCGGCCATGTGGGGATTTTCAAAACGCTCGTAGATATGCTGGACATTGATGAGTTGGAACGCGATGCGCTCTTTGGTGCGGTGGAGGAAAAGAATTACTCTGCCCTCAACGATATTCTTGAACGCCATGCAGACAAAAAAGCTGCTGAGGTTATGCGCATGCTGCCACGTTTGTTTGGCGGCCGTGAGACATTGTCGCAGGCTCGCGCGCTGATGGACGGTCTGGATCCGGCGATTACGGAAGCCATTGATCAGTTGGCATGGATTTACGACCAGTTTGAGGCAATGGGTCTGGAAAAGAACATCATCATTGATCTCGGGCTGATCAACCAAGCGGATTATTACAGCAGTCTCATTTTCCGCGGCTATCTTGGCGGTGCCGGGCAGGCAGTGCTTTCCGGCGGCCGTTATGACCATCTGCTGTCGGATTTCGGCATGGACGCTGAAGCCATTGGCTTTGGGGTCAGTGTGGATCAGCTGGCAGCTGTGCTGTTAAAGAAAAATCCGCTGTTTTATTCGACGTTGGATCTGGTTTATGCGGATATGAAAGACATGCCAGCAGCGTTTCAGTGGATGAGCGCCCGCAAGATGTGCGCGGAATGGTCGCTGGCAGATTCTCTTGATGAGGCAATCGCTGAAGCAAAGGAACGCGGTGTGCCGACGGTGATCTATTATCATGATGATCATGCAGAATGGCTGGAGGTGGAACATGCTTAAAATCGCGTTGACAAAAGGCCGCCTGGAAAAATCCACGGTGGCACTCTTTGAAAAAATGGGTCTCGATGTGAGTGCTTTTGAAACAAAGGGACGCAAGCTGATCCTGCAGGTTGGCGACGACATTACAGTGGTTTTGGCGAAGGCGCCAGATGTTATCACCTATGTGGAACACGGTGTGTGTGACATTGGCGTGGTCGGCAAGGACACGATTTATGAACGCGGCGGCGCTTTTTATGAGGTGTTGGATCTGGGCTTTGGCAAATGCCGCTTTGCGCTGGCTGTGCCGGAAGGCAGCAATTTTTACGATGGTTACAGTGTGAAGCGCATTGCCAGCAAGTATCCGCATGTGACGCGCGACTATTTTGCACGCAAGGGCATGGATGTGGACATCATTAAAATCGAAGGTTCGGTGGAATTGGCGCCGCTTCTGGGCTTGGTGGATGGCATTGTAGACCTGGTGGAAACAGGCAACACGCTGCGTGAAAATGGACTGGTCGCCATCGAAGATGTGATGCAGGTGAGTGCACGCCTGATCGTTAATGTCGTTAGTATGAAGTTGAAAAAAGATGAGATCAACACATTGATCGATAAGATAGAAGCATTGAAGGAGGCAGAGCAATGATCCAGACGATTATTGCCGATGGTAAAGCAGAATTTGATTATTTGAAAGCTCTGAAGGCGCGTCAGCAGGAAACCAATGCCGATGTGACACGTTCCGTGCAGGCGATCCTCGATGACGTACGCCGTGAAGGTGATGCAGCAGTCATGCGTTACAGTGCCAAGTTTGACCACATGGAAGGGCCAATCACAGTGATTGAAGCCGATGCCATTGCTGCAGCGAAGGAACGCATCGATGCGAAGCTTCTGGCAGCTATGGAACGGGCAGCAGTGAACATTCGCCGTTTCCATCAGCAGCAGGTGCAGGAAAGCTATGTGGATTTTCGTGAAGATGGCTCCATGATGGGGCAGAAGGTGCGCCCACTGAAACGTGTGGGTTTGTACGTGCCGGGCGGTACGGCTGCTTATCCATCTTCTGTGCTGATGAATGCCATTCCGGCGAAGATTGCTGGGGTGCCGGAGCTGGTCATGGTGACCCCGCCAAACGCGGAAGGCAAGCCTCGTGACGTTATCTTGGCGGCTGCTGCCGTGGCTGGTGTGGACCGCATTTATATGATCGGCGGCGCACAGGCTGTGGCTGCGCTGGCCTATGGCACGGAAACCATTCCTCAGGTGGATAAAATCGTTGGTCCTGGCAATATTTTCGTAGCCACGGCAAAACGCCTGCTTTATGGCGTGGTGGATATTGATATGATCGCTGGTCCAAGCGAAATTCTCATTGTGGCCGACGAAAACGCCAACCCACGTTACATTGCAGCCGATTTGATGAGCCAGTGTGAACATGATGTACTCGCTGGCGGGGTGCTGTTGACCGATTCTGCAGCGTTGGCTGAGGGCGTGAAGGAAGAAATCATGTGTCAGCTCGAAACGCTGAGCCGTGCCGACATCATTCGCCAGTCGATGAACGATTATGGCGTGATTGTGGTCTTTGATACCATCGATGCCTGCATTGATTATGCAAACGACGTGGCACCAGAGCATTTGGAACTGGCGGTGGAAGCGCCGGAAAGCTATCTAGGCCGCGTTGAAAATGCTGGTTCGGTGTTCCTCGGTGACTGGACACCGGAACCTGTTGGCGATTATTACGCTGGCGCCAACCATGTACTGCCAACCAGCGGAACGGCGCGATTCTTCTCACCGTTGGGTGTTGACAGTTTCTATAAACGCATGGGCTTCACCGCTTACAGCAAAAAGGCACTCATGACAGGTGCCGATGACATCATTTGCTTTGCGGAAGCGGAAGGCTTGACCGCCCATGCCAATGCAGTGAAAGTGAGGAAGGAACAATAATGAGAATCAGTGACCGTTTCAAAGGCAGAGAACCTTATAGCCCAGGCGGCAAACCATGCCCTGTGATTTTAAATGCTAATGAAAGTTTTATCCGCCCATCTGCAGAAATGATGGCGGAATTTCACGATATATTGGATCAGTGCGATTTCAATCGCTATCCTGATCCACGTGCTGAAGAGCTGTGCCGTGCGTATGCCGACCTTTACAACCTTGATTGGGAAAACGTTACTGCTGGCAATGGCTCTGATGAGCACATCGAGCTGCTTTATGCAGCCCTCGTCGCACCTGGCGACCGTGTAGTGACGGTGGCACCAGATTTTTCCATGTATGGTGCTGGTGCTTACATCAATGATGTAGAGCAGTTTATTTACGAACAGGAAGATTACCACACCAATGTGGATCATCTTTTGGCATTCGCTCAGGAAAAAGATGCAGCCATGATCATCTTCTCCAATCCTTGCAACCCAACAGGCGTTGCTGTACCACGCGATGAAGTGCTGCGTCTTGTCAACAGCTTCGATGGCTTGGTTGTTGTCGATGAAGCGTACATGGATTTTGCTGAAGAAAGTGTTCTTGATCAGGCAGGTAAATTGCCAAACCTCATTGTTTTAAAAACCTGCTCCAAGGCCATCGGCCTGGCTGGGCTGCGTGTCGGCTTCACCATCACCACGCCAGAGCTGACCACACTTTTGCAAATTGCCAAGGCAACGTACAATGTTGGCCGTCTGACACAGCAGCTGGCAACCTGTGTGCTGCGTCATGGTGATGAGCTGTGCGAAGCCGTGAACACGATTAAGGCAAGCATGGATGAGATGGTGGCAGGGTTGACACCAATCGTTGAAAAATATGATACCTTAGAACGCATGCTGCCAACTTCTACCAACTTTGCCTATATCATCACCGACAAAGCCCCAGAGATCTTTGAAAAAATGCAGGATCATGGTGTGCTCATCCGTCAGCCTCAGGCCAATGCTCTGCGCATCAACTGCGGCACTGCAGAAGAAAACGCTGCCTGCCTGAAAGCGTTGGAGGCTGTGGTGAAGGAGCTGGAAGCATGAGATCGGTAAACAAAGAACGGCAGACCAAAGAAACGAGCATTTCGCTGTTTTTGAATCTTGACGGCGGTGAAGTGCGCGTGGCCAGCGGCGTAGGCTTTTTTGACCACATGCTCACTGCCTTGGCGGTGCATGCTGGCTGGGGATTGGTGCTGAACTGTGATGGTGATACTTGGGTGGACGGCCATCACAGTGTGGAAGACATTGGCATTGTGCTGGGCCAGGCACTGGCCGATCTCATTGACAAGAGCGGCATTCAGCGCTATGGCTGCGCCTATATCCCAATGGATGAGGCGCTCTGCCGCGCAGTGGTCGATGTCAGCGGGCGTCCATTCCTTGTCTATCATGCTGATGTGAACGCACCAATGATTGGTGAGTATGACACAGAACTGACCGAAGAGTTTTTCCGTGCCTTTGCCATGAATGCTGGCATCACGCTGCACATTGAAGCGCTCTATGGCAAGAACGCGCACCACATCGTAGAAGGCGTGTTCAAAGCGGTGGCTCATGCGCTTGCTGATGCATTGGCACCACGTGATGGCGGGGTGCTTTCAACAAAAGGGGTGTTGGAATGATTGCAGTGATTGATTATGGTGCAGGGAATCTGTTCAGCGTATGCAACGCTCTGCGCTATTTAAAACTGCCGCATGTAATCAGCCGCGATGCAGCTGAAATCGCAGCTGCTGATGGCATTATTCTGCCGGGTGTCGGCGCCTTTGCCGATGCCATGGAAAAACTGACGGCGACTGGCTTGGTGGACCTGCTCAAAGAAGAAGCGGAACGCAAACCATTTCTCGGGATTTGCCTGGGTCATCAGCTGCTCTTTGAAGAAGGGCTGGAATTTGGCAAGACGCCAGGGCTGGGTCTTTTGCCAGGCGTTGTGCGTGAACTGGATGCCAAAGGGCAGAAACTGCCGCACATTGGCTGGAATACGGCCCAAAAGCTGCACGACTGCCCGCTGACCGAAGGCATTGCCGACGACAGTTATTTCTATTACGTGCATTCCTTCTGCGCGGACACCGATGAACGCTACGTTGCGCTGGCTACGACCTACGGTGAAACGTTCTCAGGCATGGTCTGGCGCGATCAGATCTTTGGCTGCCAGTTCCATCCGGAAAAGAGCGGCGATGTTGGCCTGCGTATTCTGCAAAACTTTGGGAGGTTGGTTGGATGATTATTTTACCAGCAATTGATATCAAAGACCGCACACCAGTGCGCCTTTATCAAGGTGCCTTTGACACGGTTCATCAGGTGGCTGCTGATGCCCTGGAAACGGCGCGTCAGTTTGAAGCGGCTGGCGCGGAATGGATCCACATGGTGGATTTGGATGGCGCCTGCGAAGGTCATCCTGTGAACGAGGACATTTTCCTCAGCGTGGCGAAAGAAACCAGCCTTAAAGTGGAACTGGGCGGCGGCATTCGCACCATGGCGAACATTGAACGTTATCTCGACAATGGCATTTCCCGTGTCATCCTTGGTTCGGTGGCGCTTCACGATCCTGCGCTGGTGCGTGAAGCCGTGGAAAAATACGGTGCGGCCATTGCAGTCGGCATCGATGCGCGCGATGGCATGGTGCGCGGCGGCGGCTGGCTGGAAGCCTCGGACGTTCATTTTGTGGACCTGGCGAAAGCCATGGCAGAGGCTGGCGTGCAGACGATTATTTATACCGACATCAGCAAAGACGGCACCTTGTCCGGCCCAACACTGGCAGATTACGAGCAACTGATTGCAGCCTGCCCAAGCGTGCATATTATCGCGTCTGGCGGCATTCGTGACATTGAAAATATTGCTGATCTCAAAGCAGCAGGGCTTTACGGCGCCATTTGCGGAAAATCTCTCTATGAAGGCACTCTTTCCTTGGAAGAGGCGCTGATCTTGGCAAAGGAGGCGTGAGTATGCTTGCAAAACGCATCATTCCATGCCTCGACGTGCGCGATGGCAAGGTTGTCAAAGGCATCAATTTTGTCGGCATCAAGGAAGTCGGCGATCCCGTGGAACTGGCCAAACAGTACAGCGATGCCAACGCCGATGAAATTGTTTTTCTCGATATTACCGCCAGCCACGAAGGCCGCAGCACCATGCTGGATGTGGTGCGCCGCACCGCAGAGGTGGTATTTGTGCCCTTGACGGTGGGCGGCGGCATTCGCACCATCGATGATGTGCGTGACACGCTGCGCGCTGGCAGCGATAAGGTTGGCATCAATTCAGCAGCGGTGCGCAATCCGGATCTGATCAATGAAGCAGCAGAAATGTTCGGCCGTCAGTGCATCGTGGCAGCTGTTGACGCTAAGAAAGTGGAAGACGGCAGCTGGCACGTGGTCATCAACGGCGGCCGCATCGATACTGGCAAAGATTTGCTGGAATGGGTGCAGGAGCTGGAAGAACGCGGTGCTGGTGAGATTTTGCTCACCTCCATGGACGCCGATGGCACCAAGGCCGGTTACGACATTGAAATGACCAAGGCGGTGTGCGACCTTGTCAATATTCCTGTCATCGCTAGCGGCGGCGCTGGCAGCGTCGATGATTTTGCTGATGTATTCGAAGAGACTGGCTGTGACGCAGCTTTGGCCGCGTCCTTGTTCCATTATGGCGAGCTCACCATCGACGAAGTGAAGACCGCCATGCGCGCACGGAACATTCCAGCCAGATAAGGAGAGCCTCATGGATTTAGAAAAATATTTTAAGAAAGGCGAGCTGATTCCAGCCATCGTGCAGGAAGCAGGCACCGGAGAAGTGCTGATGCTTGCCTATATGAACCGAGAAAGTTTGGCAAAGACCATTGAAACAGGTTACACATGGTTTTGGAGCCGTTCTCGCCAGGAACTTTGGAACAAAGGTGCCACCTCTGGCCATGTGCAGCGTGTCGTCAAAATGATGGGCGACTGTGACGATGACACCTTGCTCATCACTGTGGAGCAAACGGGTCCGGCTTGTCATACAGGCAGTCACAGCTGCTTTTTCAAACCGATCATAGATGGGAAGGAAGAATAATAACATGGAAAGCATGGAACATATGTATCAGGTGGTCAGCGACCGCCGTGTCAATAAACAGGAAAATTCTTACACGTGCTATCTGTTTGAACAGGGATTGGACAAAATCTGCAAAAAGATTGGTGAAGAGGCATCTGAAGTCATCATTGCTGCCAAAAATGGCGTGCAGGAGGACACGGTTGGCGAAGTTGCTGATCTGCTCTATCACCTCGTGGTCATGCTGGTCGACCAGGGCATTCCGCTGTCAGCTGTTGATGATCTGCTGACCCAGCGTGCAGGTAAGATCGGCAATCTCAAAACCTTCCATAAGGTCGACCACGACAGCTGAGGAGGATGACCATGAGCAATCTGCAACCTCCTCGCTCGCCGGTTGCTCTGGGCGGTATGGTGGCAGCACTGGCGGTGGCTTTTGGCTTGCTGAGCCAGCTGCTGCCAATTTTTTTCGGGCTGCTGGCACCGCTGCCATTGGCGCTGGCCGCCATTTGGCTGCCAACGGGCATGGCTGTTTTATCGGCAGTGGCGGCGACACTTGTGCTGGGCATGCTTCTGGGCCCATTGGCGGGGCTGAGTTTTCTTTGTCAGACGGCCATTTTTGGTTTGGTTTGTGGCTTGCTGGTCAAGGCGCGGCAGCGCTACGCTGTGATTTTCAGCGGTGCGACATTGGCGCTGATTTTAGGCACTGGCTTGATGCTGTTTCTGCAGCTGTGGCTTACAGGTGCTGCGCTGCCTACGTTTTCCGCCTTGGAAAATGAAATGCTTGCCAGCGCCGAGAGCATGGACCTTTTTAATGCCATGGCCACCAGCAGCATGACTGCAGCAGAGGCGCAGACCATGTTCACGCAGCTTGTACATACCATGGTCCAGCTGGCTCCAGCGATTTATGTGCTGATTTTTGCGCTGGAAACGGGTGTGGTGCTGCTGCTTTTGTATCTGTTATGTCGTCGGCTTCACACCGAGGTGCAGGTACCGGCGCTGCACTGGAAAACAATTCTCATGCCGCCGGCGGTGCTCGTGCCGTTTCTCCTGGCATGGATCGCTCTTTTGGCGGAGCGGTATTTTGACAATCAGGTCTTGTGGATTGTCGCCGCAAATGTTATGGTAATAGGAGCAGCTGGTATGGCGCTGGATGGTTTTTCCTTCGTCATCGCTCGGCTGAATTTCTCGGAAAAACCGCTCATCACCCAGTTTTTGTATATTGCGCTGGTGCTGTTGATGGGTGGCTATTTGATTGTTGTATGTGTGGTACTCGGCGTCTTTGACAGCATCGCCGATTATCGCCATCTGCGATCACAGAAAGGAGCAAAACCACAATGAAAGTGATTTTAACGGAAGATGTGCCAAAGGTTGGGAAACGTGGCGAGATCGTTGATGTGAAGAGCGGCTATGCCCACAACTTCCTTTTTAAGAATGAAGTGGCAGTAGAAGCCACCAAGACCAATCTCAAACGCCTCGCTGAACAGCAGGCCCAGGAAGCTGAAGAACGCGCCTACGAAAAGGCACAGGCTGAAGGCATCGCTTCAAAACTGAACGATCAGAAGGTCGTCATCAAAGCAAAAGAAGGTGCCAACGGTAAACTCTTCGGCACCATCAGCAACAAAGAAGTGGCCGAAGAAATCAAGGTACAGTACCATGTAGACATCGACAAACGCAAGATTGCCCTTGAAGACAAAATCAAGGAACTTGGTACCTATAACGCCACCATCAAACTTCATCCAGAAGTCAAAATCGTTGTTAAGGTGCAGGTTGTGGCTGAATAATTCAGCTTTCAAATGGCATAAAAAAGACGCCCTCGCATTTTTTTGCGAGGACGTCTTTTTATCATGTTGTTTTTATACATGGAGTACCTGCTGTACGGCTGTCCAACTGTCTTGAAAAACCTGGTCGGGCGCTTGGCTGGCGTCGATGGTGGTGACATTGTCACCATGACGCACATCAGCGAGCATACGGTACATGTCACGCACCTGATAGAGCTGACGCTGGGTTTCGTAACGTTCGTGGTCATCGCCGCGGGCACCAATGCGTGCCATGGCGGTTTGCGCGTCGAGATCGAAATAGAGTGTGAGGTCTGGGTGCAGGCGCTTGTCGGCTTCCTGGTTGAGGGCCAAAATCCATTCCAACGTCAGTGACTGGCTGTTGTAGGCCAGAGAGGAGAGCACATAACGGTCGCAAAGCACGATGTCGCCAGCGGCGATATGTTTCTTCATTTCGCGGATGTGCTCCAGGCGGTCGGCGGCGAAGAGCAGGGCAATGGTGGCTTCGTCAAATTGGCTGCTGTCTTTGAGGCTTTCGCGAATGAGGCGGCCGATTTTGTTATCGGCGGGCTCGTGCGTCACCCATACATTGCAGCCAGCACTGATCAGCCGCGCACGCAGCATTTCCAGCTGGGTGCCTTTGCCGCTGCCGTCGATGCCTTCCAGGACAATGAGCTTGCCGCTCATGCTTTTACGCCTCCCAGATTGAGGTGCATGGCTTCTTTCACCTTGGCGATGTTTTCATTGCCGATGGCATTGGCGTGAGCATTGCCCTTGCGGATGATGTCACGGACGTCATCGAGATGGGCTTCATAATAAGCGCGGCGTTCACGGAATGGATCGAGCAGATCGTTGAGGCTCTGGGTCAGGCGCTTTTTGCAGGCAACGCAGCCGATGGTGCCTGCTTTGCAGCGTTCACAGATGTCGTCATGTTCTTCTGGTGTGAAGACAGCGTGGTACTTGTTGACCACGCAGATGTCTGGATGCCCAGGATCGGTGGCGCGAATGCGGCTAGGGTCGGTGACGGCTTTGCTGACTTTTTCCTTGACGGTTTCTGGTGTGTCAGAAAGATAGATGGCGTTGCCGAGGCTTTTGCCCATTTTGGCGTTGCCGTCGAGACCGGCCAGGCGTGGAAATTCGCTGAGCTTGATTTCTGGTTCTTTGAGCAGTGGTGCATCTGGGCAGTAAAGATCGTTGAAGCGGCGCACCAGCTTGCGTGCCAATTCCAGATGAGGTTTCTGGTCTTCACCGACAGGAACGAGGTCGGCGTTGCAGAAAGTGATGTCTGCAGCCTGGCTGACAGGATAGCCGATGAAGCCATAGGTCATATCGTCATAGCCATACTGCGCAGCTTCGGTCTTAACCGTTGGGTTGTGACGCAGCACGTTCATGGTGACGAACATGGAATAGAAAATGGTCAGCTCTGCAATGGATGGAATCTGGCTCTGCAGGAAGAGCGTGGTTTTTTCTGGGTCGAGACCGACGGACAGGTTGTCGATGGCGACCTGCATGATGCTGTCGCTGATCAGTTCTGGACGTTCAAAATGGGTGGTCAACGCCTGAATGTCGGCGATTTCAATAAAGGTGTCGTATTCGTGCTGTAATTTCACACGGTTGGAAAGACTGCCCACATAATGGCCGATATGCAGACGGCCGGTAGGACGGTCGCCGGTTAAAATACGTTTCATTGTCATACGTTTACTCCTTTTGTATCGCAGGGTTGCGTCATTTTTACATGTAATCAATATAAAGTATAAAATCTATTTCGTGTAATGTCAAACAATAGCGCCGTTTCCGGCAAAAAAACGGCTTTGCTCGTCGGTGGTGCTCTTGATTTACGCGCAGAGATAATTTATACTATTTTGCAGAATAAAAATACATTGGAGGAATGGTTCATGTCATTATTAGCCAAACACGCCCAAGGTAAGGGCGGCCCAGACGTCATCTTCGCTTATTCCGCACAGGCAACCGCTCGTGCCAAAGAAGTTGGCAAAGAAAATATTACCAATGCGACCATCGGTGCATTCTTAAACGCTGATGGCAGCCTGAAAACAATGAATACCGTACAGGAGGCCCTCGCCGCCATTCCTTTTGACGAAGGTGCCAACTATGCGCCAATCAACGGCCTGCCTAGCTACATCGAAGCTATGACGGAAAGCGTTCTGCGCGACCATCGTCCAGCGAATACTTATACTGCTGGCATCGCCACCCCTGGCGGTACTGGTGCGCTGCATAACAGCTTCTTTAACTATTTGAATCCAGGCGAAGTAGCCATCACCACCAGCTATTACTGGGGCAACTATCGCAGCATGCTGACTGAAGTCGGCCGCGACATCAAAACCTTCAACACCTTCACCCCAGATGGTCATTTTGATGTGGCAGCGTGCGAAGCAGCATGCAAGGAAGTGGCAGAACAGCAGACCAACGTGCTTTTGCTGTTGAACACACCTGCTCACAATCCAACCGGCCTCGCTGTCAGCGACGATGAATGGAAAGAATTGATTGCAAACTTGAAGACCATCGCTGAAAATGGCAAAAACAATGTCATTCTCATGGTTGATACTGCCTACATCGACTATGCTGGCGAACACGGCCGCGACTTCTTTGAATTCTTTACCAATCTGCCTGAAAACTTCCTGGTTATCGTTTGCGCCAGCACCTCAAAGGGCTATACCCTCTATGGCTATCGTCTCGGCCTGATGTTCTGCATTGCGCAGAGTCAGGAAGTTTGCGACGAATTTGAACGTGCCAATGGTGCTTCTGCGCGTGCAACCTGGTCCAACGGCAGCCGCCCAGCAATGGAAGCGGTAACGCTGTTGAACACCGATCCAGAACGCCGCGCTGCATTCCGTAAGGAACAGGATGAATTTGCAGCCAGCCTGCAGCATCGTGCAGATATCTTCATGAGCGAAGCTGCTGAAGCAGGGCTGCCAACCTGCCCATACAAGAGTGGGTTCTTCATCTATGTGCCAACCCCAACCCATGAACAGGCAGTTGCCATCTTTGACAAGCTTGCTGCTCAGAATATTTTCGTTGTTCCGCTTGGCAATGGTTTGCGTATTGCCATCTGTGCCATCGATGATGCGAAGATCATTGGCATGGCAGGAAAATTCAAAGCTGCTTATGACGAAGTCGTCAAGTAATTTTTAGGATTAAAAAGAACGCTCGACGCTCCACGTTTATCGCTGGATCGTTGAGCGTTTTTTTGTGCTTATGGTGAAATTGTGCATTGCACCAGAGCACCACGCTTCTTATAATGAATGAAGATGAAAGGAGGCAGCACATTCATGAAGACCAAAACGGAATATTTGCTGCTAGGAATTTTTTCGTTGCTTTTGGGTGCGCTTTCAGGCGTCATCCTTTGGGTGGTGCTGCAGCTTATGCATTTCGGCATTGCTTTGATCTGGGAAATCGCGCCGGCACAGCTGGCCTTTGGTGACAGTGTTCTTTATCCGATGCTCGTTTGTATGCTGGCAGGTGTGGTGATCGGGTTGATTCAGAAACATTATGGCGCGGTGCCGGAAACCATGCATCAGGTGATGGCGACGGTGAAGGCGGAAGGCGGCTATGCTGGACGTCGGATATGGCTGCTCGTGGTGGCATTTTTGCTGCCGATCATTTTTGGTGGTGCCGTTGGGCCGGAAGCAGGGCTTGCAGGGCTGATCGCAGCACTGTGGACGGTTGTCAGCCGCAACATCAAGGTGCGTGGCGTGCAGGTGGAAGCCATGGCAGAGACAGGGATTGTTGCGATATTGGGCGCCATTTTTGGCGCGCCATTGTTTGGGATTGCTGAAGCGGTGGAACCAGACGATGCAAGTGAACACTATCGAGACAAATTGTTGTCAAAGAAAGCGCGCATCTTCCTTTATGGCATGGGCGTGGTTGGCATTTTTGGCGCCTTAGTACTTCTTGCGCCATTTGGCGTTCCTAGTGAAGGACTGCCGCGTTTTTCCTGGTATCATGCCATTGGCTGGACACAGTGGAAATGGTCGCTGGCACTTATTCTGATGGGAATTGTGATGGCGCTGCTCTATGCGGTTTTTGATGATGTGACGGCAACATTTGCCGAGTGCCTGGAAAAGTATCCGATTGTGGCTGCTGTGATCGCTGGTGCACTTCTCGGGCTTGTCGGGCATTTTGTGCCGGAAACAATGTTTTCCGGTGAAAGCGGGCTGCATGAACTGCTCACCACTTGGAATGGTTATTCGGCGGGCGCTTTGTTTGGCATTGCGCTGCTGAAAGGGATGGTGTCGACGCTGTGCATCAATTTTGGCTGGCGCGGCGGGAACATTTTTCCAATCATCTATATGGGCGCGGCGGCTGGCTATGCGTTTGCACTGGCAGTGAATATGTCTGACGGCAATGCTATGCTGGATGGCGGCTTTGCAGTGGCGCTGGTGCTGGCGGCCATGTATGGCTTCATTTCGCAGAAACCAGTGACGGTTGCTGCTGTGCTCCTGCTCTGCTTCCCAATCACGTATATCTTGCCAATCGTCGTAGCAGCGTTTATTTCTGCGAAGTTGTCACAATGGCTCACTCGTTGGCGAAGTCGTGAAGTTTAAGCTGATGTAATAAAGAAAAAACTTTCGAAACAAGAAACGGTAGCCTCTCTAATGAGAGACTACCGTTTCTTGTTATTTGTCTAAACCGGAAAAGAACTCATCATAGCTGCAATTATAGAATTTGCGTAGCTCAATAATCACACTGGCACGAATATTCAATTCGCCGGATTCATATTTTGCGTATGTCGTGCGGCCAATGTCGCAGCCTCGAAGCTGCAATTCCGCACAGAGCTTTTCCTGTGACAGTCCCGCATTTAGCCGCAGCCTGCGCAGGTTCATTCCCATATAACGATCACGCTGTATTTTCTGCTCATCCATAATATCACTCCACTTGTCATATTTGACCAGTATTGGTTGCAAGCAATCTTATGGTATGATAGAATTTATTTAAGAATTGACCGTGATACTGGTCATAATAAAGTGTGTAAGAAATACAAGGGAGTGAAAAGTAATGGCGTTAATAAAATGTCCTGAATGTGAAAAAGAAATCTCTGATCAGGCAGATTTCTGTCCAAATTGCGGATACACTTTAGAAAGGAAAAAAAGAAGAAAAGATTATGCACGAAATGGTCGAGAGAAGACATCAACAGGGATGATTTTAAATTCTGTTGCAACAGTAGCTTGGGTAATTTTATTTGCTTATATTTTCTTGGTTCTAGGGGGAGTACATGCTTACGCAACAAAAGATACGTATCAGACTACTTATGTAAATCCATTCAATGGAGAAAGGACACCAATGTATAGTGAAGAGAGTCATTTTATTGACTTAGATCAAGTAAATAAATTCAAAAGTGCTGGGTATGAAATAGAGTATGTTGTTGGCGAGAGTCATTCTACGGATATTACTTCTCCTACCAATTTTTATATTGAATTGTGCTGTGTTGTGTTGATTTGTATTTTAGGATTTGTAATATATCGAATGAACGACAGCAAAAATAGAATACAAATTGTTCTTCCTTTAATATATCTAGGGGCAACAATTCTAACGATGGTAGCATTTACGTTTACGGCCTTTCTTTTTATCATGACTGTATTAGGTATACCGGTGATACTATTTATTGTACAGATTGTTGCTGCTGTAAAATATATTTCAGGAGCAAGATTAACAAGATCAGAAATTCTAGATTCATAGAGGAGACCGTTACCTAAAATTCATATTTACTATTCTGCAATTAATTCCTATTTTAGAGAAATTTATACTGGAGACGATGGGATTTTATAGCGGTGAACACTTGACGCTGGCGGCTGCACGCGCTACAATGAGTAATCATAAGAAATGCGATGACGAGGAGGACGTTGGCATCCTCTGCATCACAGAGAGGGCGGCCTTGGCTGAGAACCGCTCATGCAGCGCATAACGTCTACCACCTCCAAGCAGCGTCGGGATGAACTGACGACGGCAGCCACCGTTAACGGCAGAAAGTGGGCTGGCGGCTTGCCGCTGGTCAATCTGGGTGGAACCACGGGAATGTTCGGCGCTCTCGTCCCTTTTGGGATGAGAGCGCCTTTTGTATTTTTGAAAGAGGAGATAAAAATGATCAACATCACGTTACCAGATGGCAGCGTCAAGAGTTACGACGCTGCATCCATTTCACCAATGGAAATTGCAAAAAGTTTGTCCAACAGCCTGCCAAAAAAGGCTGTTGCAGCGAAAGTCAATGGCGAAGTCTGCGATCTCTCAACGGTACTCGACAAGGACGCAGAAGTGGCCATTTTGACCTTTGATGATGAAGAAGGCAAGGAAGTGTTCCGTCATTCTTCCAGCCACGTCCTGGCTGAAGCGGTTCAGCGTTTGTGGCCTGGCACGAAGATCGCCATTGGGCCTGCGATTGAAAATGGCTTCTATTATGACTTCGACAGCGAACACACCTTTGTGCCGGAAGATCTTGAAAAGATTGAAAAGGAAATGAAGAAGATCGTCAAGGCAGGCGCTGCCTTTGAACGTCGCGAAGTGTCTCGTGAAGAAGCGCTCAAATTCTTCAGCGACCGCGGCGAAACCTACAAGGTTGAATTGATTGAAGACCTGCCTGAAGATGAAACGATCAGCATGTACCAGGATGGCGATTACGTCGATCTTTGCGCAGGTCCTCATCTGCCAAAAACGAGCGCCATCAAGGCGATCAAGCTGATGAGCATCGCTGGTGCTTACTGGCGCGGTGATGAAAAGAACAAAATGCTGCAGCGTATCTATGGCACGAGTTTCCCTAAACAGGATGCACTCGATGAATACCTGCATCTGTTGGAAGAAGCCAAACGCCGCGACCATCGTAAGCTGGGCAAAGAACTCGACCTCTTCTCCTTTGTGGAAGAAGCGCCAGGGTTCCCAATCTTCCATCCAAAAGGCATGATCCTGCGCAATGAGCTGGAAAAATTCTGGCGTGAAGAACATGAAAAAGCTGGCTATTCCGAAATTCGCACGCCGCTCATCATGAACCGTGCCCTTTGGGAACGTTCCGGCCACTGGGATCATTACAAAGAAAATATGTACTTTACGGAAATCGACGAACAGCCATATGCTATCAAGCCTATGAACTGCCCTGGTGGTATCCTGCTTTATAACGAAAGCCTGCACAGTTATCGTGAACTGCCACTGCGCTGGGCAGAATTGGGCCTCGTTCATCGTCACGAACTCAGCGGCGCTCTCCACGGCCTCATGCGTGTGCGTGCCTTCACTCAGGATGATGCACACATCTTCATGCGCGAAGATCAGATTATCGATGAAGTTGTTGGCGTTATGAAGCTGGTGGACCGCGTTTACAGCAAATTCGGCTTTGAATATCATGTAGAGCTGTCCACCCGTCCGGAAGACTCCATGGGCTCTGATGAGCTGTGGGAAAAAGCTACCGAAGGGTTGCGCACGGCTTTGCAGACGGTTGGCAAAGACTACATTGTCAACCCTGGCGACGGCGCCTTCTATGGTCCTAAGATCGACTTCCATCTGAAAGACTGCTTGGGTCGTACCTGGCAGTGCGGCACGATTCAGCTCGACTTCCAGATGCCAGAGAAGTTTGACATGACCTACATCGGTGAAGACGGTGAAAAACATCGTCCAGTTATGGTTCACCGCACGGTATTCGGCAGCATTGAACGTTTCATCGGCATTCTGACCGAACATTTCGGAGGCGCCTTCCCAACCTGGATGGCACCTGTTCAGGCAAAGATCATTCCTATTACGTCTGATAACGCTGACTATGCTGATGAATTGGCTGCACAGCTGAAAGCCGATGGCGTGCGCGTGGAGGTGGACCATCGTTCCGAAAAGATGGGCTACAAGATTCGCGAGGCAACGGTTCAGAAAATCCCTTACATGCTCGTTGTTGGCGGCAAGGAAGCAGAAAGCGGCACGGTTTCTCTGCGTTCCTATAAGAATGGCGATGAAGGCGTGAAAGATTTTGCTGAATTCCGTGCTGCATTGAAGGAAGAAATCGCTGAACGTCGCATGTAATTGAACAATGATTCCAAGGAAGGAGGTGCCTGCATTGAAACAGCAAAAAAAGAAGCCTGCTGCGCCAAAGGGTTCTGGCAAGCGTCCGGCGCAGAATGCGTCGTCACAGGCGAGGCAGCGACGTCCTCAAAATGGTGCAGCATCGCATACGCAGGCACCTCGTTCTGCGGCATCACGCACAACACAGAGCGGTTCGCGTGCCAATAAAGGCACAGGGGCAAGACCGCCGCAGTCAAGTAGCCGTACCAGCACAGGACAGCATTCTGCACGCAGGCCAGCTGCCAATAACGCACGTTCTTCTCAGCAGCGCGCTCGCGCATCGCAGCAAGGCGGTAAACGTCCGCCGCAGCAGGGTGCTCGGCGTTCAGCGCCGCCGCGCCGGCGCAAGCCGAAGCGCAGACTGCGCTGGGGCAGAATCCTGGCTGTTTTGCTGGTGCTTGTCGCCTGTGT
Organism: uncultured Peptococcaceae bacterium; assembly: GCA_937976375.1. Taxonomy (GTDB): domain Bacteria; phylum Bacillota; class Peptococcia; order Peptococcales; family Peptococcaceae; genus UMGS1590. The sequence goes on along the minus strand of CALJRU010000061.1, from coordinate 44,660 downwards.
GGCCTTGGCCGTTACGGTGAAGAACCAGTTCTTTACCACACAGGAGACCAATGCGACCGTGGCCCAATCTGTATCGAAGCCATTGATCAGTGACGCTGACAAAGCTGGCTTTGATGCGAGCATCAACAGCGATTCGGCCATTCTCATCAACGCCGACAATGGTGATGTGCTTTACGAAAAAGATGCGGACGCGCAGCGTGCGCCGGCCAGTCTCGTAAAAATGATGACGGTCTATGTGGCCATCAAAAACAACGACGACTTAGATCGTGAAGTGAAGATGCCTGAAGAAGCTTTTGAAGGCCTTGAAGAAGAAAGCGCCTCACAGAGCGGTTTGCAAAAAGGCGAGACGGTCACTGTTCGTGATTTGCTGTACGCAGCGCTCTTAAAATCGGGCGGCGATGCAGCCAATGCGTTGGCGCTGGTCACCAGCGGCAATATTAACAGCTTTGTTGAGCTGATGAACGAGGAGGCGAAAGCTCTTGGGCTTGACAGCACCACCTTTGTCAACCCAACAGGACTTGATGACGATGCACAGGTATCCACCTGCCGCGACATGGCACGTTTGCTGAAAGGAGCGCTTGGCAGCACCGTTTTCGACGAAGTGTTCACCAGCCGCACCTACACGACTACGGCCAACGATACCCATAAAGAAGGCCTGACCTTGACGCACACCATGGACGAAGATCTTGCCAACTTCCAACGTTATTTTGACACGTCAGGATACGAGATCGTTGGCGGAAAAACAGGCTATACAGCAGCGGCCGGCAATTGTCTTGCAAGTTTGGCTCAGAAAAAAGGCAAACCAAACTATATTGTCGTTACCATGCATGCCACTGGTGCTGGCGATCAATATTATCAAGCGGTTCATGATGCTGTGACCTTGTATGGCGAAGCTTATGGCCAGTAAAGAAGGTTGGAGCGTTTACAGAGAGCGCCGTCGCGATAGCGATGGCGCTTTTTTACGAAATCGTTTACTGATTTTTCATAAAAATTGATTTGCAATCGCTGTCGGAGTGTGACAAAATGAAAGCAGACCAATCGCAAAGGAGTTATGAACCATGAAATTTTTTATTGATACTGCCAAGATCGACGATATTAAAAAAGCCAATGATATGGGCGTCATCTGTGGCGTTACCACCAACCCTTCGCTGATCGCCAAAGAAGGGCGTGTATTTGAAGAAGTCATCGCTGAAATCGCTTCCATCGTTGATGGCCCTATCAGCGGCGAAGTGAAAGCCACCACCACGGACGCCGACGGCATGGTGGAAGAAGGGCGTGCCATTGCCGCCATTCATCCAAACATGGTCGTTAAAATTCCAATGACGGTGGAAGGCTTGAAGGCCGTCAAACGCCTCACGGCTTTGGGCATTAAGACCAATGTGACCTTGATTTTCTCTGCCAACCAGGCTTTGCTGGCGGCTCGCGCAGGCGCCACCTATGTATCACCATTCCTGGGCCGCCTCGATGATATTTCCACACGCGGCACGGATCTCATTCGTGACATTGCAGATATTTTTGCTGTTGCCGAAGACATCGACACCAAGATCATTGCAGCCAGCGTGCGCCATCCAATGCATGTCACCGAATGTGCCCTCGCCGGCGCAGATATTGCCACTGTGCCATACAAGGTCATTGAACAGATGGTGAACCATCCATTGACCACTGCAGGCATTGAAAAATTCCGCGTTGATTATGAAGCCGTCTTTGGCAAATAAGAACGTGATCGAAAGCTATTGCACCACGGGGCAGTTCGCCAAACGCGACAGAACTTATCATAAACACTGCGGCCCAACGGCAATCACCAATCTGGTGCTGACTTTACGGCCAGATTTGGCAAATGCGCCGGCGCAGGTGTTTGATGAGGTGGCAGCGTTGGGGCGACGCTTGCTGGCGTATTGGAACATTGGCGCCGGCAAATGGCTTGGCGGCACCAGCGATGGGCTCGCTGGCTTGTATCTGCGGCAGGCGCTGAACCGCTTTGACTGCGGGAACGTTAAGGTGCGCTTCGGCGGACCGGCGACAGAAGGGCGTGTTCGCGCAGCGCTGGCGCGCGGCAATATTGTTTATCTGGAGATGCATTTTCATCCCAAGTATCGCAACCATCATTTGCTGCTTTACGGTTATGGATGGCAGGGCTTTCGCAGTGCCGATGGCTGGCGCAAGGAGCCGGTATATTTAAGCGCGCGGGATCTGCGGCGCTGTACTTTTTTCAGCGTGGGCCCTGTGGGTGCAGAACAGAATGATAAAAAAGAATAACCCATTAAAAAGCACATGCATCAATAAGGATGCGTGTGCTTTTTGCGTTCATGGCTGCTTGACAGCATTTTGAAGAAAAACAGCAAACGAAGGAACATTCAGTTTTCTTTTCGGTGGCTCATACTTTGGAACGATTTACAAGTTATAAATCTGTTGGTAAAATTTTTTTAGTGAATAATTGCTGCGAAAAAGGAGGTGGCCTATGGAACCGATTCTTGTTCTCAAGCCTGCGTTGGCGGCGCAATTTGATGATGCCATGAAAAAATATCGGGTGATCCTCATCAGCGCACCGTGTGGGTTTGGAAAAACAGCAGCGGCGCGGCTGCTGCTGGCACGGCAGAACACGCTGTGGCTTGATGCGCGTGATCAACAAGTGACGCTCAATGTTCAGGAGGGCACGTGGGAGACTTTGGTGCTGGACAATTTCAGTGAACTTCCGGATGAAGAACAGCCGACTTTCTGTGAGCTGATTCGCAGTGTTGGTGCGCGCCGCATTGTCTGTCTCTCGCGCGGTAAGGTGCCAAGCTGGCTGCTGCCGTTTCAGGTCAGCGGCATGCTCACGGTGCTCGATCAGAAAGCCTTGGCTTTCGACCGCCAGACCATAGGCGTGCTTTTTGAGCAATACGGGCTGAAAGTGAACGACCTCACACTCACCGCGATCTTTAAGGAATCGCATGGTTATCCGCTGGCGCTGTCCATCTTGGCACAGCGGATGTTGAATGGAGAAAGCTACGATGCTACAACGGCCGATCAAGTGCGTCAGGACATTTTCCTTTATTATGAAGACGCGGTGTTTCGGCGGTTTGATCTGGCGACGCGGCGCTTGCTTTTGGAACTAGCACCGTTTGAGCATTTCAGCGTGTCGCTGGCGCATATGGTGAGCGGCGACAGCCATGTTGGCGAAACGTTTGGCCGTCTGCAGCGTGATACGACGATGATCCAGGAACGGCTTGATCATTTTCATTTTTGGCCGATCTTTCGCTTGTTTCTGCGCTGGGAATTGCATCAGAGTTACACGGATGAGCAGTGCCGAGCCATTTACAACCGCGGCGGCCTTTATTATGAACTGGTGGAGGATTATGGCCATGCGCTGGCGTGTTATGCGAAAAGCGGCGATCACAGTAAAGTATCGGAACTTTTAGAAAAAGATGCCATGCTGCATCCTGGCATGGGCCACTACTATGAAATGGAGTGTTATTATCGTGCCTTGCCAGAGAGCGAGATTCTTGCTTCTCCGGCGCTGATGCAGAGCATGAGCATGCTGGAAGCGCTCAATATGAACTATGATGCTTCCGAGCGTTGGTATCAGGCGTTGAAAGAATTTGCTGACTGTCGCAGCAAAAGCGATGCGGCAGGAAAAGAGGCGCGCGGGCGCCTGGCTTGGCTGGAGATAGGGCTGCCGCAGCGCAGCACCAGCAGCATGCTGCAAACCATCCCGGCGGTGTTTCATTTATTGACCAACCGTGAGATTGAGCTGCCGCCATTTTCGGTGACCAGCACCCTGCCGAGTGTCATGAACGGCGGCAAGGATTTTTCTGAATGGAGCAAGAAAGACGATCTGCTCTATAAAACCTTGCGCAAGCCGGTTGAAATGGTGCTGGGGCGCGATGGCGTTGGCCTGGCGGACCTGGCTGTTGCAGAAAGCAAGTTTGAAAAAGGCGAGGACATCACCCCGCGCTTGTTCCACCTGATGGCACATATGAGTGACATTCAGCACAACGGCACGCCGGACATTGAGTTCGCAGTGGCAGGGCTGCTCGTGCGCTCGCAAGTGGCTGCCGGTCATGCATACGATGCTGCCGATACGCTCACGACACTGCGTGAGCAATTCATTCTTCGCGGGGAAGAACGCTTCCTGCCAAACCTTGATGCCTTGCGCTGCCGCGTCGATCTGCGGCTGCGCGACGACGAAGCGGTGGAGCAGTGGTACCGTGAAAAAGCACCGCGCGATCGCCTGCATCTGCAGGTAATGAAACGTTATCAATATGTCACATTGGCGATGGTGGCGCTTGCACGGGGTGAGGCGCGTGAAGCGCTGCTGACTCTGGCACCGATGCAGACCTATTGCCGTGTTTGCAGCAGACATATCGATACCATTCATTTGCAGGTGCTCAGTGCCATCGCACAGCGGCGGCTGCAGGATGATGGCTGGAAACAAACACTCGGCGCTGCGCTGGATATTGCTTTAGAATACCGCTTCATTCGCACCATCACGTTCTACGGTGTGGCGGTGCTGCCATTGCTGGAAACTTGCGGCTGGGACAAAGAGGAAGCCTTTCTTCACACGCTCATTGACGGTGCACGGGACCAGGCGGCGGCGTATCCCGATTTTCTCGAGCCGCATTTGGACATGGTGGCGCCGCTGTCGGCGACAGAACTGCAGGTGCTGCGGCTGATCTGCGCTGATAAGAGCAACGCTGAAATTGGCACCATTCTCGGGATTCGACTGGCGACGGTCAAGACCCACGTCAGCCACATTTTACAGAAACTTGGCGTCAAACGCCGCAGCGAAGCCAAAACCATGGCCGAAAAGCTGCATTTGTTATAGCTTTTCAGGAGCGGAGCATGGAACATCCTGTGCTGCGCGGTGAAAATACTCGTTCAGCCGAAAAATGATTTTTGCAGGTTTTCGGCAGGATGCACAAAAGGGAGCAATAAAGGAGGAAGACGAATGAAAAAGAGAAAATTTCTCAGCGCCGTATTGATCGGCGCACTGATGCTCAGCACAGTGCCGTTTGCGGCCTTTGCTGAAGACAACGAGCCAATCCCGGATGTTCTAGTAGAAGATGGCGTCACCTATTTTGATGCGGGCAGTGAGCATTTTGAAGACAGCACGCGCCTGTTCATTCAGGATTTGCTGAGCGCAAAAAACAGCAACATTGACGACACCTCAACGGCAGCGCTTTGGCAGAAGCTTGGCTATGCAATTCAGGATGACTATGGTGCTGGAACGGACGACGGCAAGTTTAAAACCCAGTTTGACAATGTTCTTGATGATGTTCTGGCGATCAGTTTGGGCAATACTGATGCAAAAGAACAATCCATCAGCAACGGCGACAACACCTACGCTGTTCATTCATCGGGACTGAATATATCTGACTCGATGGCCGATGCCGGCACGGATATGGAAAAACAGATCTTCAACTGGTACCGTTCCGCAGGCGGCGGCCGTGACGCCATGTATGGCGACGATGGAGAGGAAGAGAACGTGGCCGTCAAACAGAATGCCACCCTGGCAAACTCTGGCAACCAGGACGACGTGTTCTGGATGCTGACTGGTGCCTTCAAAACAAGCGGCACCAACAAGAAGGGACATTATCAGGCGCTTGGCGTGATCTTCAGCAACTTCACCATAACAGCAGTGCTGCCTGAATATACGGATGATTATTATCAAACCACTGAGACGGAGCCAACCACCAATGGCAAGAGCATGCTTTCCGACGTGAAGAACGAAACCGCTGCATCGGTTACCGGTATGCAGAGCCTGGCCCAGACCAACACGACGACGGTGACGAGCACTGTCAACGGCAGCGAAAACTATGGTTTGTCCAGTGCGATTACCGGAGGATTCAGCGGTAAAGGGATGAGTATTTCTGGAACCATCAGTGTTAATCAGAGTTTTACAGAGGGTTGGACAGAATCAGAAGCCACCACTGTGACGGACACGAAAACCTATCAGGTTACTGTGACGATGCCGGCCTACACCAACGTGCTGCTCAATCAGTATGAAAGCAAAACAACCACGACCACAAGCTACGAATGCCCATGTGCGTTGAACTTCAACGTCACCTTTGTGGAATATACCCTCGACCCAAGTGACAACAACGCTCCATGCCGCACTCAGATCCTTGGCATGTTTGAAAGCAGTGCACGCAGCGACCTTTATCAGCGTGCCATTGTTGAAAAGAGCATCGTGGACACGGATCGCATCAACTGGAACAACCTGTTCAAAAACCACACTGGCCTTGAAGATCAGGTGAAGCTGGCAGCGACGACTGCACCAATGGCTGGCGCTGGCGCAACCTTTGTGGTTGAAGAAGATTCGCTGACCAATGAAGTGGCTGGCCTGACGCCAATCTATCCATTGGCGCGCGTGGCCATGGTCAACCAGATGAACTACATGACCCTGTATCCAGATACCGTTTTCTATGTCAACAGCATCGGTCTGGAAGGTTACAACAGCCAGAACGGGGCGTACTACGGATTTAACAAGCTCAATGGCCACTGGATTCTGCTCGACGAAAATGGCAACGAGCTGACGGATGATTCTATTGCGTCGCTCAAGTATGATCCTGTCAGCGGATACACACGCCTCGTTGCAGGTGAAGAAAGCGGTAAGGTTTATCTAAAATATCTGATCAACGAAGACTGCTACACTTCTTCTTCGACCAGCGGTCACTTTACCACCAACGACGAGCTGAGCAAGACTGCTATTGTAGAAGTCACCGTTATTGGCAACGACCACTTCACAGAAGGCCGTGTTCTGGTTGACGGCGAATTGGAAGGCATCGTTGGCGATGCTCCAATCTCCATCGACGATTACCTGAATGTCACCGTGGAAGATGCCACCGGCAAGGAAGTCAGTCATGCCGTTGAATGGGAAGCCCGTGAGCTGAATGGCATCACCGTCGATGGCAGTATGATTTCCTTCAGCGAACCAGGCACCTATCATGTCCGTGCTGTTTGTGACGAAGTGTACTCTGACTGGGTAGAAGTGACGGCACTGCCTGCACGCACCCTCGACAGCGTACAGATTCCAGATTCTCTGGAAATGGCTGAAAATGAACACGATTTGTCTACGGTTCCTGTCTCCCTGACCGACCAGTATGGTGACGCTTACGAAAGCGATGCTGATGTGGTTTGGACCTGCACCACCGAAGGCGGCGAAATTGACGGCAATACCTTCAGTGCTGAAAACGCAGGCACCTATACCCTGACGGCTACTGTTGATGGTATTATTTCCAATGAAATGACCGTGGAAGTGCTCAGCGATGTCGATGCCATGATCGACTGGGGCTATGACAACGGCATCATCATCGATGAGACCCTCGAAGCTTTCAATGGCAGCGACACCTGCACCCGTGCCGAAGCGATGACCTTCCTCTGGCGCATGGCTGGTGAACCGGAGCCAGCAAGCACCGATCTCGCATTCACTGATGTGAAGGACGGCGACTGGTATCAGACAGCTGTGGCCTGGGCGGTGGAAAATGGCATCACCAGCGGCACCAGCGCCACCACCTTCAGTCCAGATAAAGTTTGCAGCCGCGCAGAAATTGTTACCTTCCTGTGGAATGCTCAGGGTTCTCCACAGACACTGAGCTTCAAGACCTTTGGCGATGTGTCTGCCGATGACTGGTATGCCGATTCTGTACGTTGGGCGCAAACCTATGAGATCACCTATGGCACTGGCGATAATTCTTTCTCGCCAAATCTGGAATGCACCAGACTGCAAATCCTGGCCATGCTTTACAGAACCAGACAAATTGCTAAATTCTAATGTTTGCAGGAGGGGATGAAGCAGCACGCTTCATCCCCTTTTTAAGTGGCCGCGGAGCGCGGCTGCTGTTCAAAAAAGGAGGACCATCATGAAGAAATCGTTAAGCATTCTGCTTTGTGCGGCGCTGCTGGTCACCGCCAGCGGCTGCTCGTCTGGCGCCGGAGAGCTGACGGCGGACTCCAAGGGCGCGACGGACATCACCGCCGAAGCCAACGCCGCCGTTTATGACTTGCTGGATTTTGACGACGATCAGGAAATGGCATTTGCGAAAAAAGGGCTGATCGCGGCACCGGAATCATTGGAAATCACTGACGAAGAGGGGAAGGTCATTTGGAGCCAGGATGCCTACAGCTTCCTGGAGGACACTGAGGCGCCGTCCACCGCCAATCCAAGCCTCTGGCGTCACACGCAGATGAACCATATCTATGGCTTGTTTGAAGTCACCGATGGCATCTATCAGGTGCGCGGCTACGACATGTCCAACATCACCTTCGTGCGCGGGGACAGCGGCTGGATCGTGTTTGACCCGCTGATGACGGTGGAATGTGCCCAGGCAGCGAAGGCGCTCGTCGACGAGGAGCTGGGAGAGCTGTCTGTACGAGCGGTCATCTACAGCCATTCTCACGTTGACCATTTTGGCGGTGCCTGCGGCATCGTTGATGAAGAAGATGTGGCCAGCGGAACGGTGACCATCATTGCGCCGGAAGGCTTTGAAGAGCACGCCGTCAGCGAAAACGTTTACGCCGGCACAGCCATGGGTCGTCGTGCCTCGTATCAGTATGGCACCACTTTGGAACCGGGTGAAACCGGTTCGCTCGCCATTGGCATCGGCATGGGCCAGTCTCAAGGCACCGTGTCCTACATCAGCCCAACCGACACCATCACAGAAACTGGTGAAACCCGCACCATCGATGGCGTGACCATGGAATTTCAGATGACGCCTGGCACCGAAGCGCCAGCAGAAATGAACACCTGGATTGCCGAAAAGAATGCCCTCTGGATGGCAGAAAACTGCACCGGCACCCTGCACAATCTCTACACCCTGCGCGGTGCCGAGGTGCGTGACGGGAACGCCTGGGCAGGCTACATCATGGAAGCCCTGGGCCGCTATGGCGACAACGTGGAAGTGGTCTTCCAGTCCCACAACTGGCCGCACTGGGGCAACGACGTCATCAAGGAATACATGACCAACACAGCAGCGGTGTATAAATTCATCAACGACCAGACGCTGTTCTATCTCAACCAGGGATATACCGACACGGAAATCGTCGATAGGATTGAGCTGCCGGAAGAGCTTGCGAAAGTGTGGTACACCCGCCAGTATTACGGCACTCTGACCCACAATGTGAAGGAGGTGTACCAGAAATACATGGGCTGGTACGACGCCAACCCTGTCCACCTGGATGAGCTGGCGCCGACAGAATATGCTGAAAAGCTCGTGGACTATCTGGGCGACACCGACAAGGTGCTGGACATGGCGAAAGAAGATTACGACAAGGGCGAGTATCAGTGGGTGGCAGAAATCACCAACACCCTCATCAATGCTGATCCAGACAACACCGACGCGCGTCTGCTCTGTGCCGATGCGCTGGAGCAGCTTGGCTATCAGGCAGAGTCCGGCACCTGGCGCAACGCCTATTTGACGGCTGCTCAGGAACTGCGCAATAATGAAGAGATCAACTCCAACGAAGGCAACAAGAGCAATGCCTTGCAGCAGAAGATGGACGTTCCGATCCTGCTTGATTATCTGGGCATCCGCCTCGACAGCAACGCAGCGCAGTCGCTCAACGGCACCATTGACCTGGTGGTGACAGACACCGACGACGAATACACGCTGACGCTGAACAACGGCGTGCTGCTTTATTATGAAGGCGCGCCAAGCAGCAGCACCGATGCTGTCTGGACGACCACGCGAACAGGGCTCTTCGCCGTGCTGCAAGGCAACAGTGATGCCATTGCACAGCTTGTGCAGCAGGAAGGCGACGCCACGCTGCTGGAGGACCTCTGCGACAACCTTGTGGCCTTTGATCCAAACTTCAATATTATTGAGCCATAAAGTGCTCGTTTTGAACGGAGAAAGCATCGTTGCCTGATCATCGTCAGTAGGTTATTGGAAAAGTAAAGCTAGAAAACAAAAGGATGTAACCGTCCTGACATCAAATCCTCACAGCAATTTAAGCTGGTTTTCAAGAAAAGAACGTATCATAAAACATGTAGTAAACACCTCATAACGTTGGCCACCAATCGCTGGCCCCCTTCCCTATTAGGTAACACCACCCCTCGGTGTTATAATTGCCCGTCTGCTTTCTCCACAAAGGCAGGCGGGCCTTTTTTGCGCGCAAAAATGCCGCACGGTGAGGTGCGTGCGGCAAGGGAAGCGATCAATAGTGGACGCCTTTCCAGTAGATGGTATCGTTGATTTCGGCAATGGCTGGCAGGTGGACATCTTTGAGCGCCCAGCGCTTGTATTCTTCAAAGCCGGTGCGGTCGACGATGTAGCCGATGTGCTCTTTGCCTTCTGGGGCGTTGGGATCGATATAGGTTTTGACGTAGTCGTAGGTATTGGTGATGATTTTAACGATGCTGTCGGCGTCTGCCCACTTGATGAAATCTTCGCCGAGGCGCGGGTTTTTCTTGCCGCTGCGGCCGAAGAGGGTGAGCCGAAAATATTTGTTTTCGCTGCGTGTCCAGGCTAAGTTTGGGCAGGCCTGCACACATTCTCCGCAGCCAATGCAGCGCTGTGGATCGCGCTGCGGCCGATAGTTGTGGCTGGTGAGCGCGCCGCTGGACTTTTTCTGGCAGGCTTTGACGCAGGCACCGCAGCTGACGCAGCGTTCCGACGCAAATTGCGGCTCGGTCATGCCAATGATGCCAAAGTCGTGCTGTCGCACCTTGGCGCAGTCGTTGGGGCAGCCGGTGAGGGCAATTTTGAAATGGAGGTCGTTCGGAAAAATGGCCTGCTCAATGCGGCGCGCCAGTGCGGTGGTGTCGTAGCAGGCAAAGGGGCACACCTGATTGCCGATGCAGGCACTGATGTTGCGGGTGCCGGAGGCGGCGTAACCGCTGCCTGGAGCGGGCTGGTTGATGCCCAGCCCTTCGATCAGCGGTTGCAGCGCCTCATTGACTTCGGGCATTTTATCGAAGGGAATGCCGGGTATTTCAAAGCCTTGGCGCAGGGTGATATGCACGGTGCCGTCGCCATAGGTTTGTGCGATGCGGCGGATGGTGTCGAGGTATTTGGCATCCATGCGGCCGCCGGGCACACGCACGCGGGAGGCAGTGAGCCCACGGTGCTTGGTCACGCGAAAGGCGTTCTTTTTGAGCAGTTTGGTATTCGTATCCATGAATAGGCCTCCTTAGTCGATGAGATGCTTGCCTTGGCTGAAGTTGAACACCGGGCCGTTGAGGCAGACGTAGGTGCTGTTGATGCGGCAGTGACCGCATTTGCCAAGTCCGCAGCACATTTTGCGCTCATGCGAGATCCAGATGTTTTCTTCTGGCAGGCCGATGGCCAGCAGCGCCTGCACGGAGAAACGCATCATGGCTGGCGGCCCGACGACGATGGCGGCGGTATGGGCGCTGTCGTTCAACGTCAGCTCGGGAATGTACTGGGTGACGAGCCCTTCGCGGATGGTGCTGTCGCCAGTAGCGTCGTCAACGGTGAGAATCAGATCTAAGTGCTGCTGCCAGCGCTTGAGATCATCGCGAAACAGAATGTCCTGCGGTGTTTTAAAGCCGCAGATCAGGGTCATTGTTCCGCGTTCTTTCGGATGCATGGCGAAGTGGTCAATAACGCCGCGCACTGGCGATAAACCCGTGCCGCCGGCGACGACGATGAGGTCTTTGCCGCGGTAGTCATCAAGATCAAAGCCGTTGCCGTAAGGACCGCGCAACAGCAGGCTGTCGCCTACATAGTGGGCAAAGACTTCATTGGTGACTTTGCCGACACGGCGGATGGTCAGGTCGATGAAGCCGTCTCCAATGCCGCTGACAGAGATCGGTGCTTCGCCATATTTTGGCAGGGACACTTCAAAAAACTGGCCGGGCGTGACGGCACCGTCATAGGCCATGCGAAACGTGTATTCAATGGAAGTGTGTGGAATCACTTCGAGAATTTTCGAGGCGAAAGGCAGGTATTCATTGTTTGGCATCGTTGGTCACCTCCGTCATGGCAGCGTCGAGCTTGTTGACACAGTGGGCAAAAGAAATGTATTCTGGGCAGATGGCGTCGCAGCGGCCGCAGCCGACACAGAGCTGATGCCCAAAACGTTCTTTGTGATGGAGCACCTTGTGCAGCACCTTAAAGCGCATGCGCTGACCGTGGGCTTTGCGGTAACTGCCGCCGCCGGCAACATCGGTGAAGCCGTCGACCATGCAGGATGCCCAAACGCGCCGGCGCTCGCCCACCTTGCCGTTGTCACTGTAAAAAATGTCCTGCATTGTGAAGCAGGTGCAGGTTGGGCAGACAAAGTTACAGCGGCCGCAGGCGATGCAGCGGCTGTCATAGTCGTTCCAGATGCTGCTTACGGCGACGTCGCTGGTGAGGTGCGCAGGCATTGTCACTTGAATGGCGTTGTCGCTCACATAAGCTGGGGTAACAGGCTTCACTCGTGCACCTAGGGTGACAAGTTGGGTGCGCCAGAGGGATTCTTTGCAGTCGAGCAGATAGCTGCCGTCGCTCTGGCGGTCGATACTGAGGGCGTAGTCTGTCGTGCGGTTGGTACCCATGCTGACGCAGAAGCAATGGGGGAAACTTTCGCTGCAGCCCATGAGCACGACCTTAATGTTGCTGCGCAGCCGCTGGTAGTAGTAATCAGGCGCGCCGTTGCGGAGAAACATATCGTCGAGACGCGTCAAAGCATGCACATCGCAGCTGCGCATGAAAATGATGGCGCTTTTTTCTGGCGGCGCTGCTTCACTGGTGGTGCCTTCTGTGAAATAGAAGAGCGTTTGTGAGATCGGTGTCAGCACTTCTTTAAATGAGTAGGCCGATGGTGCATCGAAAACGATGTCGCTGGCCGCTGTCACTTCGCCGTAGCGGATGACATCCGTGTCGGAGCAGCGGCCGCCGCCCTTGAAACGCTTTGGGGCATAGATGATGGAATCACGCTGCCATTCGGCGAGCAGCGCGTTCAAAACGTTTTCCTGAACATGATAGCCCATGATGAATCCCTCCTGTTGTTGATGGTATGTGATGGCTTCATCATAACAAAAGAAAAACGCGGCGATGTTGCCTGTGCAACATCGCCACGTTTCAGCGTAAAATAAATGTATTTTTTTCGTAGTCAATCAATCCTTCGTTGCGCATCAGCGACAATTCGCGCGTCAGCGCACTGCGGTCGGCGCAAAGATAATCGGCCAGCGCCACTCGGCCGAGAGAAATTGTAAAGCGCTGGCTGCCCTGGCGTTCGGCTTCGTTGCGCAGATAGGCAAGGATTTTTTCGCGCAGAGTTTTCTGTGAAACGATCGATGCCTTATCCATCAGTCGCTGGTTCTTTTCGCTGATGAGGCGTACCATGTTTTCAATCAGCCGATGATGAAAGACACAGGATAAGGTGCAGGAATGCAGCACTTTGTGGAAAGGCAGAAAGAGAATGGTGCAGGGCGTGGCTGCCACAAAACTCACTCGGGCGTGAAGCTGGCTGCCGCAGGCAAAACTTTCCCCGAACAGTTCGCCATCGCCGATGCTGATCAACAGGGTTTTGCCGCCGTCGATGTCTTCTTTGACCATGTGCACCGTACCAGAGAGAGGCGTGCCGATGGTGTGAACGGTTTCGTCTTCGAGGATGATGATTTCATTTTTTTTGAAACGGCGCGTGGTTGCGCCAAGACAGTCCAGCATCTTTGGCAGATCTTCTTCACGAATGCCGGCAAAGAGCGGTAAATCTGTCAGTTCGTGGATGGGTGGGTGCATGTGAACACCTCCTTTGCTCAATCATACCGTTTGCGGAAGCGCTTGGCAAGTACCATCAGCCGTTGTATTGGGCAATGTACTCCTCCAGGCAGAGCCCTTGAGCATACATCTCAGCAGCGGCTTCTTTGCCGACATAACGATAATGCCAGGGTTCGTGGGCAACGCCAGTAAGCGCCGTTTTATTTTCTGGATAGCGCTGAATGAAGCCGTAGCGCCAGCTGTTGTCTTGCAGCCAGTCGTAGAGCGCGGGCGTTTCCGTGCCAATGTCGACAGCGAGTCCCAGTTCATGCTCGCTCGTGCCTGGACGGCTGACCCACTGACCAGCCAGCTCGCTGTCGGTGACATCGTCGTAGCCGCCAGCATAAAATGCAGCGACCTTGTCGTCAAAGAGCGCCTGTTGTTCAACGCTGGTGCGGAAACCCGCGTTCAGATGCACCTCATATCCCTGGGCTTCGGCATCGCTGAGCATGTCGTTGAGCGCACCGGCGATGCGGCTGTCAACCTGTTCACCATCGGCAGTGGTTTTTAGCCAGAAAGAACGGTTTTCCGGCAGGCCGTTCCAACGGTTGACCAGTGTGAGCTGCCAGGGCAGTGATGGTGTGCTGTTGGCTGGTGCTGAAACAGGGGCCTGGACGGTGACATGTCTGGAAAATGAACAGCCAAAGACAGACAGGACTATTGCGACGAACAGGATCAGAATACAGCATCGTTTAAAAAAACGAATCATCATAATAAACGCCTCCTCCCAAGAATGTGCGGAAACAATGTGGCAAGTGGGCGGCTAAATGCCCAGCGCCGTGTAGAACCAGAAGGGATGGTAGAAGAAGAACATGCCGCTGAAGCTGGCGGCGATGAGCAGAAGTGGTTCTCTGATGCCAGCTGGTGTTTGATGCAGGTATTTGCCGAACAGCTGGGCGCAGAACCACCAGCAGCAAAAGCCAAGCATGGTGCCTAGGGTGTTGGCGATCAGGTCGTTGATGTCGCAGGTGCGGTTGGTGAGCAATTGCGAGCCTTCAATAAGCAACGAAAAAGCGGCACCTACGCAGCCGACGCGAACGAGACTGCGGCAGTCTCGCCAGAGCAAGGGCAGAAGAACGCCCAAGGGCACAAGCATGGCAATGTTGAGCAGAAAGCCGACGCTGAGATGAAATTGCGGCACGAGATTGACCGTGCTGCGGAACACATCCGGGCCGTTTGGCGCGTGCAATGCTGCAAGCAGGCTGCTCAAGCTGTGGATGTTCAGATCGTCAAAAATACGCAGCTGCATGAGAATGTCGCTCACGCCGCCTACGCCTGTGAGGTCGTACACCTGCCAGAGATAGAGGCAGAACAGAAGCACCCACAGTCGCTGCACGCGCGTGCCAGCGCGGCGTCGTCCTAACAGCACCGCAATACACGGCAGCAGCGCACAAGCCAGGCTGTAGAAGCTGGAAAGATTGAAATTGAACATGGCGGCGGCTCCTTTCTCATAAAAAAATCGCTTTCACGTTGTAGGTTTATTCTACAAAATGAAAGCGATGGATGTTTTAAAAGCAGCCTACGAAAAACTACCGATTTCCTGATCAATTTCTTACGATTTTCTTACGATAAAGAAGGCTGGTTGAGCGGCAGTGTGACCGTGAAGCGGATGGTGTCATTGTCGCTGGCGGCAGAAATGTCGCCGCCATGCTGCAGCGTGATTTCTTTAGCGATGGCGAGACCAAGCCCAGCACCGCCGCTGCTGCTGCGGGCGCTGTCGAGACGGAAAAACTGTTCAAACAGACGGGCCAGATTTTCTGCAGGAATGGTGTCACCGTGGTTCAGCACGCAGATGATGGCATGTTCCTGCTTGCGGGTCACGGTGATCTGAATGGTGCTGTCTGCATAGCTGTAGAGAATGGCGTTGCGCAGCAGATTGTCGAATACGCGCTGCATTTTGTCGGGGTCACAGCGCAGTGGCAGCGATTCCGGCGTGTTTAGCTGACAGTGCAGGTTTTTGCTGTCAAGAAGCGGCTGCGCTTCGAATACGAGCTGTTCCAACAATCGCGTCAGATCGATGGCATGGTATTGCAGCGGCACTTTGGAGAGATTAAAGCGGGTGATTTCAAAAAATTCGTTGATGAGCGTGTCCAGCCGCTCCGCCTTGCGCAGTGTCGTGGTCAGGTAGCGGGTGCGTGTCGCTTCGTCGACGTCTGGTTCGTCGCGCAGCAGCGTCAGATAACCGATGACCGAAGACAGCGGTGTCTTCAGATCGTGGGCTAGGTACATGATGAGGTCGTTCTTGCGCTGTTCTGCGCTGCGTGCCGCCTGGGCGTTGTGCAGCGACTCGCGCTTGAGATGGTTGAGGCTGTCGGCGATTTCGTTCAGCTCCGGCGAGAGCACGATGATATCGTCGCTGTCGTCGACAAGCTGGCTGGCCGCCATCTGCACCTCGTCGATGTAACCGCTGGCGCGGCGCAGCAGACGATAGGTGAGAATGAGCACAATCGCTGCCCAGACGGCAAAGCAGAGGCAGCCTGTGTAGAGCGTGCGATAGGAACAATAAAGATCGCCACCGTAATAGGCAGGCGATATTTTCACGGTAAAATCGATGCTTGCGCCGATGACAATGAGCACGGCGGCCCAAGCCATGCATTGCAGCACATAGCGGCGAAACAGTGTGCCGGTGAGGTAACTCTGCTTACTCAATTTCATAGCCGATCCCCCAGACGGTTTTGATGAATTTCGGATTTTTAGCCGGTTCGTGCAGCTTATCGCGCAGGCGGCCGATGTGCGCCATGACGGTGTTGCTGCTGTTTTTGAGATATTTTTCCTGCCACACCGCTTCAAACAATTCTTCCGATGGCACCACCCGCCCGCGGTGCGAGGCGAGATACCAGAGAATGTCAAATTCCAGCGGCGTGAGATTGATGGATTCCGCATACAGCGTGCAGCGATGGGTGGTTTTGTTGATGACCAGGCCGCGGATGTCAATTTCTTCGACCGCTTCACCGCTGGCGGCGCTGTTGTATTGGCTGGCACGGCGCAGCTGCGTGCGCACGCGAGCCACCACCTCCAGTGGATTGAACGGCTTGGTGATGTAGTCGTCGGCGCCGAGCGTGAGACCGAAAATTTTGTCGTTGTCATCAATTTTGGCAGTGAGCATGATAATCGGGAAAAAATGCTGCTGGCGAATTGTGCGGCAGATCTCAAAGCCGCTCATATCTGGCAGCATCACGTCGAGAATGGCCAGATCAACGTGTTCCTGTTTGACGCAGCGCAGTGCGCAGGCGCCGTCGCCGCAGAGCGTGACGCGAAAGCCGCCGTTGCGCAGATACACTGCGAGCAGTTCGGCCAATTCTGTTTCGTCGTCAACAATGAGAATGTGTTCATTCATAGAGGAGCCCCCTCGTCACTTAATACTTGCAGTGTACCATAGGAAGGGGCTATCGAACAAGCGTGGGCAAGGGGTGGCATCTCATGGGCAGTTGCGGTACAATAGAAAAAAACATGTGAAAGGTGTGAGAAACATGAATGGATATAAACATATTTTGGTACCGCTCGATGGCTCAGAGTGTTCTGAGCGTGCGCTGGTTGAAGCGCGGCGCATCCAGCAAGCGTTTGGCTCAAAGCTGACGATGCTCTATGTGGTCAGCGATCCTGATTTCGACTGTGCGATGGGCAATCCAGCGGCAACGAGCGCCAGCGTTCAGCGCGATTGTGCCGAAGCTGAAAAATATCTGGCACGCCGGGCTGAAACCTATGACGGCGACGCAGAAACAAAAGTTGTGGTTGGCTGTGTGTCCAAAAGCATTTTGGCTGTCAGCGATAATTTGGAATGCGATCTCATCATCATGGGATCGCAGGGTCTGGGATCGGCACTGCGCCGCTTCCTGGTTGGCAGCGTCGCAAAGAATGTGCTTTCCAATGCGTTGATGCCAGTCATGATTGTTCACTAATATTTATACAAGGTCGCTGCTGAAAGACAGCGGCCTTTTCAGTTTTTTGAGCGAGAAGACGAAAAAAGTTGAAAATCAGATGAATTTTTATGTGTATACCTATGGCAAATTGTCATAATATGGCATACAATGGTGAATGCAAACATCATTCATCAACTGAACTCAATGTAGATCAGGAAGAATGGAAGGAAGAGGTGAAGGTTGAATGAATATTGCATTGATTATTGTTGTTGTTTATATGTTGCTGCTGCTTTTCGTAGCTTGGGCATCGACGATGTATCGTCGCAACAAGTCTGCGGAATCGTTCCTGTTGGCAGACAAACAGCTCTCCTGGCCGCTGGTCGGCGTTATGATCGCCGGTATTGCGGTTGGTGGGTCATCCACTGTTGGTATCGCGCAGAACGCGTACACATCTGGCCTCTCGGCTGGTTGGTATGACGTGGCCTGGGCCGCCGGTGCCATCATCGTTGGGTTTGCGCTGGCGAGTCACATGCGTCAGTGTGAATATGACACCATCAACAAAATGCTGGAGTGTGTGTTCGGCAACGCCTTCTCGCTGGTGAGTACCTGCATTCAGGTCATCATCAATACGGTTATCATCGCATTGCAGATCATCGCTGGCGGGACCATTTTGACGGCATTGATGCCTGATGTGTTCTCTTTGCAGCTTGGGATCATTGTCTCGGCTGTCATGTTCGGGATCATCTCTTTCGTCGGTGGTTTAATGGCTGCGAGTTTGTCTAATGTGGTCAACATTGCGGTCATTTACATCGGCTTGGTCGTTGGCGTGATCGCAACAGTCTTTCATTTCGGCGGTTTTGAAACCATCAACGCGGCGCTACCTGTAGGAATGAGTGGGGACGGTAGTCACTGGTACAGCCTCGTTAGCGGGATGGGCATGGCAGCCATTGTGGCATGGTTTGTCACGATGATTATTGATGCTGTGCCAAATGGTGGTGTTGTTCAGAACATTATTGCTGCGCGTTCACCGGAAGACGCCAAGAAAGGGACCATCTTTGCCGGGATTTTGATGATTCCAGCAGGTTTTATCAGTGCCATTTTTGGGATTGTTGCGGCGGCATATTTCCCGGGCCTTGAATCTTCTGCTATGGCTTTGCCATCGGTTGTCATGCAACTGCCAAGCTGGGTAGCCGGGATTCTTTTGGCTGGGCTTTGGGCAGCCGATGTGTCAACAGCGACAGGGCTGATGATGGGTGTAAGCACCATGGTCAGTGAGGACGTCATTTTTAAGTATTTCTACAAAGGTGTCAGCCGTCGTTTGCGTTTGCGCATTTCCCGTATTGTCTGCCTGGCGGTTATCATCATCGCTTATATTGCAGCAACACAGGTTTCCAACATTCTGAATGCGCTGATGAGTGCACTGACATTGTTTGCGCCATATGCTATTCTGATGACGGCGTTGTTCCTGTTCCCTAAGACGGTGAAGCGTTCCACAGGTTGGCTGACGTTCGTTTTTGGGATGGCTACCTATGTCGTTGTTCAGCTGATTGTACCAGAATGGCGCATTCTCGGTCAGGCCATCTACACGGTGACCCTGATGAGTCTCATCGGTTTTGGGCTTTCTCAGCTTGACAAACGTCCAGCACCGGTTGAAAATCTTAAAAAGAAAAAGAATAACAACAATTGAGCACGTGGCGGGCCGCTGAAGGGCGGCCCCCATTCTTATTGGGAGTGTCTGTAATGAGTTTATTATTTGATAAAAATTCGACGATGAAGGAGCATATTCAATCCTGCATCGCCAACGATTTTGCCCGCACTGCGACCCGTTCGGCACAGGGCAATTTTAACGCGCGTCGTGAAAATCAGATGGCGACATATGAAGGCTGGCAAGAATATCGTTCTCAGATGGCTGCCATCCGTGACGATGTCTTGAGCCATCTTGACTATTATCTTAGTCAGTTCATCGATAAGACGACTGCCAACGGAAATATTGTTCATTTTGCTGAAAATGCTGAAGACGCCCAGCGCATTCTGCTGGACATCTGCCATGCGCATCATGCCAAGAGCGTTGTTAAATCAAAGAGCATGGTCAGTGAAGAAATTGACTGCAACAACACCTTGTTGAACGATGGCATTGAAGTCAACGAAACAGACCTTGGTGAATACATGATCCAGCTCGACAACTGGAACCATCCATCCCATCTCATCATGCCTGGGATGCACATGGACATCAAGGCCACCTATGATCTTTTTGTAGAGCAGGGGTACACAGGTGCCATGGAAGCGCATGAAATGACCCTGTTTGCGCGTGAAAAACTGCGTCAGAAATTCCTGGCGGCCGATATTGGCATCACGGGCTGCAATTTTGCCATTGCCAGCACCGGTTCGACTTGCATCCTCACCAATGAAGGCAATGGCCGCATGGTCACCAGTCTCCCAGACACACAGATCGTGCTCATGGGGATGGAACGTCTGCTGCCAAACATGCAGGCCTTTGACGCGATGATGCAGATTTTTGTGCGCAGTGCGGTTGGTACCACCATTTCCAGCTACATGTCCTTCACCAATGGTCCACGCGGTGAAGAAGCACAGGACGGTGCGAAAGAAGTACATATTATTATTATCGATAATGGGCGTTCCAAGATTCTCGGCAGCCAATATCATAAAATGCTGCGCTGCATTCGCTGCGGTACCTGCCAAAATGTCTGCCCAGTGTTCCGTCATATCACGGGCCATGGTTATGGGGCCTGCTATCAGGGGCCAATGGGCATTGTCTATACACCGCTTCTCAATGGTTTTGACAAATACACCAAAGACATGCCTTATGCCTGCACCCTTTGCGGTGCTTGCGCAGAAACCTGTCCTGTTAAGATTCCGCTGCATGAATTGATTCTTGCTGAACGACAGGATATTGTGGAAAAGATGAACCTCGTCAGCAAGGAAGAACGTGAAGTCTTCACGGCCGCTGGCCAGGCGTTGGGTTACAGTCCAATTTATCGTGTCGGCACACGATTCGGCAACCCTGCGATGAAAGTCTTTGCAAAAGTAACGGGTGAAGGTGATCACTTGACCGACAAAGTGAAACTGCCGGTACTTGCGAACTGGACTCAGAGCCGTGACTTGCCGCTCTTGCGTGCAGGTGAATTCCGTGCTTGGTTTAAGAAGCATGACAAGGAGGGACGCTAAATGGAAATGGATCGCAGTACATTTATCAATCGTATTTCTCAGGCATTGGGACGCAACAGCGTGCCGGATCATATTGAAGATGGCTATGATTATATGCAGGGGCTGCAGTTTTCCCGTCTGCGCGGCTTGGACGATGCTGGTCTGAGAGCACAGCTTGCCAGCCAGCAGAAGATTCGTGACTTTACTTGTCTGGAGTGTGACAAGAAAGATCTGGCGAAAACCCTCGGTGACATTATTGCCAAAGAAGCGCCAAATCGTGTTGTTGTGCCAACCGATACGGCCGCCGAAGGCATTGACCTGATGGCACTGGCCAAAGCAAGCGGCGCTGATGTTTACGGCTACGACAAGAAGAACGATCCTGTCGAACAGCGCGCCATCATTGAACAAGCTGGCCTCAGCATCACCATTCCATTCCGTGCCATTGCTGATACTGGGACGGTGCTTGAACTGGCCGACAGCCGCTGTGGCAAAATCGTCAGCCTGCTGCCGCCAGCCCATATTTCTGTCGTTTTCCAAAGCCGCCTCAAAGCAACGATGACCGACGTGGCACCAGAAATTGATGCCATGGGCGAAGCTGGCGTGCCACCAACCTATTTCCTATTCATCAGCGGTCCCTCGTCCACCGGTGACATCGAATCCGTCATGGTTACTGGTGTACACGGCCCAACCCGCGAATATGTGGTGGTTGTTCGCGATATGTAAGAAACAGCAGCATAACGATAAATATAGAGCTCGACGTTGAAGCGTCGGGCTTTTTTCTTAAAAGCAAACACCTCGTTTCAACCATTGTACAAGGCTGAAACGAGGTGTTTCTTAATGTGTGCTGCCGGTGCGGACGTAGAGTGCATCGTTCTGTTCGTAGACGCGGACGGCACCAACGTCGGCGGTGCAGAGCGCAGGGATATCGAGGCTGGCGAGGCCGTCGGTGGTTTCAGCGTGAGGGTGGCCGTAGCGGTTGTTGGCACCAGCGCTGATGAGAGCGAGTGACGGCGAGTGTTGGCGGTAGAAGTCGGTGTCCCAGCTGTTTTTGCTGCCGTGGTGGGGGACGAGGATGAGGTCGGTGGCAGCTGTCCAGGGAATAGTGGTCAGGTCTTCGCTGTCAGTGTCGCCGCAGAAAAGGGTGGTGCAGCCATTGTCGCTGAGCAGGCTCACGACCTGGTTGCTGTTTTCGCCGCCATCGCTGTTGGCGGCGAGGAGGGTGCAGTCGAGGCGGCTTTCGCCGAGGGAGAAGGTCAGCGGCGCGTCAACGGTGACAATTTCCGTATCGTCCAGGTACGGGGCGAGCGCCTGCCATTCCTCGCTTTGCTGGGCGTAAGGGGAGGCAAGCAGCTGACGCACATGGAAGTCGCGCAGAATATGGGCGGCGCCGCCGATGTGGTCGCTGTCGCTGTGGCTGAGCACGAGGGCGTCGATGGTGTTGGCGCCGCAGTAGCGCAGGTATTGGGCGACGGTATCGGCGCCGGGGCCTGTGTCAAAGACTAGCCAATGGCCGTCGGCTGTCTGATAGGTGCAGCCGGTGCCTTGGCCCACGTCCACCATGGTCAGGCGAAGGTCGCTGCTCACTGCTGGCCGCAGGATGAGCACTGCAAAGCAGAGCAGCGCAGCGGCGAGCACTCCGGCGCGGAGTTGGCCAGCGTCGAGCGGAACGAGGCAGAAAGCGATGAGCGCAGCATAACAGAGCAGAAGCAGCCAGATGGACGGCTGGCCGATGTAGATGTGCAGGGTGCCTGTGAGGCTGTTGACGATGTCCATCAGCGCGACAATGACAAGGATGAGCATACGCACCGGCAGAAACACCAGCGCGCCTAAGGCAGGAAGGATTGCAGCGACGAGCAGAGCCACCAGCGCCAGCGGCACGAGCAGGCTGAAGAACGGTACGACGAGCAGATTCATGAGAGTGGAGAGAGGGGCCACCTGGTAGAAGTAGTAGGCGACCAGCGGCAGAGAGACGCATTCTGCAGCGAGAGAAACAGCCAGTGCACTGGCCAGCTTCTTTGGCAGAAAGGCAAGGAAAGGCTCGAAGCGTGGTGTCAGAAGGATCAGTCCGAGCATAGCGAGAAAGGAGAGCTGAAAGCCGATCTGCCATAGATTGTAGGGATTGGCAAGCAGCAGCGCCAGGGCCGCCAGGGCGATGATCGTTAAGGGATCCCGGTAGCGCAGCAGGCGCAGCGCCAGAAGGGTAGCCAGGCCCATGATGCTGGCGCGCACCGCTGGGGCGGACGCGTCGCTGAGCAGGGTGTAGAGCGTCAGCAGCGGCACCATCAGCAGAAAGAGCCCCCAGCTGTGTTGGCGGCGCAAGAGACGCGCCAGCGCGAGCACAAAGGCAAGAATGAAACTCACATGGAGGCCGCTGACTGAAAAAATGTGGATGATGCCGAACTGTTGGCTGACGTTGTAGAAATCGTCGTTAAGATCGCTGACATCGCCGAACAGGGTGGCTGCAATGAGCGCCTGCTGGCCAGGGCCCAGATAGCGTGCAAGGATCGCTGAATAGCTGTCTTTTACGTCGTTCAGCCACTGCCCCCAGGCTGGCGGATCGGCAATCAGTGTGCCGGGAGCGTCGGCTTCGAAAAGGGTGGCGATGCCGCGCTGGGCGAGGATTTTTTCTTCGTCGTAGCCGCCGGGATTGGTCGCTGGCTCAGGCGCAGAGAAGGTGCCGGTAAATTCGTAGTCGGCGTGCAGCGTGTAGGCGCCGTCGTCTTCCCAGGCGCGCTGGATGCGCACTGGCACAGGCTCCTCCAACGTGCTGCCATTCAGCACCGTGACTTCCGCGTCCACATAAGTGCGGTCCGCTGGCGCGCGGGTGATGTGTGCGCTGATGGTGCCTTCGCTGCCATGCAGCGGCACCAGCGCACGGTGGCTGGCGCCGGTTTGCTGCATCAGCAGGAGGCCAGCTGCCAGCGCTAAGAGGCAGGCGAGAAAAAGCCGTCCTTTGCCCATTTTCACAGAGGCAGCAGCGGCGATGAGCATAACAGCGGCAGCAAAAAAAGCGCATCCCATTCCCGGCAGCGTGGCGGCGCTGCCCAGCCAAAGGCCGACGATGAAGGCGGCAATGGCCGCGCAAAGTGGTCGTTTGATAGGATAGATGCGCATGAGGGTTCCCTCCTCAGACGGTGATATACGGGGCGACGTCGGCAAAAATCTTTTCACCGATGCCGCTGACTTCCTGGAGTTCTTCGATGGTGCGGAAGCCGCCGTTGGTTTCACGGTAGGTGATGATGGCCTGCGCCCGCACTTCGCCAATGCTTGGCAGGGTTTCCAGCTCTTCTAAGCTGGCGGTGTTGATGTTGACAAGGGCGCCATCGCTGTTGGCGTCTGCAGGGGTTGTCGTGGTGCCTTCACCGGCAGAGGTGGAGGCGCTGCCGATGGCTGGCACGGTGATTTTCTGACCGTCGGCGAGTTTTTGCGCCAGATTCAGCTGCGAGAGATCCGCTTCGGCGGTGGCTCCGGCGGCGCGCACCGCATCGTCAACGCGGGCATCGGACGGCAGCGTGTAGACGCCCGGCGCTGAAACTGCTCCTGTGACATGCACCACCACCTCGCCGCTGGCAGCAGCGGCATTTTCTTCGCTGGCGCTGGTGTCGGCAGCAGTGGTGTCCTCGCTCTCTTTGACGAGGGTCAGTCCTTCGCCCTGCGCGCGCCAATCCTGATAGGCGTTGCCGCCGCAGAAGGCAAGCACTGCCACTATCAGCAGCACCATGCCGAGAATTTTCCAGTTGAGATGGTCTTCCAGCCAATCGCGCAGACGCATGAACCATTCCTGCATGACGGTGCCCTCCCTTCGTTGTTTGATAGGATTAGTATATCATGAGTGGACAAACGTCCGCAAATAAAAGTCGCCGACAACACAGCGCTGTCGGCGAAAAAGATTAGGTTGTTGATGTTTGCGTGCTGCTTTCCGGCGAGAGGCAGACCAGCAGATGAAACCCAGCGTCGTCGACGCGCGTTTCCAAACTGCCGCCGTAGCGCGCAGCGATGCTGCGCATGCCGGGCAGCCCGTGACCGTGGGCGCGCGGATCGGCTTTGGTCGTGCGCAGGTCGGGATGCACCGCGCCGGCAATGGGATTGTCGACGGCGAGCATGAGCATGCCTTTGTCGAAGCGGCAGCGCAGCCGCACCGTGGCGTCGGCACAGCCGCTGGCGCCCTCGCGGGCATTGTCGAGGGCGTTGCCCAAGAGGGCGCAGAGGTCGGTGTCGGCCACAGGGAGCGATGCTGGCAGCACAGCCTGGAAATCACAGGCGATGCCTGCTCGCTCGATGGCGTCGGCTTTGGCGGCGAGGACCACGTTGGCGGTGTCGTTGTCGCAGAAGCGGCGCGGACGGCTCAGCGCCTTGCTGTCGCCGAGGGCATCGAGGTAGGTGCGGGCTTCGTCCAGCTTGCCCAGCTCCAGCAGGCCGCTGGCGGCAGTGATGTGGTTGCGCAGATCGTGCCGCAGCTGGCGCAGCTGTTGGTCTTGCTGGCGCAGCCCTTCGTAGTATATATTACGCTGCGTCGCCAGTGCGTGTTCCTGCTCTAAGGCTTCCTGACGTGCCAGCACGATGACAGCGGCCAGCAGCACCAGCGAGGTGACGAGGACGAAGGGCAAAATGGCAATGCCCAGGCGCAGAATCATTTCCTGTATCAGGATCGATTCGTAATTATAGGGATAAGTGAGCAGCACCGTTGCAGCGAGAGCGCACAGCGGCATCAGCGACAGAGCGAACACCAGCGCCCACAGATTGCGTGACAGCTGCACCGGCTGCTTGGGCAGGAAGCGGCGATAGCAGAGATAGATGATCCCGGCGAGGAGCGGGCGGCCAAGACTGACAATGTAATCAGCGCTGCGGCTGATGAAGCGATCGCTGAGGTAGGTGTCGAGCAGGGCGGAGATGGACATAATCAGGCAGAAAAAAATGAAGCACATGGCCAGCCGCCCAAGGCGGTTGCCGCTCGTCGCCAACATAAAGAAAATCACAAAGATCGGGAAGGTGTAGAGCAGGTTTGGGTCGCCGACCCAGATCACCATGGCTGAGCTGAGCCCCATGGTGAGAATGAGCAGGAGCCTGCCCCAGCGCTGGCGCACAGAGACAAAAGGCTGACAGAGCGCGTAAAGAAGGACGCCGACAAGAATGCTGAGCATAACAAAAAACAGGGTGACCAGGAACTGTCGCCAATCCAATAGGTAGCCGTAATATTGAGCAATGTGAAGAACGTCGGCCATGCGCTATCCCTCCAGCTCTGAGCGTGCCATTGCCAGCAGCGCTGCTTGGCGGCAGGAGCGGCTCACAGGCAGGCGTTCGCCATTTGTGAGCACCACCTCGTTCAGCTCCAGCCGCGCAATGGCAGCCATGTGCACGAGATAGCGCTGATGCACCCGCACAAAGTCCTTGCCTGCTTCAGCGGCCACCTCGTCAAGCTTTCCGTAAAAAGAGAGGGTGCGTTCCTTGGTGACACAGTGCACCTTGCGCCGCTCGGAAGCAAAATAGAGAATGCTCGCATAAGGCACACGGTAGGTGATGTCGCCGCTGTGGCAGACATAGGCGCGATCCAGCGCCCGCAGCAATGCCGTTTGGGCGCGCTGCAGCACATCCTGAAGCTGCGCTTGCGTCGGCGGTTTGAGCAGATAGCCGAGGGCGCCGACACCGTAGCCGTCGAAGACGTAGTCGCTGTAGCTGGTGCAGAAGACCAGCTGCAGGCTGTCGTCGATCGTGTGCAGCTGGCGCGCCGTGTCGATGCCGCTGAGCGCTTTCATTTCCATATCGAGAAAAACCAGGTCAAGCTCGCCAATGTGTTTATGATACCAGTCAAGCAGGCCTTCACCAGAGGAAAATTGGAAGAATTGAGCCTCCCAGCCATTGATTTCCAGTGTGCGTTCCAGGGCGTCCTGGAGCAGCAGGCGGGCGTCGGCGTTATCGTCGCAGAGTCCAATGCGGAGCATGTCATCACCTTCCTTACAAATATCTGTCTGTATTTTATCATAGGCGGCCAGCGGCGCGAAACCAAAGTTGACAGCAAAACGACCGTTCTTGACAATCGCCGCTGGGCGTGTGCCAAAAATGACAAGACAACCACCGCCTTTGACAGCGCCGTCAGCAGCCAGTGACGAGACATGGTAAGGTTGAACCATGATAACAACGGATTCACCGTCAAAGGAGGCCATCATCATGTTAACCGTCAATAATCTACATAAATCCTATCAGGTGGGCGATGCCACCTATCATGTGCTCAAAGGCGTGTCCCTTTCTGTTGACACCGGAGAGTTTGTGGCGATCATGGGGCCGTCGGGCTCCGGCAAGACGACGCTGCTCAACTGCATTTCCTGCTACATTCCTTCCGACAGCGGCAGTATTTTGCTTGGCGATACCGAGCTTGCCAAGCTCGACGAGGACGCTCTGGCAGATGTGCGCAATAAGAAGCTCGGCTTTGTCTTTCAGGATTTTTTGCTGCTGGATGGGCTCACTGTGCGTGAGAACATTCTGCTGCCATCGATCATCGGCAGTCTTGTGAACGATCAAATCGAGGCGCGCGCCGATCAGCTGTGCGAGGTGTTTGGGCTCTCGCACATCAAAAACAAGTATCCAGCGGAGATTTCCGGCGGTGAGAAGCAGCGCACAGCTGTGGCGCGCGCCCTCATCAACCAGCCGCTGATGATTCTCGCCGATGAACCGACCGGCAACCTGGACAGCAAGTCGTCGCGGGCAGTCATTGACAGTTTTATTCAGGCCAAAGACGCCATGGAAGCAACGATTCTCATGGTTACTCACGATTCCTATGCGGCGTCGTTCTGCGATCGCGTGGTGGTTTTGCGCGATGGCGTGGTGTGGCGCACGCTGAGACGCGGCAACACGCCGCGCGGCGATTTTCAGGATGCACTGCTGGATGCTGTGCGTGAAATGGGAGAGGAGTGAGCGTCATGGCACAAGTGACAACATTCTCCCAAGTGTATGCGCGCCTGCGCAAAATGAATCGCAGCCGCTATGCTCTGCTGGTGGGCTGCTGTGTGTTCTCGGTGCTTTTGATTGCGGTGTACAGCTTGATGATGCGTGCGCCAACGGTCATGGATGTGCTGCCGGAGGGCGGCGACAGCCGCAAACAGGTGTCGATGATCTTTGCGTTGACGGTCATCGGCTGCGGCGTGTTTACAACCTATGCCGCAGGCCTCTTTTTTCGCGAAAAGAGCCGCGAGACAGGCATCTTCCTGGCGCTGGGCGCCAACCGTCAGCAGTTGGCGCGGGAACTGCGCAAGGATCTTGCCGTGATTGCGCTGGGCAGCTGTGTGGGCGGCGCCGTGCTGGGGCTGCCGGTGGCGGCTGGCATTTGGCAGATCTTCCGCCTGTTTGTGGTCGACAGCCAGGAAATGGCGCTGCGCATGGACCCGAAGGCGTATGTCTATGTGCTTGCCTTTGCTCTCTATGTGACAGTCATGCTCTTTTTCCTGGGCAACCGTTCGGTGCGCAAGACGAACATCATTGATGTGGTGCAGGAATCTCACAAAAGCGAACCGATTCGTGCCGTGCCGCGCAGGTATGGATGGCTGGGCATTGTGTTGGTGGCAATCGGTGCTTTCTTGGGCTACATCATGCCGACGTTTTTTATTCGTGTGCTGCATTGGTACGCACCGAGTGCGCTGGACGCGGTGTTCTATGCGCCTGCCATCGTCGGGCTTTACATGGTGCTTTTGCATACCGTGGGCAATGGCTGGGGCGGCAAGCGCAAACGCTACAAAGACATCATCTCTGTGTCGATGATGAAATTTCAGGCGCGCCAGACCGTGCGCAACATGCTGGTCATGACGCTGCTCATTGCCGGTGCTTACTTTGCCAGTTTCTATGTGCCGATGCTCGGCGCTGGTGCCATGCTGCAGAGCCAGTCGGTGCCTATTGATTACCTTTTTCACTACCGCGCCGATCAGGACATGGTGAATGAAGACGACATCCGTGCTCTGGCCGATCAATATGGCGTGACGATCACCAGCTACAGCGAAGCGCCGATGGCGCGCTTGGTGGTCGACGGCACCCATTCGGTTGAAAAGGAAACCGCCGTTGGCACCACCTATGATGTGGTGTACGAGGAAGAAGAACAGTCCAACCTGTTTCTCTCAGAGAGCGGCTATTATGCCTTCAGTGGCGAACGCATCGATGTGCAGCCAGGCACCGTGGTGCCAATTTTGACGACAGAAGGCAGCGATGGCTACGCCTTCAACGGCTCACCGTCGCTGATCACCAACAGCGCAAGCGGTGAACGCTGGCAAGTCACCACTGCAGAGCCGGTGCACAACGACAGCCTCTATGGCCACTATGTGCTCGATGACAGCGACTATGCGACCATGAGCGCTGGTCTCAATGCTGAATGGATGGAAAACATGGTGGTTTTCAATGTGCTCGACGTGGACAGCACTTACGACTTTGCCGGCGCGCTGTTCAACGCCATCGTCGATCATTCGGACGAAAACGTTCAAATCATGGACGCCTGGGACCCGGTCATTCGCGAGCGGGACATTGCTGAAACCGGCGAATACTTTGCCGATCCGCAGAACGCAGAGAAGAACGGCTTCTCGAACATCAGCTACGACAACCGCGACAGCACCGATTTCCGCACCTACTGGCAGTACATGCCGACCTTCCGCGTGCTCGATCAGGCCGATTTTGTCAAGACGTACGCCGTTTTCCTGATGCTGTTCATCTTCATTGCCATCGTCTGCTTTGCTGCGGTGTTTGTCATCGCCTACACGCGCTGCCTGACCATCGCCCTGACCAATCGCCAGGTTTACGATGACCTGCGTCATCTTGGTGCGCCGCCAGCCTATCTGCGGCATTCTGCCGGCAGCCAGGTGCGCCGTGTCTTTGTGACACCGGCGGTGCTGGGTACGACGATCATCTTTGCTTTTTACTCGATGATCATGTTTTTCAATGACAGCCGCTTCACCACCAGTGAATTGGTCGGCTTGGGTGCCTGCATGCTCGTCATTGCAGCCATCAGCGCTGTGCTTTGGGGCGTGTATCGCATGACACGCCGCAAAGTGTACCGCGTTTTAGATCTTCGCTGAACGCGTTAAAATATACCGAGGGGAACCCACGACCATTTTTGATGGCCGTGGGTTATTTTAGTGAGAAATTGTGTAAAAAATATGCAAATCAAGAATTTCTGGGTGGACATTTTTTCAGGAAGTGCTATGATAGAACCTATGATGGCCGCATATACATTATATAAGAATAGTATAAAATATTCCTTTGGGTGTTTTGTGCGATCATCGTTTAGAAATCATATGCTCAGAAAAGAGGGAGTTTGAATGAGTACAGCTGCAAAATCTTTGGACAAGAAACGGCTATTGTTCTGGATCATTATTTTTGCCGTTCCGCTGTTGGTATTGACGATTCCAACGACGGAAACTTTTACAATGCAGCAGAAACTGTTCGTTGCTATTACGTTGTGGACGGTGCTGATGTTTGCTTTTGAACTGGTGGACAATTATATTCCGTGCATTATTATGCCGTTCCTGTTCATTGTGACAGGCGTGGCGCCATGGGAAACGGCCTTTGCCGGTTGGTATCAAACCATTCCCTGGCAGGTCATGGGGATGTTCCTGCTCGTCAATGCCTTGATGCGCAATGGCCTGCTGAAGCGCATCGCTTATTTTTGTCTGTTGCGGACGAAATGCACCTACAAGGGCATTCTGTGGGGCATGTTCATCTTTGGTGTCGTTTTCAATCTCTTTCTGCCTGGCGGCTCATGCGTGGCAATGGCAACGTTTGCCTTCAGTATTTGCTCAACGTTGGGTTTAAAGCAATCGAAAACAGCCACCGGGATTACTTTGGCAGGGGCCATGGGGTATTTGATGCCGGGATTTTTCATCTTTGTGCCATCGAACTTCGGGCTGCTCGTGTCAGTGGCATCCTCTGTGGATTCCTCCATTTCACTGAACTTCGTGAAATATCTCATGCACAATGCGATCTTCATTCCATTCGGTATTTTAATGATCGAAGTGATTTCCAAGATGTTCAAGCCAGATATTCCGATTGACAGTAAAGAGCTCTTCAAAGAAAAACGTGCTGCATTGGGCAAAATGAACCGCGAAGAAAGAGTGTCTGCAGTGGCGCTCATCATCATTGTTCTCTACATTCTTACGGCAAACATTCATGGCCAGGACCTGGCATACATCTTCGTGTTGCTGCCAGCGCTCATGGCGTTTCCATGTTTTGGCGTTGTCAAGAAAGAAGACATTGACGCTCTGAACTTTAAATTTATCTTTTTTCTTGTCACCTGCATGTCGATCGGTTTTGTGGCAGCGTCGACAGGCATCAACAATACCATTGCTCAGTTGGTGCTTCCTGTGATGAGCCATCTGGGGGCTTTTGGCGTCATCGCTTTGACCTGGCTCTTGGCGGTGGTGGTCAATTTCGGGCTCACGCCGCTGGCCGCAATGGCATCCTTCGGTGTGCCAATTACTGAAATTGCGCTTTCGCTGCATATGCAGCCTTACCCAATTCTCTATGCGTTCAACGTTGGGTTGGATCAGTTGCTTTTCCCATATGAATATGCAATTTATCTTATCTACTTCTCCTTCGGAATGATTCAGATCAAAGACTTTATCAAATTTGGTGCCACAAAGATGGTGCTGAGTTTTCTTTTCTTAATGATTCTGGCGGTTCCATATTGGAAGTTGATCGGACTTTTATAAGATCATAAAAAAGCAGTCAAAATGGCGGTTCACGCGATTTTGACTGCTTTTTTTATCGTGGCAAACGCAGTTCGCAGCGGAAGCAGTCGCCGTCGGAAAAAACGGCGCTGCCGCCGTGGGCTTCGGCGATCTGACGTACCAGCTTGAGGCCGGTGCCGTGGGCGGCGAGGCCGTCGGCGCCGACTTCCGGTCCTTTGCCGATGCGGCCAGCCGAAGCTGGCGCATCGCTTTCAACGTAAAGCATGCAATAGCGGCCCTCTGGCGCAGCGCCGACGCGCAGGCGGCAGCCAGGCGGATTATGGCGCACGCCGTTGTTGAGCAGATTGGTGAGGGCGCGGCGCAGCAGCTGCGGATCGGCATTGATGGTCGGCAGCGGTGTGTCAGGCAGGTCCATATCCAACGGATAGCCGTCGGCCATGCCGCTGTTGATAAAGTCGGCGACGGTTTGCCGCAGAAAGGACGACAGAGCCACGGGTTCGCGGCGCAGCACCTGCATGCTGCTTTCCAGGCGCATGGTGAGGTTGAGATCGCCGACGAGGTCGCGAATGGTTTGGCTTTGGCGGCGAATGAGCGTGGCCTTTTGACGTACTTCGGCGTGAAGGGTGGTGTCGCTTTCCAACTGGGCGGCGCTGCCCATGACCAGGGAGAGCGGCGTGCGAATGTCGTGGCTGACGCCGTTGATCCAGTCGGCACGGGCGGCATCGATACGCTGCTGGTCTTTGCGGAACCAGCGGCGCAAAAGCAATGCAGAGAGAACAAGCACGCCAACGAGCATGAGCAGGAAGAGCCCGCCAAACCAAAGCAGCGATGGCACGAGGGTGCCTGTGCCGATCTCAATGGCGTAGCGCTGCAGGCTGTACTTGGGCGCGCCGATGATGAGCAGGCCGTCGTCGCGGATGCGGGTGCGCACCGGATAGTCGTTCAGGTACCAGCGGGCGAAGCTGGCGACGTCTTCCAGCGTGTAGGTGTCGGGAACATCGTCAGGTTTTTCATAATTCCAGACCACATGCCCGTCGTCGGCGATAAGCATGGCCCAGAGATGGTTTTCCTCCATGACATCGGCGGCGTCGAACTGGTAACCGTCGGCGGTCTGCACAAGAGCGGCATCGATGTCGTTGGTGGAAAAATTGCTGTCGTTGCTGAGCATGTAGGCAAAGATGGTGAAACCAATGATGCCGGCAATGAAGAGGATCATGATAAGGGCGATGGATAGGGTCATGATGAGCGCCGAACGCCAGATGCCGCGCCATTTCATGATTCTTCCTCCCGAGCCAGGCGATAGCCCAGGCCGCGCACCGTCAGCAGATAGCGTGGATGGGAAGGATCGGGCTCAATTTTTGCGCGCAGGCGGCGAATGTGCACCATGAGGGTGTTTTCGTAGCCAATGTTGGGGCCGTCCCAGAGCGCTTCGCAGAGGGCATCGATGGTGACAATGTTGCCGCGGTTTTCCCAGAGCTTGTGCAGCAGGGCGTATTCTTTGGCTGTCAAAGACGTTTCTTTGCCGTCGCGCCGCACCATACTCTGGCCCCAGATGATGTCAAGGTCGCTAAGATGGGCCACAGCGTCGCCGTTGTCGCGATAGACACGGCGCAGCACCGCCGCCAGCCGCAGCAGCAATTCTTCCGGCAGGAAGGGCTTGGTGATGTAGTCGTCGGCGCCGAGGCCAAGCCCCTGGAGGCGGGCGGCGTCTTCATCCCGCGCTGAGAGAAAGAGGGTGGGCACATCACGCAGCGCACGCAGCTGGGCAAACAGTGTGAAGCCGTCGC
The DNA here is from genome assembly GCA_937976375.1 of uncultured Peptococcaceae bacterium. GTDB lineage: Bacteria > Bacillota > Peptococcia > Peptococcales > Peptococcaceae > UMGS1590. The sequence goes on along the minus strand of CALJRU010000061.1, from coordinate 11,505 downwards.
CATCAGGCAGCATCACATCGAGCAGCACGGCGTCTGGCTGAGCACTTTGAAAAACCGCCAGCGCTTCGGCACAGGTGCCGGCTTCGCAAGGCTGATAGCCAGCTTGGGTGAGAAAGCTGCGGATCATCGTGCGCAGCGCAGGTTCGTCATCAACAATGAGAATGGTGTAAGCCATGAAGATCGTTCCCTTCTTTATTTATGGGTTGGTTTCATGATACCACATTTCTGGTGCCGGGGGGTGATGTTGCTGGCGAATTAAGGCAATCGTAAGGTTGCTGTCATGGGTGCGTAAGGCGGTGTTGTTAAGATGAGACCATGAAATGACACAAGAAACGGAGTGATCTGTTATGACAACAACAGCCATTATAGAAACCCATCATCTTTCCAAGAAATACGGCAGCGTGCTGCGCGTGAGTGACCTCAGCCTGCGCGTGCCGGAAGGCTGCATTTATGGCTTCCTGGGGCCGAACGGCGCCGGCAAGTCGACAACCTTGAAAATGATTCTCGGCTTGGTACGGCCGACTGGCGGTGACATCAGCGTCTTTGGCCTGCCGATGAGCAGCCGTCGCCGCCTGCGCATTCTCAAGCAGGTGGGCAGTCTCATCGAAAGTCCCAGCTATTATGGACACCTGACCGGTGAAGAAAACCTGCGCATCGTGCAGATCATGCGCGGTGTGCCGGCGCAACATATTCAAGAGGTGTTGGAAATCGTGCGCTTGGCGGACCAGAAAAACAAGCGCGTCGCCCATTACAGTCTTGGCATGAAGCAGCGTCTGGGACTGGCTGCGGCGCTCTTGGGCTATCCGAAGCTGCTTATTCTCGATGAACCGACCAACGGCCTTGATCCGGCCGGCATTCAGGAGATGCGTGAGTTGATCAAAGCCTTGCCGGCGCGTTTTGGCATGACGGTGCTGGTGTCGAGCCATCTGTTGTCGGAGATTGACCAGATGGCCGATCATGTCGGCATCATCCGAGAAGGCGAGCTGGTCTTTCAGGATTCGCTGGCGGCGCTGCACAGCCGCAGCAAGCATCATCTGGCGCTGCGCACGAACGACAATGCACGCGCGCAGGCGCTTTTACAGGAACGGCATCTGCATGTCAGCGACGAAGGCGACGGTTATTTGACCTTGCCGCTGCTTTCCGATGACACCACAATGGCACTGGTGCAGCTGATGAATGCACAGGGTGTAGGGGTGCTGCGCTTGGAAGAGCGGCAAAAGAGCCTCGAAGACATCTTCCTGGAACTGACAGGAAAGGCGGTGAGCTTATGAACGCTTTGAGTTTGGAGTTTTACAAATGCCGTCGGCGAAAAATCTTCCTCGTTGGCCTGGCATTTTTGGCGGCGCAGTTTCTTTGGATCGCTGTTTCGCTCAAACGCATGGATGCGGCTGATTTGCGCCAAGGCTGGCAGTGGATGCTGTATTATTTGGCGATGATTGACAGCTTTATGCTGCCCTTGACAGTGTCGGTCATCGCCAGCCGTAATTGCGAGATCGAACACAAGGGCAGCACCTTGAAATGCCTTGAAACCTTGATGACGCCAGGCGCCATTTATGGCGTCAAGCTTGCCTGGGGCGGTTTGGTGCTGGCCGCGCTGGTGGTGCTGCGCACGGCTGTGTTTTTGGGCGTCGGTTATTATGAGGCCTTTCCGGGCGGCATGCCTTACCGTGCCTATGCCATATTCACGGCTGTCAGCTGGCTGGTGTCGATGATGATTTATACTTTGCAGCAGGGCTTGTCGCTGCGTTTTGCCAATCAGGCAGTGCCGCTCATTGTTGGCTTGGCAGGCAGCTTCCTGGGACTCATGGCCTTGTTCTTCCCATCAGGCGTGCAGCGTTTTCTGCCTTGGAGTTACTATGGCTTGTTTTCGCAAGTCATCATGCAGTGGGACGAGGCGACACGAATTTCGACATTTTTCTGGTACACGCCGCAGATGACGGATAGGGTCTGCTTTGCGATTTGGTTTCTCGTATTTCTCATTGTTGGACGCACGCTGTTTGTGCGCAAGGAGGTGTGAAGGATGATTCTTCGTGCGCTGCACGCTGAGTGCATCAAAGGAAAACATGCGCCGGTTTGGCTGGCTTTCATTGTGCTGCCACTGATTCCGGCGGGGCTGGGCACAGCGAATTATCTTGGCAATTTGAGCTTGTTGAAAAGCAGCTGGTACAGTCTTTGGACGCAGCACACGCTTTTTGCCTCGTTTTTCTTCCTGCCGGCGCTGCTGGCGGTGTATTGTGCCTGGCAATGGCGGCTGGAACACAGTGATCACAATTTCAACAGTTTTCTGACCGCGCCGGTGCCTGCCTGGACACTCTATCTCGGCAAGCTCATTCCAGCCATCGCGGTCAGTATTCTGGCCCAAGCCATCATCGGCGTACTTTTTGTGATCAGCGGCAAGCTCGCTGGCATCAACGACTCATTGCCGCCAGAGCTGTTTGGCTGGCTTTTGTGCGGTGCTCTTGGCAGCGTCGCTGTCTGCGCGGTGCAGCTTTTTCTGAGCCTGCTCATTCGCTCTTTTGCGATTCCAGTGGCGCTGGGGCTTTTGGGAGGCATTGCTGGGCTCATGGTGACGGCGCAGGGATGGGGCCTGTACTTTCCTTATTCCTTGCTGGCAGTGGGCATGCGTGCCAACAATCCCAACTTAGAGCTTGATGTTGGCCAGCTGGCGTTGTCGAGCGGGCTCTTCACGCTGATCTTTGCGGTGCTGACTGTGTACTTGCTGGCGTCTCGCGATGTCAATGGCGATTAAGTGACAGGATTTGCTGAGTGCTGGCGACGATGCTATAATGAAAGCATACATCAAAGGAGGCGCATGATTATGAAAGTGATAGGAATCAATGGCAGCCCGCGCAAAAACTGGCATTCAGCCCAACTGTTGGACAATGCGCTGGCAGGAGCGAAGGCGGCAGGTGCAGAAACGACACGCATTGACTTGTTCGATTTACAGTTCCGTGGCTGCATCAGTTGTTTTGCCTGCAAGCGTCTGGGCGGCCCAAGCTACACCCGCTGTGTTCAGCGTGATGCGTTGACGCCAGTATTGGAGGATATTCTCACGGCTGATGCGCTGGTGGTGGCGGCACCTATTTATTACGGTGAGGTGCCAGGTGCTGTGCGCAATTTTTACGAGCGCTTGCTGTTCCCAGCAAACCATTACACAGGCAAGGCGCCTGACGAAGGCTATGGACGCAGAATCCGCGTGGGACTGATTTACACCATGGGTGCACCAGATCCAAGCGGCAATCACGATACGGCGGCCCGTGACCAAGGCCCATTCCAGCGGTTCATTGGTGACACAGAAGTGCTGAATGCGTTTAATGCTTATCAGTTTGACGATTACAGCAAGTATGCGTCCAGCGGCTTTGATCCTGTGAAGAAGAAAGAATACCTGGACATAGTGTTTCCGCAGGAATGTCAAAAAGCCTATGAATTGGGCGAACGCCTTGTACAGCAGCACTGAAATAAAAAATAGCGACCACGGATGGTCGCTATTTTTTATTTCAGTGACTGTAAAGCTCGTTTCAGATCGCCGCGGCAGGCGTTGTATTGTTCGATTTCTGGCTCTGAAAAAGTGCCATCGGCAATGGTGGCTTCGAGCTCATCGAGGGTGACCCAGCGCCAGTCTACGGTTTCGCCGTCCTGCAAAACAATGGCGTTGGGATCAATGCTGGTGTGATAAATATAGCAGTCGACAAAAGCCGTTGGAATGCGAATCGTGCGAATGTGGGTCAGGTCGCTGCAATGGCAGTCCATGCCGGTTTCTTCGCGCACTTCGCGGGCAGCACCAACGCAGCTGTCTTCGCCAGCGAGAATGGAGCCGCCGGTGTTTTCCCATTGGTTGGGGCAGATGAGCTTTTTCGGGTGGCGCTTGGTGAGCAGAATGCGATGCAGTTGGTCGTGAATGGTCCAGACACCGATGATGGTGTGGAAGCGTCCCGGCGGCAGGGGCTCACCGCGGCGCAGGGTTTCGCCGGTGCGCTGGCGGTCATTGTCTAAAAGATCCCAGAGTTCCATTAACGTTCGCCTCGTTTCAGCTGTTTGCCATCTGGCTTGGTTTTGCGCCGTGGTGCGCCTTTGGCTTTTTCTTTTCTGCGGCGGTTTTTCTGTTTTGGCTTATGAGGCACGTCTTGGGTTTTGGTACGTTTTTTTGCTGGTTTTTCTGGTGCTGGTCCTGCTACAAGGGCGCCGCCGGCGAAATGCACCTCCGTGAAAGTGATGCCCAAGTCGCGCTGATAAATGCGCAGCACAGCTTCATCGCTGTCCGAAATGAAGGAGAGTGCGGCGCCATCGGCGTTGCCGCGTCCCGTGCGTCCGGCACGGTGAACATAGGTGAGGGGATCATGCGGAAAATCCAGATTGATGACCTGGTCGATGTCGGCAATATCAAGGCCGCGCGCCGACAGGTCACTGGAAATAAGAATGCCGTCAAAGCCATGTCGGAAATCCTCGAGTGCTTTTTGGCGCTCGAGTTTTTTCATGTCGGCAGAAAGGGTGCCTGCTTCGATGTGGTGATAGGCGAGGCGGTCCTGCAGATGGGCGATCTCATCTTCGCCATTAAGGAAGATGAGTGTTTTGCCGTCCATGGCTGCGAGCGCGTGGCGTAGGTTGTCGAATTTTTTGCGGGCTTCGCAGCGTAGGAAAAAGTGACCGATATTAGGGTTCAAGGCCGCTTCGCTGTCGGCGACAAGAAATTCTGCATCTGTGATGTGGGTCGACAGCCATGCGCGTGCGTCAGCGTCAATAGAGGCTGAGCAAGCGATGGTCTGGGTCGTTTTGCGCAGCGCTTTTTGGATGGCTGCCACAGAACGGCCGCCTTCCTGATCGAGCAGGGCGTCGATTTCGTCGAAAACGACGGCTTCGATGGTTTGACCGTTGATCTTGCGGCGGTCAAACAGTTCCAGGATGCGCCCTGGTGTACCAACGAGAATCTGTGGTTTGTGCTTGAGCTTTTCCAGCTGGTGGTTGATGTTGGCGCCGCCGCCAATGAGCGCCAGGCTGTAAGGAGTGTCGAGTTTTTCGTTCAGGTCGCGGATGACGTGTCCGATTTGTACGGCCAGCTCCTGTGTTGGCGCAACGACAAGCAGTTTGTTGCCGTTTTCATCGGGCGTCAGCTTGCTTAAAAGAGGAAGCAGGTAGGCAAGGGTTTTGCCGCTGCCTGTGCGCGACTGCATGACCAGATTGCGCCCTTCGGCAATCAGCGGATAGGAGGCTGTTTGCACAGGCATAGGGGATTCGATTTGAAAAGCCTCACGCAGCGCTGTTTGCAGCGGCGTTGGCAAGGTGTCGAATAAGGTTGACATGATGTTCTCCTTTGCTATCGGGGATTATTCGGTGAGCGCAATCACATCGAGATCATCTGGTGCGTCGATGCGGCCATTGAAATGCTGGCGGGCTTCATCAATGTAGCGTGCTTTGCGTGTATCAAGATCCACATCTTCACCGTGGAAGAGGATCAGATGTTTTGCACCAGCCTTTGCAGCATTTTCGGCGGCATCCGCAACGGTAGAGTGATGGATGCGGTGTGGCTGATACTTGTCGGCGTCACTTGACAGGCACATGGCTTCATGAATGATATGTTCAGCGCCTTGCGCTGTGCGCAGGCCTGTGTCAGTCAGTGGTTCGTCGCCAAGGAAAACACAGCTTTCTCCGTTTGTGAGCTGGGCACGCCAGCCGTATTGAACGGTTTTGGCAGCGCCTGTGTCGAAGAAGGTGACTGGCCATGGACCGATGGTGCAGGTTTCGCCATCTTTGACCGGATGGAAGATGATTTCCTTATCAAAATGGGCAGCCACACTGCCGGAAACAAGCAGTTCACAGCAGGTGCGCAGCGTATCGAGGACGCTGGCTTCTCCATAGAGGATCAATGGCGTTGTGCGGCCGCTGCGGTCAAACGTATGGCCGATGACGCGTACCAGCCAGATGACGCCGATGAGATGATCGGTATGGCGGTGGGAAATGAAAAGATCGGTGATCTGATCCGGGCTGATGCCAGCGCGTTCCATTTGCAGGAGCACGCCGTTGCCGCTGCCGCCGTCGGTCATGAAGTAATGGGTGTCATCGGTCAGCGCCACGCAGGTGGAATAACAGTGATAGGCCAGCGCATGGCCAGTGCCGAGAAAAATAAGTTTATCCATGAATGTTTCCTTCCTTTACAATGGTCAATCGAAGTTTGTTGCTGCGTGGAAATTCGCGGCGGGCAATAGGCTTGACGGCTTTCAGTACCGCTGAGCGGGAGAGGTTGTCAAAAACTTGATTTTGAAAGCCGTCTTCCTCCAGTTGGAATAAGTCTGTGTCCAGACAGGTGATGGTGAGGCCGCGGTCGCCTTTCCACGTGCGTACCTGGAGCACTTCTCCAGCGGTCATTTTTTTGAGTCGTGTCTGCAGTTCACTTTGCAGGCTCGCTGCTGCAATCATCGTTTCCACCAGCCTTTCGTAGTCATTTCGTGTGATATTATACCACATCTTACGCTTTGCGCATCGCGTTCAAAGGATTTTTAACAGTGCTATTGAAAAGTGAAATGTTAAGGATACGTTAAAAAAGACGGCTTAAGTTAGAGAATCCTGTCATAAAAAATGCTGAATTTATCTTATTATCAATGGCGAAGGTCTAAAAATAGCTGGATATGGCTTTGTTAAGGTTGATTTCAGCTTTGTAAATATTTGGGCTTTCGGTTAAAAAATAGGTAAAGCGCTTGCACTTGACTTAACAAAGGGGTAAACTGTGAAGGTAAATGTTCTAGTAAGACTATGCCTTTTATTTACAAATAAATTTTCTAAGGAAAGCGGGGCTGAAGATAAAATGAAAGAAAAGATCAAACGCTTCCTTATCGCATACGTGAGATTTGTCAATGATTTTGTTGATGCTGTATCTTTTCAGCGCAGCAGCAAAAGAGTGACACAAATTGCCATCTGCATTGTGCTGGCGTTGGCTGCTTTTATCACTGCGAAATGGAACCTTTTCTTGAATCCGGCCACTGATTTTTGGGGTTGGAAAGTCATGGCAACAGCTTATGGCTTTGCTTTAATGATTGGCGTGCTGATGGTTTTCCGCGTTCATGTGGAAGAACGATTTCGGAATAAATTTTACACGGCCATCTTTTTCTTGATGCCAGTTGTTTCCATGCAGATGGTGGAGTGTTATAACGGAAATTTCCTGTATATCTTTTCGCCAGCCACATTCTTTATGAATTATATGGCTTATCTGCTGTTTTATGTGATCGTATTTTTCATTACAAGCCGCTTCCGGATGACGATTGCGATTGTCAACATTGTGATGTTCGTATTCGGTTTGGCCAACTATTATGTGGACCTTTTTCGCGGCACACCATTGGTGCCAATGGATATTCTTGCTGTTGGCACAGGGATGAACGTGGCTGCCGGATATGATTATAAACTGTCCTGGCAGATTGTCATGGCTGCATTGATGCTCATTCTGATCTTTGTGATGGGCCGTCAGATGGTAAACATTCGCCCTCAGGTACGACGCAGCAAAATCATGGTGCGTGCCACTGCTGTGGCATATGTTTTAATCATCGCCAGCACTGTGTATGGTACAGATGTGCTCGCTGATCATGGATTCAAACCAGACTTTTGGAACCAGAGCCGCGGTTACCACAGCAGTGGGATTTGGTACAATTTCTGCTTGAACACCAAGTATTTGCATGTGTCTGCACCAGATGGTTATAACAGCAATGATGTGAGTGATTTGGCACAGGATGTTGTTGATTCTGTCGATGCTGATCCAGACAATGATACATCGATCAATTTGCTTACAGGGGAAGACACTTACAAGGTGAGCGGTCAAAAACCAAACGTTATCGCCATTATGAATGAAACCTTCTCCGATCCTGGTACCTTGGGTGATCTGCAAACCAACGTCGATTATCTGCCGTTTTATCACAGCCTCACTGAAAATACCATTAAGGGAACACTTTCAGTGCCAGTTTTTGGTGCGGGGACCAGTAATACTGAATATGAATTTTTGACAGGCAACTCGATCAGCACGTTGCCAAGTGGCAGCAGTGTGTATGAGTCTTATATTGATGGGGCGCAGCCATCTCTGGTATCTACCTTGGAAAGTCAGGGGTATTCTTCATTGGCGCTTCACCCATATTTTGCCGATGGCTGGAACCGTCCGGCAGTGTATAATGATATGGGCTTTAACGACTTTATTTCAATGGAAGACCTCATTGATCCAAATGTTGTTGCAGAGTATAAAGAATCGAATGACGAAGATGCATTCATCAACCAGGTAGAAGCGCTGTATCCAGATCAGGATAATATGCTCTTGCGCCGTTTTATCAGTGATTCTTATGATTTTGAAAAGGTAGAACAACTGTATGAACAGCGTGATACTTCGAAGCCATTCTTCCTGTTCAACGTCACCATGCAGAACCACGGCGGCTATGATCGCTCTTATGTGAACTTTAATCAGGAAGTCCGCATTACCAATATGATGGGGTACTATCCAAAGGCAGAGCGTTATTTGTCCTTGCTGAAAAAATCTGATGAAGCGCTGGAACAGCTGATCACTTACTTCAGCAATGTGGATGAGCCAACGGTCATCGTTATGTTTGGCGATCACCAGGCGTCTGTTGAAAATGCTTTCTATGAAGAACTTTATGGGAAGTCATTGGATGATTTGACAGCGGAAGAACAGCAAACGCGTTATCAGACTCCATTCTTGATTTGGGCAAACTATGACATCGATGAAGCAACGCTCAACAACATTTCTGCAAATTATCTGTCGACGTTGCTGCTTCAGGTGGCTGGTTTGGAATTGACGCCATACAATGAATATCTGGCAGCGCTTTATCAGGAAATTCCTGTTATTGATACTGTTGGCTATCGCGGTGATGATGGAACAGTGCACTCTAAAGATGATGCAACAAGCCCTTATGCAGATTTGATTCACGGCTATGACTGCATTACTTATAATAATCTCTTGGATACCAAGAATCGGGATTGGTCGCTCTTTACCTTAGATGGGCAGCCGATGGCAGACCCGCCAGACCCGGATGAAGATGAAACGGCATCGGACGCGAGTGCCGGAACAGACGCTGATGCAGCAGCACAAAATGATGAGGCGCTGCCATCAGCAACCAGCTAACCAACATATATTTTGAGGGGACGGATGTTTTTACATCCGTCTCTATTTTTTTCGCGGTAAACGCTTTTGAAAGGAGCTGATGATATGGAAGAACAGCAGGAACATCGGTCAAAATCTGCCCGCTTTCGAAAAATGCTGACAAAGGAGAAACCACTGGTACATCTGGGACCATTCTACCTGGTGCGAAGCCCTTGGCAGTATGTGGTGCTGGGGTGGATCTTGGCGGCAGGCATCATCTGGATGACGCGCCAAGTAGATGGATTGCCTGCGGACACGGCATTACTGGGCCATTGGTGCTCAGAGCGGCTTTTAATGAGTTTGTCGGTTGTGATCGGGCTGCTGTTTAGCTTTCGACTGAAAGTGCGTGGCAAGGCCGGCTTTGTCTTGAGTACGCTGATTTTTGCGTTGGCGCCTTTTGCTGCCTACAATATGGTTGAACTTTTTAATGGTGAGAAAGCTTTTGAACGTGGACTGGCGATTGTTTTTATGAACGTTCTCGCCTATGGTTTGGTTTACCTTTTCTTTTTGGTGATCTTTGGCAATTATCGCTGGGCGGTGTTGTTTGGAACCGGTCTGCTTTATTTGTTTGCAGCGGCGTGTTATTTCATCATGATTTTCCGTGGAACACCATTTGTGCCGCTGGACATTTTATCCTCTGGCACGGCGGCGAATGTGGCTGATAATTACGTGTTTGAACTATCTTGGTCTTGGACCATCGCTACTGTACAGTGTGGATTGATCATGGGAATGGGTTTTCAGCTGGGCAGTGCCAATCTCAAGCGTGTGCGCTGGAAATTGACCCTCAGGGCTTTGGCTGTATTGCTGGTGGTGGGGATTGTCTCCGTCTTTTTCAGTGGCGCTTATTTACAGGAAAAGGGTTATGCAATCTCTTATTGGAATCAGGAAGAGAGCTATGAACAATATGGCCAATGGCTGGCCTTCTGTCTCAATTTGCGCAATGTTTATCCGGAAAAACCGGAAAACTACAAAGCGGATGAGGTTGGAAACATCATAACCAGTCTTTTAGTGGATGATGACATTTCACCAACGGGCGATACAGCGTATAATATGCTCACCGGTGAAAAAGACTATACGCCAAGTGATACGACGCCGAATATTATTATGATCATGAACGAGTCGTTTTCAGATCTTCAATCATTGGGCAAAGGGTTTAAGACCAACATTGATGTCACACCGTTTTTCGACAGCCTGGAAGAAAATACCATTCGCGGCAATTTACAGGTATCAGTGGTTGGTGGTGGCACAGCATGTACGGAATATGAAGCGCTGACGGGAAATGCGCAACGCTTCTTGCCAAGTGGGGCCGTCGCTTATTCGGCAAACATTCATGATAATACACCTTCTATGGTGTGGACACTGCGCGAGCTGGGCTACCAGACCGAAGCCTTTCATCCGTACTACATCAGCGGTTGGAATCGGGAGAGCGCTTATCAATATCTTGGCTTTGAAGATACTACCTTTATAGAAGATATTTTGCCGGAAGAGATGCTGGAAATGACTTCAGATGACCGCATGGAAGCGGTGGAAAGCATTGATCCAAAAGATGGTGATGTGTACAACCGCGATTACATGAGCGACCATTATAATTACAAGCTGCTGGAAGATTTGTATGAGGCACGCAACACGGCTGAGCCTTTCTTTTTGTTCAATGTGACCATTCAAAATCATGGCGGCTACGCAGATGGATTTCCAAACTTTAAGGAGAGTGTACGCATTCTGGATATGGATGGAGACTATCCTCAGGCTGAACGTTATTTGTCATTGATGCACGCTTCTGATCAGGCTTTTGAAGAATTGATCGATTATTTTAAGAACGTGGAAGAACCAACCATCATCGTCATGTTTGGCGATCATCAGCCAAGTGTGGAGCAGGCGTTCTACGAAGAACTTTACGATGGAAAGAGCCTTGATGAGTTATCGGAGGAAGAATTGCTGAGTCGTTTTCAGACGCCGTTTGTGATTTGGGCGAACTATGACATTCCAGAGAAAAATATTGGATCCATCTCGGCCAATTATCTGTCGACGCTTATTATGGAAACGGCAGGGGTAGAGATGCCGGAATATAACCGTTATCTTGCCAGTTTGTATGCGCGTTTGCCAGTTATCTCCAATGTAGGGTTCAAGGATGCACAGGGCGACGTCTCATACAGCATTGAAGACACTCCGTATGAGAGCCTGCTTAACGACTATCAATGTGTGGCCTATAATAATCTATTGGATTATTCTGGGCGTGACTGGTCACTGTTTACGCTGGAAGGGGATACCGTCTCTAATGATCGGTAAAAGGCGTTAAAAACAAAATAAGCCCCTGAGAAGATGTGTTTGGTATGCTCCCTTTATGAGAGACAGTGAAATATAAAAATCGCTGTTCTCATGAA